>JBBDSA010000037.1:0-138207 GCA_040905165.1 Cyclobacteriaceae bacterium | reverse complement strand
TCCCGAAAAAGTTATCTGTACTGGAATATTTTAAATCGACCAAAATATCCGGAATTAGGGACTGAATATTAACCATTCCCGCAGCAATCAGCCGCTGTTCCAAATTCCCGGCTTCCTGGTTTCTTGAAAGGTTGGCCGAGAAATCCAAGGTACTGGTATCCTTCTCAGAAATGGGGTACCCTTCATTTATAAGGGGTGGATGATCATCCTTTTTATTGGATGGATTACAGCAGGATAGGATTAACCACCATATCAGCCATTGAGAGGATCTCATGGCTTTTCCTTATGAAATACGGTGGTGCTGGCCTGGGCAGTGGGCAGGACAATAATATCGGCCATGACCACATGGGGAGGCCGGGTAGCCGCAAAGGTGACGATATCAGCGATATCTTCCGCTTTTAAGGCCTCAAAGCCCTGGTATACCTTTTCCGCTCTAGTCTCATCTCCTTTGAACCGGACCAGGGAAAACTCAGTCTCCACCAAACCGGGATGGATGCCCATCACTTTGATGCCAAAAGGATTCAGATCCAACCGCATGCCTTTGGTTATGGCATCCACAGCATGTTTGGAACCACAATATACATTGCCATTGGGGTATACCTCTTTTCCGGCAGTGGAACCGATATTGATGATTTGTCCCTGCTGTCTTTCCACCATTCCGGGAATAATTTTTTTGGAAACGTATAACAGTCCTTTTACATTAATATCTAACATGGCATCCCAATCGGCTTCATTTCCGGATTGAATGGGGTCGAGGCCATGGGCATTTCCGGCATTATTGATCAATAATTCAATTTTTTTCCAGTCATCGGGGAGTGAGTCAAATGCCTCATAAACCCGGTTTTTTTCCCGGACATCAAAGCAAAGGTATTGATAGGGCGTACCCTGTTGCAATTCTTTTTCCAGGGTTATTAATCTTTCCTTTCTACGGCCGCAGGCAATAATGGCATACCCTACTTTTGACAGCGAAAGGGCACAGGCTTTTCCGATACCGGAAGTGGCTCCGGTAATGAATGCAATTTTATTTTCCATCCTTGAATATAAAGTTTTTCGTCAGGGAATTAAAATTTAACTCCCAAATCTTACGCCAGGAAAGGTTGGATCATTGAAAATTCAGATAAAGGGTGATGGATTTTCTACGGATTTCCGCTATTCCTCCCCTTATTCGATCATCTGAATAGCCGTCCTGGTAAAGGTTCATCAGGCCATGTGAAAACCGGATCTCAGGGGAAAATTTAAAATACCGGAAATAAAGGTCAAAACCCATTCCCATTTCCAAAGCCAGGTCCCGGCCTTTCAAGACAATGGGATCCTCATTGGCTTCTTCTTGGTTTTTGGTTCGGATCTGTCCGTTTAATCCTCCGATAAAAAACATCCGGGTATTGTTAAACCGCTCTGATTTGTATTTTAACAGCAAGGGGAATTCCACCAGGGTCTCTTCGGTTAGCATAGGCACTTTGTTGATCCCAATGCCGTTGCTGGAATTGGCATCATCGGTGAAAAGTTGTAGTTCTGTCCGATATTCATAAAAGCCCACTTTTGGCGTAAACAGCACATTGAGTTGGTCATGAACCCTTCCAGTCACCAGAAATCCCAAGGCAAAACCAGGAGAAAAAGCAGGCATGATGGCCCTCACATTTTCCAGGGTAGGATGGCTGGGATCCAGAAAAGCTTCCGAATATTTTATTCTAAGGGTACTGTTATGCGCGGCAAGGAAAAAACCATAGGATAAGATTTGGTCATCACTCCCGGAGGGATTAAATATCAGGCTTCTTTCCTGGGCTTGGGTACTTATGCTCCCCAAAAGGGCAATTAGGGTAATGATGGCTCTTTTACCCCAGTATAAATTGAACTTATTCCGAACGTCAGTGCTTTGCATTTTGTCTTTTTGAAACCGACCTTTTCCAGAATTTGAAGGAAATCATTTCCATCTGGAAAAGCTTTCACCGATTCTGGTAAATAGGTATAGGCAGCGTTGTCTTTAGAAATTAATTTGCCAATCTGAGGTAAAATATATCTAAAATAAAACGAATATGTTTGTCTCATCGGGAATTTTTTTGGTTTGGAGAATTCCAGGATGACGGTTTTACCTCCTGGCTTGAGTACACGGTACATATCCGCCAGACCTTTTTCCAGATTTTCAAAATTCCTAACACCAAATGAAACGATGACAGCATCAAACTTATTTTCCGCAAACAATAACTTTTCGGAATCTCCCATCTGAAGTTCTATTAAGTGATCCAGCTTTTTGTTTTTCAGTTTTTTTCTGCCTTCGTTCAACATGCCCTCGGAAATATCCACGCCGATGATTTTTTCTGGTTTAAGCCTCAGCGCTTCAATGGCAAAATCGGCTGTTCCGGTAGCAATATCCAAAATCAACCTGGGATGGTCCTCTTCCAACATCCTGATGGCCTTCTTTCTCCAAATAATGTCTATACCTAGGCTTAACAGGTGATTCAGCAGGTCATACTTTTTGCTGATGTTATCAAACATGCTGGCAACCTGCTGTTTTTTGCCGTCAGTTTTATCTTTATAGGGGACTACTGCCATGGAATCAAATTTGGTACAATATTACTAAGTAAACCTGAGCAATGGAAAATTGTTAATGATTTATTGGTTGGGGACCATATTAAGAATTTGGTTAACTTTGCCATTAAAATTACTGACATGCTGAAAAATCCGCAATTTTTGATGAGCAATTCAGACCCTAACAAGTGTCCGGCTCCGAATAAGCCTGAATTTGCCTTTATCGGGCGCTCAAATGTGGGGAAAAGTGCCCTGATCAATATGCTGACCAATCACAAACACCTGGCAAAAATATCCGGAAGGCCGGGAAAGACCCAGTTGATCAACCATTTTGATATTGACAATAGGTGGTACATGGTGGATTTACCCGGTTACGGTTTCGCCAAAGTGAGCAAAAAGCTCAAAGCTGACTGGGATAAAATGATAAAAACTTACCTTACCGAAAGGGAAAATCTCATGACCACATTTGTATTGGTAGACAGCAGGCTAAACCCGCAGAAAATTGACATTGATTTTATTTTATGGTGTGCCCAAAATGAAATTTCTACGGTAATTATTTTTACAAAAGCAGACAAACAATCCCAGTCCAAAACCCATGAAAATGTAAACAAATTTATCGGTGAGATGGAGCAGCTTTTCGAGGAGGCCCCCCTATTTTTTGTGACCTCCGCCACCACCGCAATGGGCAGAGATGAGCTGGTGGGTTTTATAGAGGAAAATGTCCGGGAGTATTATTCTGCTGGCTAAAGCACTTGGCTAATCTAAGTGAAATACTATATTTGTACCTTCAAATAGAGAAACATGGAATTAAAAGATATTGCGACCATAGCAGGAAAACCCGGTTTGTACAAAGTATTAAAGCCAAGCCGCAGTGGAGTCATTTTGGAATCGCTGGATGATAAGAAAACCAAGCTGGTCATCGGCGCTGCACAGCGGGTGTCCTTACTCAGCGAAATTTCAATCTACATCCGAACTGAGGAAGGGGCCGCCCCTTTAAAAGATGTTTTGGTGAAGATTGAGAATGAATTTGACGGAGATACCGGACTAGAAGGAGCGGAAAAAGAGGAATACCAGGCTTTTCTTAAACACATTTTGCCGGAATATGATGAAGACAGGGTCTATGCTTCGGATATAAAGAAACTGATCAGTTGGTACCATATCCTCAGAAAAGATTATCCGGAATTATTGAAACCATCGGAAGAAGAAGAAGAGGATCAAAAAGAAGTGACGGAGGAGAAGAAAAAGGCATCACAGGATAAGGATAAGGCGACTGGGAAAAAACCTGAAAAGAAAAAATCGGGAGGGAACAAAAAAGATCTTTCCGAAAAGTGAATCCACCAAAAAAATTTGAAATAGCCGTAGTTAAAAAAGGGGTATTGGATTTTGAAGATTTGCTTCAAATATCCATTAAGGAGGAAATGGTGAATCAAGAAACGCTGGCCAAAGCGATCGCCCCTGTCATCGAGCAGCTTTTGAACCGTGACTTTGAAAAACTGCTTCAGCTTTGTTATCGGTTGGATCTGGGAGAGGACCGGTTAAACCGAATTTTATGGGAGACACCAACCGGGGAAATCACCATTAAGCTTTCCCTGGCCATCGTGGAAAGGCAATTACTGAAAGTGTATTACCGGAAAATGTACAGTTGAGGGATTTACCGGATTTATGTCTGGATGAATTCCTGCAGTTTTTTCACCATTTTTTTTGAGCCGATAAAAATGGGGGTTCTCTGGTGAAGCATTTCGGGTTCAATATCCAGAATTCGTTGGTATCCATCGGAGGCACTTCCCCCGGCTTCTTCTGCCAAAAATGCCAGGGCATTGGCTTCATAAAGCAATCTGATTTTTCCTTGTGGGGCTTTGCTGGTAGAAGGGTACAGATAAATGCCACCTTTCAGCAGATTACGGTGAAAATCGGCCACCAAACTTCCAATGTACCTGGCCGTGGCCCCTTTTGTCCTGCAATCTTCCAGGTAATTGATGATTTTTTTGTCCAATTGGAAGTTCAGGCCTTCGTTGATGGTATAAATATTACCGTCTTCCGGTTCCACCATTTCAGGATGGGAGAGAAAGAACTCACCTAAAGACCTTTCATAAGTAAATCCGTTTACCCCATTGCCTGTAGAATAAACGAGCATGGTGGAGGATCCGTAAAGCACGTATCCTGCAGCCACCTGTTGGCTTCCTTTTTGAAGCACGTCTTCCTTTTGAATGGGTGAGCCTGCCGGGGTTACCCTTCGGTATATGGAAAATATGGTGCCTATAGAGACATTTACGTCGATATTGGAAGACCCATCCAAAGGGTCTATGGCCACCACATATTTTCCTTTGCTGTTTTGCAGGTCAATCACTTCATCATCTTCTTCAGAAACCACGGCACATACCTCGCCTCCCTTGGTAAGGGCCCTGGTGAACCTCACATTGGCTACTATATCCAGTTTTTGCTGTTCCTCACCTTGTATATTGGTTTGCCCAAAGGCACCGGTTACATCAGAGAGGCCTGCCCGGCTGATTTCCCTGGACACGATCTTAGAAGCCAGGGCAATATCTCTCAATATTTGGGACAACTCTCCGGTGGCATAAGGGAAGTCTTCCTGTTTACTTTTTATAAAACGGTCCAGGGTGACACCCACATTATAGGCCAGTTTGCTTGTATCTTGTTTGTAAAGCTGGGTCTTCATATCTTTGAAGGTAATAAAAAAAAATAATCCTTGACTATATATTCCAAATATTTTTCATGATCCAACCCACTGTCTTTAAATTTGGTGGTGCCTCCATTAAAAATGCCTCTTCCATAAAAAATATTGCGGAATTGGTCAGAGACCGATGGTCTAATGGCCTCCTAATGGTAATTTCTGCGGCAGGTGATACCACCGATAAACTGGAAAACCTGATCCAACTTGCATTCCGCCATCGAGATTTTGATAACGGCCTTTTTGAATTGCTGCATGACCATATTGAAATCTGTCAGGGACTGTTTAAAAAAACGCATCCTGTTTTCGCAAACGTGGAGAACCACTTTGCACTTTTGAGACGAAGTCTTGAGAACCCAACCCTTAAAGAAGATGAAGGTTTTTTTTATGATCAAATCATCGGTTTTGGGGAGCTGATCTCCACCCGGATTATGCAGGAATACCTTTGTGAATTGGGAAAGGCCTGTTTATGGCAGGATGCAAGGGAACTGGTAATTACCGACTCCCGGACTAAACTGGCCAAAGTGGACTGGGCCCTGACCATGCAACATTGCCAGAGAATATTAATCCCCAAGCTGGAAAAATTTCCGGTGATCACCCAGGGGTTTATCGGGAAAGATATTTTGGGAAACACCACGACTTTGGGAAGAGAAGGATCTGATTTTACAGCGGCTATCATGGGGGTAAGCTTAGGGGCTAAATCTGTGACCATCTGGAAAGATGTGGCAGGAATACTCAACGGGGATCCGGATATTTTCCCCCATGCCGTGAAATTTGAATACCTTGATTTCGAAGAAGCGGCAGAAATGACCTACTACGGTGCAAAGGTGATCCACCCTAAAACCATCAAACCCCTGGCCAAGCATGGTATTTCCCTGAATGTCAAATCCTTTTTGGATCCAGAGGCCGCAGGAACTGTAATCGGCGCTTTTGGTCAGGCCCCAAGGATACCCATTACAGTTATTAAAGAAAGGCAAACCCTTATTGAATTAAAAATCAGGGATCTGTCAATGATAGGCGGTTTTCATTTTGAATTCCTATATGAAAAAGCCAAAAAGCTGAATTGGACCATCCACCTCCTTAAGGCTTCGGGTTCTCATTTAATAATTTTGACGGATGATATCAATGTAGAGGAGGACAGCGCCCGTAAAAGTTTCCGGGACATCTTTCATGTGGCCCTAAAGCAAAAACTCAGGCTGGTAACGGTAAAAAACCCCGGCCAGACGGAAAGAAACCATTACAAAAAATCATCCGGAGACATCGTATTGGAAATCGATGCTCCCGACCTGCTTCAAATGGTTTTTTCTGAGGGATAGGGTACTTGGAGGATGGAGGCTATTCTTTATCTTAAGGGCCTTACCGAAGCAATTTTTTAACCACCCGGGTAATTCCGGATAAATAAGTTGTGCCAAATAAATTCAGGTGTACCAATAAGGGGTAAAGATTGTATACTTCCACCCTTTGTTCAAAACCCGGATCCAATGGGAATACCTCCTGGTACGCCTTATAAAATGAAGGATCAAAGCCTCCGAATAATTTGGAAAATGCCAAATCCATTTCCCTGTGACCAAAATAAACTGCGGGGTCAATGAGGGAAGGAAATCCCAGGGAATTGACCATGACGTTACCTGACCATAAATCACCGTGCAGAAGGGAGGGTTTTTCATGGGGGAAAAAATCATTCAGCTTGGGATAAATCATCCTGAATTCCTTTAATGATTTTTCAGAAATATAGCCCTCGTAAAAGGCTCTCTGGATCATGGGCTCCAGCCTTTTTTGAATGAAAAATGATGTCCAATCCATTTCAGGTTCATTATTTTGGGGAAGAACCGAAATGTAATTATTGACATCCAATCCGAATTTTTTCCGTGTGCACATGTGCAATTCTGCCAAACCTTCCGCCAGTTTTTCCGAGTAGTCGGGATGGCTCCTGGATGCCCGGATCCACTCCATTAATAAATACTGGGTATCCCCATAGGTTCCCGTTACAATGACTTTAGGAACATGAAGGGAACAATGATTTCGTGTCCAATCCAGCCCTTCACTTTCTCTTTTATAAATATCCGGGTTGTTTTGATGATTGGTTTTGAGGAAATATTCTTGTTGGGCGGTTTTTAAATAGATGGCCTGGTTGAGGTTTCCGGCTGCCACAAGGTGGTATTCTATGATTTTCTCTTCCCCACCAAAAGTACTAAAAATGATTTTCTCCAATAAGAAGTCAGGGTTTTCCATTCCACTGGTACTTTTCTTCTACATGATGTAAAAATCCTGTTATGGCTTCATCAAGAATTTCAAACACCTTCTGGAAGCCCTCTTCACCACCATAATAAGGATCCGGAACCTCTAGAAATTCTGCACTTTCCTGAAATTCCCTCATTAAACGGAGGTTTTTTGGTTGTGCACCAACGACAGTGGCCAGTTGGTTGATTTTTTCAAAATTGGAATGATCCATGGCGATCAGATAATCAAAATCCCTGAAATCTGTCCTATGGAGTTGCCGTCCTCTGTGGTTAAGCGTTAGACCATTATTTACGGCACAGGCCAAAGCCCTTTCATCTGGGAGTTCCCCAATATGGAAATCAGAGGTACCGCAGCTGTCACAGGAAATATTTTCCTGGTATTTTCTATCTGAAATTTTATGATTCAGGATGGCTTCCGCTAGGGGAGACCTGCAAATGTTACCTAAACAGACAAATAATACTTTAATCATAAAATTTCAGGATTAATCGGGCTCAGCCTTTTCGATAAGATTTACATTAGATGATGTAAATGTTAAATTTAAAAAAATGATAGAACTATCCATATGAATACCTGAAAATATTACTTACTTTTGCAGACTTATTCCCAATTTGGGATTCTTTCTATATAGGTGGCGCCAGGACGATGATGCCTGTAATTCTTGCGCTAAAGGTGATCTATGATTACCAAAAAATTACCATCCCAAAATAATATTAATAAATTAATTGAAAGAGAACCAAATTGATTGTTTTTAAGTTTAGGTAGTATCATTGGTTTTTGAAGCAAAAACAAAATTATTTTCTTAAATCAATCATTAAATTATCTGTAAACAAATTAAATCTATTTTATGTCACTAGTTGGAAAAAAAGCACCTTTATTCAATTCGCCTGCTGTGGTGGATGGGGAAGAAATCGTGGAAAACTTCTCATTGGAGCAGTACATTGGAAATAAAGATGTTGTTTTCTTTTTTTATCCCAAGGATTTCACCTTTGTATGTCCTACCGAAATTCTGGCGTTTCAGGAAAAACTGGACGCTTTCGAAAAGAGAGGTGTGGCCGTAGTGGGTGCTTCCTGCGACACTGAAGAGTCCCATTTGGCCTGGTTAAACACCCCAAAGGAACAAGGTGGGATCGCAGGTATCACTTATCCATTAGTAGCAGATCCAGTTAAGACCATTGCCCATAACTTTGGCGTATTGGCTGGAGACTGGAATTACAATGAGGAGGGAGAGCTTACTTATGAAGGACTCCCTGTTGCATATAGGGCAACATTTATTATTGATAAAGAGGGAACCATAAGGCATGAAACCGTAAATGACCTGCCTTTAGGTAGAAACATTGATGAAATGTTAAGGCTGATCGATGCCCTGAGGCATGTGGAAAAATATGGGGAGGTTTGCCCGGCCAATTGGGAAGAAGGAAAAGAGGCCATGGCTGCTACCAGAGAAGGCGTTGCTTCTTATCTCGCCAAAAACTAAAGGAAAAATATTTTATTTTATTAAAAAAAGCCCTGCGCATCCATTGAGCAGGGCTTTTCTATTATATCCTTTTTAGGACTTTTTCCATTTAATCGTACACCCTATGGCCTTGGTTTTTTCCTCTTTAATGGGATCTCCTTCCATCAGGGCATCCAATGCCTCTTCAACATATCTTTTGGAAACGGCACTGGCATCCTGATAGTTATTATCGATGGCGCCTACATATTTAACGATGTAATCCCCTTTTTCCTTTTCCAGCAAAAATACCTGAGGGGTGTTGGTTGCACCGTATTTTTTTACCACTTCCTGGCTTTCATCATATACATAAGGAAATGGGAAACGCTTGGCAGCGGCCCGCTTTTTCATATTTTCAAAGCTGTCCCCCGGGGAAGCCTGGGCATCATTAGGATTAATGGCTATCACAGGATATCCTTTTGGGGCATATTTTTCATGCAATGCGATCATCCTGTCTTCATAAGCCACCACAAAAGGACAGGTGTTGCAGGAAAAGATAACCAAAAAACCGTTAACATTCTCCTGGTCGCCCATCGATACCCATTTTTCGTCTACACTCTTTAATTTAAAGTCACTTGCTTTGTCCCCAACACTGTAACCTTTTTGAGCAATGGCTTCATGGGTATAATGAAAAATGCCTACAAGGAAAGTTAGGGTTATCAATAATTTTTTCATCTTTTAATCATTTAAGTTGGTTGATTAATTCTCTCAGTTCCTGTTCGGAAAGCTGCCCTTCGTGAAAATGCCGCTCTCCTTCCGGATTAATGAACAGTGTAGCAGGAATGGCTCCGGACCAATTTTCATTCACTTTTTCAATCCAGCTGTTAAAATCGATATCATCCAATAGCATTACCGGGGATGTGATCCCTTTCTTTTCCATAAAGGAAGTTACCCTTTCAGGTCTTCTTCCATCATCCATAGAAATGAATACCAATTCCACTTCGCTGAGTTCTTTATTGATTTTTTCAAAATCCGGCATTTCCTTTATGCAGGGAGCACACCAGGTTGCCCAAAAATTATAAATCCTTAATTTCTCTGAGGGTTTGTCTGTAATTTCCTCAAATTCATTAAAGGAAATAACACGAAAATTATTTTCGGGAATTTGCGTTTCCCAAAAAAGAAAGGTAAAAAGAATGATAGGTATAATTGGCATATGCATTTAAAATTAGATTTTAGAATTGAAATGATTCCGACGGATTAATTTACGGATAATGCTCAACCTGGGTTGTTCCTCTGAGATAGAAGCTCCAAATATGACTGGGTGTTTAAACCCTTTAATTCCTGTAGTAAAAGAGAATTGTCCTAAATGATTCTAGTATTAGATGGATAAAATTAATGTCAGCTTTACGTATTATCGCTATTAGGATGGTTATAATTTTTCTATTTTTAAAAATTAATCAAATCACCCATCCTAAGCATGATCATTCCGGATTTTTCACTTGTAAACCTGGCCTCAAAATACCCGGGAAAATTATTAAGAAAAGCAAAAGATCAGCTCATTGTAGAGGTTTCAATAGACAGCAGGAAAATCATAAATGGAAAATCAAATTTATTTGTGGCCATAAAAGGGAAAAGATTCAATGGCCTTCATTTTGCGAAAGATGCTTATTTATCGGGAGTAAGAAATTTTATATTACCTTTTGAAGGAACAGAGGACGCCCATTTTAATGAACTGGATCAGGCCAATATTTTTTTGGTGGAAGAACCTCTTTATGCTTTACACTTCCTGGCTCAGTGGAGCAGAGAAAATTTTAATTCTCCCGTGGTCGGTATTACCGGAAGCAACGGAAAGACCATAGTAAAGGAATGGCTGGGACAATTGCTTTCAAGCCAATACAAGGTAGGCAAAAGTCCAAAAAGTTTTAACAGTCAGGTTGGGGTACCGCTTTCTGTTTTGGGTTTAGCGGAACATCACCAGGTTGGAATTTTGGAGGCGGGGATTTCACAACCCGGTGAAATGGCCTATTTGGAAAAGGTCATTCAACCCAATCTGGGTATCATGACCAATATTGGCACTGCCCATGATGAAAACTTTAAAAACCAACACCAGAAAATCCAGGAAAAATGCCTGCTGTTTTACCGTTGCCAATACGTCATCTACCGAAAGGAGCATCGTGAAATCGCCCATTACATGGAACAAAATCTGGATCAAAAATCCCTCATAAGCTGGTCGGAAAAGCCAGGTGCTGACTTTACTCTGGCCGTTAAAAAACAGGGGGAAGGCAATAAAATTATAATGATTAAACCTGATCGGGAGATTTTCACCTTTTATACTTCCTTTCGGGATCTTGCTTCTCTTGAAAATATCCGACATGTCATAGTGGCCTGTATTACTTTGGGAATGAAACCACAGGCTATACAAGATGGTCTTTCCCTTTTAAAGACGGTTGACATGAGGCTGACGCTTAAAAATGGCATCAAAAACTGTAGTATTGTAGACGACACCTATAACAACGACCTGGCAGGTTTAAAGGTAGCACTGGAATTTTTAAATCACCAAAGAAAGAAAAGGCGGAAGGTGCTTATTCTTTCCGATATGTTAGAAGAAGGGGATGAGGAATCTGTTTACCGGAAAGTTGCTGCCATGATGGGCCTTTTTGGAATCGACCAATTTATTGGGGTAGGTGAAAAATTGGAAGGACATAAAATTTTCTTCGGGAAAGAGGCCCTGTTTTACCCCAATACTGAAAAATTATCGGAAAATATTCCCTCCCTGGAATTGGAAGATGACCTGTTGTTGGTGAAAGGAGCAAGGGTTTTTCAATTTGAAAAGGTGGTTCATCTATTGGAAGAAAAAGCGCATGGTGCGGTAATGGAAATCAACCTCAATGCCCTCAGCCATAATTTTGCTTATTATAAAAAGCGACTTCCGTCTGGAACGAAAGTCATGGTGATGGTAAAAGCTTTTGCTTATGGTGGGGGCGCAGCAGAAATCGCCAATCACCTTCAAAGCTTGGGGGCAGACTATTTGGCTGTTGCCTATGCGGATGAGGGGGTCCATCTGCGGCAACAGGGCATCCATCTGCCGATAATGATCATGAATCCGGGCTTGGACAGTTTTCATTTGTTAAAAGAATACCAGTTGGAGCCGACAGTTTACAGCATCCGACTTTTAAAAGCATTGATCTCCCATTTTAAAAATTCCCATAAGGTCCTCAATGTTCACCTGGAATGGGATACAGGGATGCATAGGCTGGGCTTTACCGAACAAGAGGTAGAAGAGGTGATTGCTTTGATAACCCACCAACCTCAAATAAATGTGGTCAGTCTTTTTAGCCACCTGGCTGGAGCAGATGATCCTTCCCACGAGAATTTTACCAGGAAACAGGCCTATCAATTTTTGGAAATTTCTGAAACGGTGGCAGCAAGTATGGAAAAACCTTTCTTGCGCCATGTATTAAATTCTGCCGGTATCCTACGGTATCCCGAACACGCTTTGGATATGGTAAGGTTGGGTATTGGGCTCTATGGCGTGGAGGTAAATAGGCTGGAACAAAGCCATTTAAAACAAGTTGTCACCCTTAAGACCGTTGTTTCTCAAATCAGGTATTTACAAAAAGGAGAGACCATTGGATATGGAAGGAAGGGTCAAATGAAAGAGGCAGGGAAAATTGCCACCATCGCCATTGGTTATGCAGATGGTTATGATAGGAGATTCAGCAATGGTGTAGGGCATGTACTCATCCATCAGCAAAAAGCGCCTGTTGTCGGCAATGTATGCATGGACATGTGCATGGTAGATATCACCGGAATAGACCTGAATGAAGGCGATGAGGTTTTGATATACGGGTTAGATATTCCTTTAACGCTTTTGGCCGAAAGAATCGGAACCATCCCCTATGAGTTATTGACCAAAATCGGAAATCGGGTAAAGCGGCTCTACGTTTTGGATTAAAGCATGCCAATTTATATAGGCCGTTATAGAATGGGTTTGTCTATAATTTCGTTTATTTGTCCATTAAATTTAAAGGTCTATTATTAAACATAAATTAAACTCCCTTCTTTGAAAATTTTACCTAATACCCTTCATTGGCTGAAATCCGGGAAAGCAGGAATTGGCCTTCTTTTTCCGGCCATTTTGGTAATTGGTATTTTCATTTCCTGTGAAGACACCTTGATGGAGGAAGTGTTGGTATATGACAATGATTTTTCAGGGGAGGACCTTACCGGCTTTGAAAACGGCAAATTTCATGTATTTAATGGAGACACCGTTCTGGGATATTTTAATGACGAAAAGTTCAAGTTGGATCTTTCCGGATTGCCTCCCCACAATACCATTAAAGTTACCATCAATTTATTATTGCATGACAGTTGGGATGGGAATTCCGATAATGTTGGCGGCCCGGATTTTTGGTATTTGGATATGGACGGAAAAAACATTTTAAGGACCACCTTTTCAAACAGTCCCTGTGAATCCTTGTATTGCCTATACCAATCCTTCCCGAATAATTATCCCAGGTTACACAAGCCCAAAACCGGAAATGCCGATACCGGACTTCCCGGAAGATGTCAATATGCCCAAATACCGGGATGGACAACCCGCTATCGTATTTCAAAAATAATTTCCCATTCTTCCTCCGCGTTGGAACTGGTTTGCGGTGATGCGCTCAAACAGGAAAATGCAGCCAATCCCGAATGCGATGAGAGCTGGTCTGTGGAAAGGATTCAAGTTAGTACCATGACCGTAAATTAACTGGAATGTCATGACCCGGAAAAATACTTTTACTTTCCTCAAATACCTGCCCCTGTTAATAATTGGTTTAGGAATAACACAAAAAAGTTGGGGCCAAAATATCAATTTGAATCTCCCTATTCTGGAAGATTATATGAGAAGACAGCAACTTTTGGGCAATTTAGAGGCTAAAAGCAGCTTCATGATCAGGCCACTGTATCCTGCCCAGGCTTTCGGCAAATCCAACGGAGTTGATTTGGACGGTACCTTTACAGATGATACCCTTTCCAGTTTTAATTTTGAGACGGTGGATAAAAAAGGCAGGTTTCTTTTACTTCCTGCCATGGTGAAGAGTCAATACAATGGGGAATATGCCTTTGGGATCAATGATGGACCCATGATTCCCAATGCCGGGATCCAATTTGTTTTCAGTGCAGGGGTCTACTTCGAATATGGTCCCCTAAGTATACAGGTGCAACCTGAAGTACTCCATGCTGCCAATAAGGATTTTCAGGGTTTTCCGATTGAACATGATGGAAGTACCTGGCTGGAATATTATGAATGGCTCAACACGGCAGATATTCCCGAACGGTTTGGTACTTCATCTTATACCCGACTTTTGATGGGGCAATCGAGTATCCGACTGAATGTCCATGATCTTTCACTGGGAATATCCACGGAAAATTTATGGTGGGGTCCTGGTCGAAGGGCTTCTCTTTTGATGAGTAATCATGCACCGGGATTTTTGCACCTGACATTGAATACGCGGAAACCCATAGAAACCTCTATAGGTAGTTTCGAGGGGCAGTGGATAGCTGGACAATTGCAGTCTTCGGGTTTTTTACCTCCCCGAACAGAATATGTACACATCGGGACGCCTTTATATGTTCCCAAAAGGGCAGATGAAGACTGGAGGTACCTTTCTGGCCTTGCCCTTACCTATCAGCCAAAATGGCTGCCAGGCCTCTTCCTTGGGTTTAGCAGTGTTTCCCAAATGTATCACAGTGAGAGGCATGGACTGGCAGATTATTTACCCGTTTTTAATGGGCAAAAGGGGCCTGAAAGCATAATCAAATCAGAAGTGGCCAAAAGAAACCAATTAAGTGCCGGTTATTTTAGGTGGATGGATCCCAATGGCCATTTTGAATTCTATGGGGAATATGGATCCAACGGAAACAGTCGGACCATGTACGATTTCCTGATCAATCCGGACAAGAACAGGGCCTTTACTTTTGGGTTTTCGAACCTGATCCCCTTAAAAAGGGAAAATGCTTTTTTTCAGTTGGGTATGGAAATGACCCAAACGGGACAAACCATTCGCGAAGTGATTCAGGAAAAAAACAGTTGGTATACCCATCCCTACGTTCGACATGGCTACACCCACAAAGGCCAAGTGATGGGTTTTGGTTATGGTCCGGGCAGTAATGTGATTTCAGTGGATGCAGCCTGGGTTGAAAATTTTAACCGAATTGGCTTTCAATTGGAATATATCAATCACAACAATGATTTTTATTATAAGCGTTTCGAAGAAATAAAGGATTGGAGAGTGAAATATGTAGATATCGTTCCCTCCCTCTTGGGGGAATGGCGGTTTTCCAATCTTTTGGTTTCAACCAGCCTTCAATTAGTCAATACGCTGAATTACAAATGGTATCTGGAAAACCATCCTGAACTTTATTTTGTACCTGGCTTGGACAAAAAAACTTTTGTGGGAAAATTTGGGCTGACCTACATTTTCAAATAGAAAAATTCAATTGTTTTCGACTGAAAGATCCACGTTACGGATAAACCGAAGTATCAATTCCACCGCTTTGGTATAAAATTCGGGATGTATGTTTTCAAATGTATCCGTAGGTTGATGATAATCCTGATGGTCCTCTACGCCAAAATAAATAAAGGGAATCTTTTCTTCATGGAAAGGGCCATGGTCTGAGGCATGGGTCCAATCTTTCTCTCCCGGGCCACCATCATTTCCCAAAACCAAATCCAGGGAGGAGTATTTTGCCGTTTCTGATAAATAGGGTTGAAGGTGGGGGTAGTGCCTGCTGCCCACAGCATATAATTTATTGTCATCACTACGGCTGATCATGTCCATATTGATGACCAAACTGATCTGCTCCAATGGAAAGGGGAAATCATTCACCAAAGCTTTGGCACCCAAAAGCCCTTTTTCCTCTGCATCAGTGGCCGCAAAAATAATGGAGTGGAAGGGCCTGTTTTCGGAAAAATAGTCTGCCAAAGCCAATAAAGCCGCTGTTCCGGAAGCGTTATCATCTGCTCCGTTGTAAATAATATCTCCCTTTTTGCCCAAATGGTCATAATGAGCCATTATGAGAAAGATTTTTGAGGTTTCACTGCCGGGAATAAAACCGATGATATTAACGGCTAAATTTTCAGCTCTTCTGTTGCCATTATTAAGGGGAAAATACTGTTTAAAACCGTCAAATTGACTGGTCATCCCTAACTGATTAAACCTTTCAATAATGTAATCCTGTGCGGCTTGGTTGCCTTCGGTTTGGGTCGCCCTTCCTTCCAAATCGTTGGAAGACAGATAAGCCAGGTCCTTTAACAGGGTGGTGGAATCCACCTTTTGTGCAAATACATGGACCGGGAGTAAAAAAATAAGTAATAAAATAAAATTGCTTAGCGTTTTCATATCAAAGGTTTTTGCACAGCCTTGTGTATATTCGTGAAAATACTAAACTTTACCATCAGGAATTCACTTTGTCCATGAAATATATTTCAGTAATAGGCTATTTGTGTTTTTTTTCATTTCAAAGTCTTGGCCAAAACGCAGCATTGGATGGTTTTTTGGAGGGTAAATCTGCCGTTTTTATTTCTGCTTCTTCTTCCGCCCAACCCGCCTATTCCTGGAAAGAATTGGCCGAAAATTTACACTTATCCCTTGTGGAGGCCGGCGGTGATCCCGTGGCTTATTATGAATTGGAAGAGGCGATTTTATCAGATGCCGTTAAAAATGCCTATGCTTCTTACTTTTTGAGAAGATTGATAAAAAACATTATCCTGATCATACGGAAAGACGACGGTTCATTTTATTTGCATATCTATCCTTTCAGTCAGGATAACAACATTGTCAGTCAAGGCAGTAATTGGTATTCCCAAGGGGACAATTTAGAAAGTTTTGGTGCAGAAATAGTATCTATTGGGGATGGAAGGAAGAGCGCTAATTTTCTGGTATTGGAAATACCCGAATTTCCCCCCATTCCGGGACTGGAAGAAAGCAGTGCGGGTGCTGGATTTATCAGGGAAACACCTCTTAATCTGGATGCCTTTAAATTAGGGGTAATGCTGACCGGGGCCTCTGGAGATGAAGATTTACTCACCACGTTCCGACATGACCTTTATGGAAAACCCGCCGAGCAGATCGAGGCCGAACAAAAAGCGGAGAGGGAAGGATTGGAATCCGTTATATCTGAAGAGTATCCTTATGAGGTTGAATTTCTGACCGTGCCCCAATCTAATCAGGCACTGATCCAGGATAGGGTTCAATTCCTATTGATGCGTCAGGAAGGCCGGGAAGAGGATTTAATGCGCATTATGGGCGTGTCCCCGGATACCGAAACAGACGGAAACCGAATTGTAGTAAAGTATTATATCCGGTTTTTGGTTAGAAATGAATTATACATTGGGGAGGAGTGGGATGCCCATCCGGATTGGAAGCAGGCCCTCAAGGATTTTTTAGAGCAAATAGCCCCTAAATAAAAGAGGGGTCCATTTTATCAACAGACCCCATCCCATTGTTGTGGTAGGTTTTAATTGAGGGTGATAAACAACTTTTCTACCATTCCAATTGTCTTATTTGTCTATTGAGCCCACCACTCTTTTCATAAAAGTATTCATGGCCTCTTTTTTATCCATTCCATCTTTGATCATCTGATTGACCTCCATAGTACCGTAAAGATTCGACAATAATTCTCCCATGACATCCAGCTCTTCATCCTTAAGACTACTGATTTCTGTCATAGACTCCAATAATTCAATGGTTTCCACCACCCAATCTTCATCATTCTCCTCAATAAATTGAAGCACATGTTTAATTATCGGTAATCTCATTGATCAGGGTTTTGAGCACTTCTTCTTTATTGGTCTGCACTTGGCTGATCAGTTTTCCTCCTTTGAAAACAGCAAAAGTAGGCAGATTGGTCACCTCCGCCAGTTTTCTGGATTCCGGTAATTTCTCGGCATCCACATACAAAAATTTCATGTTTTCAAAATCCTTGCTCAACCTTTTCATTTTAGGTTTCATGATGCGGCAATTTCCACACCATACAGCACCATACTGTACCACCACACTCTCATTTTCTTTTATAATCTGATCCAGATTATCAGTTTCTAATTCCTGAAGCATATCAAAATATTTAATTTTCAAAGTGCAAAGGTATTAACTATTTATTATTAATTCCAATTGATAAAATCTATGGGGCTTTGGGATCCTTCAATAAAGGTTTTTTTGAACAAAGGGGATGAGGGCCAATATTAATCCCTGTCCATAAAACTCCATCCGATTGACCACACCGTTGGTCAATATCCCAACGGCTCCATTTCCTTGTTTGGAATTGGTTCTTTGGAAGACCTTGTCATCGGCCTCCCCAAGTTCCATGCCCTCTCTAATTAATTTTGAAATTGCTTCCGGAAGGAAGAAAGTGCCGGTTTTGGCTTTGCCTATGACGCTGCCGTTATTCAAAACCACCATCCAGGCAAATGCCACCATTTGCTCCCCAACTTCGTCCACACCACCTTCTATGCCCACCCAATAATCTGCTTCCGGAAAGGCTTTTTTACATTCGTATGCCCGGTTATATGCACCAGTATAGGTTTCCACATCTCCTTGAGGCTGAGTGCCCACCTGGGGATCAACGTTGAGTCCCTGAACAATAAAACTGTCTTCAAATAAAGCCTGAAAGGCATTTTCGGTACATTTGATTTTAATGGGGTTTTTACTGCCCACTATGATAAGTTTTTGTCTTTTCTGTTCCTGTAAGTTTTTTCTCTTCGGAAATGTCATTGGGTGGTTTGAAAGTTGGAAATTGTTGGTTAAGCCATATTATGATAGACCTGGTTGACGTCATCGTCCTCTTCCATGCGTTCTATCATCTTGTTAATATCTTCTTCCTGTTCAGGGGTTACCTCGGTGGTAGACATGGGAAATCGCTGCATATCGGCACTTATGATTTCTATACCTTTACTTTCCAATTCTTTTTGCATATTGCCAAAATCCTCAAAAGCGGTATAAACAAACAGCTCCCCTTCATGTTCATCGATGTCTTCCATGCCATGGTCAATAAGTTCGAGCTCCAGTTCTTCCATATCCCATTCCCCTTTTGCAAATCGGAACACGGCTTTCCTTTCAAACATAAAGCTTACTGACCCGGTGGTGCCCAATGAACCTCCGGCTTTGGTAAAATAATGCCTGATATTGGCAACGGTTCTGTTAATGTTTTCTGTAGAGGTTTCTACGATTACCGCGATTCCGTGGGGACCGTAACCCTCATAAACCACTTCTTCGTAGTCTTTTTCATCTTTATTGCTGGCCCTTGCAATGGCGGCTTCAATTCTGTCCTTAGGCATGGATGCACCTTTGGCATTTTGAATCACCGTTCTCAGCTTGGCATTGTTATCCGGATCAGGGCCGCCGGCTTTAACAGCCATTACGATTTCTTTACCAAGGCGGGTAAACACCTTGGACATTTTACTCCACCTTTTGAATTTTCTTTCTTTTCTAAATTCAAATGCTCTTCCCATAATGTTTAGGTTTCTGGATTGTAAAAATAAATAAAATTTTGGTTCAGACTAGCATAATAGAAAAACAAAGGCCTGTTCCCTCTAAATCAAGTTAAAAATAAACCAAGATGCCAACCCATTATCCTCATTTTCGTTAAAATTATTAATATTTTCACTTCATAAATCATTTTTCCATGGACCAACCCATCCCTAACATACCGGATTTATCCTTTCCCAAAATTGTCATCATAGGAGCAGGATTTGCCGGCTTAAAATTGGCAAGGATGCTCAGAAAAAGTCAATACCAGGTTATTCTTCTGGATAAAAACAATTACCACCAATTCCAGCCTCTTTTTTATCAGGTAGCTACTGCAGGACTGGAACCCAGCGCCATCTCCTTTCCCCTCCGTAAGGTATTTCATGATACGCCCAATGTGACCTTCAGAATGGCGGAAGCCAAAAAAATTGAACCGGAAAATAACAGGATATTTACCAATGTAGGATACCTGGATTATGATTTTTTAGTCCTGGCCATGGGTGCAGATACCAATTATTTCGGAATGTTGAATATTATGGAAAACGGAATTCCCATGAAATCGGTATCTGAGGCCCTGTTTATCCGAAACAAGATTATTTCCAATTATGAACGCGCCATTAACATCGCTGATGTAGACCAAAGAAAGGCATTGATGAATGTGGTCATTGTAGGAGGAGGGCCTACGGGTGTTGAGCTTTCCGGTGCAATGGCTGAGTTAAGAAACACTGTCTTTCCAAAGGATTATCCACAGCTCAATTTTTCCAACATGAAGGTGGTACTCATGGAGGCTGGAGAGCGCCTGCTACCAGGGATGTCGCCTGTGTCCGGAGAAAAAGCAAAAAACTACCTTGAAAGCCTACAGGTGGAGGTGATGTTGAAAACGGCTGTCGAAGACTATGATGGTCTGAATGTGGTCATCAATGGACAAACGGCCATACAGACCCAAACCCTGCTATGGGCAGCGGGGGTCAAACCCAATGGCATTGCAGGACTGGCGGAAGATCAAATGTTAAAGAACGGTAGGCTTCAGGTAGATCCATTCAACAAGCTGCTGAAAAGTGACAATATTTATGCCTTGGGTGATCTGTGTATTCAGGTTTCTGACGAGAACCCCAAGGGTCATCCACAGGTGGCCCAGGTAGCCATTCAGCAAGCCAAAAATCTGGGAAATAATTTTTTGGCAAGGTTAAAAAGCAAATCCCAACAGGTTTTCAAATACAAGGACCTGGGAAGTATGGCCACTATTGGCCGAAAATTGGCTGTCGTAGAATTACCTTTCGTTAAATTTCAGGGCTTATTGGCTTGGTTGGTGTGGCTTTTTGTTCACCTTATGGCCATACTGGGGGTCAAAAACCGGATTTTTATCTTTTTGGATTGGTCCTGGAACTACCTGTCTTTTGACCCTTCCCTACGCTTACTGATCCGACCCAGCTATGTGAAGCCCAAAGACAGGGAAAAATTGGTTGAGGATAAAAAATAATTTTCATTTAACCTTTCTTAACAATTGGCCATTAAACCCTACTGACTTTCTCTGGTCTAAGTATTATAAAACCAATAGTTAGGAAACAAATGAAAAAATTAATGATGATTTGTGCATTGGTCGGTGCTACCATAATACAGGTAAATGCTCAAAGGGAAAAGACCATGGACCGTTCCCCGGAAAAGCAAGCAGAAAGGATGACCCAAATGATGGCAGAGAGGTTGGATTTGAATGAAGACCAGAAAAAAGAAATTCATGCCCTTCACCTGGAACAGGCTCAGAAAAGGAAAGCTGAAAGGGAATCCACAAAAGAAAGCATGGAAGCCAGAAGAGAAGCCATGAAAGCGGAAAGAGAGGCACACCATGAAAAAATTGCCGGTATTCTCACTGAGGAGCAAAAAGAAAAGTGGGAAGCTCTAAAAGAAGAAGGCCGCCAAAAAATGCAGGAACGCAGAAGAGGCCCTGGGAAGAGGGACTCCGACCAGGGAAGAAAGAGAGGGCCTCGTTCTTCCAAGCCAACAGATGAACAATAGACAATTTTGGGTTTAATTAATGATTAAAGGCAAAAGGCAGGTCGCCTTTTGCTTTTTTTGTGCAAAGGTTTTTTTTTCTCAGGTTTCACCTTACTTTTGGCCCACCTGGCCCATTTCGGGGATAGATGAAAAAGGCATGAAAAAGGCGATTATTGTTTTCCAAAAATATCCGGAACCCGGAAAAGTGAAAACCCGATTGGCCAAGACGATAGGAGAAGGGAAAGCAGCGCTTTTATACGCCTTTTTAGTTCGGCACACCCACCAACAATTAGCACCGGTTCAAGCGGATATCATAATCTATCATGACGGTAAAATCGATTATTCAGATTATCCCGAGAGACGATATTTTTTCGAGGTCCAAAAGGGTAGGGACCTCGGAGAAAAAATGAAGCAAGCTTTCTCAGAAATATTCGATAAAGGGTATGATAAAATCCTTATCATCGGAACCGATTGTTATGAATTAAAAAGCAGCCACCTTGATAATGCCTTCAACCTCCTGGAAGAAAATGACCTGGTGATCGGCCCGGCAAAAGACGGAGGTTATTACCTTTTAGGCCTCCAGGCTGCCCCGGATCCCCAATTGTTTGAAGGCATTTCCTGGAGCACCTCATCGGTTTTGGAAGAAACCCTTAGGATTGCGAATAAATTAGGTCTACGGGTAAAGCTGCTTGAAGTGCTCAATGATGTGGACCGGTTGGAGGATTTGGGGGATTTGAAGGATGCCCTGGATCATTTATAATTAATAACTCAGCCCAAATCAGTTAAAATTCCTTTGGAAAAAGCCATGCCTACATTGTTTGGCAGGTAAGGTTGATTTACAGGAATGACATAGTAGGCCATGATGGATGATGCTCCCGCATCGATTGCAGCCTGAAAAGGTGCCAGACCGATGGCAGTCCATTCCCTGGCCATTGTTTTGGCAAAGTCAGCAATCAGCTCCATGTCACGTGTGGCTGCCAAACCACTTTCTTTGGGCCAGGATGAAAATGACCCGGACTCCACGTTAATGCCCGCTATTGCATCAAAATCCATGTGGTTTCCTGCATTGGACTTAAACAGTACGTGTATGCCAAGACGGGTATTTTCAGCAAGTTCCTGTACTGAATTGGTAAATTGGGCGGCCTCAAAAGGCATAATTTGAGCACCTCCAAAAGAATTGATTTCGGCAGATCTGTTGGGGTTTTCCTTCAGCACATTTCTAAATACAAACCGGGTCATTTTTTCATCTTCTATGAACTGGACCGCCCGATCTGTCAGCCGGCCATTTTCCCTGCATTAAGGGTATTGATCAAAAGCATGCCCACTTTTTCATCCAATGTCATCTGGTCAACCAGATCTTCGATCCGTTTGCTTACAGGTTGACGCCAATCCTCATATACATCCAGTTGATTGTTCTTATTGAGATCCTTAAATTTCAATTGATCCTCAAACAGAATACCAACCGATCGGGCTTCAATATTTGGTGGGGAGGGAACGATGCCCTGGGCATAGGCCATGCTGCTCATTAACATCAAGTATAAAATCGCCAATCTGTAAGTGTATATCATCATGTTTTAAATTCAATTAAAGACCATCAATCAGATAAAATATATTCGCTTTCCCAATTAACACAGGGCCCGGGCAAAGGCACCAAATTCTTTTAAATCAACGGAAAACAAACCTTATCCATAAAGTTAAGTTTTTGTATTACCCTATTTAATAATTTTTGTATTTTTTCAAAATTTACCTTTTCTTGTAGGGTACATTTAATCTATTTCCCTCGATGAGATTCGAAAAAAAATGCCTGCCCTCTTTCCTATTGGTATCAATCCCAGCCTTGTTATACCTTAAAAGCAAAGCTCAAGAAGACTCAAATTCAGCGTTTTGATAAATTTGATAATATAAGAAGAAAAAAGAAGATGGATCCTCAGCGAAATCCATTGATGAACCCTTAGAAATTGAGGTACCAAACAGAGATGAAAAGTGTGATTTTTATGATAATACCTTAGGCCTTACCGAATTAGTAAACGAAGATATCAAAATGGAATATTCCATCATTCATTTAATCCCTTTTCCAGAAGGATAAATAGTTTAAAACTTTTTGATCGTGCTGATCTAAAAAGGCAGGATATCTCCTTCACTGTCATCAGAAAAAGTACTCACATCGGGCATGGATTCTTTTTTGGCTACAGTTGGAGCCCCTCCGGAATTTTCCTGGTCATTGACCCGCCATACTTTTACGTCGGTATACCATTTCCCATTGTATTCTCTGCTTTCCACTTCTATGCTGGCCGTCAGTTCACTGCCTTCCTGAATATTAAATTGATCGATTTTATCGCCCCAAACGGTTAAGCATACTTTTTTGGGATACTGACCAGCGGTTTCAAGAATATAGTCCCTTTTTCGCCAGGTGCCGTTCCGACCATTGCCCGATTGCTCTTCCAATGCCTGAATGATTTTTCCTGTTATTTCCATGATCGATGGTTGGTTAATTAATGAAAAGACGAAGGTAATTAAAAGCGGTTGGATTTTAAAACCTTCGCTGGGTGTTTTGCTATTCCATCTTAAATTACTTTTTAGAAAAAGAAACAAAGCATTTAAAATGGGAATAGCCCACACTTTCCCGCTTTTTCCAGGATCAACCCATATGCTTCACCGCATGGTCCACAGCCCTGGCAGCAAAGGCCATATAGGTAAGGGAAGGGTTTTGGGTGCTGGTGGAAGTCATGCAGGCGCCATCTGTCACATAGACATTGGGGCATGCATGAATCTGGTTCCATTTGTTCAATACAGATGTTTTCGGGTCATTGCCCATCCTGGCGCCCCCCATTTCATGGATATCCAGGCCTGGTGCGCGCTTGTCATCCCTGGTACGGATATTCGTAAAACCGGCAGCTTCAAACATCTCTGCCATTTCTACCAGGTAATCCTTGATCATGTCCTCATCATTTTGGTCATAATCCATGGAAACCTTTAGCAAGGGAATACCCCAGGCATCCTTTTGACCGGCATCCAGAGAAACCTGACTCTCTTCCTTAGGAATGGTTTCACCCATCATGTGAGAACCTACCCTCCAGGGACCATATTCCGGATTCTTTATTCCCTTTTCCAGATCGGCTCCTATTCCGGAATAATCGGTAACCATCCCTCTGCTGGCACTAAAACCGGCAGCATAGCCCCTTAAGAAATTCGTCTCCTGCTTATAAACATTTCGAAACCGGGGAAAATAGCCCGAAGTGGGTCTTCTGCCTTCCGTGGTGTATTCCTTCAGCCCGTCAAATTGCCCGGAAATCCCTGCCCGGTAATTATGGAAAGCCATGTATTTTCCCAATACCCCGCTGTCATTCCCCAATCCATTGGGAAAACGGTTAGAGGTAGAGTTCAATAATATCAAATTGGTGTTTAAGGCACTCGCATTAACAAAGATGACCTTAGCAAAATATTCGGACATTTCGTTGGTTTGGGCATCGATTACCCTGACCCCGGTGGCCTTCCCTTTTTCTTCATCATAAATAATGGAATGGACTACCGCATGGTGTTGCATGCTCAGGTTACCGGTTTTGGCCGCCCAGGGCAATGTGGAGGAATTGCTGCTGAAATAACCCCCAAAAGGACAGCCCCTTTGGCATAGGGTCCTGTTTTGACACATGCCACGTCCCTGTTTGGCATAAAATTCCTGATTGCCGGTAATATGGGCACAGCGGGCCACCACAATTTCCCTTTCGGGATAATTCGCCTTCAGGAACGATTTAAAATATTTTTCTCCGGCCGTCAATTCAAAAGGTGGTAAAAACTCCCCATCCGGCAAATTGGCCTTGCCGTCTTTATTGCCGGAAACTCCGATGAATTTCTCCACATGGCTGTACCAGGGCGCAATGTCCTGGTACCGGATGGGCCAATCTACGGCAAATCCGTCCCTTGCCGGACCCTCAAAATCAAAGTTGCTCCAACGCTGCACCTGCCTGGCCCACAACAGGGATTTGCCCCCGGTCTGGTATCCCCTGATCCAGTCAAAGGGTTTATCCTGAATATAGGGATGCTCTGTATCCCTGACAAAAAAATGTTGGGTATCTTCCTTAAAGGCGTAGCAACGGCTTACCACCGGATTTTCCTTTTTGATAGGCTCCGGCATTGCTCCCCGGTGCTCAAATTCCCAGGGCATCATATTGGTGGTGGGATAATCTTTGTTATGGATGACTTCTCTCCCCCTTTCCAACACCAAAGTTTTAAGGCCTTTTTCGCAAAATTCCTTTGCCGCCCAGCCTCCACTCATTCCAGAACCTATGACGATGGCATCATAGGTGTTTTCATTTTTATATTTGGTATTCAAATTAGCCATTGATTCAATTGCTTTTAAGATACTTCGATTTTTTTGCTGCCGATAAACCGGGCAGGCACCAACTCATATGGCTGGATTTCTGTCATAAAATACTCGGAATTCAGGTAACCCTGGATGGCAAACCTTTTGGTAGTGGCCAAAAAGTGCCGGATGGCTTCTACTTCCTCTTTCTCATTACCGGATTCGATCTCCAGGCTTTTCCTAAAAGCATTTTCTGCTTCTATTTGGCCCATATCGGTAAATTTTTTGTCAAAATTATCTTTACAGAACCCATCGAACTGTTTCAAACCCTTGACATAAGCTTCCTGCTGATCCTCATTAAGACAATCGTTGGACATCACCAAAACAAAATCTTCCAGCTGGATTTCCTCTGCCTTGATCAGGTTTACACCGGGAAAGATGGTATTGGTCAACTTTTTGATCAATGCTTTATGTGAAGCAGTGATGTTGAGCTGCTTATAGGCGGCCAGGATGGATTCTTCACTGAAATCACAGGCAGGTAACAGGGTGGCTCCTCCTGTCAGAATTGCCAATTGCCGCATGGCTGTCCTTCTATCCATAATTTGTGTATTTTTATTAGTTAATGAGGGACAAGATATTGAATTTTTGATTAACAGTCCCAGGTTTTTTTTATTGGTGGTATATTCAAGGGAAAATGAACTAATTTTACGTACCCTAATTTACTCACCCATAAAACGAATTTATAAAATGTCATTTAAATTTTCTCTTCTTTTTATTCTCCTTCCTTTCTGTGGGTTGGCTCAAACTGAAATCACCCTCCTGGATAGCAAAACCAAGGAACCGGTACCTTTTGTTTCTGGCAAAGGCAATAACCAACAGGTTTTTGTCTCGGATGAAAACGGCCTTATGTTGGCCAATTTGGAAAAGGAATCTGAAATAATTTTCAGCCATGTTGCCTATGTTGCCTTTCAGGAACTTATCCCCGCTTCCGGTAAAATCACCCTTTATATGGAAAGAGCGGATAACATGCTGACAGAGGTTTTGGTGTCTTCCTTTGAGTCAGAAAGACCACTCCTGGAACAAGCCGGGGGCATCGTAAGGGTGTCAGAAAGTGATTTGTACCGATTTAACGAAACCTCTATTGTGCATGCATTTAACACCAAGCCCGGGATCAGGATAGAAGAAAGAGCGCCGGCCAGCTACCGGGTTTCTATCCGGGGAAGTTCATTAAGGGCACCTTTTGGGGTGCGGAATGTGAAAATTTACTGGAATGGAATGCCCTTTACTGCTCCCGATGGAACTACCCCCCTAAATCTTTTGGATTTATCGAATATTGAAAATACTGAAATTATCAAAGGCCCTGCGGGGAGCATTTATGGCGCAGGTAACGGTGGGGTGATCAGTTTTAAAAGCAAAGAGGACATCACCGATAACCGGATAAGCACGGATCTGTCCTTTGGCGATTTCGGTCTTACCAGGTACCGGCTGGGTGTGGAACAACAATTGGAACAGGGGGGGATCAGCGCTTCCTATGCCCATCAAAAATCAGAAGGTTACCGGGACCATACGGCCATGGACAGGGAAGTATTTCAGATCACAGGACATTTTAAACCCTCAGAAAACCAAAGGATCACCTCCCAATTGTTGTATTCGGACTTGTTTTATGAATTGCCAGGGGCATTGACTGCAGCCCAGGTGGAAGAAAATCCCAGGCAGGCCAGGCCCGGATCCGCCATACAAAATGCCTCCATTGACCAAAAATCCATGTATGGCACTTTGGCACATGATTACCAATTCAACCCCCAATTTTCCAACAAGACTTCCATTTATATCAATACGGTGGATTTTGAAAATCCCTTTAATTTGGATTATAAAAAAGAGACCCAGTTCAGCTACGGTGGCAGGACCAGCTTTACCTTTAATGATACTTGGGGCAATGTCCCCGTCAGGCTGATTGGTGGAGGGGAATACCAGATGTCAAAAACCGCCGCCCAGAATTTTGGAAACAATAATGGCCTCCCAGATACCATCCGGTTCAGTGATGAACTTTTAACCACCACTGCCTTTCTTTTCCAACAAATAGAAGCTGAATTGTCCGATGTTTTTTTAATGACCCTTGGTCTTAGTGAAAATTTTTCCATGTTTGAAATTGACAGAAAGATCGATGCCATCACCGGAAATCCTTCCAAGGCATCCAGGAGGTTTGATCCTGTGGTAATTCCCAGGCTTGCAATATCCGCCAAATTGAATCCCACTTCAGCCATTCACGCCAGCCTGAGTGCTGGTTTTTCCCCGCCTACAATAGATGAGGTCAGGACCAATGAAGGTACCATTAACCTGGACCTTGAAGCAGAAAAAGGCCTGAATTATGAATTGGGCTATCGGGGAAGCTTTAAACAGGGAATGGTAAATGTAGATGCTTCTGCCTTTTATTTTAAGCTGGAAGAAACCATCACCACTTTTACCAATGAACAGGGCGTGGTACTTTTTAGAAATGCCGGTGCCACAGACCAAAAAGGAGTGGAATTATTGGTGGATTATGCACTTGTGCGCAACCCCATGACCTTTATACAGGAATTAAAGTTAACCCACACTTTTACAGGACATTATTTTACATTTGCTGACTTTAGGCAGGGTGAAAATGATTATTCGGGGAATGCCCTGACGGGCGTGCCCCCTCA
Source organism: Cyclobacteriaceae bacterium (assembly GCA_040905165.1). Taxonomy (GTDB): domain Bacteria; phylum Bacteroidota; class Bacteroidia; order Cytophagales; family Cyclobacteriaceae; genus Cyclobacterium. Next base: position 109,838 of record JBBDSA010000037.1, on the reverse strand, counting down.
TACACTGGTGAATCAGGTAGACCTTCGGACCCGATTTGGCTTTTACCTGAATTTTACCCACCAATATGTGGATGATATTCCTTTGAATGATGGCAATACGGTTTACCAGGAGGCTTATCACCTGGCCAATTCCAGAATAGGGTGGAGAGGCAACCCAGGTACTTTCCTCGATTTAGAGATTTTTGCCGGTGTCGAAAACTTACTCAATGCTTCTTACAGCTTAGGCAATGATCTCAACCCTTTTGGCGGCCGTTATTTCCAACCTGCCCCTTCAAGAAACTTTTATGGAGGAATAAAGGTTGGCCTAAAATACTGAAATGATAAAAATTGCATTATGATGAACAACAAGCCTTCATTTAATATAGAAGAAGTCAATAAAATTATCCGAAACCGTAGGTCACAGTTTGTGGCTCAATTTAAGGCCAATGATCCGGTAGAGGACCATATCATTTCCGATCTGCTGGAAAATGCCAATTGGGCACCTACACATAAAATGACAGAGCCTTGGCGATTTATGGTATTCAGTGGGGCCGGTCTCCAGAAACTGGCGGATTATCAGTCCGGCCTTTATAAAAAAAGAAGCGAGGAAAACGGGAATTTTGTAGAGGCGACCTATAAAAAATTAAAAGAAAACCCCTTAAAAGCTTCGCATATTATTTCCATAGGCATGAAAAGGGATCTTAAGGCCAACCTGCCCGAAATGGAAGAGGTGGCTGCGGTGGCGATGGCCGTCCAGAACATGTACCTTACGGCCAGTGCCAGAGGATTGGCGGCGTATTGGGGCACAGGTGCGCCTACTTTTTGGCCTGAGGCCAAAGCATTCTTCGGACTGGAAGAGGAGGACAAATTAATGGGCTTTTTTCATGTGGCCAAGCCTGCCTCAGACGGATGGCCTGAAGGAAAAAGAAGCCCTATTTCCCAAAAAGTCACCTGGGTGAAATGAATGGTATGAAAACCGCTGCATTTCAAAATCCTTCGATTATACTGCCTGTCTTTTGGCTGTTCCTGTTATTTGGATGTGCGGAAGACTATATCCCCAAACCTAAAGGTTATAATCGGATCGATCTGCCGGAAAGGAAATTTATTACCTTGGACAAGGACCTGCCTTATCAATTCGAACATTCCACCCACCTACAAATAGAGCCTGATTCCTTTAACATGGCTGAAAAAAACTGGATAAACCTCCATTATACTTCCTTAAATGCCAGGGTACACCTGACCTACAAACCCATAATGGGGAAGCGGGAAAATCTGAAGTCTTATTTGGATGATGCCCTCAAGCTTACTGCCAAGCATCAGATCAAAGCCTATGGAATCCAAGAAGGGGTGGTGAGAACCCCCAAAGGTTACACGGGATTAGTGTCAGAATTGAGTGGGGAAGTGCCTACACAATTCCAGTTTTTTGTTACAGATTCTACGGATCATTTTCTCCGTGGCGCCTTGTATTTCAGAACTGCGGTTAAAAATGACTCATTAGAGCCTATAATAGAGTATGTGAAAATGGACATGATGCATTTGATCAATACCGTTGAATTCAAGTAATTGACAATGCCGAATTAAAGCCGTACCTTTCTAAACAGCATCTTGAGTTAGAACTTACATTAGATTGGATAATCATTCAAATTAAATCACCACCACTCCATCCGTTAAATAAATTAAATAAATAATATATGGCTACGCCAAAATTTGCAAAATCTACGCTTTCATTCCATCAGGATATAAAAAAGGGGGTCAGTAAATATTTTAAAGATAATCAACTTACTAAGTACGGGAACAGGCCGCTATATATCAAGGCGGCGTTTATTGTGTTATCCTTTTTGGCACTCTATATTCATCTGGTCTTTTTTACGCCACATTGGGCGATTGCCCTTGTGGAATGTCTGCTTATGGGGGCCTTTACTGCCTTTATCGGTTTTAACGTTATGCATGATGGTGCTCATGGCAGTTTCAGTAACCATCCCTGGGTTAATAAATTGGCTGGTCTTTCCATCAATTTTTTAGGGGCCAATGTTTTCATGTGGAAAACCAAACACAATGTAGTACACCATTCCTACACCAATGTGGAAGGGGTGGATGATGATTTAAATGCCGGGACCTTTTTAAGGTTATCCCCGACACAGAAAAAACTAAAATTCCATAGGTTCCAACACTATTATTTTATCTTTACCTATGCTTTACTCTACCTTTACTGGGTGTTTTTTACAGATTATAAGAAATATGTGGTAGGGAAAGTAGGCATTGTACCTATACAAAAGATGACCCTTTCGGATCACATCAGCTTTTGGGGTTTTAAAATATTGCACTTGATTTTATTTATCGCCATTCCTGTTTTTATGGTAGGATGGATGTACTGGCTTATTGGCTTCCTGGTTTATGGGCTCTTTGCAGGGCTGGTACTAACATTGGTATTCCAATTGGCCCACAGTTTGGAAGAAACTACCTTTCCGGTACCATCCATTGAAACCAATTGTTTGGAGGATGAGTGGATGGTTCACCAGATCAAAACCACTGCTAATTTTGCACCCGGTCATAAAATCCTGACCTGGTTTTTGGGTGGGTTGAATTATCAGATTGAACACCATTTGTTTCCAAGGATTTCCCATATTCACTATCCTGCCATCAGTAAGATCGTTAAACAAATCTGCAGCGAATATAATATCACTTACCTGGAACATCAACGATTAAGGAGGGCCTTCCTTTCTCATTTTAGACACTTGAGAATGCTGGGAAATGCCTGATTTCAATTTAAGACTTGCGCTTAAAAAATAAACCATTACATTTGCATTAAGATCATTAGGGGTGCCCCAACACTACGGGCTGAGATCATACCCATATTACCTGATCCGGGTAGTGCCGGCGAAGGGAAATGAGAAATAGCTAATCGTTCGTAATGCTATTGGGTAAACAAAAAAGAAGGAATACCCCTTTATTCCTTTCATGTTTAACCATTATTCTAATTACCATGATACGTGTTTATTTATGTGTCGCATTTTCGCTGCTCACCACCTTGGCATCGGCGCAATATGAAATTTCCGGCCAGGTGCTGGATACCGAGGAAAATAACTACCTTCCGGGAGCACATGTCTTCCTGGAGGGAGAAAAAAAGGGTATTGTTACTGATTTTGAAGGCAAGTTTGTGCTCCATAATATCCCTGAAGGAACCTACAGGATCAGGATATCCTTCGTAGGTTATCAAACCATCAGGCAAGAGGTTCAGGTACCATTAGAAAAAGGACTCAGCTTCCAGATGCATGGCAATACCCTCAGCACAGAGGAAATCATCGTCACCTCTACCCGGGCATCTTCCACCACACCTACCACCTTTCAGGAAATTGGCAAAGAGGAATTGGCAAAGGGGAATTTGGGTCAGGACCTGCCTCTATTACTCAACCACACTCCATCGATGGTCACCCATTCTGATGCAGGCGCAGGTGTGGGATATACCGGCCTCCGGATCAGGGGTTCGGACCAAACCAGAATCAACGTCACCGTAAACGGCATTCCGCTGAATGATGCGGAATCCCATGGGGTATTTTGGGTAAATATGCCGGATTTTGCTTCTTCAGTAGATAATCTTCAGATCCAAAGGGGGGTGGGTACCTCCACCAATGGGGCTGCAACTTTTGGTGCCAGTATTAATATCCAAACAGACACCAAAAGAGAAGAGGCATATGGGGAAACCGGCCATTCCTTTGGTTCCTTCAATACCAGAAAACATACCATAAAAGCGGGTACTGGCCTGATCAATGACCATTGGGCGGTAGATGCCCGTCTTTCCAAAATCAGTTCGGACGGTTATATTGACCGGGCATTTTCAGACCTAAGCTCCTATTTTGTCTCAGGAGGGTATTATGGAGAGGACCATGTGTTTAAAGTCAATATATTCTCTGGGGCTGAACAAACCTACCAGGCATGGAACGGTGTACCCGAAAACCTGCTGGAAACCAACAGGACCTATAACAGCTATACTTATGAAAATGAAACCGATAATTACCAGCAGGACCATTACCAATTGATCTATGCCGGAAATTGGGGACAAAACCTGAAAGCCAATTTTGCCCTGCATTATACCATAGGCAAGGGTTTTTATGAACAGTTTAGGCCTGATGATAACCTGTCAGCCAATTACGGGATAACCCCGATTTCCATCGGCAATGAACTGATCAACACCACGGATATCATAAGAAGAAGGTGGCTGGACAATGATTTCTATGGCGGGGTATTTTCTCTCAATTATATTTCCAATAACGGCAAATTGGATGCCACCTTCGGAGGAGGTGCGAACAGATATGACGGAGACCATTTTGGGGAAATCATCTGGATGGGTATTTCGGGAGATACCGATATCCGGGACAGGTATTATGATAATGTGGCCATAAAAGATGACCACCATCTCTATACAAAAGCCACCTATGAGTTAGGCGAGAAATTCTACCTTTTTGGGGATTTTCAAATCAGAAACATTGATTACCGGTTTGAGGGTACCAACAATGACCTTCGAAACATTTCAGGTTCCCAAAACTATATATTCTTTAATCCAAAAATGGGCTTGTCTTACGAGTCGGGAGAGGGAAAGGTTTGGTATCTATCCTATGCGGTGGCCAACAGAGAGCCGGTAAGAAGGGATTTTACAGATTCCCCGCTGACCGAAATCCCGCGACCCGAAACCCTTCAAAACCTCGAAGCGGGTTTCCGGGCTCAAAAAGGAAATCACCAGTTCAGTGCCAATCTGTATTATATGGGGTACAAAGACCAGTTGGTGCTGACCGGGCAATTAAATGATGTGGGGTCCTATATCCGGGAGAATGTAGCCAGCAGTTACCGGGCAGGAATTGAAATGGATGCCGCTTTGGCCCTTTCTAAGAAGTGGACTTTGGGCGGAAATCTGGCCTTCAGTAGAAATAAAATTGCCACATTCACGGAATACAGCGATGTATATGATGAAAATTGGGCTTTTGAAGGTCAGGAATCGAAGGTTCATGAGGATACGGATATTGCCTTCTCCCCCGGTATTATTGGAAGTTCAGTAATTGATTACCAAGCACTGGAAAACTTGGAAATCAGCTTGCTGAACAAATATGTGGGTGAACAATACCTCGATAATACCCAAAACCGGGGGAAAATGCTTGAGGCCTTTTGGACTTCGGACCTGAGGCTTTCCTACACCTTATTTCCAGAAATTGTCCAACAAATGGATTTTACCTTTATGGTAAACAATATCTTCAATCAATTGTATGAACCCAATGGCTATACCTTTAGCTATTATGTCCCCGGTGAAATGGCTGAGGGAAGGGATTTGGTAACCGAAAATTTCTACTACCCCATGGCAGGCACCCATTTTATGGCTGGCATCAATATAAAGTTTTAAGTTAAAGTCCCTACAAAAAACTGTGGTGAAGGTTTCAACCCTTCACCGCAGTTCCATTCCGGAAGGGACTTAAATTTCCCTGCCATGCGTTTGCCTGATTAATTTTTCAGCCACATTAGGAAAATGCCTGATTAGATTTACACTGAGGTTGGACCAGATAGATGCCCCAAAAAGGCCCTGTACTTTTCTCCCAACAGACAGCCTGGTTTTAAAAAGGCCGGACCATGTTTTTTGATATTCCCTATGAACCTTAATCATTTCCCTATGGTTGATGACGGATTCAGCGGCAATTTTTCCGGTATGTATGGCAATGGCCATACCATTGCCGCAAAGGGGAGTAATCATTCCGGCGGCATCCCCCAGCATCATCATGTGGTTTTCAATAGGCATTTTGGGTGAAAAGCTAATCTCATTGATCACCTCCGGCCTTTCCCACAGAAAGGTGGCCTTATCATATATTTCTTTGATTCTGGGATTTGAAAAGAGGTACCGCTCCTCCATAGCTTCAATGCTTCCACTGGATTTTAATTGCTCCCTACCGGCCAGGTAACACAGGTTAAAAGAGCCATTTTCAATTTTATTGATGCCAAAGTACCCTCCTTGAAAGTTGTGTAAAGCCACCACGTCATCATCATGGCTCATTTTAACATGGTATTTTACCCCTACATAGGGACTACGCTGTTTGGTAAAAGCCCTGTTCAGCTTCATATCCAAATTTGAACGTTTTCCGAAGGCACCCAACACCATGGGTGAAAGAAGGGTACGGCCATCATCCAATTTCAGATAAAACAATTTTTTTTGTGGATCAAAAAAAACATCCAAAACCTGACACTTTTGAATAAAAACAACCCCCATCTCCAGGCATCGCTCGTAAAAATGGTGGTCCAAGACGAATCTGCTGATGCCGAAACCTCCCAATGCCAAGGAAATATCCGCTTCGTTTCCGCGAACATCACTTAATCTGAACCGACTGATTTCAGAAGGGCCGTGGCTTGACGGAAATAGGTTTTCCCGAATTAAAAATCCCCGTACCTCATTGGAAACATATTCCCCACATACACGGTGAAAAGGGTAGGTTTTTTTTTCTATAACAATTACGTTTTTACCAGCCTTTGCCAATAGGTATGCCGCTGTCAATCCAGCCAAGCCCCCACCAATAATTATGATTTCTTTTTCCAGCATGGCTACCGATCAAAACCATACCAACCCAATGGCGGTTACCATCAGCGTAGTAGGTTGATGTTTGGATTATTTAATTCGGTGATCCTTACATAATAAGAAAAACAAAATAAACAGTTAATTTCGGTTTTCAATAAAATAAACCCTGAATTAATAATGATGTTTTCCAATCGGTTCTATTTTTTCACCTTAACCTTCCTATTTCTGAGCATTGGCCTTTTCCGAGCTGAAGATGCCCATGCACAGCGGAAAAAGAGAAAATCTCCAGACAAAGAAGAGAAAAAGGAGGATGACTCTCAAAATACCCCATCCGAAAAACCAAAAAATGGTCTCAAGCCTTATGGTAAGGTCATCACGGATGAAGCCCATACCATGGAAGGACTGTTCCGTGTCCACGAGATAGAAGGAAATTACTTCTTTGAAATCCCTGAGGAGATGCTCGGACGGGAAATGCTGATGGTGACCACCATTTCAAAAACAGCAACGGGAATTGGTTTTGGTGGGGAGAGGACCAATACCCAGATGTTGCGGTGGGATAAAAACGACATGAATATATTATTGAAGGTAGTCTCTTACACCAATACGGCATCCGATTCATTGCCCATCCATATGGCGGTTAAAAACTCGAACCTTGAGCCCATCCTGTATCGATTTGATATCAAAGCCAAAGGAAAAGATGAAAAAGGCTGGTTGATAGAAGTGACGGATTTATTTTCAAAAGATGTCCAGGCCTTAGGATTGCCAAAAAGCCGCAGGATCCAATTTAAGGTGACCCGCTTGGATACCGATCGGTCTTATATTGAACGCATCAGCCCTTACCCCTCCAATATTGAGGCCAGGTATATCATGACCTATGCCGCATCCGAACCTCCATCCAATTCAAGCACGGGGCTGATTACGGTGGAAATGAACAGTTCTATGGTATTGCTCCCGGAAGAACCCATGAAACAAAGATTAGCGGACCAAAGGATCGGTTGGTTCAGCACAGCAGTTACCGATTATGGACTGGATGAACAAAAAGCCTCCCAAAGAACCTATCTCGACCGATGGCGCCTGGAAATAAAAGAAGAAGACCTGGAAAAATTCAATGCGGGAGAGCTGGTGGAGCCCAAAAAGCAAATCATCTATTATATTGATCCTGCCACCCCCAAAATATGGGTCCCCTATCTGATAGCTGGTGCAGAAGACTGGAATGTAGCCTTCGAAGAAGCTGGGTTTAAAAATGCCATTATAGCGAAAGAGGCCCCTAGTCCTGAGGAGGATCCTTCCTGGAACCCGGAAGATGCAAGATATTCTGTGATCCGGTATTTTGCTTCTGATATCCAAAATGCCTATGGTCCCCATGTGTCCGACCCCCGCTCCGGAGAAATCATTGAATCCGATATCGGATGGTACCATAATGTGATGAACCTGCTACGCAACTGGTTTTTTGTACAGACTGCAGCCATTAATCCCGAATCCAGGGGTACACGGTTTAAAGATGAGGTAATGGGAAGATTGATCCGGTTTGTGGCGGCCCATGAGGTGGGTCACACTTTGGGCCTGCCCCATAATTTTGCCTCCTCATTTGCCTATCCCGTAGATTCACTAAGGTCTGCCTCCTTTACGGAGGCTTATGGAACCGCTCCTTCCATTATGGACTATGCCAGGTTCAATTATATCGCCCAGCCCCAAGATGATGGCGTACACTTATACCCTGAAGTAGGCCCCTATGATAAATTTGCCGTTGGATGGGGATACAGACCCATTCCAGAGGCCCAAACGCCAGAAGAGGAACAAGCCATATTGGATCAATGGATTTTGGAAAAGAAGGGAAACCCCATTTACCGGTATGGCCGACAAGGCAATCTTTATGATCCCAGTACCCAAAGTGAGGACCTGGGAAATGATGCCATGAAAGCCTCCAATTACGGCATACAAAATCTTAAAAGAATCCTTCCCAATTTGTTGGAATGGAGTGCTGATGAAGATCAGCCCTTTAAGGATTTTAACGATTTAAAAGAACTGTACGGACAGGTCTTGGGACAATATAACCGTTACATGGGCCATGTGAAGACCAATATAGGCGGGGTTTATGAAATTTATAAATCCTCCGGACAAAATCAGGCCGTTTACACCCATGTGGATAAGGCTACCCAAAAAGAGGCCATGCAATTTATAAATGAGGAATTGTTCAAGACTCAGGATTGGCTGACCCATAATGACATTACCAACAAAATCCAGGACTATGGCTTATTGGAACGCATCAGATCTTTGCAAGTGGGGACGCTTACCGGGATTTTGGATTGGGAACGGCTGGGAAGAGTGATCGAAAATGAGGCATTTAATGGGGATGCTGCCTATGGCCTTTTTGAATTGATGGAAGACTTGAGAAAGGGTATCTGGTCAGAGTTATCTTCCAGAAAGCCAATAGATGTGTACCGCAGGAGTCTCCAAAGGGCGCATATTGAAAAGCTGAACGAACTTTTGACAGGGGAGGCACCAAAACATTCCTCTTCTATACAGAATCGGATTGGCCCAGCCATCAACGCTTCCCAATCTGATATTAGACCTGCAGCACGTGCCGAATTAAAAACGTTGATGGCCCAGATTAAATGGTCCATTCCGCGGACAGAACAAGGCAACACACGGATGCATCTGGAAGACTGTCTGGAAAGAGTGAAATCAATTCTAGACCCTTCTTGATGTAATTATTTATTAATTCAAATTACTTTTGAATTATCCGTTTTGTGAAAATCCTGGGTAGCAGGTCATGCCCCCGTCAATAAAAATGGTGGTCCCATTGATATAATCTGATTCATCTGAAGCCAACCAGGCTGCAGCAGATCCGATATCGGACGGTTCTCCGATTCTTTTATAGGGAATCAGCCTGTATAATTTTTCCAATCCTTCCGGTGTTTCCCAGACTGATCGGTTGATGGGTGTTTTGATGGCCCCGGGAGCTATGCTATTCACTCTGACTTTCATGGGCCCATATTCCTGGGCAATAGATTGCATCAACATCACCAATGCACCTTTGGAAGCCGCATAATTGGCATGACCTGCCCAGGGAATGATTTCATGTACCGAGCTGATATGGATGATTTTCCCCAGGGCAGCTGAAACTTCATGCCGCAATCCCCTCCGCATGAATTCTTTAATGGCTTCACGCGCACATAAAAACTGACCTGTAAGGTTAACATCGATCACTTTTTGCCATTTATCCAGAGGCATTTCATGCAGGGCATAATCCAGTTGTAAGCCAGCATTCGGTACCATGATATCTACAGTTCCAAATTCCTGAACGGCCGCCTGGAACATGGCCATCACTTCCTCTTCTTTACTTACATCACATCGAAATGTAATGGCCTGACCACAGGTTTTATCTTCGCAAATGGCATTGGCCACCTCTTCCGCTCCTTCCTTATTGGAAAAATAATTAATGACCACATTGGCACCGTCCAGACCCAATGAGGTAGCGATGGCACTGCCAATGCCTGAACTGGCCCCGGTTACTATGGCCGTCTGATCTAATAGTCTTTTGTTTGGTCTTTGATACATTTGAATAAAAATTATTAACATTAAAATTGAAAGAACAATTTACATTAAAATTATAATATTATTCTTTTAAGAAACAATATTAAAATGTCTTGCCTTGCCCAAACCAAACCCGGAGCCTGAAGGGCTTCAACAGCAGTTCACATGTACACATTAATGAATTTGACTGAACATTTTTCTTTTGGACTTCTGCTTTTTCATATCCCTCTTTTTAAATTTTTGGAACCTTAAAGGCATTATTTTGTGTATATAAGAAATATAAATGTGTTAACCATGGTCCTTAAACCACAATTGCTGATCTTCGATGTCAATGAAACATTGCTTGATTTAAGCCCCTTAAAAACCGCAATCAACGGAATAATAAATGATGACAAAGCATTTGATGATTGGTTTACATTACTGATTCAGTATGCGCTGGTAGAAACCGTATCCGGTCAATTCCGTGATTTTGGGGCATTGGGTAAAGCGGCATTGGAGATGGTTTCAGCCAAATCCCAAATCCACCTGTCGGAGGAAGAAATTAATAATTGCCTTACCAAGATGCACAGTCTCCCAGCACACAAGGAGGTAGAAGAAGGCTTAATGGCCTTTCAAAAATCCGGTTTTGAGATGGCAGCCCTTACAAATGGAACTTTAAAAGTGGCCAATGAACAATTGAAATTTGCGAAAATTGACCATTATTTTGACCAGGTTTTCAGTGTGGAAATTGTAAAAAAATACAAGCCACATCCAGACACCTACCACCATGTTCTGGATCAAATGAACATTCCGGCAGGAAAAGCCATGCTGATAGCGGCCCATGCCTGGGATATCACAGGAGCCCAAAGAGCGGGACTTCAAACCTGCTTTATTGCCAGACCTGGTAAGGTGCTTTATCCATTGGGTGACCAACCTACCCTAATTGCTAAAAATTTGTCCGAAGCAACAAAGGTTCTTGAGAGCCTGAGCAGGTCAGATTAATTGCTGAAAGACTTAATGCCTGGACCCTTTCATTTTCCATTCAATCGTATCGTTCAGATAAGGGGGATAACACTCATTAAAAGCATGAATACGCCAACCCTAAAATCAACCAGAATGACAAAATCACCTACCTTGATAATGGTTGATTTTTGACCAGGTAGACAAATATTATAATTTTGCCAGAACAGTTTTACCAGGTCAATAACGCTATCAGTATGAATCAACGTATATTTTGCCTTTTACTATTCTCTGTTTTTGGTTATTCATGCGGAAATGGCAAAACAGATGGGGAAAACGCCGAAATAATTACGGCTGAACCCATCAAACCTCCTATTCAAAAAGAGCTCACAGGAGCTCAATTGTCCCGGTCTTATTGTTCCTCCTGCCATTTATACCCTGAACCGTTACTTCTGGACAAGAAAACCTGGGCAAATTATATCCTTCCACTAATGGGCAATTACTATGGCATCTATTCTTCGGATACCACCAGAGAATTTCTGATAGAAGGGGGAAGGGCGGGACAGTTCGTTGAAAAAATGAATATCTTTCCCCATCAACCCACCATCGACACCGCAATATTCAATAAAATTAAAAAGCATTACCTCAAGGAAGCGCCTGAATTACTTCCCAAAGCACCAGCAAAAAACATTACAGTAGGATTAAAGAATTTTAAGGTAAAAAGGCCTTCCGATAAAACCAAAAAACCAATGACGGTTATGGTGAAAGTGGCAGCACCGAATGAAATTTACATCAGCGATGCAGGAAGGTCTACCCTCTCCATCATGGATCAAAACATGAAGGTATTAAAAACAGCACCCAGCCCTGAGGGAACTGTCTGGATCAAAAAGCATGAAAACGCCACCTTTGCTTTGGTAATTGGCACCTTCAATCCTACCGATATGAACCTGGGTTTTGTGATGGAACTACCCTCAAAACCCGGTCAGGCAACTAAAATTCCTATAAAGGATCTCCAACGCCCTGTGCACCTTGATGTAGGTGATCTGGACGGGGATGGAATGGATGATATGGTCATCAGTGAATATGGAAAACAGACTGGCTCTTTAGCCTGGTGGAAACAGGAATGGAGTGGGCAATACAGAAAAAAGGTGTTAAAAAATAAGCCTGGAGCCACTAAAGCCTACATCAGAGACATGAACGGTAATGGTAAAAATGATATCATCGCATTGATGGGGCAGGGAGATGAGGGAATTTTTATCTTCCACAACCAGGGGAATTCCAATTTCATTGAAGAGAAAGTTTTGGGATTCCCTCCGGTTTACGGATCCAGCTATTTTAACCTTTATGATTTTAATGGCGACGGTCATGAGGACATTATCTATACCGCCGGGGACAACGCCGATTACGACCCCATCATCAAAAATTACCATGGCCTACGCATATTTATCAATGATGGCAGCAACCATTTTAAAGAGGAATTCTTTTATCAGTTAAATGGGGCCTATAAGGCTATTCCTCAAGATTTCGATGGGGATGGTGATGTGGATATTGCTGCAATTTCGTTTTTTCCCGATTATGAATCTTCTCCCGAAGAAAGCTTTGTATACCTCGAAAACAAAGGGGATTTTAAATTTGAGGCCTATACCTTTGAAGGTTCCCCGGAAGGAAGGTGGATGGTGATGGATGTAGGAGATACGGACGGAGATGGAGACATGGATATCATTCTTGGTTCTATGGTTTTCGGAACAGATTTCACCCGGTATTTTAACCAATGGGTGGAAGGACACCAGCCCTATGTCATACTGGAAAACCAGATGGTGAAGTGAACTTTACCATGAATGCACTTATATCCAAGTTATTACACCATTTCCTCTAGGGTTTAATGAACCCCCCAAAAGATATTCAAAGCTTTTCAGCCAATTCCACCAAGCGGTTGGCATATCCTGATTCATTGTCATACCACCCAACGATTTTTATCAGATTACCCATGGAGGAGGTAAGACCTGCATCAAATATACAGGAATGCGGATCGCCCACAATATCTATCGAAACAATAGGGTCTTCACAATAGCTGAGGATACCCTTGAAAGCGCCTTCGGCTTCTGTCTTAAATACATTATTGATGGCTATTGCAGTAGCCTCCCTTTGGATCATCACCGTCAGGTCAGTCAATGAACCATCCGGGACCGGTACCCGCATGGCAGAGGCTTCAATTTTACCTTTCAGGTGTGGCAACACTATTTCCATTGCTTTGGCCGCATGGGTGGTGGTAGGAATAATGGAACAGGCAGCGGCCCTGGCCCGCCGCAAGTCTTTATGGGGCGCATCGTGTAGATTTTGATCGTTGGTGTAGGAATGCACCGTGGAAACATAACCCTTAATAATGCCAAAATGGTCGTCCAAAACTTTGACCATTGGCGCGAGACAATTCGTAGTACAGGAGGCATTGGATACAATCTCTTCATTTCCAGTCAATATGCCATCATTTACCCCAAGAACGATGGTGGGAATGTTCTTACTTGGTGAAGGAGCGGTGATGATGACTTTCTTAGCCCCCGCCTTGAGATGGCCTGCGGCCAATTCCCTGGAAATAAACTTTCCAGTTGATTCCATTACCAGGTCAATATCCAATTCACCCCAGGGAATTTGAACCGGATTACTTTCTGCAAAAATACGGATAGTTTTACCATCAATGAGTAGGTTCCCCTCCTTTTCCAACACCTTTTGATGGTATTTGCCATGTACCGAATCGTATTGTAATAAATGGGCCAATGTAACCGGGTCGGTCAGATCATTGACGGCGACCAATTCCAGCTCTTTGTGTTCCAATAGCAATTTAATGGTCAAACGGCCAATTCTGCCACAGCCGTTTACGGCAATTCTTCTTTTTTTCACGGATTCTCCCTGTTATTAGAGGTTGAAATTAACAATATCCTAATACAATGCACCTATTACCAGTCCATATACAAAAAACCTCACAATACGGAGAAGGCTGAACCAAAGGTATTTCTTTGAATCCAGGTTCCCCATTCCACAAAAAAGGGCAACTGCCGAAAAAGGAACGGGAGTAATAGAACCCACTACGACCAAATATGCCCCGTATTTTTTAAATAAACCCAAATATTTTCGAACCCATGGCCATTTTGTCTTGCGAATGAAATCTTTGTCTTTTAACCATTTTCCTAAGTTAAAATTGAGAAAGCCTGCTACATAGGAAATCAGAGAAAGGTAGCCAATGCTCATATAATAAGGGCCGAGAAGTCCCGTTTCCAAAGACCAAAGCATAAAAACTTCCGGAGGAATGATTCCAAACAGGATTTCGGAAGATACGAACAAAGCCATTACGAGCGGAAGATTATCATAAATACTTCCAAACCATTCGTACCGCTGTTCTTCGCTGGAGAATTTCCTTAAAAGTAGAAATACTATCAAAAGCAAAATCAAATAAAAAATTCCTTTCAACAAATTCGAAATCAAAAAATACCGTTTTTCGTTGGCCGGTTTTATTTTCATACCTCCTTATGGTCAAGAAAAGAGTTTAGTGATGCTTTAAATAGGCATCATCATATGGGGACCAGATTTCATAAATCGGATTGCCCGTAGAACTCAATCCGCTGTGGTGCCACTTTCCATTGATTACCTCATAATCAAAATTCAATTTGGCTCCTACCCGCTTATCATCCCTGGAAAAAAAAGTAATGTTTTCCGTGTATTTTCCATCTTTGGCTTCATAGGTCCCACCACCTGTACCACTAAACTCCTTGGTTTCTGAATTAAAGGCGATCCACTGAAACCTACCACCGCTTAGAATTTTTACCGTTCTTCTCGCTCCAGGGGTCATTTCACTTATTTGTCCATCTCTTTTTCTCCCGGTGATGACCCAGTTTCTGGTAAGGTCATCTTCTTCGGATGAAACTTTTTCCCAAATCTCAATCAAATCTTCCCCTTTGATTTTTCCGGAAATGACCATTTTGTTTTTGGCGAAATCCAAAGCATAGCTATTTGTGGTTCCCACCTGGTCCGGATCCGGAGTATAAAAATCCAGGGATTCCTCATAATCGTTGCCCTCCAAATAAAAAGTTCCTCCTCCTGCCTGAAGAAAGGCATTGCCTTCCAGGGTTTTGGCACCAAAGGAAAAATACCCATCCTGATAGATTTTGATAAATTCTTTATCATTGACTGCATCGCCGTTTTGGTGGCTCAGCTTCCAGGCCCCTTCCAAATTCTGGCCCTTTACCGAGGCAAATACCATACAACTGAGAATTATCAAAAGGAATTTCATGGTTAATGTCATTTTATTTCTCCTAAATTTATACATTATAATTGCCAAACCAATGGGTTCTTCGGTGAGCATCCCTAATTTTTCCAAATTCAAGGGACAAAACGAACAATGCCCGCTGAATCAACATTAAAACCAGGTAAATTGGTAGATTTCCCGAAAATATCCACTAATTTCATTTGGATTTTGTGGCTTCAAATAATTGGTCCGCTTTTTGGAACCATACTCCGATCGGATCAATGTTCAATATTCAACATGTATAATTTTAAGTTCCTATTGATTTTCAGCCTTCTGAGTCTATCTTATTGGACCCATCTCCATGCTCAAAGCTATGGTACTTCAATGGGCTTAAGGTTTTCCAATAACCAACAAAACCGCATGGTGGGACTCACTGCTCAGCAAAGAGTTTTTAAAAACTATTCGGTGGAAGGCATCCTCCAAACAGATTTTAATGCCAATACCACCATCCATGCATTGCTGGAAAGGCACAGGCGCTTGGTCACGAAACGTCTTAATTATTACTATGGTGCCGGATTATCATTGGGAATGGAAGAAAGCCGCAAAAAAATTCCGGAAAACAGACAGATCATCCAAACTTATGGTAACCAAACCATGGGCTTAGACCTTATTGCCGGAATAGAATTTACTTTGTTGCGCATCAACTTTTCCGTAGATTATAAACCCAATGTCAATATTGTAGGGAGGGAGCACTGGTACAGTGGTCAGGTAGGTATTTCGGCCAGGTCCGTTTTGGTAAAAGGCTCCCAACAAAAGAAAAACAAAAGGAAAAGAGCCCGTCAAAAAAGGAAAAACAGAAGGGATGGAAATGGGTTTTTTCAAAGGATTATTCAAAACTAAAAATCCCGATTAATAACAAAAAGATGAAAACATTTATTTATTTAGTAGCCATTTTGTCACTTTCGTTCAGTTTTTTACCGCTTAAAGCTCAAAATCCGGTAAAGATTGCGGTGGTAGGTCTTACCCATTCCCATGTCAACTGGATTCTGGGCCGGGAAGACAGGGGCGATATAGAAATAGTTGGAATCGTGGAGCCCAATAGAGCGCTGGCAAAGCGATTGTTGTCCCGGCACGGTCTCAGTATGGATTTGGTTCATGATAACATGGAGGGATTATTTGAAAAAATAAAGCCAGAAGCCGTTACCGCATTTGGGTCCATATATGAGCATTTGGAGGTGGTAAAAGCTTGTGCACCAAGGGGAATCCATGTGATGGTAGAAAAACCTTTGGCAGTAAGCATGGCGCATGCTCGGGAAATGGAGGCCCTTGCCAAAAAGCACCAAATCCACCTGCTCACCAATTATGAAACCACCTGGTATGCCAGTAATCATGAGGTACTTCGGCAGGTAAAACAGCAAGTTGCCATTGGCCCCCTGCGTCGGGTAATTGTGAATGATGGGCACGAGGGTCCCATGGAGATTGGGGTCAATCAGGAATTTTTGGATTGGCTTACAGACCCCGTATTAAATGGTGGAGGGGCAGTAATTGACTTCGGCTGTTATGGAGCCAACCTGATGACCTGGCTCATGGATGGACAAAAGCCAGTTTCTGTAACCGCCGAACTTAAGCAAATCAAACCTGATATCTACCCGAAAGTGGATGATGAAGCGACGATTTTATTGGATTATCCAACAACTCAGGGGGTAATTCAGGCATCTTGGAACTGGCCTTTCAGTAGGAAAGACATGGAGGTTTACGGAAAAAGTGGCTACCTGATCGCAAAAAACAATACCCAATTGGTGAGCAGAAAAAAAGGAGACCGCCAGGAAAATTTACAAATCCTTGCCCAAAGACCCTATCCTTATGACGATCCCTTCTCCTTTTTGGCTGCAGTAGTAAGGGATAAAATTGAGGTGACCGATAAGGACCTTTCCTCTTTGGAAAACAATATGGTTGTAGTGGAAATTTTAGAAGCGGCAAAGAAAAGTTCGCGGGAAGGAAAAAGAATATACCTGAACCGGGAATAATCGCTCTCAATTTTCCAATAAACCTCCCCCAGAAAAATACCTCAGCCTATAAGCATTGATAGCCATTTCACCCAACTGCTTGCTTAGATTGTAGTTGGCTATGGCACCCACCCCTGCTCCGATCACAGGAATAAGTTGTGCCAATTTGGCCAGATCCATGTAATCCCTGTATTCCAGCTGAAAACTTCTCCAATCAAATTCATTCAGGTTATCGGGTAAAGTTTGGGCAAATTTTTCCCAGTCTTCAAGTAGGAGGATGGTTTCATTGCGGGTTTTTTGGCTGGAGAAAGTAAGTTTGAAAATATAAAGAATGAACAGTCTTTCTTTTAAATCTTTCACATCATGCCCATAGGCTGCTGCAATTTCAAATAACATTTTCATTTTAATGGCCAAAAATGCAGGCAAATCTACAAAACCCATTAGGATCCCACCCGCACCAGTGATGGCCCCTTCAATGGATGCTGTTTTTTTATAAGTATTTATCGCCTTTCTGGCTTTGAACTCCCTAAGCCGAAGTTCGGCATGGGGATTGGGCTGGGAGCCAAAAAATTCATTTCCCAATATTACCCCTTTTACCATTTTCTCAATGGCATAAGTGACGGCCTTGTGTATTTTTTCCGGTATCCAATTATTGATCGTTCGCTGAGCCCCTTTTGTAATTCTATTGGCCAATGAAGGTTTCATTTTAGTTTTATGAAGCCAAAGGGACAAATCCTGGTAAGCCAACGCTTCATATTGCCTGTTAAAAGACCCCTGTTCTGACATAAGGAAAATAATCGTTGATGGCTTAAATTTAAATTTAGGTAATTACAAATTTATTGGAGTCGTTAAGAAATCCGTCCAACGGGAATGCATGTTGCCGGACATGTGTTTTACAATGGTGGCCATGCTATTGCTGTCCTCGTTATATTGCCAGGATAATTTTTCATCCGGCACTTGAAGCATGGCTTTTTCTCCCATACGCTTATAAAGCCGGAAAAGATTCAGGCTGCTTTCCAGAAAAGAGCGGTTAAATTCCATACAAATGGCTTGAAAGGGTAAAGGGAATTATTTCCCATTTAATTTTTGGACCTTATAAGGTGGCCCATAAAGATTCAATTTAGCATAATTTTACCTACAAAAAAAGGTTGTCTTTTAGGACAACCTCTAAATACTTTTATATTTTGATCAGCGCTCAAATGCTTTTCGGATTTTATCCACAAAATCCAGTTTTTCCCAGGTGAACAATTCTACCTCCAGAATGAAGGAAGCCCCGTCCGGAGAATAAAACCGCTTATTGACGACTTCATTTTTCCTCCCCATATGACCATAGGCGGCAGTTTCCTCATAAATTGGATTCCTTAATTTCAGCCTTTGTTCGATGGCAAATGGACGCATATCAAAAAGTCCTTCTATTTTTTTGGCAATTTCACCATCGCTCAGGTTAATTTTGGAAGTACCATAGGTGTTGATGTATAAACCCATGGGTTTGGCTACGCCAATGGCGTAGGAAACCTGAACCAAAACCTCATCGGCCAACCCTGCTGCTACCATGTTTTTGGCAATGTGGCGGGTTGCATAGGCGGCAGACCGGTCTACTTTAGAAGGGTCTTTTCCTGAAAATGCCCCTCCCCCATGGGCTCCTTTTCCACCATAGGTATCCACAATAATCTTTCGCCCGGTTAGGCCTGTATCTCCATGGGGACCTCCTATCACAAATTTGCCGGTAGGATTGATATGATAAACAATGTCATCGTTAAATAACTTTTGCAATTTCTCTGGCAGTTGGGCCTTTACCCGGGGAATAAGAATGTTGATGATATCCTTTTTAATTTTCTCAAGCATGGGGAATTCTTCATCGAATTCATCATGCTGGGTGGAAATGACGATGGTATTGATTTTTTCAGGAACATTATCATCACTGTACTGTATGGTGACCTGGGCTTTAGAGTCAGGCCTTAGGTACTCGATTTCTTTGTTTTCTCTTCTTAATGCCGCCAGTTCCTTTAACAGTCTATGGGACAGATCCAATCCAAGGGGTAGGTAGTTATCGGTCTCATTGATGGCATAGCCAAACATCATTCCCTGATCCCCAGCGCCTTGCTCCTCGGGTTCACTGCGATCCACTCCCTGGTTGATATCCGGGGATTGCTCATGTATGGCGGATAAAACACCACACGAACTGCCATCAAACATGTATTCACTTTTGGTATAGCCTATTCTATTGATTACCTCCCTGGCAATTTTCTGAACATCCAGATAAGTAGTAGACTTTACTTCTCCGGCTAAAATCACCTGGCCTGTTGTCACCAATGTTTCACAGGCCACCTTGGAATTGGGATCAAATGCTAAAAAGTGGTCAATAATGGCGTCTGAAATTTGATCTGAAATTTTATCCGGATGCCCTTCGGATACCGATTCCGAAGTAAATAAATATGACATAAAACAGTTTTTTAAATGAAGCTGTAAATTTACACTTAAAGGGTAAAATTAAAAACAATATTTTATACTGCCGGGAAATTAATAGCTGTATCCCCTTCGAAAAACCAAGGGGGCGAAGAAGGCCATTCCCATAGAAAGGTACATGACGCTGGTAGAAAACCTTACCCATTGAAACACATGGCCCATACTAAATGAACCCAATGGAGGAAAATAATAGGTTAAAATAAAGAATATATACCCCTCGCCAAAAGAAAACAAAATCAATGCGGCGATCCAAAAATAAGGAAGGGATAACAGATTGATTTCGCTATATCGGCGGTGGGTTAAGATATCTTTGAAAAAAATAATGCTATAAAACAATACCAAACCATGCCCGATCAAATAAGTATAGGATTGAATATTAGCAGCTAGGGGCTGAAAATACATAGAATTTAACACCCCTATTCCTATGAAAATGACAAGGGTGGGAAATATTTTATTCTCCAGGCCACAGCTAAATGGCAATTGGGTATACAACAACAACATAAGGGTTGGCTTCAAGTACACATAAAGCAGGTTATATAACAAATAGGAATTACTCCCATCTACCTTTGTATACTCCCAAATGTACTCTGAAAGTAGGGAGGCCATTAATACCAGGAACACCACTACATTGATCTTGTTATATTCACTGGGTTGATTTTTAATCAGGAGGAAAGCCCCAGAAACAATAAATCCAAGAAATAAAAGTATAAAATAAAAGGAGTATGGCATCATTTCTAGTTAGGTACCTGCAATTTACGGAGGAGGCCAATTTTACACAATACCCTGTTTGCGGTATTTTTTTTGCATTTTAAACAATAAAAAAAGCCGATTTCGATTGAAACCGGCTTTCTGTTTTTATTAAAAGAACCCTACCATCAAACCAATTTCTTGGTTGGCTCTTTGGTCTGGTCCGCAAGTTCCCTTTTCATCAAATCAACCACGATGGGGGTAGCGATATAAATGGAGGAATAGGTACCTACCACTACGCCGATCAATAAGGCAAAAGAAAATCCTCTCAATACCTCACCTCCAAAAATCAAAAGTACCAATACCACAATTAGGGTGGTGGCTGAAGTGATCAAAGTCCTGCCCAGGGTCTGGTTAATGGCATCATTAAACATTTTAACCAATTTGCCGGTGCCGCGATTCGAAATGTTTTCTCTGATCCTGTCAAATACAATAACAGTATCGTTGATAGAATATCCTATGACGGTCAGGACCGCTGCTATGAAAACCTGATCGATTTCAAATGTAGCACCAAATGCACTGGCAATGGCAAATGCCGCAATCACAAAGAAAGTATCATGGATCAGGGCGATAATAGAGGCAAGTGAAAACTGCCATTTCCTGAACCTTAATAAAATATAGAGGAATATGGCCACCAGCGCAAAAAACATCGCCTCTAGAGAGGAGTTTTTGATGTCATCGGCCACCGTCGCCCCTACTTTATTGGATCCGGTTATCGCAAAATCATTTTCAGTAAGGTCGGTAGCATCTTCCATAAAGGAAAACCCGGTCACGCTGGCGATCCCCTCTCTTATTCTGGTCTCTACTTCCCTGTTGGCTTCTTCATTGTCCTCATTTACCAAGTAGGAGGTGGTTACTTTCAATACATTATTGGCCCCATACGTTTTTACCTCTACGGCACCACCAAATTCTCCGTCCAATCCTAGTTTGAGGTCAGTGGCGGGAACAGGTTCACTGAATTCAACGATATAATACCTGCCTCCTGTAAAATCCACACCAAATTTAATCCCGGAAGTCAGGGCCAGAATCATCCCGATAATAATGATAGAGGTGGAAATCAAATAGGCTACTTTTCTCTTTCCTAAAAAATCTATGTTCAGGCTGGAAAGCAAATCCCTTGAAAATGGATTGGAAAAAGAAAGTTTACTCTTATCTCCTTTTTTGCTCATCCAATGTACGATCACCCTTGTAATGAAAACCGAGGAGAAAAAGGAGGATGCAATACCGATCATCAGTACAATGGCAAAACCCTTAACCGGACCCTGGCCCAAAGCATATAAGATGGCTCCTGTAAGGAAGGTGGTTACATTCGAATCTAAAATAGCACTAAATGCTTTGTCATAACCACTGCTGATCGCCTGTAAAATACCTGCCCCGTTTCTAAGTTCTTCTTTAATCCTTTCAAAGATCAATACATTCGCATCAATGGACATACCAATGGTCAGGACGATACCCGCAATTCCCGGTAAGGTAAGTGCTGCACCCAATTGAGCAAGAATTCCGAGAATAAAGAAAATATTGAAAAGCAGCGCAGCTATGGCCACAAAACCTCCCTTGGCATAATAGGCTACCATAAATAAAACAACCAAGGCTAACCCGGCAATCATTGAATTGATCCCTTGGTTTCGGGCTTCCACCCCAAGGGTTGGCCCAACAATGGCTTCCTCTACAATATTGGTAGGTGCCGGTAAAGTACCTGACTTCAGAATATTGGCCAAATCCTTGGCTTCTTCCATGGTAAAGTTACCTGTGATTTCCGATTGACCTGATGGAATTTCTCCCTGTACGGTAGGAGCGGTGTAAACAAAGTTATCCAATACCACAGCAATCCGTTTACCTATATTTTCGGAAGTCAGTTTTCTCCACCTCCTGGCCCCGTCGGCATTCATCTGCATGCTGACCGCCGGTCTTGATGACTGGTCCAATGATTGTCTTGCATCCGTAATGACATCACCTTCCAGAAGGGCCTGGTCGGTCCCTCTAGGTGCTTTAATGGCGTGAAGTTCAAGCAGCTCCATGCCCTCCGTTTCCTGAGGTTTAACAGCCCATAAAAACCTTATGTCTCGGGGAAGTAAAGGTGCAATATCTTCCCTGTTTAAAATCCGGTTAATGGCCATGGTATCCCTTACTTCATAAACCAATCCGTAATTGGCTTTTAAAAGAGAAAACAGGGGGGAAACATCCTGTCCCAGGGAATCGGATTCCGAAGATCCTTCGGCCAACTGTCTGGCGAGATCACTTTCCAAATCGGTGGTATCCGACAAAGTAGGTTCCGTTGTTTCATCGGAAGTTGCAGCGGATCTTTTCTCTTCTACCAAATAGGAATTGATTGCCTGAAAGGCATCCTGAAATTCATCAATTTCCGCTACTTCCCAAAACTGCAATTTGGCCACACCCTGAAGGAGATTCCGGACCCTTTCGGCATTGTCCACTCCGGGAAGTTCTATTTGAATCCGCCCAGTGTTTTGAATCCGTTGGATGTTGGGTTGAGAGGTTCCAAATCGGTCAATTCTGGTTCTTAAAATATTGAAGGACCTGTCTATGGCGTTCTCCACTTCAAGGTCAATGATATTCAAAATTTCTGTATCAGTGGATTCCAATGAAATTCTGCCCCTGTTGGCAGCAGTGGCAAAAATGGAATTCAGGGATTTATCTCCAGCCTTCTCCTGCCATGCCTCGTAAAAAATATTAACAAATTTATCATTTACGGTCTTCGCCCTTTCTCTGGCCAATTCGACCGCTTCATTGAAAATCGGATCCTTACTGTTACCGGAAAGTCCTTTGACAATTTCAACAGGAGATACCTCCAGGGTTACATGCATTCCACCCTGAAGATCAAGGCCCAATCCGAGCTCTGTGCTTTTCACTTCCTGATAGGTAAAGGGGATCCCCAAGAAATTATATACGGGTTCTCTCCAAACAGAATCCAAGTAGGTTTGCCGCTTGGCAAAGTCCACATTTCCGGTTTCGTCCGTAGCATAAGTGGTGGCTTTTTCCTGTACATTATTGGAAACCAGTGTAAACGATAGATAATACAGGCATAATGCCGTGATTATTACCGTTAAAAAAACGATAACGCCTTTATTTTTCATAATGGTTAATTGATATTAAATTTTAGGATTAATTTTAATGGTATGTTGATGAGACCTATTCTAAAAGGAAGAAGGCCTGCCAACAACTAGTTGTGAAAAAAAAATTCATGCTCAGGGGGCATTTACGGATATGATCTGCTCAAAGAGCACTTCAAAATAATGGTTGTATAAAAGGTTTTCAGTCAGCCTTACGCGAAAGTCAGCCGCTTCTGAACCGATAATTTCATAAATCAGATGAAAAACATGGTCCACCGCAAAGACCACAAAGGGAACCACTGCATCAATAGCAGAATGGAGGAAAGTTTTTTGATCCTGATTGTCTTCCGAATCATTGACCGGACTCTGAAGTACCTCATTTGTAGTGCGTACATCCTCCTCCACAAAAAATTCGGGACTGGAGATGAAAACACAAAAAAACAGGACCAATATTAGGGTCATCCTTTCATGCATCAACTTACTATTTCTCCGATTTTTACTCATCAACCGCAAATATATAAAAGTTTTTACATATTAACCGCCTATGAATTAATTTAATTTTAAGTAAAAGTAATTGTTTATCAATCGATTATCTTTCCCATTGATTGATATCGCAAATAGGTCTTGATGACTTCCAATGCCCTGTCAAAACCATGGTTGTTCGGAACGATAAGGTCTGCATCGTGCTTAAAGGGTTCAATGTATTTTTCATAAGTAGGCATTACATGCTTTTCATAACGGTACAGCACATCATCCAGATCATATCCACGTTCTAATTTATCCCTGACAATTCTTCTTTTTAGCTTGATGTAATCTTTGGCATCTATAAACACTTTTAAATCCAGTAATTTGGCCAATTCTGGGTGATAAAGCACAAAAATCCCTTCCACCACCACCACCGGGGCTGGCTGAAATACCAACATTTTGGGCGTTTTATTAGGGTTGTTAAAAGTGTACTCTTTCCGCTCCACCTTTTCTCCCTTTTGAATTTGCCGGATATCGGCAGTATATTCTTCAAAATTGATCGAGTGGGGAGTATCAAAATTATAAATCCCCATATCATCCATCGGCTGCATGTTTCTGGGTTTATAATAATTATCCTGGGAAATCAAACAAACCTGTCCGGGGTCAAAACCTTTCAATAATTTATCCAGAAAAAGGGTTTTGCCGGAAGCACTCCCTCCTGTAATCCCGATGATAAACGGATTGGGCATATGAGTAAATATTTTTTATTAGATCTTATTCGCTACATTTTGATTTAAAAATTATTTTGAAGGAAGGCGGCCAAGTGCTTAACTGCTTTACCCCGGTGGCTGATCGCGTTTTTTTCATCCATACTGAGTTCAGCAAATGTTTTGTCAAAACCATCCGGCCGAAAAACAGGATCATAGCCAAATCCACCTGAACCAGACCTTTTAGCCAGAATTTCTCCTTTGGCTTCTCCTTCAAATTGGTATTCTCTTCCCTCGATGATCAAGGAAATTACGGTCCTGAAAGCAGCTGATCGATCTGTTTTATGGACCATTTTATCCAAAAGGAGGTCAATGTTTCGCTCATCATTCCTTGGTTCTCCAGCAAATCTTCCCGAATAAACACCCGGGGCGCCGTCCAGGGCTTTAACCTCCAGTCCGGTATCATCCGCGAAACAGTCGACCTGATAATGACTGCTCACATACCTCGCCTTTTCGAGAGAATTGTCTTCCAATCGGTCTCCGGTCTCAGGCAATTCTTCACTGCAGCCAATGTCAGAAAGGGATTGGATTTCAATATCTTTTCCCAAAGCCGCCCTTACTTCTTCTAATTTTTTTTTGTTGTTGGTCGCAAAACAAATTTTCATACCCAAAATTACCATTTTTTATTTAGCCCTGAATAACAACTTTAAGATTGCCCCAATCCGTCTAAAAAATGTTTGGGGTTGAAATTGCCATTCGGGGAAGAATCAGCACCTTTGTTACCTTTATGGAATTATTCCTGTGATCATTTCCAAAAATTCCTGATCCCAAGAATCAAAATCATTCAAACGGTCAGAATCCACATCCAATACCCATACTACTTTCCCCCTTTTCCAGCCTGGAACTACCAGCTCCGATTTGCTCTCTGAACTACAGGCAATATGGCCAGGAAATTCCGCTACATTGGGAACTAACTGGGTCTTACCTTCTTTCCAGGCGGCACCACAGACCCCTTTTCCATATTTTATCCTGGTACAGGCTACCGTACCCTGAAACGGACCCAACACCAGTTCCTCCCCTTTGACCAAATAAAATCCCACCCAAAAGAAACCGAAAACTTCTTTTAGCACCGCAGAAACATTGGCCATATTGGCCACCAGGTCCTTTTCATTTTCCATCAGACCGGATAACTGAGGAATAAGGGACTGGTACCTTTCTTTCTTTCCCAAACTAGGGTCAATTTGTATGCTTTCACTCATCTCATCTCCTTATGTAATAATTCAGAACATCATCCAAAATATCAATTTGCTTAGCGGCAGGAACAGGGATTATTGGGGCAGGGATTCCTTGACCAAAAAACACATTACCTGTAAATACCCTTGCTTCATCCCATAAACCGGCTTCCAGAAAAGAAGTCAGCAGTTGGGTGCCCCCCTCCACAATCAGGCTTTGGATGTTTCTGTGGTAGAGCTCCGCTACCATCTTTTCAATGGATTCCGCTTTTTCCAATTTAACCCATTCAAGGTTTTTTCCGCTTTCCGTCTTCACCTTGTTAAAACATATGGTAGGCTGAGAACCATCAAAAAGATTTAAATTAGGGTCTAATGTTCTTTGGTTGTCTATAAAAACCCGGACAGGATCCTTGCCAGACCAGTCCCGAACATTGAGTTTTGGATTATCAACTTTGGCCGTTGTTGTGCCCACCATTATCGCATCTTCCTCTGCCCGCCACCGATGGACAAATTGCCGGCTCAAAGGATTGCTGATCCACTTGCTGTCAAAATTACTTCGGGCAATCCAACCGTCTTTTGTCTGTGCCCATTTTAAAATAATATAAGGCCGTGTTTTTTCCATAAAGGTAAAAAAGCGCCTATTTTGAAGCCTGATTTCTTTCTCCAGCAGACCGGTCTCCACTGTAATACCTGCTTCCTGCAATTTCCTAATGCCTTTTCCACCTACCAGAGGGTTGGCATCCTTGGCGCCAATAACGACTCGTTTCAAGTGGTGTTGAACAATAAGGTCAGCACATGGTGGCGTCTTTCCGAAGTGAGAGCAGGGTTCCAAAGTAACATATAAGGTGGATGCGGCCAATAAATCCTTGTTTTCTACTTCTTGTATGGCATTTGGCTCTGCATGCGGTCCTCCATACTTTTTGTGGTACCCTTCTCCAATGATTTTATTTTCATGTACAATCACACAACCCACCATGGGGTTTGGGCTCGTAAACCCTCTGCCCAGTTCTGCCAACTCCATGGCCCTTAGCATAAAGTTTTGATCTTTCTCCCTATTCAAAGTTTCCTTTTTCACCATGTTTAAAAGGGAAAATCTGGCTTTAGTGAAATATTGGGTAATTGTACCAAAGTATCAGGTACCATGCTCAAGTGAAATGCCGTATCCAGGAATCCGTTGGGAGCCTGAATAAGAACCTGATAATCACCTGGAGCCAATCCACGTAACCGGAAAGCCCCGTTATTGTTGGTTATGGTAGAAAAAGTATCCTCCTCGCTGATCGCATAAATATAAGGTTTGATGAGATTGGGGGTTACCACACCGCTGATTGCTGCTGTTTCTTGTAACATAAAGGACCTTATTGAAGGTCTTAATTGATAAATTCCTTCTGCTGTTTCCACAATGGAAAGGGCTAAATTGAAATCCAAATACAAATCATAAGAAATACCCCCAGCGGTTTGAAAATCAACCTCCAATTCAAGTAATCCTTCCATTGAAGGGCTGGGTAGGATAGGAATCTGGACATCATCCTTGACCAAATAATGGGTGTCTCCCAATAATAGCCTGATTTTGGAAAGGGTACCGGTCTGGAATTCTGCTCTACCCAAAAGCAGCCTTTCATCTGCGACCAGGTCACTGACCAGTACAGCCTTGTTTGGAGAGAGATAAGGAATCCCCACCCAATTGGAATTGTTGGCTCCCTTGCCTCCGGAAGGTAATATTTCGACACCAAGAATTTCAATCCATACCTGATCAAAATCCCCGGGAGCATCTATTAACAATACATTGATCAAAGATTGATCTGCAGCAGAGGGCTCTGTACACTTTACTCCTACAAAAATAGCCAACCCCATAAGAACACATGGTATTTGCTTGTTCAAAGTCATTTTTACCTTTTTTCCTTCTTTATATCCATCCAAATTCTCCTATTTATAATGATGTGCCATTCCTTATCTCCTTTATGGGATAAGGTAGATAACTTAAACCTGGTGGCACTCAACTTTTTCCAATTCTGTCTATCATTGGTTTTTCTACTGTCTTATAAGCCACATATTTCTGGAAATGATCTTTCCATTGTGCGGGGTAGAAGAGGGCAAACTGACAAAACAGGTAAAAACCCAAAAGGTGATTAATCATGCAAGGTGTTTTTATTCAGGAATGGCAAATATACAATAAGATTATTATTTGAAGGAGTAATAGAATGGTCTGCTACCGCCTAATATTAAAATTCCGGTATGCTATCAGTTGGAATAACATTTCTTCCGCTTATATATTTTTTCTGACACCTTTTTATAAAATTGCTTTAATTGCAGGATTTAATTTTGTTAATATTTGGTAATTTTATTTAACCAAATGGTTTTTATTGCAAGCTTTTGAAAAAAAATGTGGGAGAATCTGGAAATGAAGAAAATGAATTACATTAAAATCAAATTTTTTGGTTGCTTAATCTTTTTTGGGGTTTTATATTCCTGCAACAGCCAAAAACAAGGGGAAACCAAATCTGCGGCCATCAAAGAATTCCCTGTAATCAAAGTAGTAGCCAAGGATACCCTATTGCACCGGGATTATGTGGCAGATATCAATGCCATTCAAAATGTCGAGTTGCGGGCCAGGGTGAAAGGCTTTCTGGAAAAGGTATTTGTGGATGAAGGAAAAGAAGTGAAAAAGGGTCAAATTCTGTTCAAAACCAATGATCAGGAGTACAAAGCAGACTTGGCTAAGGCAAAAGCCAATCTGGAAAGTGCCAAAGCAGAGGCGAAAGTGATGGAGTTTGAGGTGGAACGGCTGAAGATTCTGGTAGACAACAATGTGATTTCCGAATCCGAATTAAATTTAACCCGTGCCAAATTCGATGCCGTCATGGCAAAAATTGAAGAAGCCAAATCCGCCGAGAGCAATGCTGCTGTTCAACTATCCTATACAGAAATCAGGGCTCCTTTTGATGGAACCATCGACAGAATTCCATTGCGCACAGGAAGCCTGATTAATGAGGGTAGCTTATTGACCACTGTTTCAGATGTTAGCTCAGTCCATGTTTATTTCAATGTTTCGGAAAGGGAATACCTTGAATATATCAAAGCCAAAGATGAAACGACAGAAAATAATGTGGTTCAACTGGTATTGGCCGATGGCGCTCCCTACCCTTATGACGGCATGATAGAAACCATGGAAGGGGCATTCAATGCGAATACGGGTTCCATTGCTTTCAGGGCCAAGTTCCCCAATCCCGGCAAAATCCTTAAGCACGGTTCCACCGGTAAAATAATTCTTACCAACCGAATCCGTAATGCCATCATTATTCCTCAAAAAGCCGTATTTGAAATCCAGGACCGAAGTTTTGTTTATGTAGTAGGAGAAAATAACCAGGTGGAAATGAGGAGCTTTATTCCCAGGGCCAGGTTCTCTCATTATTACATTGTGGAATCGGGATTGGAAGCTGGCGAAAGTCTTGTTTTTGAAGGCATACAGAACCTCAAAGATGGCATGACCATTCTGCCTAAAATTGTCGTTTCTGACAATGATCTGGAGGAAATAGAACAAGAAGAAACCGTAGCTGAAGCATAGCGTCCAACCTTTCAAAAATTTTATCATGTTTAAACTATTTATAAAAAGGCCGGTTTTATCATTGGTCATTTCACTTTTCTTTGTTTTGCTGGGCTTACTGTCCTTTTTCACCTTACCGATTGAACTTTTTCCCGATATTGCCCCCCCTTCAGTTGCCATAAGGGCTAAATACCGCGGTGCCAATGCGGAGGTGTGTGCAAGAACCGTGGCCACTCCATTGGAAAAAGTGATCAACGGGGTGCCCGGCATGTCCTACATGACCTCTGTAAGCAGTAACCGGGGTACCACCATCATAAAAGTTTATTTTGAGGCCGGTACCGATCCGGATCTGGCGGCAGTAGAAATTCAAAACCGTGTTTCTACGGTGGTTAATGATTTGCCAAATGAAGTGAGGCAAGCAGGAGTTACAGTAGAAAAACAGGTAGAAGGCTTGTTGATGTACATCAATGTGGCCAGTGAGGATAATTCTCTGGATGAAGCATTTATTTATAATTTTACCGATTTGAATATCCTGCAGGAATTAAGGCGGGTGAACGGGGTCGGTTTTGCTGAAATTATGAGTACGAAAGATTACTCTATGCGGGTTTGGCTCAAGCCCGACAGAATGACGGCCTATAAAGTGGCCACCGATGATGTGATCGCCGCCATCAACAGTCAGAATGTGGAAGCGGCTCCCGGACAATTGGGTATCAGTTCCGGAAAAGACATGCAAATGCAGCAATATGTACTCAAATACACCGGAAAATTTTTCGAACCAAAACAATACGAAAACATGGTCATCAGGGCCAATCCCGACGGATCCATTCTCAGGTTAAAGGACATTGCCGACATTGAATTCGGGAATCTGAATTATGGACGGATTTCCAAATTGGATGGGAGACCGGCCGCCTCCATCATGGTGATCCAAAGACCTGGCTCCAATGCCAGTGCGGTAATCGCCAATGTCAAGAAAAAGGTGGCAGAAATTAAAGCCAATTCCTTTCCCTCGGGCATGGATTACAAGATATCTTATGATGTCTCACGGTTTCTGAATGCTTCTATACAGGAGGTGTTAATCACTTTGGTCGAAGCTTTCATATTGGTTTTCATTGTGGTTTTTATTTTTCTTCAGGATTTCAGATCCACGTTGATTCCTTCCCTGGCTGTACCTGTAGCATTGATTGGAGCCCTGTTTTTTATGCAATGGCTCGGGTTTTCCATTAACTTATTGACACTTTTTGCGCTGGTGCTGGCCATCGGAATTGTCGTTGACAATGCCATTGTGGTGGTAGAGGCGGTGCATGCCAAAATGGAAAAAGAAAACCTGGGTCCCAGGGAAGCTACTTTTGCTGCCATGAAGGAAATCAGTGGTGCGATCATCGCCATCACCATGGTCATGTCCGCGGTTTTTATCCCTGTGGCTTTCATGACAGGGCCGGTTGGAATTTTTTACAGGCAGTTTTCCCTCACTCTGGCCGTAGCCATCTTTATTTCCGGTATCAATGCACTCACCCTGACCCCGGCCTTATGTGCCATCATGCTCCGAAATCATTATGGAGAGGAAAAAAAGAAGACTTTACTCCAGCGGTTTTTTAATTGGTTTAACCATACTTATGGATTCTTCGAAAAGAAATATTTTCAATACATCACTTACATTGTTCCGAGAAGGGGGATTACCACCCTTATCTTGGTCTTCTTCTTTGTCGCTACCTGGGGAATCAGCAAAATCCTCCCCACCGGATTTATCCCAACAGAGGACCAGAGTATGGTTTATGTTAATATTACCACGCCAGCAGGTGCAACGGTGGAACGAACGGAAAAAGTCATTGATGAACTGGTAGTTTTATTGGAGGACAATGAGGCCGTGGAATCCGTTGCCAGCCTGGCGGGGTATTCTTTGGGCAATGGGTTGTCCGGAGCCTCTTATGGAATGGCCATGGTCAACCTTAAATCCTGGGATGAAAGGAAAGACCTGCCCATTCAGGAAACCCTGGACGAGTTTCAGTTAAAGGGAGAAAGCATTTCTGATGCAAAGATTGATTTCTTTTTGCCCCCAACCGTATCCGGTTTTGGCAATTCAAGTGGCTTTCAGATGAAGGTCCTGGATCAGACCGGTACAGGAAATTTAGACCGGCTGTCCACCATTACCAATGAACTGGTGGAAGAGCTCCAATCTACCCCTGAAATCGGTTATGCCTTTACTGATTTTGATCCAACATTCCCCCAGTTTATTGTTCACATTGACCAGGATATGGCGGCCAAAAACGGGGTGACCATCTCCAATGCCTTGAATACCATGCAGGTATTATTGGGCGGAATGTATGTTTCTGATTTTGTTCGGTTTGAACAAATGTATGATGTCATGGTTCAGGCGGGACCCCAATACCGAGAGAGACCAGAAGACGTAATGACCCTTCAGGTCAAAAACAATCTGGGAGAAATGGTGCCTATCTCCTCTTTTCTCACTATGGAGAGGGCCTATGGGCCCGAACAACTTACCCGGTTTAATATGTACAATTCCTCTACAGTGAAAGGATCCGCTGCTCCGGGTTTCAGCAGTGGCGACGTAATCGCTGCCATTGAGCGGGTAACAGCTGAAAAGCTTCCGCAAGGATATGGCCATGACTGGTATGGCATGTCCCGGGAAGAGGTTACTGCCGGAAACCAGGCCATTGTCATTTTTCTGGTTTGTTTAATTTTTGTTTACCTGATTCTTGCGGCACAATATGAAAGTTTTCTCTTGCCTTTACCTGTTATACTATCATTGCCTACAGGTGTGTTTGGAGCTTTCTTTGTCCTTTATTTAGTTGGTTTGCAAAATAACATATACGCACAGGTCGCACTGATTATGTTAATTGGCCTATTGGGTAAAAATGCCATTTTGATCGTGGAGTTTGCTATCCAAAAAAGACAGGCCGGCCATTCGGTCATTCAGGCAGCGGTTGAAGGTGCCGTGGTCAGATTAAGGCCCATATTAATGACCTCTTTCGCTTTTATCGCCGGCTTGCTTCCATTGGCCATGGCTACAGGTGCCGGGGCACTCGGGAATCGGTCTATTGGTACCGCAGCTGCAGGAGGGATGTTTATCGGTACCATATTCGGGCTGATCATCATACCCGGGCTTTATGTGATTTTTGCCCATTTTAGCTTTAAAAAGATAAAGGCAGGGCCCGATTCGGATATTTACCTTGACGAAAAGGCTCCCGTCTCTTTTTCAAATAATTGAATAAAAACATCCAATGATTTTAAAAAATAAATTAATAACCACTCTTTTTCTGGCGTTAGGCTCAATGCTTACCCTATTGGTAGGGTGCAAAAGTATTGAATCCCCTGTATTGCCCCAAATGGAACCGGTACCGGAAACTTTTTTGGATATTGAAGATTCCCTTAGCATTGGAGATATACCATGGCAGGAGTTTTTCAATGATCCCAAATTGGTTTCCCTGATAAATGAAAGTTTGGAAAATAACCTGGACCTCCTTAGCGCACTGGAAAGGATTGAAATTGCCAGATCACAATTTAGGATCAGTAAGGGAAAAATTTATCCTCATATGGATGCCATTGTCCGTTACCGTTCAGGAGATATACGACCCAATCTCTTGGGCGGCACCATCAATGGGGACAGGAATGTGGTCAATCGTTTGGAAAACAATTTTATTGGCTTTCAAAGTACCTGGGAAATAGACATTTGGAGAAAATTAAGGGATAGAAAAGAAGCGGCCTTTCAGGAATTTCTGGCCACTGAAAGAGGCCGCCATTTGGTGGTGACCAACCTGGTCGCCGAAATTGCCAAACAGTATTATGAGCTGATGGGCATGGACATAGAACTGGAAACCCTGCAAAGGAACATTGAGTTTCAGGAAATGGCACTGGAACTGATAAAGATTCAAAAAATGGCAGGTCGGGCCACCGAGTTGGCGGTGCAGCAGTTTTCGGCGCAATTGCTATCCACCAAAAGTCTTTTTTATGAAAAGCAACAGGAAATCATCGAAATGGAAAATTATCTTAACTTTTTAATAGGCCGTTTTCCTGAACCTATCGAAAGGGCATCATCCCTCTTGGAAATCAAACTTCCTTATGCCATGGAAGTGGGTGTACCAGCAGGCATGTTATTGAGAAGGCCGGATATTTTACAGGCCGAACATGAACTAAGGGCAACTGATTTTAATGTGGAAGCAGCTAGAAAAGAGTTCTTCCCCTCCCTGAGCTTTACTCCTTATTTGGGTTTAAATGACAGAAGTTTGCCCGCAGCCCTGGAAATGCCCGGTAGCCTGACCCTAGGTCTTTTGGGTGGTATTACAGCCCCCATTTTTGCCCAAAACCAAATTAGGGCCGGTTTTGAAATTGCCAATTCATCCCAGAGAATTGCCCTGTATAATTACCAGCAATCCATCCTAAATGGGTATCAGGAAGTATCCAATAATCTGCAAAGAATTGAAAATCTACGGAATGTATACAGCTTGAGAGATGAAGAAACCGCTGTTTTGCTGAATGCTGTTTCCACTGCCAATGAGCTTTTTAGAGCAGGATATGCCTCCTACCTTGAAGTAATCACTGCCCAGTCCAGGGTATTGGAAGCAGAATTGGACAAAACCAATACGAGGATTCAAATGTTTCTCACTGTGGTAGACCTTTACCGGGCTTTGGGAGGTGGCTGGAATTAACTTTATAAATTATTTGGCCATGGCCTACATTTAAATTTGGTATTTGTATTTTTGCATCCTTATGATGAGCTGGGAGAAACTATTGATACTGGAAGGGCTGGAGTCCTCCAAAGCAGATCTACAAAGAAGCCAATTTGAAAAAGATTTTGACCGGATCATTTTTTCGGCCCCTTTTCGGAACCTTCAGGACAAAACCCAGGTATTCCCCTTACCGGAAAATGATTTCGTACACACCAGGTTAACCCATAGTCTAGAAGTGTCCAGTGTAGGTCGATCGCTGGGAAAATCTGCCGGTTATTTTCTTTTGAAAAAATACCCCAACCTGGGAAAAAAGGGTTTGGTCCCATCGGATATTGGGGCCATTGTGGCTGCGGCTGCTTTGGCCCACGACATTGGAAACCCTCCATTCGGTCATGCCGGAGAGGAAGGTATTTCCGATTATTTCAAATTTCACCCCAAAGGTATAATCTGGCAATCAAAGGTAAAGGTAGAACAGTGGGCCGACTTGGTTAATTTTGAAGGAAATGCCCAAGGGTTCCGGATGCTGGTAGACAAAAACAACGGTTTGAACATTTCTGATCCAGCCTTGGCCGCTTTCACCAAATACCCAAGGTCCGCCAGTTTATTGGAAACTGACCCAAATAGAAAAAGCCAAAAGAAATTTGGTTTCTATACCAATAATATCCCTGATTTTCAGAAACTTGCTTTAAATTTGGGAATCCCTACCCTTTCTTCCAAGGCATGGCTAAGGCATCCCCTTGCTTTTTTAGTAGAAGCAGCAGATGATATCTGCTACAGTATCATTGACCTTGAAGACGGCTGCACCCTGGGTTTGGTTCCACTTGAACAAAGCATTGAGCTGCTTGCTGAAATCATTGGAGACAAATTTTCCCCATCAAAACTGGATAAATACAAAAGTGCCAAGCAAAAATTGGCCATTATGCGGGCCATGGCCATCAACCAACTGATCATCGAAACGGAAAACGTTTTTGAAGAAATGGAAAGCAAAATGCTGGCAGGACAGTTTGATCAGGCCCTTACATCCATTATTCCCTCCCAAGTTTCCCTGGAAAAAATAGGCCAATTATCTGTGGACAAAATATACCGTTCTCAACCAGTTCTGGAAAAGGAGGCAGCTGGGTTTCAGGTTTTGGAAGGGTTACTCTCCAGTTTTTCTGAGGCCCTCTATCACTACCATTTTGAAAAGGATCATTTTTCAGGTCACAATAAAAGTATCATTAGGCTTTTGCCTAAGGATTTGGGCTTAATAAACCAAACTGACCCCTATTTGATTTTACGGGTATTATTGGATTTCTTATCCGGGATGACCGATAAATATGCCTTATCGCTATTCAGGAGGGTAAAAGGAATATCCCTCCCGGGACAATAGTCTTGATGACAACAGTTTTTCTGTTTTTGCCATACATATACCCTAGTTTTCTATTAACTTTACGCCTCCTTTTGAGGAGCTTGTTAATTTAAACAAAGCACCTCTTTAACATTGAAATTATTTCAAAATTCTGTGAAGAAATACCAGGAATTCAAACAGGTTGATTACCCCGCCATAGGGGAGGATATATTGGCATTTTGGAAGACCAATGACGTTTTCAAAAAATCGGTTGAAAACAGGGAAGGGGCACCAACTTATACCTTCTATGAGGGCCCTCCTTCTGCTAATGGAACCCCCGGCATTCACCATGTCATGGCGCGGGCAATTAAGGATGTTTTCTGTCGGTACAAAACACTCAAAGGTTTTCAGGTAAAGCGAAAAGGAGGGTGGGATACCCATGGGCTGCCCGTGGAGTTACAAGTTGAAAAAGAACTCGGCATCACAAAAGAAGATATCGGAGAAAAAATTTCCGTTGAGGCGTACAACCAAAAATGCAGGGAAACCGTCATGCGGTATAAACATGAATGGGATGAGCTAACCGAGAAAATCGGATATTGGGTAGACCTGGATGATCCCTATATTACCTTTGAACCAGAATATGTTGAAACCCTCTGGTACCTGCTGAAAAAGCTCTATGATAAAAACCTGTTGTACAAAGGATATACGGTTCAACCATATTCCCCCGCCGCAGGAACTGGATTAAGCTCCCACGAACTTAACCAACCCGGGTGTTACAGGGAAGTGAAGGATACCTCCATTACCGCCCAATTTAAAATAAAGGGACTGGATGAAACCTATTTGATGGCCTGGACCACAACACCATGGACCCTGCCTTCCAATTCAGCCCTGGCCATCGGAGAAAAACTGGATTATGTAAAAGTAAAAACCTTTAATCCCTATACCTATCAGGCTCAAACCGTTATTTTGGCCAAAGCCAGAATGAAAGCCTATTTTCAGCCGAAAGGAGAAAATATACCCCTCTCCAATTACCGGCCGGGGGATAAAATAATCCCCTACGAAATACTGGAAACTGTGAAAGGAAAATCCCTTATGGGATTGCGATACGAACAACTTTTCCCCATTAAAGAACTGGCACTTCCCGAACCTGCTTTCTCGGTGATCGCAGCAGATTATGTAACCACCGAGGATGGCACCGGAATTGTCCACCTGGCCAAAGCATTTGGTGCTGATGACTTCAGGACCCTGGTGCAACAGAATGTGCCCGGTATTTTTTTAAAAGATGAACTGGGCAATGACATTCCTGTGGTAGATAAAAAAGGGCGATTCCTCCCAGTGGTGGGAAAATATTTAAAAGAAAAAATGCAGGCATATGGAATACAGGCACATAAAGAATACCAAGAGGATGATTTTTATGTAAAAAATTACACCTTGGATGATGAAAATGACAAGGAATACAAGAGTACCGATATCATTATTTCCATCATCCTAAAAAATGACAACAAGGCCTTTAAAGTAGAGAAATATGAACACAGCTATCCACATTGCTGGAGGACCGATATGCCTGTCCTATATTATCCAATGGAAAGTTGGTTCATCAAAACTACTGCCTATAAGGAAAAATTAGTTTCCTTTAACCATACTATAAACTGGAAGCCCGAATCCACGGGAACGGGGAGGTTTGGCAATTGGCTGGAAAACCTGGTGGATTGGAACCTTAGCCGTTCACGATTTTGGGGCACCCCTTTACCCATATGGAGAAATGCTGATGGAACCAAAACAAAATGTATCGGCTCCATAGCTGAGCTTCAAGAGGAAATAAAAAAATCAATTGAAAAGGGATTCATGGATGGATCTCCTTTTAAAGAGGGTGTGGTGGATCTCCACAGGCCTTATGTCGATCATATCATTTTAGTTTCAGAAAATGGAGAAAAAATGTTCCGTGAACCTGATCTCATCGATGTTTGGTTTGATTCGGGAGCAATGCCCTATGCCCAATGGCATTATCCTTTTGAAAACCATAAAGAATTCAAGGAAAATTTCCCGGCAGATTTTATTGCAGAAGGGGTAGACCAAACCAGAGGGTGGTTTTTTACCCTTCATACTTTGGCCGTGATGTTGTTTGACAATGTCGCTTTTAAAAATGTGATTGCGAATGGGCTTGTCTTGGACAAAAATGGAAATAAGATGTCCAAAAGGTTGGGAAACGCGGTAGACCCTTTCAAAACCTTAAAAAAATTCGGACCTGATGCCCTGAGGTGGTACATGCTGAGCAATGCCAATCCATGGGATAATCTAAAATTCAACATGGAGGGGGTGGAAGAAGTGCAGCGCAGATTTTTCGGAACCCTGCAAAACACCTATAATTTCTTTGCTTTATATGCCAATTTGGATGATTTTGTTTATTTAGAGGAGACAAAAATTCCGGTAAACCAAAGACCGGAATTGGACCAATGGATCATTTCGAAACTCCAATCCCTGATCGCTGAAACTGAAAATGCCTATGAGCAGTATGATGTAACGCCAGCCACCCGGGCCATTATGGATTTTACCGTCGACCAACTCTCCAATTGGTATGTCCGATTGGCCAGGAAACGTTTTTGGAGGGGAGATTTGAATGCCGATAAGCAGGCGGCTTACGAAACCTTGTATGAGTGTTTGATCAAGGTTTCAAAACTGATGGCACCGGTAGCGCCGTTTTATTCAGATTGGTTGTTTCATAACCTAAGTGCATCCTCAGGAAAAAAATATCCTGTTTCGATTCATTTATGCGATTGGCCGAAAGCCGACCAGGAAAATACCAATCCGGATTTGGAAACCAGCATGCAGATGGCCCAGGATATTTCCTCTCTAGTTCATTCTCTTCGGAAAAAAGAAAGACTGAAGGTGCGACAGCCTCTTCAAAAAATCCTTATCCCGGTATTGAACCCGAAAAACTTGGCATATATCCAGCATGTGGAAGAATTGATCAAAGCAGAAGTCAATATCAAAAGCATTGAATACATCGATGATACCTCCGGAATATTGGTGAAAAGTATTAAACCCAATTTTGCCCTCTTGGGGAAAAAATTTGGCCCAAAAATGAAGCTTGTGGCTCAATCAATTCAGCAATGGGGAAAGGAGGAAATTGCCAACATTGAAAACGACGGAAAGCTCCAAATCAATGTGGGTGGACAATTAATGGATATTCAATTGGAGGAGGTGATTATCCAATCCCAGGATATACCAGGATGGTCCGTTACAACTGCCAATGGGATCACCGTGGCCTTGGATGTGACCCTTTCGGAAAAATTAAAGGAAGAAGGCATTGCCAGGGATCTTGTAAACAGGATCCAAAATCTCCGAAAGGACATGGGATTAGAGGTGCAGGATAAAATCAATATTAAGGTGGCCAAACACAGTGAGAAAGTGGACCGTGCATTGACCCATTTCTCAGAATATATTAAATCCGAAACCCAGGCACTTGCCCTGACTATAAACGGAAATTTAAAAGAAGGTATTGTTTTGGATATGGATGAGTTTGATATCACCGTGAAAGTAGAGAAAATTATATTATGAGATATTGGAAATATTTTGGCGTCACCTTGGTGGTGATCCTAATCGATCAAGCGGTGAAAATGCTGGTCCACAATGGAATGGATTTTGGTTCGGTCGGACAAATTAAGGTTTTTGGAGATTGGTTCAAGCTCCATTATACTACCAATCCCGGCATGGCTTTTGGAATGCAGCTGGGATCTGAATATGGAAAACTGATCCTTACCTCATTTCGACTCATCGCCATGTTTGGTATTGGCTACTATTTGTATGCCCTGATCAAAAAAGCTGCCCATCCCGGCTACCTTTTTTGCATTGCCATGATTTTAGGAGGTGCCATCGGTAACCTGATTGATAGTGTTTTTTATGGTGTTTGGTTAGGAAATGCCCCTTATGATGCGCCTAACCCATGGTTTCACGGACAGGTGATCGACATGTTTTATATTGATATTTGGGAAGGCTTTATTCCTGATTGGATTCCAATCCTGGGAGGAAGCTATACGGCTTTATGGCCTATCTTCAATATTGCGGATGCCTCCATATTCGTTGGAGTAGCCATTATTCTCATTTTTCAGAAACGTTACTTTGAGGAAGAAAACAAAAAGGAAACAGAAAATGAGGTGAAAAATCAATTTATAGATGAAAATAAAGTAACATAACCCCAAAATATAGGGCATTGTCGTTCAGGTAGCTTTCCGCCCTTCCTAAGAGTGCGGAAGGTTACTTTTTACTGTTTTCCTCGCTTTCCAAAAGTGCGTTTATTTACCCTGATGGCCTATTTTTATTGAATTGGGGTGTCCTAGAGAGGAAAACAGGAGGAAATTCCCGAAAAAACCCCCCTTTCCCCCTTTTAAAGGGGGAATCTGGTGCCGTTATCCTTTCCGTGGCCATTCCTGTATTAAATCACCATTGACCGGATCATATCATTGAATTCAGCAGCAATTCCCAATTCGGCAATTCCCTCCGACGCCGCGTAGGGTGCGGAGATTTAACTAGTAAAAAAATATTCTTAAATTAGCCGTTTTTTAAGCGTGGAAAAAGAAATATTTTCCTTGATCAATCAGGGCTGCGGCAATTTCTCTTCTAAGTTCCTTGGTATTGACTGAGCCCATCTTAGTATACCTTTTCAAACCCATTAGCAACACCTTCTGCTCATCTCCGGAAGTAAAAGAGAGGATCGCCTCCTTACCAGCAGCATGGATTTTTTCAGTCGCTTCATATAAATAAACCTGGGTAACTGAGGTTTGAACTTTTACGGCCTCCTCTCCCCTTTCCAGCATTAATTTTTCTGTGCGCAAAATACTGGATTCTGCCGCATATATTTCTATCATGATATCCGCAAGGTTCATCATGATTTCCTGCTCACTCTCCATACGCTGCCCAAGATCCTGAACGGCTTTGCCTCCAATCATCAAAAACACCTTTTTTAAATTTTTCAAAACTTCTTTCTCCGAGGCAAAAGGCTGGGATGTATCCGGTTGTTCAAAGCTGGAAACTTCCCTTAATTCCTCCCCCACTTTTTTGGCAGGACCCATCAGATCCAACTCGCCTTTCATGGCCCGCTTCATCAACATGCCGACCATTAAAATCCGGTTGATTTCATTGGTTCCCTCATAAATACGGGAAATTCTGGCATCCCGGTAAGCCCTTTCCATAGGGGCATCTGCGGAATAACCCATTCCACCATAAATTTGGACCCCTTCGTCCACCACATAATCCAAAACCTCGGAACCATGGACCTTAGCAATAGCGCATTCAATGGCAAACTTTTCCAGGGCTTTCAATTTTGCGCTGGAGGGCTCCATCCCCTCCTTTTCCAAAGCGGTCATGCGGTCTTCAATGTCCTGACCAGCCCGATAACACAGGGATTCGCAAGCATAGGTCTTAATGGCCATTTCCGCCAGTTTAGCTTGCATGGCACCAAAGGAATTGATGGAAACACCAAATTGCTTTCTTTCCGATGAATACCGAATGGCATCTCCTAAAACTGTTCTGCAGCCACCCAAAACCCCAGCGCCCAATTTTACCCTGCCAATATTTAAGATATTTACCGCAATTTTGAATCCATTACCCCTTTCGGAGAGCAGGTTTTCTACCGGTACTTTGCAATCATTGAAAAAAACCTGGCGGGTAGAAGATCCCTTTATCCCCATCTTTTTCTCTTCTTCATTCATAGTAATCCCACCGAAACTTTTTTCAACCAAAAAGGCCGAAAGGTTTTCGTCATTTTCAATTTTAGCAAAAACAATAAAAAAGTCAGCAAAACCCCCATTTGAAATCCACATTTTTTGCCCATTGATCAGGTAATGTTGCCCGTCTTCGGTCAGGATAGCCTTGGTTTTTCCGCTATTGGCATCTGATCCGGCATCGGGTTCTGTAAGGCAATAGCAGGCTGCCCAAGAAGCATTGGTCAGTTTCGGGAGATACTTTTGCTTTTGTTCTTCGGTCCCGTAGTACAAAATCGGCAAAGTGCCGATCCCTGTATGTGCTCCGTAGGTAGTAGAAAAAGAGCCCGCAGCCCCTATAATATCAGCAATCAACATAGAAGTATTGAAACTCATTCCCAATCCGCCATATTCTTCAGGAACAGATATCGCCAAAAGCCCCAGTTCCCCGGCTTTCCTCAATATTTGCGGCACCAATTCCGGATTTTTCATGCTGTCTATTTCTTCCCTTTTGGACATAATTTCCCTGTCCATAAAATCCTGACAGGCTTGTGCCATCATTTTTTGTTCTTCACTGAACTGCTCGGGAATAAACACTTCCCGTGCTTCTGTTACCCTGATAAGGTATTCTCCTCCGTTTATTGCTGATTTCGTTTCCATTTTTATTTTATGCGCTTGAAAT
The DNA here is from genome assembly GCA_040905165.1 of Cyclobacteriaceae bacterium. GTDB lineage: Bacteria > Bacteroidota > Bacteroidia > Cytophagales > Cyclobacteriaceae > Cyclobacterium. The sequence continues at coordinate 67,974 of JBBDSA010000037.1, read as the reverse complement.
GGGTAATTGTATGTAAAAAAAGGTTTTGGGATGGTTATTTATTTTATACCATCATCTGGTATTTTTACAATAACTCTATCACTCCTGCAACACCCTGTCCTCCTCCAACACAGGCCGTAACCAAACCATATTTTTGCTGCCGTTTTTTAAGTTCATTGATGATCTGAACCGTCAGTTTGCCACCGGTACAGCCTAATGGATGCCCAAGGGCCACTGCGCCGCCATTGACGTTCACAATCTCCGGATTCATATCCAAAGAACGGATGACGGCCAGGGCCTGCGCGGCAAAGGCCTCGTTTAATTCAATCAGATCCATATCATTTAAAGTAAGTCCAGCTTGCTTCAAAGCCTTTGGTACCGCATACTTGGGACCAATGCCCATAATCCGTGGTTCAACCCCTGCTACACTGTAAGCAATCAATTTGGCTATAGGTTCCAGGTTAAGTTCCTTCATCATCCTTTCGGACATCACCATAACAAAAGCTGCCCCATCAGACGTTTGGGAAGAATTTCCAGCGGTCACTTGTCCCCCCTGTTTAAAAACAGGTTTCAGATTGGACAATACTTCCATATTGGTCCCCTTGCGAGGTCCCTCATCTGTATCCACAATGTATTTTCGGGTTTTTCTTTTATTATCGGCATCCAGGTAGGTTTCCTCTACTTCTACCGGAACGATCTCCTCTTTAAAGCGTCCATCAGCTATGGCTTTTAATGCTTTATCATGAGAACTTACGGAAAATTGGTCTGCCTCCTCTCGACTTACATTATAATCTTTGGCGAGCTCTTCAGCAGTCAATCCCATGCTCAGGTAATAATCCGGAGTTTTAGAAGCAATTTTCCAATTCAATGCGGTTTTATAACCCAACATGGGAACCAGGGACATGGATTCCGTTCCCCCGGCAATGATACAGTCCGCCATTCCTGTTTTTATTTTTGCTGTGGCCAGGGCAATGGCTTCCAAACCCGACCCACAATAGCGATTGACAATAAATCCCGGGTTTTCTTTTCCGAGGGCCAATAGAGCGATCATCCTTCCCATTTGCATACCCTGTTCAGCCTCCGGTATCGCATTCCCAACGATAAGGTCATCTACCATCTTTTTTTCCACCCCCGGTGTATGTTCCATTAAATATTGGATTACGTCGGAGGCCAGGTCATCTGGCCTGTAAAAACGGAATCCTCCCTTTTTAGCCTTTCCCACTGCTGACCGGTACCCATTAATAATATATGCTTCCATGGTTATTTTTTTTATTTTTTATTTCTCTAAGCAGCTATAAGCCAGATTGAATACTTGCTTCCTGCTTTTTCCTTCCAAAAGCTGTATTCCTATACTTTCCTTAGTTTCTCAGGGGTTTTCCCTTAAACAAAATACTATGAATTCTTTCCAGGGTTTTTCTTTCACCGGTAAGGCTGAGGAAGGCTTCCCGTTCTAAATCCAAAAGATAGCGTTCACTTACTTCTGTTGGTGTCGAAAGATCGCCACCACTCATCACCCATGCGAGTTTCCTTGCAATTTTAGCATCGTGATCGGAAATATAGGAACCATACTGCATGCCGATTATCCCCGTCTCAAATAAGGCCAATGCCGTTTTACCCAAAACCCGGATATCTTTTTGTTGAATAGGCTGGGTATAACCTGCATGGTAAAGTGAAAGTACTTTTTCCTTTGCTTCTGCCAGCTGTCTTTTCCTGTTTAAGGTGATGGCATCCTTGTCTTCCAGGTAGCCAAAACGCTTGGCCTCCAAAGCAGAAGTGGAAACCTTGGCCATGGCAATATTCATAAAGGTATCCTGAAGCCGGTTCAGTTCTACATCCCCGGATTCTGATTCATCGGCAAAGCGTTTGGTCATTTCTTTGGTACCCCCACCAGCCGGGATCAAACCTACACCCACTTCTACCAAGCCCATGTATAGCTCGGCATGTGCCTGAATAGCATCGGCATGAAGAGACAACTCACAACCCCCGCCCAAGGCCATATTATGGGGAGCCACTACCACGGGAACCGAAGAATACCTGGCCCGCATGATGGTATCCTGAAATTGGGCAATCATCAGGTTGATTTCATCGAAGTCCTGATCGCCTGCATACATGTATAACATGGCCAAATTAGCTCCTGCAGAAAAATTCTGGCCCTCATTTCCTATGACAAGGCCCTTATAGGATTTTTCTGCCATGCTAATTGCTGTATTGATTCCTTGCACCACTTCCAGGCCCAGGGAGTTCATTTTGGTGTGAAATTCCAGACCGATGACCTCATCCCCCAAGTCATACACCGTTGCACCTTCATTGCCCCATAATTTTTTGTTGCCTGCCTTAAGGGTATCCAAAATAATCAATCCTTCCTGACCCGGAATTTCTTTATAGGTTTTTGAGGGTATATCATAATATTGTATCCGTCCATTTTGAACCTTATAAAAGGAATGGTTACCTCCGTCCAACATTTCATAGACCCAGTCTGCTGGCTTTTCTCCCATCGATTCCATTTTTTCAACGGTTTCTTTTACTCCCAATATATCCCAATTTTCGAAAGGCCCATATTCCCAACCAAACCCGGCACAGACAGCTTGGTCTATTCGAAAAAGCTCGTCCGCAATTTCAGGTATCCTTAATGAACAATATCGGAACAGATCATAAAACGATGTCCGGTAAAATTCACCCGCCCTGTCATCGAAATTCACTAGAAAATTAATTCTCTCTTTGAGGTTATCGATGGTTTTAGAAGCTTCCAAAGCTTTTAATTTTGGTTTTTCAACTTCCTTGTATTCAAAAGTATCAAAATCAATTTCCTTCAACTCTTTAGTTCCATCCTTATGCCGTATCATGTGGAAAAAGCCTTTTCCACTCTTGTCCCCATACCATTCATTCTCATTTAAAACCTGAACACTTTTAGGTAATTTGAATTTTTCCCTGGATTCATCATGCTCCAATACTTTATAGAGATTATTAGCCACATGGACTGTGGTATCCAGACCCACTACATCCAATGTGCGGAAGGTGGCAGATTTAGCCCTACCGATTACCGTACCTGTCAATTTATCTACTTCCGATACCCCAAGTCCAATTTTTTCAATCAGATGTATCCCAGAAATAATGGCATATACGCCAATTCGGTTGGCTATAAAGGCAGGTGTATCCTTACAATAAACGGTTTCCTTTCCAAGGAACCGGTCCCCATAATCCATTAAGAAATCAATGATTTCCGGTTTGGTTTTTGGACCTGGAATAATTTCCAAAAGACGGAGGTATCTAGGGGGGTTGAAGAAATGACTGCCTGCGAAGCAGGCCTGAAAATCTTCAGACCGCCCGTCGCTCATCAAATGAATCGGTATGCCAGAGGTATTAGAGGTGATCAAAGTTCCAGGCTTTCTAAATTTTTCCACCTTTTCAAATAATCCCTGCTTAATCTCAAGGTTCTCAATGATCACTTCAATGACCCAATCACAGGCATCAATCATGGGTAAGTTGTCATCGAAATTACCTGTAACTATTCTTTCTGCCAATGAAGGATCATAAAGAGCAGCAGGCTTGGATTTCAAAGTATTTTGAAGGGCTTCGTTTACGATTCTGTTCCTAACTTCTTTGTCCTCCAAAGTTAACCCCTTTTTGGATTCAGACTCATTGGGAGATTTAGGTAATATATCCAATAACAATACCTGAACACCCACATTGGCAAAATGACAAGCTATCCTGGATCCCATAATTCCAGATCCCAAAACTGCAATTTTCTTAATATTTCTGTTCATTTGGTTTTATTTTATCTTTCCTGATAGAATTGATTCAATAGTATCGAATTTCAATTGATATCTTCCTGCAATTGGTTAATGATAAGATTGATTTTTTTAAAAGCAGTAAAAAAACATTCCAGTTCAGTTTTGGTCAATTCGGTTTTTACCTTTTCATTAAAGGCATTGATTGTCTGAACAGATTTGGTTTTCTTTTCTATTCCATTTTCAGTTAAAAACACCCTTACAGACCGCTTGTCTTTTTCATCCAATTTTTTAAAGATCAGGCCTTTTTGCTCCATACTCTTTAATATTCTGGTTAAACTCCTGGATTCCAATCCCATCAAGGGAGCAATTTTTGTTGCGGGGGTTCCTTCTTTTGAATTAATATTGATTAATACAAAACCCATTGATGTGGTAATTCCTTCAAGAATGGCTTTTTGGTTATACATTCTGGAAATGGAATGCCAACAGGTCTTAATTTGAAAATCAAAAGTATCTTCCCTTTTCATTGGTATTTTTAAGCAAATTAATCAGGTTAAATTTAATAAAAATAATTATGCATGCATAATAAAATTGAACAAAAAGAAATTTATGCACATCTTAATTACTATAGTTTGATTATTAAATAAAAAAGTTATTGTTATTATTAAGACGTGGATATGTTGGTAAATGGATCGATCAGACTTTATACACTTAAATGGTTATGATTTGTTCAGGTTATCCACGTATTTTCCACATCAAATATTTAATTAAGAGCTTAGAAAAGAGCAAGATAAATAATAGTGCGGGACGGACGTTGATAAATTCTCTGGAATTAGTGTGATCAACTGCCCGTGTTTTTAAGTGTTGATAATTGTTGATAAAATGGTACTTATCACCAATAAATTGGAAAGGTTAATTTAATGGGATTTAAAACCCAATGGTTGCCTCTATATCCACAATTAATATTGGGTTTTCCACAAGGTTTTTAGAAGTAAAAAATGTTCCTTTTCATCCTGCTTATCCTGGGACGTTCGTAGATAAGTCTTCGTCAGTAATGTCCATAATTTCTTTAGGGAGTACCTCTATAATTAATTGATCGGAACTATAAATGGTTTTTTGAATTCCTGATTCCTGTCTTGGCTCTAAGATGATATCATTCAGGGTCCAGCCCCCTCTAAGAATAAACTCGCTTGATTGGGTTTCTGTGTCGTAAAAATAGTATATAGGTTCTGGTTGTCTTTTTTCATACAGGTTCCCCGGATCCCATTTTTTGTTTTGATTTCTGTCCACTATCACTCTTATTTTATAATTAGAGGCCTCAATGTCCGTAAATTCAAACTGATTGGTTTGTTCCAAATATTTTTGTTGGATTATCTTTTCGTTATTGTCCAATAATTGAATCATTAATGGGCGTTCTTCGGTATTGATTGTTCCTATGATACCATCTGCAAGGTTTTCTGGATTGAACTTAGTGTAGTTGGCTTCTACAATGGATTCATTCCATAATTCCTCAATGTCCTGAAAAGTAGAATCCTTTGCAATTAAGGTAAATGAATTATTTTTAATTGAATCAGGAACGTTGATGGATATTAAAAGTTTAACATTTTTAGTACTGTCTTCAAATTCTAAATTTTCATTATTTATAGATATTAAACCAGCTGAATCATATGATATATATAATGAATCGAAGTTTATATTGTATATAGGTTTGTTAAATGATAGTTCTGCGTTTATTTGTGATAGGAATCCTTCTCCACTGTTAACGGTGATTTCCAGTTTTTCTTTGGCTCGCTCACTGGTTTCAAATCTGGCCATTAAAGTGGTATCCACTTTAAATCCCACAGAGTCCATTAAGCTCAATCGGATTTCTGTGCTGTCATTTTCTAATTCCTTATGATATATCCGGATGGTTTTATCAGATATCCTATGAAACATGGTGTTATTGATATTTGGATGAAAAACTTCGTATTCTATAATTGGCTTACTTAAAATAATATCAAAATTTGATCCGCTGGGTGCTGATCTATTAATTTTTAAGTCAGTCAAATCTGCTCTGAATAGATTGATTTGAATATTATCAATGTTTTTATCAATGGTTAGAGGCTCTGAAAGAAAGCCATAGGCCTCACTTCTGAACTCTGCTTTGAGGGAATTATTTACATCGTGCCAGGCATACACTTTAAAGGTGCCTGATTTTATATTGGTAATTTCAAATTTCCCTGATGAATCTGCCTGTGATATGTAATAGGGAGCATCTGAAAAAAGGTCCAGGGTGTCATTATCGTAGTATAATCCGACTAAAATATCCTCAAATTCTTCGTTGTCTTGTTGAAATACATATCCAATTTTACCCTTTAAGGTCAAACTGTCAATGCTATTTCCAGTGGAAAAAACCAGTTTGAGTTTTTCTACCGGATTGTTTTCGGTGATGTCCTGTACGCTCTTTTGGAAGTTGAAGACATAGGTAGTACTGTCCTCCAGTTCCTGATTCAATTTTATATTTACTCTAGTTTTGATGGCCAAAAATTCAACCTTGTCGGTTTCTATTTTAGGAGTGATGATAATTTGATTATTGGGATTTTCCAGTTTTACATATTCATCGAAGGTCAGATTTATTTCAGATGGCTTGGTATTTAATGCTTGATCTTTGGGATCAGAACTTAATAGAATGGGTGGTTTTTCATCCGTTGGTCCTCCCATAGGGGAACTTTGTTTGGCACATGCACCAAATAATGAAAATATTATGAAAATGAGCAAAAGCGGATAACAAATTTTCATTTTTTCTTTAAAATATATAATAAACTGGAAAAGTTGTTGTCATGTTCTTTGGCGAATTGGTTGGAAAGAAATCCTTGTTTGGTGGATGCCCATAAGGAAGCGTTTGAGTTACTATATTTGTTGGATAGAATCGTGATATAATAGCTGTCAAATATCATTGGTTTAATATCAACTATTCTACAATTGAATTTATCTGCCAGGAAGTCCATGACAGGCTGGTTAAAGTGATAAAGATGTCTGGGAACATCTAAAGACGCCCAATTTTCCTTAAATTCTTTTGAATCCTTCGAATCTCTATTGGGAAGGGCAATGAACAAAGTTCCCCGTTTTTTAAGACGATCAATTAGTACGGATAAATTTTTGTTTAGGTCGTGGACGTGTTCCAATACATGGAATAAGGTAATCGCATCGAATTTTTTGATGTTATTCAGCTCGACCAGACCATTGATAAGGTTGATTTTGTTTTTTGTTTTTGCATAGCTGGCTGCATATAAATCCGGTTCTATGCCATAGGAATCCCATCCATTTTTTTTGGCTGCTTTTAAAAAATGACCTGTTCCACATCCAAAATCCAATATTCTCCCTTTTTTATTTACTTTTTCATTTAACCATTTAATTTTTTGTTTTATTGTAAAATTTCTTACAATTTTATATACAAAATTTATTATGCTGTTGGCTTTATTTTGATGGGATATGTAATTGACAGATTGGTAATATTTTTGGATATTCTCTTTATCAGGTCTTGGATTGGTAAACCACAAATGACAATTTTGGCATTCACAAATTATAAATGATTCCTTGCTTACTGCATGATCTTTGACCACCATTTTATTCAGAAAGTCCTTGCTTTTGCATAAAGGACATTTTTTTAATTTCTCGTACATTTCATCTACCTAAGTAAACAGTAAGTATTGAAACATCTGCTGGGGTTACCCCACTGATTCTTGAAGCTTGGCCTAAGGTTTCTGGTTTTATTTTATTTAATTTCTGCCTACTTTCAGTGGATATGGCTTTAATGGCGGTATAATCCAGTTCAACAGGTATTTTTAAATTTTCAAGGTGGTTAATTTTTTCAACCATTAATTTTTCTTTTTCAATGTAACTTTGGTATTTGATCTGTATTTCGGCTTGCTCTGTTTCTTCTTTGGAGTAGTGAAACATCAAATCTTTAAAGTCATTATCCATTTTAGTAATGTCATTTAACCCCAAATGGGGTCTTTTTAGTAATTGGTTGACCGTAATTTTTTCTTTAATTTGAGCAGTCTCCAATTCTTCTAATCCTTTATTAATTGATTCGGGCGTTAATTTAAATTGATTGAGCTCTTGGATCAATTTTTTAATATTATCCCTTTTCTCCGTCATTTGCTGGTATTGATTTTCAGAGGCCAATCCCAAATGAAAACCTCTTTCTGTTAACCTTAGGTCTGCATTATCCTGTCTTAAGAGAAGGCGGAATTCTGCCCTTGAAGTAAACATCCGGTAGGGTTCCTCAGTGCCTTTGTTGATCAGGTCATCTATTAAAACCCCGATATAGGCATCTGCTCTTCCCAAGACGAAGGGATCTTTTTCCATTACGTTATTGTGCGCATTGATTCCTGCCATCATTCCCTGGCATGCTGCTTCTTCATAACCCGTTGTTCCGTTGATTTGCCCGGCAAAAAATAAATTATTTACCAACTTGGTTTCCAGAGTGGATTTTAATTGTGTGGGAGGAAAATAGTCGTACTCGATGGCATACCCTGGTCTGAACATTTTGGCAGCCTCAAATCCCGGTATTTTTCTCAATGCTTTGTATTGTACATCTTCTGGCAGTGAGGTAGAAAAACCGTTGACATATATTTCAACCGTATTCCACCCTTCCGGTTCCACAAATATTTGATGTCTTTCTCTTTCTGCAAACCGATTGATTTTGTCTTCGATGGAAGGACAATACCTGGGGCCAAGTCCTTTAATTCTCCCATTGAACATTGGAGATTGGCTGAATCCTGTTTCCAATGCTTCATGCACCTCTTTATTGGTGTAAGTAATCCAACAATTCTTTTGCTGGGTCAAGGGTTTTGTTTCGTTTGAATAAGAAAATTTTTCGGGCTTTTCATCTCCATATTGCACTTCCATTTTGGAGTAATCCAGACTTCTTCCATCCACCCTTGGGGGTGTGCCGGTTTTCATTCTGCCAGCTTCAAAGCCTATATTGGTTAATTGTTCAGTGATGCCTTTTGCTGAAGTCTCCCCTGTTCTACCTCCACCCATTTTTTTTTCTCCGATATGGATAATACCGTTAAGAAATGTACCATTGGTTAATATAACAGAATTGGCTTTAATTTTTAAACCCATCCCGGTTTGTACACCTGTTACCCTATTTTCTTTGACGGTGATACTGGTTATCATTTCCTGCCAAAAATCTACATTTGGTGTTTGTTCCAAGGTTAGCCTCCATTCTTCCGCGAATCGCATTCTATCATTTTGCGATCTTGGTGACCACATGGCCGGGCCTTTTGAACGGTTCAGCATTCTGAACTGAATCATGGAACGGTCTGATATGATGCCTGATTTTCCACCCAAAGCATCTATTTCTCTTATAATCTGGCCTTTTGCCACGCCTCCCATTGCCGGGTTGCAGGACATTTGGGCTATGGTATTCATATTCATGGTACACAAAAGGACCTTTGAACCCATTTTAGCAGCGGCATGTGCTGCTTCGCAACCTGCATGCCCGGCCCCTACTACTATAACATCGTACTGTGGAAACATAATTTTATGTTATTGGTGTTCCACGTGGAACACCTTTAAATTTTTTTAATTATCTGTAAATGTTCCACGTGGAACAGTTATTGTTTATTTTTTATTACCCTCAACTGTTCCACGTGGAACAGTTGCCTGATTGAGCTGTGATTTCAATTTTTCCAATGCCAGATTTTCCTGATTTCTCATTTCTGCCTTGTCTATTTCAGATTTATCACTAAATCCGCATAAGTGCAATAATCCATGACTGATTACCCTAAACAGTTCTTTTTCAAAGGAAGTTTCCCATTCTTTTGCATTTTCCTTTATTCGGTCAATACTGACGTAAATGTCCCCTTCTATTATACCGGGTTGATCAGATTGATCAAAGGTAATGATATCTGTATGGGTATGATGGTTGAGGTATTGTATGTTGATTTGATATAAATAATTGTCGGAACAGAAAATATAATTAAGATTTCCCAATTTATAACCATGAGCCATGGCCAATTCCTTTAGCCATAATTTTACTTTTCTGGAATTGTTTAATTTAAGGGTTGTCTCCTCTTCAAAGAAATGAATCGCCATTCTAATTCATATAAAAAGTGAGTGTAATTTTGCTTCCTTTATTTTCAAAATCAATTTCATCACATAAATGTCTCATGATGAATACTCCCCTTCCACCTGATTTCTCCAAATTTTCCGGCGAGGTGGGATCATTTAAATGATGATAATCATAACCTTCTCCTTGGTCTTCTATGATAAATTTTATTTGGTTATCAAGAAATCTTAATTCCAATTTAACCCTCTTCTTTCCGTTTTGCAGGTTTCCGTGTATGATGGCATTGCTGACACACTCAGTCACTGATATCATGATGTTTCCGTAAATATCATCATTGATATTAAATTTCTCTTTGACATTATCAATGAAACTTTCAATGATAGTTATGTTTTCAATTAAAGATGGTATGGTGATTTTAATTGATTTCATTGAGTATATTGTCTTAAATCATGATTATATTTTATTATTCTTCAATTTCTAAAAGTATGGGACAATGATCTGAATGCATCGCATTCCAGAGTATTTCTGCCTTTTTAACTTTTCGGCTAACCGGTGGAGTAGTCATGTGGTAATCAATTCTCCAGCCTTTATTATTGGCCCTTGAATTGGTCCGATAACTCCACCAGGTGTATTGATGGGGTGTCTCATTTTTTAATCTAAAGCTATCATCGAAACCTGAAGCGGTTATTTTATCCATCCATGCTCTTTCTTCGGGTAAAAATCCAGAACTGTTTTTATTGGCAATTGGATTATGAATATCTATGGGCTTATGGCAAATGTTGTAGTCACCACTTATAATGAGCTTGGGACGATCTCTTTTCAAATCCTGGCTGAAGCCATAGATGTTATCAAGAAAATCATATTTGAAGTCCTGCCTGATTCCTCCAGTCGTTCCGGAAGGAAAATAAGTACATAAAAAGGAAAAATTTTCAAAATCAGCTCTCAAAACTCTGCCTTCATCATCGTATTTTGAGACCCCCATTCCATATACTACGTTATCAGGCTTTATTTTGGAAAGGATGGCCACGCCACTGTATCCTTTTTTAACAGCAGGATGCCAATATACCTGGTATCCCATATCATGGAATACCTGAACTTCAATTTGATTCTCCATGGACTTAACCTCCTGCAATCCAACAATGTCTGGATTTAATTCCTGAAGCCAGGGTATAAATCCTTTTTTAATCGCTGCTCGAATGCCATTTACATTATAAGAAACCAATTTCATTGAATATCAATTTCAAATTCTTCTTCAAAATATTCCAAAATATGGAGTTTCAGCATTTTTTCTTGGTCAATGGCATTTAAATGTGGTAATGTTTTGTTTAATTTCCAATGAGGCCAGCCATCCTGATCTATAAAATCCAAATCATAAAAGCCTGATAAACTTAAAACTTTACAGGTGGCAATATGCATTAAATCCTGCTTTTCCTCTTTAGAAAAATGTTTGGCACCTTTTCCCAATTCCTGAACTCCGATAATAAACAATACGGCATTGAGGTCAGATGGTTTTTTACCCAAAAGATCAGCCAATCCCGTTAATAATTTATTCCATCTTTTTTCAAGATCTAAATCTTTTTTAAACATCGCATTAAAATAATATTTTTGTTGACAGGATCAATGTATTTCAATTTGAATCCCCGCTATTGTGTCAAAATTTTTTATTGCTTAAATTAACACAGCTTAGCAATAGGCAAATATAACAGGTTAATTGGCCTTAGAATATAAACAACCCATTTTCGGTATGCGTTTCACTTTATGGGAGGATTTTTTATCATTGGTGTTTCCGGTTACCTGCTGTGTATGCCGGAGAAGTCTGTTTTCTTTTGAAGATCATTTGTGCAAGATATGTATTGCCCGGCTTCCCATCACTTCTTACCATTTGATACCGTTTGAGAATGATTTAAAAGTAAAATTATTGGGCTTGGCCCCTGTTGATCGAGCAATGGCATTTTTGAGATTTTCAAAAAGAGGCATGAGTCAACGTATTTTACATCAGCTTAAATACAAAAATAAACCTGGATTGGGTATTGTTCTAGGCCGAATTTATGGGCAATTGCTTCTAGAAAGCGGCTATGCTGATATTTGGGATTTGGTGATCCCTGTACCCCTACATCAGGCCAAATTAAGAAAAAGAGGCTATAATCAAAGCGAACAATTTGCCATAGGACTTGCCCAAACCCTGCATTTTCCCAAAATGAATCTTTTGATTAGATCCGTTCCTACGCCTACCCAAACCAATAAATCCCGAATCCAACGATGGGAAAATGTATCCAATGTTTTCCAATTGGAAGGACTAGCTCCCCAGATAGAAGGAAAGAGGATCTTATTGGTGGATGACGTCATGACAACCGGCGCTACCCTAGCGGCCTGTGCTCTGAGTTTAAATCAACATCAGCCCCTGGCCATCGATATGGCAGTAATTGCTGCAGGTAAGTAAACTACCCATAAATTTCATTTAGTATTCCGGCCAGCCTCAAACCACCAGCCAATAGCCGCTCTTCCATTACAGGAAAGGTTTTGTACCCATACTCATAAAAAAGCCGCTTATTTTCAGGTAAATTATAAATCAGAGGACGGAGAGAAACCGCTTCTTCAAGCCATAATTCCATTCCACCAAGCTGGTATTTTTTAACAGCGTTCTTATCCGCCCGGAAATTTAAATGTCTCGCCAATTCGGTAAAACTTAGTTGTTTACTATCGATTACCTTACTGTCCCATATCGCATGCAGGTTGGTGTTTGCATTGAAATAAGTAACCTTTACATCATTGCCTCCACGGTCCGTTCCCGTTCCTACATGTAAGGGTTGATGAAGGTCCCCAACCAGATGAATCAACATTTTGAGGTATTCCTGTTCTTCTCCAACAGTTAATTTTCCGTTTTTTAAGGCCTGTATGATCATGTTGGTCTTCCCAAAGGCATCCCCTCTTTCTTCCTGTATTTCCGGACGGTAACCTTTACCCTCCTCTACAGTCAGGTAATGCCAGGTATTCAAATGGTCATAATAGGAATCGGATTTAATTTCATCCATCCATGTAGATGCCATGGCCAATGATTGAGCCCCCAATATGGATGCAATTCTTTTTTGTGCTTTTTTATTCAGGTGCCATTCCGCAATCTGACCCACGACCCTATGTCCAATTTGGCCCCAACCGAACCCCGGAAAATAAAAAACATGACAACATAAAAAAAGAAGAACCAGCTTTTTCATATCAATTATTTATGGTTAAGTTCCTCAATGGCAAGCCAGGCCATTAAACCAGTACTTAAACCCAAAGCTTCTTCATCTATGTCAAAAGTGGGTGTATGAACGCCAGAAGTGATGCCCTTTTCCTCATTCCTGGTCCCTAAACGGTAAAAACAACCATCTATTTCCTGGGTATAATAGGAGAAATCTTCGGAGGCCATCCAAATATCCAAATCCAAAACATTTTCTTCACCTAAATAGGACTTTGCAGCAGAAATGGCCCTATCTGTTAGGGCCGGATCATTTTTAAGAAAGGGATAACCCTTGCGGACCTCGAAATCAACGGATCCCCCCATTCCTTCAGCAATTCCTTTTGCTATTTTAACCATTAAAACCTGGGCTTGTTTTCTCCACGCTTCGTCCAAAGTTCGGAAAGTCCCCTCCATGAATACCTCATTGGGTATGACATTGGTAGCCCCGTTCGCTGTGACCTTACCAAACGATAAAACGGAAGGAACTTTGGGATTGGCATTTCTGCTGACAATCTGTTGTAAACCCACCAGGATATGGGAAGAAATAAGAACGGGGTCAACCAAAGTTTCCGGCATCGCCCCATGCCCACCCTTACCTTTTACGGTAAGGTACAATTCATCTGCACTTGCCATGTACATTCCCTTTCGGAATCCGACTTTTCCCGCAGGGATCAAAGGCATTACATGTTGACCGAGGATAGCACTTGGCCTTGGATTTACCAAAGCCTTGTCCTTAATCATCATGGAAGCTCCTCCCGGAACTTTTTCCTCTCCTGGTTGGAAAATAAGTTTTACAGTGCCTTCAAACTCACCCTTGATTTCATTTAAAATTTTTGAAGTACCCAATAGAGAAGAAGTATGCACGTCATGCCCACAGGCATGCATTACTCCCGGATTTTGGGATTTATAGGCTACGTCGTTTTTTTCCAGGATGGGAAGGGCATCCATATCTGCCCTAAGGGCGATAATTTTGCTTTTTGGGTTTTTCCCTTCAATCAATGCCACCAGACCGGTATCAGCCTTCCTTTCTATGTGTTCGATGCCATAAGACCGAAGCTTTTTTTCCACAAAAGCCACTGTATTGACTTCTTGAAAAGATAACTCAGGATGAGCATGAAGGTGCCTTCTGTCTTCAATAGTGGAATTTTTTTGTTGGTCGGCCAACGTTCTGATTTTATCTAGTAGCATCACTAATATTTTCTTCTTCCTTAATTTGTTCTTTCGATTTTAAAATTTTATCCGGAACAATCCTCGCTGAAGGAAAGTGTTCTATTACCTTTTCGTAGACGGCTAAAGCCTCAATTCTATTGATGTATTTTCCAACTTTTACCAAGTACCTTGGTTGTACATATTCCATATCGGTCTGAATATCCGGATATTCGGAATAGATATTGTTCCTGGTTTCAAAGGCCAACTCTCTGTCCACACCACTGTAAATCAAAATGGTGAAGCCATTGAAAAATTGATCACGGTCGTTTTCTTCACGGATCCTCTCAACTGCCTTGGCCAATTCTTGGTCCACCGGAGCTACTTCCTTGGCATTCTCTTCCGGAAGTTTGGGATCTGGTAATTCACTGAACTTTATCCTGGTACCTGAAATATCCTCTGAATAGTTGCTGTACAGTTCTGCACTTCCTCCACTTTTCCGGATATTGACCAAGCCACAGCTGGCAAAAAGGAGCAGTAAAATGGGCCAAAGACTGATTTTAATATTCATGTTATTGATTTTTAATTTTCAATTATCACACACCTGGAATCACTGATGTCCTGCTCCACGCTTTTGTATTTAACATCTTTTTTAACATTACCATCTACATATTTTACGGTCACCTTATCATTTCTTCCATAGGATTTTTCAGACTTTCTAGGCATTACCGCTTCTCTACTTGCCGCCCGGCTGCTGGCGATTGCCGCTCTTTGCCCCGCCTGATTTCCCAAACTGTTTCCCACCTCTTCTTTGGATGCGGTAACGCTGGGTTCCCGTTGCTTTTGTGTTTGGGCAGCTTTGACTTGTTCCGGATCTTGTTTGGGAAGGTCAGATTTTGAAATAAAGGATATGATGTCATCATTCAGTTTTCCCAAAAACCGTTTGAACATTTCAAATGCCTCAAATTTGTAAATCAATAGAGGATCCTTTTGTTCGTAAACCGCATTTTGTACGGATTGCTTCAGGTCATCCATGTCCCGAAGATGTTCTTTCCAGTTCTGATCGATGATGGCGAGGGTAACGGTTTTCTCTACGGCCCTGATCAGTTCCCTGCCCTCATTTTGAATGGTAGATTCGAGGTTGATCACTACACCGATTTGTTTGATTCCATCTGAAATGGGAACCATGATTTCCTTAACCGTAGCACCTCTTTTTTGGTGCACGTCTTTTAAAATAGGCATGGCCTTTCTTAAAATATCCTGGTTCTTTTCATTGTATTTCTGATAGGAAGCATTGAAGAGGGCTCTGGTAAGGGTTGGTACATCCTTTTCCTTAAAATCTTCAGGGGAAATGGTGTAATCAATGCCCAGAGAGCTGAAAATATTCATTCTCAGGTTGTCTAAATCCTCGGTTGATTTGCCCATTTCGATGATGTCTTCGGAAACATCGAACATGATGTTTAAAATATCCAATTCCAACCGGTCGCCCATCAGGGCATTTTTTCTTCTTCTGTAAACCACTTCTCTTTGGCTGTTCATGACATCATCATACTCCAGAAGTCTTTTTCGTACCCCAAAATTGTTTTCCTCCACTTTCCTTTGAGCTCTTTCAATGGATTTGGAGATCATGGAATGCTGGATTACTTCCCCTTCTTCCAAACCCATCCGGTCCATCAGTTTGGCGATCCTTTCGGAGCCGAAAAGGCGCATCAGGTTATCTTCTAAGGAGACAAAAAACTGGCTGGATCCGGGATCACCCTGCCTGCCGGACCTACCCCTAAGTTGCCTGTCCACCCTCCTGGATTCATGCCTTTCGGTACCAACAATGGCCAAACCCCCAGCTTGTTTGGATTCGGGTGTCAATTTAATATCCGTACCCCTACCTGCCATGTTGGTAGCGATGGTTACTGTTCTTGGTTTACCGGCTTCAGCTACCACATCAGCTTCACGCGCATGTTGTTTGGCGTTTAAGACCTGGTGCTTAATTTTCCTAATAGTTAACATTCTACTGAGCAACTCGGAAATTTCCACCGAAGTGGTACCCACCAAAACAGGTCGGTTGGCATCGGTGAGTTCATTGATTTCTTCCACTACGGCATTGAATTTTTCCCTAACCGTCTTGTAAACCTTATCCTCCCTGTCTTTTCGTTGAATGGGTTTATTGGTGGGAATTACCACAACATCCAATTTATAAATTTCCCAGAATTCCCCTGCTTCAGTTTCTGCAGTTCCCGTCATTCCTGAAAGTTTGTGGTACATCCTGAAATAATTTTGGAGGGTTATCGTAGCATAGGTTTGGGTGGCATCTTCTACTTTTACATTTTCTTTGGCTTCAATCGCTTGGTGCAATCCATCTGAATAGCGTCGCCCTTCCATTACCCGGCCTGTCTGTTCATCCACGATTTTTACTTTTCCGTCTACCAGAATGTATTCGGTGTCACGCTCAAACATACAATAGGCTTTGAGAAGTTGGTTCACCGTATGAATTCTCTGAGCTTTTATACCATAATCTTTAATGATTTCCTCTTTGCGGATGAGTTTTTCCGTATCATCGATGGCTTCATTCTTCTCAAGGTCAGCGATTTCCATCCCGATGTCAGGCATGATGAAAAAGTCATCGTCTTCATTTTTTTTGGTGATGACTTCTATGCCGTTGTCAGTGAGGTCCACACTGTTGCTTTTTTCATCTATGGTAAACAAAAGAGGCTCATCCGCTTCGGGCATCATTTTTTTATTATCCTGGAGGTAAAAGTTTTCCGTTTTTTGAAGGATAACTCTTATGCCGGGTTCCGACAAATACTTGATAAGTGGTTTGTATTTCGGCAATCCCCTAAAAGCACGAAAAAGTGATAATCCGCCCTCTTTATCTTTGCCTTCCTTTATGAGCCTCTTGGCCTCTGTCAAAAAGTTCTGTACTAATTTTCGCTGTTCGTCCACCAAGGTGGAAACCCGGGGTTTCATGTCATAAAATTCATGTTCATCTCCCCGGGGAACAGGTCCGGATATGATCAGGGGGGTCCGCGCATCATCGATTAATACGGAATCTACTTCGTCAATCATGGCAAAGTGGTGTTTTCCCTGCACCAGATCTTTGGCTTCCCTGGCCATGTTGTCCCTAAGGTAGTCGAAACCGAATTCGTTATTGGTGCCGTAGACGATATCACATTGATAGGCTTTTCTTCTACCTGGAGAATTAGGGGGATATTTATCGATACAGTCCACCTTTAAACCATGGAATTCGAAGAGTGGGGCATTCCATTCTGAATCCCTTTTTGCCAGATAATCATTTACGGTGACGATATGGACACCTCTTCCCGAAAGGGCATTTAGATAGGCGGGTAAAGTAGATACCAGCGTTTTACCTTCACCGGTGGCCATTTCAGCAATGTTGCCGCGATGAAGGGAGACACCTCCCAAAAGCTGTACGTCATAATGCAACATGTCCCAGGTAACTTCGCTACCCGCAGCCATCCATTTATTATGCCAAGTTGCCCATTCACCATCAATTTTAATATAGGATTTGTCCACCGCCATGGCTTTGTCTTCTAAACTGGCCTTCACCTTTAATTGATGGTTTTCTTTGAATCTTTTGGCGGTCTCTTTCATCACTGCAAAAGCCCTGGGTAAAACTTTCTCCAAAGTTTTTTCCAACTCCTCGTTCCTTTCTTTTTCCACTTTATCAATCTCATTGAACAAAGCATCTTTCTCCTGGACTTGGTTGGGAATTAACTGTTCAATTTCGATTTTTAATTGTTTTATTTTATCGTCAAAGACTTTTAAGTCCTCATCAATCAATTTTCTGATATCAAAGGTCTGTCCTCTTAAATCATCATCGGATAAGGTGGATAACTTTCCATATTCTTCGTTGATGGCTGTGACTACCGGACTCAGGGACTTTATATCCCTATCGGATTTAGTTCCAAAAATCTTTGCCAATCCTTTTGCTATAACTTCTATCATAAACTTTGATTAATTTCTCGTATTTTTATTATTAAACAGATAATCCCATCTTGTTAGTTTCCAATGAATCTACCTCTATGAAGCCTGAGTAAACCTGTTTTGCCGGTCCGGCCAGAATTATATGGTGAAAACCCTGGGTTTCGTTTTTTTGAAACCGTACCTCCAGGCTGCCCCCTAGGGTTGAAATTTTTACCGAATCAATGTTTTGGATCAGTCCTTGAACCAAGGCACAGGCGGTAACCCCGGTACCACAGGATAAAGTCTCATTTTCAACCCCCCTCTCATAGGTCCTCACCTGAATGTGATCCTTAGCCAAAGAGTGAACGAAATTTACATTCGTTCCGTTTGGATACAGGCTTTTTTGATTTCGTATGGATTGACCCTCTTCAACAACCTTGTAATCAGTCAGATGATCAACAAACTTTACATGATGCGGGGAACCGGTATCCACATAAAAATCTTTTTCCACTTTAAGGACCTCCTTAACAGGGCCCATTTCAAGTTCCACCCAATCGTCTTTAATTTTTGCTTTGTGCGGCCCATCTATGGCTACAAACTCGGTTTGATCGGAAATCATACCCAGGAAAGAGGAAAATGCAACAGCGCACCGTGCCCCGTTCCCGCACATGCTCTGGGTACCATCCGCATTGAAATAGCACATTTCAAAATCATATCCGCTTTTATTCCTGATCAGAATTAACCCATCAGCTCCGACACCAAATTTTCGGTCACAGAGTTTTTGGATAAGCGCCAGGTTGTCTGATTCAAAAACTTCCGACCTGTCATCGATCATGATGAAATCATTGCCCGTCCCCTGATATTTATAAAACCTGATACCCATCTAATTAATCAATTTTTTGCCTTCCTGAGCCTATTGGTAAGTGGTTGCTTATCACCCTGTTTTTTGCATTCAATAAAACACAAAAACCCAACCAATTCAGGAATAGATTACAAAAATAATCAACTTGAACGAATATTTGGTCTATTTGGCAATATACTCAAGGGATATGTTTCCTGGGGATAATTTGCCCCGGTTTATTATTTTTATTAGATGAGCGCTTGTTTTATAAGTAGGTGCTGTTTTTATTTGGAATATATCCTATTAATACTTAGCTGATCATGTTACGTTACCTGCCATTATTTTGCCTGATTTATTTATCGTCCCAATATGGCTATAGTCAAAAAAGGGCAAGAGATTATAAAATCCAATTTGGTGTCATGTCACCGGGCCAATGGAATGCCATTACGGATGTTGTCGGCGTTAAAGTAGGTCAGGTGACCCTGATAGAGGGGGAAAACATCCGAACAGGGGTAACGGCCATCCTGCCCCATGAAGGAAATATTTTCCAGGAAAAAGTTCCTGCTGCCGTATATGTGGGCAATGGCTTTGGCAAATTGGTGGGGACGACACAAATCCAGGAACTTGGCAATTTGGAATCCCCTATCATATTGACCAATACCCTTAGTGTTGCCGCCGGGATGGAGGGCGTTTTGGATTCAAGGGGGGAATTGGAACCTCATCCCGGAAGTTACCGGCAGACATGGGGGGCTATACGGTTGGGGTTTTGGTGCAAAGCAATTTTGGGGGCGTGCTTCAAATTGCAGGGGTCCCCATTGGAAAACGTTTAGGCCAATACAGTTTTAAAAACCAATTGGAATCTGCAGATGGGTCCTGCATGATTGTCGTGGCCACCGATGCACCGATAGATCATCGGAACCTGGAGCGCATGGCCAAAAGGGCAATGATGGGCTTGGCGAGGACCGGTGGAATTGCTTCAAACGGAAGTGGGGATTATGTTCTGGCTTTCAGTACGGCCAAAAGTATCCCGATTTTCTCCCAGGATGTTTCTCCGGGAAAGTATAGAACTGCATTAAGCAATGATGAAGTTTCTCCCTTATTCCTGGCCACTATTGAAGCAACAGAAGAAGCCATTATCAATTCACTTTTTGCCGCAGAAGACATGAAAGGTAAAGATGGGCATCTGGTTCATTCTCTGCCCAAAAGCACTGTTTTAGAATGGTTTACACCCTGAAATTTTGTTGGATTTTTTAGTAACTGGAGGCCTGTCAGGCAATTATTATTTTTCCTGAGTACCCCTAACAAATCAATAATAATTTGTATAATTGAAGGTTAAATGAAATAGGGGTGAAAATTGATTTTTCAAATACTGAAAAGCTGCTTTTTCAAGTTTTTATAGGGTTGGTCTTTTTTATGGCATTTTTATTGCAAAGTTATGGGCAGGTTCTAAAGCCCTTTCTGCAAAGGACAGCGGCCAATTCAACGAGTACTACACTCTACCAAATCAAGGGTGATTTTACGATGATCGGTAATACCAGCATGACCTTGGAAAATTACAATCTGAACCTGCAAAATAACAACTCCATGGTTTTTGTCGATGTGGACAATGACCAGGAAACCTTCAATTCATCTTCAGCCATTTTAGCCTTTTCCACGGAAAACGGGGCGCAGGCCAACTGCACCAATATCCTGTTTGCCGGATTGTATTGGACGGGGCGTTCTTCACCTGATATGGATTTTGAAGTGATGAGCAATGGAAAAACCAAATACCTGGATAAAAGGGAAGTCAAAATAAAAACGCACGGAAGTTCCGGATACGAGCTAGTGAGGGCTAAGGAAGACGATATTTGGTATCCGGATAACCTGGAGGATCAGGATGGAATATTTGTGGGGTATGCTGATATAACTGATTTGGTCAGGAAAGCTGGAGAAGGGGAATATACGGTAGCAGATATGGCTTTACTGGAAGGTATAGGTGGGTCAGTGGGATTTTATGGCGGCTGGGGTATGGTAATTATTTATGAAAATCCATTGATGGACCAACGGGATATTGTGGTTTTTGACGGATTTACCTATGTTGCTTCCTATTTAAACAGTGATTATTTTTTGGAACTATCCGGTTTTTCAGCAGTGGAGACCGGTCAGGTAAATCTAAAAATGGGGCTGATGGCCGGGGAAGGAGACCGTGGGGGAACAGGGGATTATTTTGAAATAGAACAAGGTGTGGATACTGGGGAATTCACCAGGTTGCAACATGAAGGTAACGACACTTTCAATTTCTTCAATGCGAGCATTCAAACCGAAGGAAATGCCAGGAATCCTGATTTGGTAAATAATACCGGTTTTGATATTGCCATTTTTGATGTGCCCAATGAGAACAACCTTACCATCAAGAATAACCAAAGCCAAACCCGTTTTCGGTATGGGTCGGTCATCGATACCTATGCCATCTTCAATCTTACCTTTGCCATTGATGCCAACCAGCCAATTCTGGAAGCAACCAACCACCTGCTTAGCCAACATGAAGAAGAAAATGAGATTTTTGCAATTGAAACAGGGGAATCCATGGAATTCAAAGTGGAAATCAGAAACAGAGGCCAAGTTGATATAAATGAGGGAAAAGTAGTGATTCCCCTGCCCATTAATACGAAACTGGGAATAGTTGAATCCGAATTTTACCTAGAACCCAACAGTGCCGGCACCCCGTTTTATGATCCGGAAGAGGGAGCCAATGGGGCATTGGTTTGGGAACTAGGCTACTTACCTGTACCGAATAACCCAGGCGACATATTGGCAGCCATGACTTACACGATTCTTGCGGGAGATAATTGTTCGATCTATCCGGGATTTCAGTGTGTTTTTAATATGGCGGTATCCGGTGAAATTTCCGGAGTAAATTCGGATACCGGGCTACCGATTGTAGGAATTAAATTTATTAAAAACCAGGTTGAAACTGTAGATTGCTTGGCTAACTCCATCAATTCCCCTTTTCTTTTTATAATGGGCCAATCAAGTACCAGTGAACCAAACTGCCCGGAAACAACTCCTTTGGCCTTTTCCTTCTGTAACTTTAATGGGGACTATATCCCAATTTCCAAAGTTCAGAATTCATTTCCGGCAGGAACCCGGTTTTACAATAATTCTCCTGATGAGGACCAGGCCATTGAATTTACATTAAATCATCCCTTCCCAAAAATTGATGAGCAAATTGACTACTATGCTTATCTGGAAGAAGAGACAATTTGTTACCAACAATTCTTCATTACTCACCAAAGCATGAAAGCTGAAATCCAGTTGGTTTTGAATGAAAACGGTTCAGCCCTTTCCTGCAATGGAGCATCAGTTGGGCAACTGCTTGCCCATGTGGAAGGAGGCAGCCCTCCCTATTCTTTTCAGTGGGATGACCCAAATGCAACCACTGATAGCTTGGTCAGTCAATTACCTGCCGGAAACTATACGGTTACGATTTTGGACAGTGAATCTTGCTTAGCCTCTGCCACTATTACCCTTGAGGAGCCAGCTCCTATGGAAATAGCTATTGATAACAGCTCTATTCTGGAGTTAAATTGTAATGGAAACCTGGAGGGTCGGATCGATATTCAGGTTTCGGGAGGCAGTTTACCGTTAAGTACCAGTTTGATAAAAGTGAATGAGGATGGAACACAGGAGGACCTTGACCATTATTTCAATGCAGATCGGAGGGATTTTGTTTTCGATGATTTGGATGCAGGGAATTATTTGATCACTGTGAATGATGCCCAGCAATGCCAACAAAAAATCCCCGTGGAAATTTCAGACGCCTTACCCCTATCACTTAGTTCCAGTATAACCCCCGCGGTCGATTGCCAAAAAACGAATAGTGGTAGAATAGAATTGGCTATCGAAGGGGGAACGGCCCCTTATAAGATCCAATGGTCCAATGGAGCGCTTGGACTTATAGTGGAAAACCTGCCTGTTGGCATTTATACGGCTGAAGTTTATGATGCGAAGAACTGTTTTCAATCAGCAAGTTTTGAATTGGAAGAAATCCTTCCTTTGGAAATTTATGTGACCACTTCCACTGAGGTGGAATGTAACATTGACGGTGTAATAAGCACTTTCGTATTGTCCGTTGCAGGTGGCGCGCCTCCTTATCAAATTGAATGGAACGGAGGGAATGTACAGGATGGAGGATTGGTCATGGTGACAGAAGATGCTGGAACATACCGCGTTTCCGTAAAAGATACAAATGTTTGTACAGCCGTTGAAGAAATGGTAGTTTTACCCAACCATTTAACGACAGATTTTGAATATCACGCTGCTTCATTCGATGTTTATGGGGCTAATTTAGTGAATTACCCAATCAATTTTACACCCACCACCTCAAGGGAAACGGTAACGCATGAATGGGATTTTGGAGATGGAAATTTCAGCCATGAAAGTGATCCCTTTCATACCTATGGAGCAGAGGGCAACTATCAGGTTAAACTTACCGTTTCAGATATTTTTGGGTGCAAAAGAGAAACCATTAAACAGATAAAAATAGAAGAGGCGTTTATTTTGATGCCCAATGCTTTTACACCTGATGGTGATGGACTGAATGACCGTTTCTTTCCGGAATTTAATTATATTCAAAAACTTGAATTTTGGATATTCAACAAATGGGGTGAAACCCTATTCTATACAGCGGATAACACGGATAAAGGTTGGGACGGTACTTATAGGGGGGAGGCGGTTACAGCTGGCAATTATGTATTTAAACTCGTATATGAAACCCCCGATGGAAGGACCAAAGAATTGACCAATGTATTTCTGTTGATCAGGTAAAACAGATGTTAAAAAAATTAACCCTTTTGGCTTTTTTCATCACTTCTATCCCATTGATGGGTCAGGATATGCAATACTCCCAATTTTATGCGGCCCCCTTACAGTTGAATCCCGCCATGACCGGAGTGTCAGAGTTGACCAGAATGGGAGCCAACTACAGAAAGCAATGGCCGGGTTTGCAATATGATTTTCAGGGTTTTTCTGCCTATATGGACCATTATAGTTTTGATTGGAAGAGTGGCTTTGGCGTATCCCTGAATTCCTTTCAGGAATCTAATCTGAATATAAGGTTGACGGATTTTTCATTGTTTTATGCCTACAGGCTTGACTTGACCGAGGATCTAAATCTGCGGTTTGGGACCCAAGCAGCCTGGGTCCGTAGGCATGCTGCCATGGACCACCTTTTGTTGAGTGATCAGATTAATGTTTTATCACAAACCGTTGCTCCGGTTACCATGGATGATATCCCTAATTTTGAGCCGTACAGCTATTTGGATGTGTCTTTTGGTGGATTATTGACCGGTGAAAGGTTTTGGTTGGGAGGTAGTGCCTATCATGTTACCCAACCCTATTTAAGTTTCTATTCCGATCGATTGGGGGGAAGGCTTCCGATTAAATATAACTTCCATAGTGGATTTGTCATTCCGATAAATCAGGACAGGGGACCGTTTGCGGATAAAAGTGAAAATATGCTGTCACTTTCTGGAAACTACAAACACCAGGGACCTTTTCAACAACTTGATGTAAGCGCCCAGGTTCTGTACGAAAAAATATTGATCGGTGCCGGATTTAGAGGAATCCCAGGGCAGGCAGATTTACCTAACAGAGACTCGGTGATTGGCCTTCTTGGATTTGTTACTAATGGGGGTTTAATGGTCGGCTATAGTTTTGACTACATGGTTTCCAGGTTGGGAATGGTCACAGACGGAGCCCATGAAATTTCCCTTAGGTATCAATTTTTTAAAGGTTTGCCCCAATCAAGAGGCCAGGAAAGCAGAATATTAAAATGTTTTCAATACATGATGTAATTTGTAATAAATACAGTAAAAGGGGGTAATTTATAAAAAAATCACTATTTTTGCCCCTTCTTAGCGACAAATGTTCAAAATTTATCTGATAATTAACGTTCCCATTAAATAAAGAATGGGAGTTTGATATAAGTATTTCCGTTTGAATTTTTTATGAAAACCTCTTCTTTCGCTTAATTACTAGAATAATAAGACAAATTCCAAATGAGTAAATCCCATCCATCCTCCTCGAAGAGAAAGCATTTCAAAACTGATATTTCTGCTGGTTTGGTGGTTTTCTTGATTGCACTTCCTCTATGTCTGGGTATCTCTCTTGCCTCAGGAGCGCCACTTTTTTCCGGAATTATTTCGGGGATTTTAGGTGGAATTCTTGTGGGCTTTCTGAGTAACTCCAACATCAATGTGAGTGGTCCGGCAGCCAGCGTGGCCTTGGTCATCTATACCGCCATACAGACCCTGGGTAATTACGAAGCCGTTTTATTAGCCGTCATTGCCGCAGGGGTTTTCCAGATTATTCTTGGATATGTTCGTGCAGGTACTGTTGCCTATTTTTTCCCCAATGCCATGATTAAAGGCATATTGGCCTCTATAGGTTTGGTATTGATATTAAAACAAATTCCCCATGCCCTGGGAATAGACGAGGTTTTTGAAGGAATGGAGTCCTTTAGTCAAAACGATGGAAGAAACACCTTTACCGAAATCATTTATGTATTTCAGAATATTGGTTGGGGAGCGACCATCATTACCCTGGTATCCCTGGCCATTATATTGATCTGGGAAAGACCTGTTTTTAAGAAATATGCCTTTTTCGAATTTTTCCCTTCCGCATTGGCTGCTGTGGTTGTGAGTATAATGGTAAATATCATTTATCGGTCTTTTTTTCCGGACCTTGTTTTGGAAAGCAATCATTTGGTGCAATTGCCGGAAGCGGGCAGTATTTCCGAGTTTTTTGGGTTTTTTACTTTTCCGGATTTTTCTCAAATCACCAATCCTCAGATCCTTACAATTGGATTGAGTATCGCCTTCATTGCCAGCCTGGAGTCTTTGCTCAGTACAGAGGCCGGTGATAAGTTGGACCCGTATAAAAGGAAGACATCGACCAACAGGGAGCTAAAGGCCCAGGGAATCGGAAACATCATTTCGGGACTGGTTGGAGGATTACCCATAACAGCCGTAATTGTACGGACTTCCGCCAATGTAAATTCCGGGGGACGGACCAAAACTGCAACCATGACCCACGGAATCATCATGTTGGTTTTCGTGGCTCTGATTCCACATGTATTGAATATGATTCCTTTGGCTTCTTTGTCCGCAGTATTATTTGTGGTGGGATATAAACTAACCAGTTATTCTATATACAAAAATATTTTTAAACAAGGGAAAAAGCAGTTTTTGCCATTTATCATTACCATTGTTGTGGTTATTTTTTCAGACTTGATCACCGGTATACTCATTGGTGGTACGGTTGCTGTTTTCTTTATCCTTAGGGATAATTATAAAAATGCATACCTGCATGATAAGGTGGAACATGAAGGGGCAGAAAAAACCATTGTAAAACTTTCCCAGGAAACGACTTTTCTCAATAAAGCCGACATCATGTTGTTCCTGGATCATCTTCCGGAAAATCACCATGTTGTCATAGATGGGACGGATGCGAAATTTATCCATCCGGATATTTTCGAGATTATTGAGGATTTTAAACAAACGGCAGAATATAAAAATATAAAATTGGAATTGATTGAAATCAAGCCCTCCAAAACAGTGGCATTTTGGAAAGGCACTTGATTTGTGGATTATGCGGAAATGTTAATAGTTATCTTAAAGACGGAGAAGGCAATTCATTCCGTAAATGTGCCCATTGTGCCTTGATCCAAAAAGACCCATTGTTCTTTCCGGATCACTCATCCGAATACAGGCATTACCTGACTCATAATAATGACCCGGAGGATGCCAGGTACCTTCAATTTCTGAGTCAGGCCATCGATCCTGTTTTACCCCTATTGAAAAATGGAATGCAGGCTTTGGATTATGGTTGTGGGCCGGGACCTGCAATAGGCCATATTTTAAAGCAGCACCAAATTTCCTGTGATAACTATGACCCGATCTTCCAAAAGGACGGGATTCAAAGGCAACTTTACGATGTGATTTTTTGTACAGAATGCTTTGAGCATTTTCATCATCCCATCAGGGATATCAAAAGGATTTTATCCTTGTTAAAAACAGGGGGATACCTTTCGGTCATGACTACTTTTTATCAGGAAGAAAATCAGTTTCCCAATTGGTATTATGCCCGGGATCCTACCCATGTTTCATTTTTTCATACCAAAACCATGATTTGGATTCAAAAACAGTTAAATTTAGGTTGCATTTTCACTGATGATAAAAAGGTTATCGTATTGAAAAAGAAATGACACCATCCGAAGAACAAGAAATTAAACAGGTAATTGAAGAAAAGATCATCCAGCTTGAGGAGGAAATATTGACGCTAAAAGAGATGTGCAAACCCTTGGGATTGGATAATGCCGTTGGCAGGGTCAGTAGAATGGACTACATCAACAACAAAAGCATCAATGAGGCCCAGTTGAGAAAAAATGAAGAAAAATTAAAAGGCTTGCGTACCTGGCAGGAAAAACTGGGCACATCGGATTTTGGAAAGTGTATTCGCTGTGGCCAAGAAATCAATATCAAACGCCTGCTTTTTATGCCGGAAAGCAAATATTGCATTCATTGTGCCTCACGAGGATAAATTTGTAAAATGCCTCTAAAATACCCAATGTTGTACCGTATGCTTTCCAAAAAGCATTGCCAAATAGGACGATTACTTATTTACTTAAAATTTTCCAAAAGACCAGGTAAATTATTCAATATGGGTGTTTCTCCCCCTCACTACCGTTAAAACACATCTTTAAACCGGAATTTAAGGAGGCTTTGAAAAAGATCAAGCCATTGGGAATGACCCCTCTGGCTTATGCAGCCACAATTGTAATGGATCACTTAAGGGATGCTAAAACCAGGGCTACCATTATTCTTGTGACCGATGGCATTGAATCCTGTGATGGGAGCATTTGTGAAGTAGTCAGCTCAGCTAAAGAGGAGGGGATAGATTTTAGGTTGCATATTATTGGTTTTGGATTAAAATCCGAAGAAACTGAACCATTAAAGTGTGCTGCCCGAGCCGGCGATGGTCAATACTTCCAGGCCACCGATGCCATTGATTTAGGGACAGTCCTTAATGAAGCCACAACTGCAACCATAGACAAACCTAAAGGAAATGTATCGGTATTTACATTGAAAAATGGCGTTCCAATAGATGCGGTGGTAAAAGCGTACGATGTCATTGGAAAACGGGCCCCTATCAGTGTTCGGACCTATCAGGACACCGCATTTTTTTATTTGCCTCCCAGCAAATATAATTTGGAAGCAGCGCCACTCGAGGGGAGTGATGTGAAAATGGTAACCGTAGCCGGAATAGAAAGTTTTGAAGAAAAGGCGGTGCATCAGGATATAAGTTTTGATGGTGGTAAAGTCGCGATTTCCCCCACCAATAACGGAGCCTATTGGGATTGTGTGGTTAAATTGATTGATCCAAATGGAAATGTCGCCGCCACTGTCCGTTCCTACCAAACGCCCAAAGAGGTGGAGGTCAACCCTGGCACCTATACCATCACCATTCAGGCACTAGCTATGGATGGCATTAACACGTATACTGAAATTGAAAATGTGGCCATTAAGCCTGGTGATATTACACCGGTTACATATGATTTTCAAACGGGTACCGCTTTTATAGAAGCTTTAGTAGAAGGCAAATCCATTGACAGTGGAGTCACCATAACCGAAGTTTCCTCCGGAAAAAACGTATCCGGTGGCAGGACCTACGATCGGGGAAAGGAATTTCTTCTTAATCCGGGCACCTATTTGGTAAAGGTGGTTCCGCTTGGAAACTATAAAGAGCGAAATGCTCAAAGCTTTACCATAGAGATAAAAAAATCAGAAAAAATCATGAAAGCAGTTACGTTCTAATCATGAAAAAGCTACTAAAACCCGCCAGTCTGTTATTTAATTTGCTGTGCCTGGCCGTCTTTTTTTTAATCGGAATGTATTTTGCCGGATGGATGGAAGCGGGTAAGAATCAGGGATTAGCAGGTGGAGCCATTGTATTTGGATGGGGAGTTATTTTTGCTATGACAGCTTTTGTGGCCTCATTTTTCCTAACCTATCACCTCATCCATAAAAGAATTGTAATAGGAAACTGGGCGCTGTTTGCATGCCTGCTCTTAGGTTATGGAATTACCCATTATCGATTTGTGCAACGGGAAAAGTTGCAGGAAGAAAAAAACAGACCCTATATGGAAAAACCAAATTCCCCAACTAAAGCTAATGGGCAAATTGGGATGATGGTATCCACAGCAGCTCCTAAAGAATATCCAAGCCAAACTCCGCAGATGGAAGATGAAATCACCGGAATGGGCTATTTTATGCCCAATTTTATTGAAAACCCCTTTCTTTATTTTTATAGCGATCCAAATCTTGAAAAATCCATTCAGGAGCACGCTCCTTATGACAGCATTACCTTCCATCGCAATCAATACAATCAATTTAAAATTGCCACAGCGCCTCCATGGTTAGTGCCGGATATTATGAAGCTTGATTATGACATGCTCTATTTCAAAATAAACAGTGTTACCAATGAATGGGTGGAAATTATCGTGAATGCTCAGAACGGCCAATCATCCTATGTAAGTAAATATGCAGGTAAAATTATTTATTGGCCGGATTTTTTACTTAGCGTGAATTCGGTAGAATTTTTACCGGGTTCGGAAGAAGAAGTCAGAGTACGGCCGTTCTCATCATCAGGGATCATACCATCTTCCTACCAATTTTTGAAACCCATAAAAATAAAAGAAGACTGGGCAGAAGTCCTTTTGTTAGATGGAGACTTTCAAAAAGTCAGTAAAGGCTGGATTCAATGGAAAAGAAACAATAAAATTCTTATAATTTTTAATTTACTCAGTTAATCGATTTCAGGTATGAGTCAACGGCTCCCATTTTTATTTTTCAGAATAGGCCAATACCTCTCCCTGTTGACCGTCCAGCCCTCTGACATCATTTCCGTCGACATTCCGATCCCACTTTTAAAAAACCGGTGCAAAAGGAAAGATATATCATTCCAAAAATCCGAAATCAACACGAGATCTGTTTTTATGCCAAGCCGAATGAATACCAACTATGCCATAAATTGGAATAGGGTGAGCATCGAATGCCTGTTGGTTTATGGTTTTTTATTCTTATCATTGGGATTCATTGAAATTGGAGGCATGATATATGCTATATGGGTTCATTATCTGAATGGCGGATAAAATTTATTTTTTTGAAATGAAAAG
This sequence comes from Cyclobacteriaceae bacterium, assembly GCA_040905165.1. GTDB lineage: Bacteria > Bacteroidota > Bacteroidia > Cytophagales > Cyclobacteriaceae > Cyclobacterium. The sequence continues at coordinate 37,866 of JBBDSA010000037.1, read as the reverse complement.
AAAAGAAAAAAGGCCCCCCCTCAGCATAAAAGGCAAGTTTAAAATTGAGCATTTACCAGGGCTTTTTTGGAAAGCCGCCAAAATTTGGAATGATAACAATCCATGGAGGTTAGGTGCAGTGGTGGCCTATTATGCCGTTTTGTCTTTACCTGGATTATTGATTATCATTATCAATACCGTGGGAGCCATCTGGGGGACGGAAATTGTACAAGGACAGATCACAGGGGAAATTACAGAAGCTATTGGAGCGGATACTGCCCAGGCAGTAATTACAATCATAGAAAACACACAGAAAGACGGCAGGACCCTATTTGCTACCCTCCTTGGAATTGCGGTGTTGGTATTTGGTGCAACAGGTGTTTTTTACCAGCTCCAGATTTCCATGAATGAAATTTGGGGTGTAAAAATAGATCCTAAAGCTGGATATTGGAAAATCATCAAAGACCGTGCTTTGAGTTTGGCATTTGTAATGGCGATTGCATTTTTATTGATTATCAGTTTTGTGGTATCCACCGCATTATCTTTGGTAAGTACCTACCTTGCCCGTTTTTGGGAACCTGGATATGTGGTGGTTGCCCAAGTAGTGGAATTTTTGTTTTCCACGGGCGTTTTGGGATGTTTGTTCGTCTTGATTTTCAAATTTATGCCTGATATGAAGGTCCAATGGCGTTCAGTTTGGCTAGGCGGTTTTATTACCGCCTTTTTATTCAATCTGGGCAAAATATTATTGAGCCTATATTTTGGTATTGCTGAACCCGGGTCTACTTATGGAGCAGCAGGTTCTGTGGTCTTGGTCTTGCTTTGGGTATCCTACTCTTGTTTGATACTGTTTTTTGGAGCAGCATTTACCCGTGTCTATGCCGAAAGGTACGGACCAAAACTTCACCCTGAGGATTATGCGATAATTGTGGAAAACAAGGAAGTCATCATTGAAAAGGGGAGCCAAAATTCCGAAACAGATTTTACTAAGTTTTATAATTTCCTTTTCAAAGGTGCTTTTAGGAGGAAATAATTGAATTTCCACATTCATTGTAAGGATAAAAGAGCTGGAAAGAGAAAAATGCGCAAGGTTTTACTTTCCCAAAAGCCCTTTCCAACCTTTGTTTTCTACCTCCTGAGCCGTTTTCTCTACTTTTTCCCGCAGGGATTTTTTGAATTCGACCAGCTTAACGCTGGTTTTTTCTTCGAAAGCAGCTACTATGGAGACAGCCAAAATCCCGGCATTTTTTGCCCCGTTCAAAGCTACGGTGGCCACAGGAATACCCGATGGCATCTGCAGGATGGAAAGAATGCTGTCCCAGCCATCAATGGAATTGGATGACTTTACCGGTACGCCAATGACCGGTAAGGTGGTCAGCGAGGCCACCATTCCCGGAAGGTGAGCTGCCCCTCCTGCCCCGGCGATGATCACTTTTATGCCCCGGCTTTTGGCTTTCTCAGCGTATTCGATCATGCGCATGGGGGTCCGATGAGCGGATATAATCGTCAGTTCGTACCCCACACCCATTTCTTCCAAAAATGTGGCCGCTTCCGCCATGACAGGAAGGTCCGACTGGCTACCCATGATAATGCCTACCTTGATATCACTCATGCTTTTATTTTTAGGATGGCTTTTATTTGCTGTGCTTTTTCTTTTAACTTATCCAAATCTTCTTCCAAAAGGGTCACATGCCCCATTTTACGAAATGGTTTGGTGATTTTCTTACCATAGAGGTGAACATATACCCCTTTCATGGTCATTGCTTCGTCTAATCCTTCCACCAGGGCCTCTCCCTGAAAACCGGCTTCCCCCAATAGGTTCACCATCGCAGCGGGAGAGCGGATGCCTGTGTCTCCCAGCGGCATGTTCAGGACAGCACGGAGGTGTTGCTCAAACTGAGAAGTAAAATTGCCTTCTATGGTATGATGCCCACTGTTGTGGGGTCTTGGGGCCACTTCATTGACCAAAAGATCCCCTTCTTTGGTTAAAAACAGTTCCACGGCCAATAAGCCCACCATATTCAGTTTCTGTATGACGTCTTTGGCCAATGCCATCGCCTTTTCGGCCAAAGGCTGGGAAACGGTGGCCGGAGAAAAGAGGAATTCCACCAAGTTATGCTCGGGATGAAAGGCACATTCTACAGGGGGGAAGGCTTTCAATTCGCCATTTTCGTTTCTGGCTACAATGACAGCCAGCTCCTTGTCAAAGGCAATGAATTTCTCTAACAAACCGGGTTCATCAAAGGCTTTTTCCAGGTCTGCAGCAGACTGGAGCACCTGTACCCCCCGGCCATCGTAACCTTCCCTGCCCAACTTGTTTACGGCCGGTAAAAAATCAATATGCCGGCTTACATCATGCCTGTTTTCTGTCAAAATAAAGGGTGCGGTAGGTATTGCGTTTTCCAGATAAAATTGCTTTTGCCTGCGCTTGTCCTGTATGAGTGAGATGATATGTGGTTGGGGAAAAACCTTTTTACCTTCCTTTTCCAATTGGGAAAGGGCATCGGTGTTGACATGTTCTATTTCAATTGAGATTACATCACAGGATTGGCCAAAGTCATAGACCGTATCATAATCCTTTAGGTTGCCTTGTACAAACCTGCTGCTGAGGTTTTTGCAGGGTGCTTCTGGATCCGGGTCCAATATATGGACCTCAATATTGTAGTTGATGGCAGACTGGATAAGCATCCGGCCCAATTGCCCACCCCCCAAAATGCCTAAAGACTTTTTCTGATAATTGTTCTGCACCGTTGGTTGCTAAATTTTGTGACGAAATTCAAAATTAAGCAAATATTACAGTAAAAGGGCAAAAAAAAGCCACCTTAATGATTTAAGGTGGCTGATTAATTTATCTTCAAATTTTCTAAATGGTTCTTCCGCCAATCAGTCTGAATAAAATGGCAATAATTGCCAAGACCAATAAAATATGTATCAGTCCGCCGACGCTGTACACAAAGGCACCAAAAATCCATCCAATGATAAGGATGACAGCTATTAAATACAATAAAGAGCTCATAATCTGTTAGTTTAGTGGGGGTATAATTTTTAACTGAATGTTAACTGAATGAACCAATATTTATGCCAAAAAAGTATGTTTCTGTAAATCAAATCTTTATCCCCATTAACTTCATGAGTTTTTGGGCGTTAAAATTTGGGCAAGGGCCCCTTTTAATTTTATAATCAAAAACGATTTCCTCATCTTTGATATCATGGTGAAAACTGTAATTGGTAAGTTCCCCCATTTTGTTCTCCAAATCACTTAATTCTATGTCATGCGTAGAAATGATCCCTTTTGAGGAGCTTTTTATCAATTGGGAAATAAGTGCTTCGCTGCCTAAAATGCGATCGGAAGTGTTGGTCCCTTTTAATATTTCATCCAATAAAAAGAAGATGGGTTTTCCTTGAGAAGAGAGGTCCAATAGGCCTTTTATCCTTGCCAACTCCGCATAAAATGAACTGACACTTTCTCCAAGGCTGTCTGTATTTCTCATGCTGGTATACAATTGAAAATCCCCCATACAGAAAAAGGTGGCCATGGGACTCAGCCCCATTCCTGCCAATACCATGTTGATGCCTACCGTTCTCATAAAAGTGGTTTTGCCGGACATGTTGGACCCGGTTAATAAAACCACCTTTTGGTGGATATCCATCTCAAAATCATTGGCAATACATTCATCAGGTCTGATCAGTGGGTGCCTTAATTCTTTGCAGGATAAAACAAAGGTTTTTTCCCAATGAACGGAAATGGTTGATTTTTCTTCTTTCATGAAGGAAGCCAAGGAAACCAAAGTTTCCCAATTTTCGAAAGCATCTTCCCAATCCTGAATTTTATTACCGAATTTTCCTTTCCACCTTTCCAAGCGGTATAAAACCAAAAAGTCGGTCCAAAATAAAAGGTTGAATATTAAATACATCAAATTGGTTCTGTTTTGAACCACAAAACTCTGACTCTGAAGGGTCTTTAATGCTGTGGATGCTAAAAATTTTTCATCTTTTATGGGTGATTTCATGTTCAACAGGTAAGTGTCCTCAAAATTTTCATTTTCCAAAAGTTCGGACCATGCTTTAAAAGTTTTAAGATCGCTATCATCAGGCATGGCTTTTACAGCATCCATCAATGGCTTAAATATCATTCCCAGCAAGAATATCCCGATAAAAATAAAGAGGCTAATGTAATAAGAAGGGAAAAACCCAAAGGTAACCCCTACCAAAAACAATAGACCAACTATCGGACCGCTGATCATTGGAAGAAAATACCAGGATTTCCAAACATTGGGTCGCTTCAACCAATCATAAAGTTTTTGCTTCGGTTTTTCTTCTTTTAAGAATGCCTTTCCCAATGCTTCAAAGGAAAGAAGAAACTTTGCCTTTTTACTGAGTTCTAATAGGGCCTTGTTTTTTACCTTGGCTGCTTCGGGTTTTAATAAATGCATCATGCAGAAGGCCAGTTTGTTTCTTCCCGCTTTGCTTACCGTACGATTCATTAACTGGAACAGAGAATGGGGTCCAAACAGGTCCAGGTCTACTGCGAAAGGATGTGTTTTTTGGATAAAATCAAGGCCTTGCTCAAAAGAGTCCAGCGTTCTTTGGCTTCTTTTATGAGTCTCCTGCTTAATTTCCAATATGACTTTCAGGAATCTCTCCCGGTCTTTTTCTTCATTAAACTGCAATATGAGAAAAATAAAAAAAAAACTGAGGGGGAAAAAAAGAAGGATCAGCCAATAAGTACCAGAAAGGCCCACCACGAGTACACCTATCATCAATACGAACAAAATTAACCGGCTAATGGATAGCCAGATTATTTTTTTGCTAATCAATGAAAGTTGGTCATTTGGGGAAGAAAAATCAAAATTTAGCTTCATGGGTCTATTTTGGCCTTAAAATTTACAATTTGCCCAAAGATAGGAATTATTTTTCTGGATGATTTTGGAGGGCGTTAAAGAAAAAAATTTTAAATACAGCTATATTGCATTTAATATTCCGATGTGAGATATGGAAATCAAAGGATGGTTGCCTGCAATTTTTTTTGATTCTTGGCCATTTTAACTTGCGCTCATTAAATATGGGTCATCCAATATTTTTTTATAATATATTAATTTTATTAGGGCCTGGGAATTTTTTTTCGGGGAAACCCAGGTTGAAATACATTTTTGAGGCGAATATGAACAATTTTTATAAGGTAAATACAGGCAAATAGTAATATTTGCTTTTCAAAATCAAATATATGTTTTGTTTAGCTTGAAGAAAAAAAAGTTGGTTTTTTATTGGGAACTCAGTTTATTCCATCTTATATTTCAAATACAAACAAACGATCATTGACTTCATTGAATTTGAAATATTGGAAATTCAAGGCCATACCAAGACAAATGTTGAAATTATTAAGCCGGTTATATACCGGCAGGAATGGATGACTTCGGGGATTTCCGACCCTTCGGAAGGTAGGATAGAGATCAAATCGGTGAAGGATAGTTGGACTTTAATTCTGCAGCCTATTAAAAACTTGAGGATGAATTGTGATGAGGGTTTTAGTTTTTTAATAGATGGAGTGTAGTTGGAAGAGTGTAGTTGGTAGAATTTTGATAGTTGGTTATTTTTTAATCTAGGGTTTGCCTGGGACCTCTTTAACTTGGTAGTGTTAGAGGTCCCGGCATTTTTTTCAGCCCTTTTAAGTATCAAGAACATAGGCTTATTTTATAGGAAAATTCCTTACCGGGGTATATAAAATCGCAATTTCCTCCACGGACCCTAAAGTACCCTGTGCCTCAATGGTATCACCTACCTTAAAAGGCTTGAAGATCAGGATCAAAACTCCTCCTGCAAAATTGGCCAAAGATCCTTGTAATGCTTTTAATTGCCCATAAAACAAAGGGCAGCACAGGGGCCATCAATATTTCCAGGCTACTGGTATTAAAATCCATACTTCTATTTTTTTATTTGGAAATATATTAAAATTTAAAATTGATTCTATTTCCAACAAATAACCTGCCACCTGAAAGCCCAATGCCATGAAATTTCAAATTTATTGATACCACAACGCTTAAGAATGATTTGCCAATCTTTCTTGTTGAAAGCCCTCAGGACAGAAAGGGGGGCATCATTTTTTACCATGGAAGAACGGGAAAACCACCCGGTCAACAGTTTAATGCTATGGTAGGCCAAAGGATGCCGGTGCAGGTCATTTATTACTAAGCCTAATTTAGCATTGTTATTTAAATTATTGATGATCAACACCAACTCCTGATCAGAGAAATGATGGGTAAACAAGGTACAGGTACTGATATCAACGGGTTCCGGAAAAAGGTTTTCTTCAAAAACATCCCCAACCGTAAATTTCACTTGGTTTTTGTGGGCATTAAATTTTTCTCTGGCAAGGGCAATGATATTTGGATTGGCATCAATGCCGATGAAATTTATCGAATATTGTTTTTCAGTGGCCCATTGCATCATATGAGCAATCATGTCACCGCCACCACATCCGAGATCGGCCACCGTCACCGGCCATTGATTCTGTTGTTTTAATAAACGATTAAGGCCATTTGTGGTCACGCTGTTTCCTCCCAACCAACGGTTGATGGTTTTCAATTCCCTCAAAGTCTGATCCAGTTCCTTTCCACCACATTGAAGGTCATCCATCCATTCTTTTTGTAAGCTTCTTTGTTTAAACCGGTTCATGATTTCTCTAACAATAAAGTTTCCATGGTCAGTCCCGGCCCGAATCCCATGGCCAGAATATCCCCGCGTAAAGAAGCATCTTCCATTATTGCTGCGAATACAAATAAGATGGTTACAGAAGACATGTTTCCAAATTGTTCAAACACCTGGTGGGCATGTATATTATGAGTTTTGGGAATGCCGAATGCAGCCTCTACTTTTTTTAAAATTTGAGACCCACCTGGGTGGATGGCAAAATGTTTGATTTTTGAAAGGTTGAATTTCTCTTCCAGATTATTTCTGAATTTTCTTATGCCTTTATCCAATAAATCGGGTATGTATTTACTCAGTTTCATTTCAAAACCAAAATCTCCTATATTCCATGCCATATCTGACTCTCCCTCTACCAGGATATTACTTTGATAATCTCTAATTTTAAGGCCCTCCGTGGACCGTGTCATCAAAACTGCCGCTGCCCCATCGCCAAAAATGGTATTGGCAATCACATTGTCTTCATTATAATCCTTTTGAAAATGTATGGTACACAACTCTACCGAAACGATCAATACCTTGGCATTGGGCTCACTTTGGCAAATCCTGTCTGCCAGTTTTATGGCATTGAAAGACGCATAGCATCCCATAAAATGAATGGCATACCGTTCAATGGTATTTTTAAACCCCAGCTTTTGAATGATATCCATTTCAACACCCGGGGCATACATCCCCGTACAGGAAACCAATATCAAATGAGTTAGCCGGGAAGGAATACATTCAGCCTTGGAAAGACAGGCGCTGATGGCAGAAATGGCCAATCCAGGTGCTACCTTTTGAAAAACTTCCATTCGCTGACGGGTGCCGGGGAAGGGTTCCAGGGTTTTGTTTTTAGGGAAAAAGGTAAATTCCTCCGGATCCAGATGAATAAAATCATCCAGGGCACTGTGGCGTGACCGGATACCCGAAAGCCTGTAAACAAATCCCAATTTCCTGCTATCTTTCTCATTTAATCCATGAGCCATTTGCATAAACTTGCTTATTTTATCTTGGGGAATGGCTTTTCCCGGATTGGCCAGCCCAATGCTGACGATATGGCTTTTCATGGGTTTTATTTTAGATGAAAATTATTGTAAATTTCAAGATAAGTAAAAAACCATTGCCAAACAGAAAAGTTATCAACCAATTGGTTTATGTTTAAAAGTTCCAGCTGGAAACACCTAAGGATTACATTTTCTTATTACCTCATGCCGATTTTTTGGTTTGCCCTGGCATTGAGTCCTGATTGGTCAATGCTCCATATCATCTTGGTCTGGACGGCTCTGCACTTGTTTTTATATCCTTCCAGCAACGGGTACAACAGTTATTTTGATAAAGATGAGGAGAGTATTGGCGGACTTAAAAACCCGCCAAAAGTTACCTTGGGTTTATATTACCTTTCTTTACTTTTTTTTGCAGTGGCTTTGGGTTTGGCTTTGCTGGTCAATTTCCCCTTTTTTTCAATGGTCATGATCTATGGGCTTGTTTCCATGGCCTACAGCCACCCTTCCATAAGGCTTAAAAAATATGCCTATACGAGCTGGATGACCGCAGGCTTTTTTCAGGGCTGCTTTACCCTGCTCATGTGTTATGTCGGATTAAATGGTTCAGGCTGGGTGGTGTGGACCGAATTGGAAGTGCTGGTTCCGGGTATGCTTACTACCCTACTTTTGTTGGGCTCTTATCCATTGACCCAAATTTACCAGCATCAAGAGGATGGCATGAGGGGTGATCGGACTTTAAGCCTTAGGTTGGGGGTCATGGGAACATTTAATTTTTCTTCCATATGGTTTATGGTAGCGGGAATGGGTTTCGCGAAATATTTTTTTGATAAAAATGAAGAATGGGCATTTTGGGCATTTTTATTGGCGATGCTGCCTGTGGTATTGTATTTTTTCTTTTGGTGGATGCTGGCCAAAAATAATGAAAAAGAATATGTGAATCATACGATGGCCATGTGGATGAATAAACTTTCCGGCACCGCCCTTAACATTTTTTTTCTTTATTATACTTACCAGCTTCACTTGCTATAAATAAGCATTTAATAAAAGTAATTATCAAAATTCGGGAAACGGATTACTCAATATTTGATGAATAGCCATGTCTAAAAAAAGATATTCTTTATATTGGTGCAAAATTTATTATAATATGAGTAAAAATATTTTATTGAAGGGCTTTTTGGCCCTTATGGTGGCCGGGATTTTATTTGGGGCCTGTTCTACCCGTTCCGGTGATCTCAAGGTATTGGTTTTCAGCAAAACGGCTGGGTATTACCATGAATCCAAACCAGAAGGGGTAACTGCCATCATGAAGTTGGGACTGGAAAACGGATTTGAGGTTGATACCACCACAAATGCCGAATTTTTTAAGGAGGAGGTCTTGGAACAATATAGCGCTATAGTTTTTTTAAACACCACCGGTGATGTACTGAACCACCGACAGGAATCAGATTTTGAAAGGTACATGCAGGCAGGAGGTGGATATGTAGGTGTCCATGCGGCTGCGGATACCGAATATGATTGGAAATGGTATGGTAATTTGGTTGGCGGATATTTTTCGGATCATCCCGGAATCAATGATCCTCACCCCAATGTGCAGGAAGGTATATTGGAGATCACGAATGAGGAGCACCGCTCCACTTCATTTCTTCCTAACCCATGGGCAAGAACAGATGAATGGTACAGTTATAAAAACTTTAACGAGAAAGTCAATGTGTTAATGACCCTGGATGAAGACAGCTATCAGGGGGGAGAAAATATGGGTAACCATCCCATTGCTTGGTTTCATGAATATGATGGAGGTAGGGCCTTTTATACCGGTGGAGGACATACTAAAGCCTCCTTTGAGGATGAAATGTTTTTAAGGCATTTATTGGAGGGGATCCGGTATGCCATTGGCAAAAATAAAAAGCTGGATTATGACATTGTGACCACAAAAAGGGTTCCAGATGCAGATCGTTTCGAAAAAGTAAACCTGGTGGTGGGTCAATTCACGGAGCCTACTGAAATGACCATTCTGCCCAATTTGGACATTCTGGTTTCTCAAAGAAGGGGTGAGATTTTACATTATAAAAAGGGTTCTTCCGATATGAAACAGGTAGCCCATTTGGATGTGTATTGGAAAACCGATGCCCCACGGGTGAATGCCGAGGAGGGATTGATGGGAATAAAGGCCGACCCTGATTTTGAAAACAACCATTGGGTATATGCTTTTTATAGCCCAACCGGAGAATCCGTTAACCGGCTTTCCCGATTTAAATTCGAAAATGACAATTGGGAGATGGATTCCGAACAAATTATTCTGGAATTTTATTCTCAAAGGGATATTTGTTGCCATACAGGAGGGTCTATAGCCTTTGACAAAGACGGTTTGTTGTATGTTTCAGCAGGTGATAATTCCACACCGTTTAACCAACCAGACCAGCCTTATACTTTAAGGGGATATGCCCCTTTGGATGATAGGCCTGGGTTTGAACAATATGACGCAGCCAGGTCCTCAGGGAACACCAATGACCTAAGGGGTAAGATCCTCCGGATCAAAGTCAATGAAGATGGAACCTACAGTATCCCGGAAGGCAATTTATATCCTCAAGGATTGGAGGGTACCCAACCCGAAATTTATGTTCAGGGGAACAGGAACCCCTATAGAATAAGTGTGGATCAAAAAACAGGATTCGTTTATTGGGGGGAAGTAGGCCCTGATGCGAGAAATGACAGTTTGGAGACCAGAGGCCCTAAGGGATATGATGAAGTTAACCAGGCAAGGGAAGCCGGGTTTTTTGGATGGCCCTTTTTTGTAGGAAACAATTATGCTTATCATACCTATGATTTTGAAAAAGGAGAAACAGGTATTCAATTTGATCCGGCCAAACCGGTCAATGTTTCGAGGAACAATACCGGACTGAAGGAATTGCCTCCGGCACAGCCAGCTTTCATATATTATCCTTATGATCGGTCACCGGAATTTCCCCAGTTAGGTACAGGAGGCAGAAATGCGATGGCCGGACCGGTTTATTATTCAGACCTTTATCCCGATGGAGGTGGTCTTCCCGATTATTATGACGGGAAACTATTCATTTATGAGTGGATAAGAGGCTGGATAAAAGTGGTAACCATGAATGAAAATGGCGATTACCTAAAAATGGAACCCTTTATGGAAGAGGTAAAACACAATGCCTTGATTGACCTGGAAATGGGTCCTGATGGAAAATTATACTTGCTGGAATACGGAAACGGCTGGTTCAGCGCCAATCCTGATGCTGCACTTTCTGTTATTCATTATAACTCTGGAAACAGGGCACCGGTAATTGCATCCGTATCAGTGGATAAAACTTCCGGTGCATTGCCTTTGGAGGTGAATCTTAAGGCTGATGTAAGGGATCCCGAAAATGATCCCTTACAATTTACATGGGATATGGGGAATGGAGATACCCTACAAACGGAAAGCCCTGAACTGACTTATACCTATCAATCCATTGGGGATTATGACATTGTTCTTCGGGCAAGGGATTCTGATAACCTTTCGGCCAGAAGCCAGCGGGTGAATGTTTATGCAGGAAACCAGGCTCCCCAAATCAATATTGAAGTGGTGGGTAATAATTCGTTTTATTTCCCCGGGGAAGAAGTAGAATATGAAATAACTGTGACGGATCCTGATGATCCATCCATTGGTGAGGACCTTTCTTCCCTTTATATTACAGCGGATTATATCGAGGGTTATGATCAAGCCGAGGCGGCTATGGGCCACCAGGTCATTACGGATGCCATGGCGGGGAAAAGTATCATGGAATCATTGACCTGCAAAACCTGCCATAAAACCGAAGAGCAGTCTATTGGACCTGCCCATACAGAGGTGGCCAAAAAATACAAGGATGATCCAAAAGGTATGGAACATTTGGTGAACAAAATTATCAATGGGGGGTCAGGAGTATGGGGAGAGACCATGATGCCCGCCAATCCCGATTTAAAAGAAGCCGATGCCAGGAAAATCGTTACCTGGGTGCTATCTTTGAATGATAGGGAGAACCAATTGCCTTCTTTGCCCAGCTCAGGGAAAATCAGTCCTACCTTGGATAAGCTTCCGGCAGACAATGGGATATTGATTTTAAGTGCCAGTTTTACAGATAGGGGAGGAGAAAATATCAAGCCCCTGAGTACAAATCAAACCCTATTCCTTAGGAACAATAAGATAGACATCAACGAAATCGACCGCATTCATGCTTTCAATTATATTTCAATAGAAGGAAATCAAGTGTTGTTGGCGCCAAAAGGATTGGGTTATCTTACCCTGGAAAACGTGGATTTGACGGAAATTTCATCCGTGAGTTTTCAGGTCGATTCCAAAAAGCCATTTGATTACGGGTATCAAATAGAATTAAGGTCAGGTAGAACTGATGGTGAAATTTTAGGCCAGACAGTGATCAGATCCAATGAATTGGTCACCGATGGATCGCTAATGGATGTACTCGTCAACTTAAAGCAATCTGAGGCAGAGGGAAAACAGAACCTTTTTATCCTTACCCGATCCTTGAATGAAGAAGAATCCGTAGATATGGTAGTGTTATCCATTCGAATGAATCGTTAATAGTGTCGGGCATCCATTAAAACCCTATTAAATAGGGCGGTCTCAGGGACCAATAGAGATGGTATTGATTGAAATCATAATAATCCCTGACTTTCATCAGCGGTGTTAGGAATATTTACCGGTACTTTTATTTCGTAAAAAAGTTAAACCGGATTTAAAATTGAACCCTAAAACGCATGATTTTAAAAGATAAAACTGCCCTGATCACCGGAGGAGCCGGTGGCATAGGTCTGAGTACGGCCAAACTGTTTTTGAAAGAAGGGGCAAAAGGTGTGGCCATTGTGGATTTTAATGAAAAAAACCTAAAGGCAGCTGAAAAGGAGCTGGGAAAGAACAAAATCTTATTCATTAAAGCCGATGTTTCCAAAGCAGAGGAAGTAAAAAATTATTCTCAATTGGTAAAGGATGAATGGGGTCGGATTGATATTCTTTTTCTTAATGCCGGTTTTGAAGGGGTGGTCAAACCAATGGAGGAATATCCCGAGGATATTTTTGATCAGGTGATGGGAGTGAATGTGAAAGGGGTTTGGTTAGGGATGAAATATGCCTTCCCCATCATGAAGGCCCAAGGTGGGGGTTCTGTAATCATTACCTCTTCAGTAGCTGGTCTGAGAGGTACGGCACAAGTGAGTGCCTATGTGGCCAGCAAACATGCCACCATTGGCCTGATGAAGGTAGGGGCCCTTGAAGGTGCCCAAGATAAAATTCGGGTGAATTCCATTCATCCCTCTCCTGTTGATAATAGGATGATGCGGTCCCTTGAAGAAGGATTTGCTCCGGGACAAGGAGCAACCGTGAAAGATAATTTCACCAAGATGATCCCATTGGGCAGGTATGCATCCAACGAAAACATTGCCGATTTGGCTTTGTTTTTAGCTTCTGATCAAAGCAGCTTCATTACTGGCAGCACTTATGTCATTGATGGGGGATTTACCGCTTAATTCACTGTTAGGCTGTCAAAGGGATTCAAGCTTTGATCCGCAATTTCGGCAGTAAATGGCATCAGAGGTGTGGTCTTTGAGACTGCATGCCAGACAGGTTTTAATGTTAGTGGTGGCTTTCCCTGCGGCCTTGCTTCTGGCAAAAGTCAATTGTGAAGTGACGATTCCCGTGGGCACCGCGATGATGGCATAACCCAATAGCATGATGATTGAAGCCAGGACCTGACCGAAATCAGTGGCCGGAGCAATGTCCCCATAGCCAACGGTGGTCAAAGTAACAATGGCCCAATACATGGATCTGGGGATGGAGGTAAAACCGCTTTCCGGCCCTTCCACAATGTACATGATAGATCCCATCACCAAAACAATGGTTAAGATGGAACCTATAAAAATCTGAATTTTTACCCTGCTATGTTTTAAGGCGGTCATTAAAATGGAGGCCTCCTTAAGGTATTCACTCATTTTTAGAATCCGTAAAATTCTTAAAAACCTCAGGGCTCTGATAACGGTAAGGTATTGGGTAGTATAAAGGAATAAACTGAGATAGGTGGGTACAATTGCCAAAAGATCCACCAACCCATAAAAACCAAAAATATATCCCCATTTTTTATTGCTCAACCAGATTCTTAAAAAATATTCAATGGTAAAAACAAGGGTAAAAAACCATTCTAACCAATAAAGGGCTTTTCCATAAGCTATATGGATCGCCTGAACAGAATCCAATATGACCACGATGACGCTAAGCAGTATTAGGATCAATAATACCAGGTCAAATGTTTTGGACGCCTTATCATCCCACTCGTATACAATGTGAGCAAGACGTTTTTTGGAGGGTAGGTAGCCCATAGGATTATTTTTAATTCAATGAATTTTTTAGATTTTGGTACCGGATCTAAATTAAAACAAGGTACTTATAAAATACAGCTCTGTCCAATCTTTTACAAATTGAGCTTGGTTTGGGGCGCTCCTGCATGGAAAAGTTTATTTTCAATGTGGTAGGGAAAAGGATAAGAATTGTAAATGGCGTTTTTTACCAGCCACCACCCCCGCCGCCGCCCCCGCCACCACCAGACCTTCCACCGCCTCCGCTTCCGGATTTTGACCCTGGAGGACTCGCAGAATTGCTTAGGGCTGCACCAAAGGAGTTGCCAAGCGTTTTTGAAAATCCCGCAAGGGAGGCTGCCTGAAATCCGGCTCCGGTATACCAGACAGGATGATACTGTGCTTTATCCTTTTGACCATAAATAGCTTCCAGCTTATTTTCAAAAGCTTTGCCCCATGCCTCTCCTACGCCCAGGGCGATGGCATAAGGAAGATATTTTTCAAAAATCTCCGGAGTGACTCCAGGGGGGTTAAAGCTTTCTAAAATGGGTTTTTCTGCTGCATTAAGGTACATGCGAAACCCCTCCAGTTCATCCATCACTATTCTTCCCCTTTCGGTGGGCGCTTTCATCAAATGGAAGAATAAAAAATTCAGTAAGCCTAGCGTTAAAACCAGGAAAAGAAACCCATATTGGAATTTTACATCAAAAAAATGAATGAATAAAAAGGGAAATCCGATCAAGAAAAATAAGCTGAACAGTTCGCCGAAAACAGATGATATTTTCACATACCCATGGTCCAGGAATTCCAAGAGGGTAAAGAGGACTTTTTGTAAGAACGAAACGGAAAAAATCACCCATATCAAACCCGCAATCATAGAAAATTGTTCTTTCTCCAGAAGAAGGGTAAAAGTTTGTTTCAATGCAAAAAATAAGGCGACTGTCGAGATCAATATCCCCGGTAATAACCAAATGTAATTCAACTTAAAATAATCTTTCTTAAATCTTTCTTTAAGATCCTTTTTTTGAGCGGCCATCGCATTACTGATCTTTTTATGTTCCTTTTGGGAAAGCGTCAGTATATCTTTTCCGTAAGGAAACAGTGAATCCATTATTTTTTGTTCGGCCGACAGCAATTCAATTTTTTCAGGTTGCTGTTTTTCCAATCGGAATTGCTTTCTTTTTTCTTCTATGATTTTCAAAGCATTTTTGGTGGCAAGCTCTACAATGCCTGAAACAAAAACCCCCGAATCAAACCCCATTTTGTAAAGGTACCTGCATGCCGCCGCTTCCAGACCCCTTGGGGCATCGAATAGAGGATATATTCCCCCTCGATGAGGATCTTTGCCTACCCTGTTCCAAGCAAACAAATAGTAAATCAAGGCCAGCACGATCGCTGTTGCCAGGATAAATACACCAGCGTTGTCCCGGAAAAAAGAGATGGCCTTGTCTTGTGCATTAGGCTCCCGAATAATTCCCTTCTGCCAGGCCACTGCCAGGGTCAATGCCTCATTGGCATTCAAGACTCTGTTTGTTGTCACAAAGAGAGAGCGGTCACTTTCCCTGATGATATCACAGGGGCAATCGTTGGATCCGGCAGGCCCGGCATAAGCCGCAAATTGTTGGATTTTTGCTTCGGCTGGTAAATAGATGCGGGCAGTGGCTTTTAAGATTTTAAAATCCCATTGATCCCCAATTGCATTCCAATAGAGTTCATCAAAATCCTCAAAAAAACCTACCTGTCTGTTGGTTGTATATTTGATGGTATAGTCATAAACATCCGGTGATAAAAAAACCTGCTCATCCCCGATTCTTACCACTTCATAATCCCCCTGCCGGAGAACTTGATAGGGCTCAGGTTTTCCATCTTTGGTGACTTCGTTTACCTTAAAACCCACTTTAATGCGGTTATTATACCGGTCTTTATAGACCACAGGGAAACTACGGAAAATTCCCCTTTTAATGGCATTGCCCGTGCTTCTGACCTTGATGTTTTCTGTGACCAGCAAACCGCCATCAATTTGTATTACCACCTCGCTATGGTATTCCAATATCTCCTCAGATTCCTGACCGTAGGTGGTAAAAAAGGATAATAGAAAAGCAAAAAAAACAATAAATTGATAGGTTTTCATAAACTTTAGGACAGGTTAATCTCAGGAACAGCCCGATCAGATTCATCAGTAAGGGCAAAAAACTCGAATTTGGTGAAATTAAATATCTTGGCGACAAGATTTGAAGGAAAAGTTTCAATTTTAGTATTCATTTCCCGAACGGTACCATTGTAATACCTGCGTGCTTTTTGAAGGTTATTTTCTATTTCTGAAAGTTGTTCTTGTAGTTTAAGGAAATTTTTATCAGCTTTTAAGCTGGGATAGGCTTCAGCAACAATCATCAATTTATGAAGGGATTTGGATAAATCCGAAGCTGTTTTCGACTGTTTGCCCACCGGTTGATCGGTCATACTTTGTCCCCTTAGTACAGTGATTTCGGCCAACAATTGATCTTCATGTTGGGCATAACCTTTTACGGTGATTACCAGATTGGGTACGAGATCAGCCCTCCTTTTTAATTGGACATCTATACCGCTCCATCCTTCATTGGCCTGATTTCGGAGGCGGACCAATTGATTAAAGGTGATCACCGCCAGGATGACGATTAAAACAATGGCGATTAAGAATACAAGCATCACATCAATGATTAATTTACCTTTATATTATTAGGGTGAAAAATAATCAATTTAATGGTTAAATCCAGAAAAAGATAAAGACAATGTTTTATATGTGCTGGATTTTCAATTAATGATAATAAAGGCTGGCGACGAATGAAAATTGATTGGATTGAACAATGGATTTTCTTTACTGATTTTCAAAAATTGTGTTTAATTTATTTAATCGGGGTTCAGATTAACGAGAAGTTTGACTATTTTTGATAAATAAGAAATCATCTAAATCAAATAAAAATGGACTTAAAAAAGTTTGAAAAACTGAAGGAAAACTACAAAAAGTTTTCCCAAAAAGCAGAAGAGGCCATTAATGGAATAGATGCCGTTGATCAAACCCAATCCGTTTGGTTTGACCGGCACAGCATAGAAAAATTGCTTGCCCAAACCGATAAAAAATCCGGGGGAATAAGGATTTTTCTGGGTATGTATAATGAGGATACCCTCTCTGAAAGGGACGAGAGGGATCGATCAGCGGATTATATTGGAAAGCTTACCCTTATTCTTACCGCTTCCAATGACAATGAAAAACCGGAACAAGAATCAGCAATCATGAATGGTGGTAAAGTTTGTCCTCCGGATTGTTAAATTCCACTCAAATCCATCAATTACAATGGCATGGCTCCAAATCTTTACTTAATCTGTCTTTGTATTGGTTTTTTATTTTCTTTTTCCTTTTTCTATTTCAAAAACAAAACTCAGTTACCAGAAGAAAAATTTTTACATAAATATATATTTTTTATCATTTTATATGTATTACTGTTTGAATTGTACGCCAATTATTTGGTAGTATCAGGAAATACTAATGTTTTGGTTTACAATCTTTTTTTTGTAATTGGTGAGACTTTGCTGCTTTTGGGTTACCTGAGGTATTTAATGGACAACAGAGAGGCTAAAAGGGCGGTAATTATTTTCTCGGTATTTTTTTTGATTTGGTCGGTAGTCAATAGCCTTTATTTTCAGGACATCACTGGCTTGTTTCAACATTATACCCATTTATTGGGAAGTTTGGGCGTCGTGTTCTTTAGTTGTTATATCATGTACAAATTGTTCCTTTCAGAAGGGTTTTGGGATAGGCCGTTGATGACGGTTCCCCATTTTTGGAATGTGGCTGCTATTCTGTTGTTCTACTGTCCTAATTTTATTTATTTTGGGTCTTTGAACCTAATGTGGGATATAGATCGCTGGTACCTGGATGTGTTGGCGTCAACCAACAGGATATTTGCAGCGACACTGTATTTGATTTTAGGCTTGTCCTTTTATTCACCTATTATTTTTTCCGGGAGCAGTAATGGAAGATGATAACTCCCTGAACACATTTATAGCCATTTTAACCGGGATTGTGCTGATGGTGATTATGGCCGTATTCATTGTAACCATTGTGGTTATTCATAGGCAGAGACAGATAAGAAACAGGCATAAAATTCAAATATTAAAAGCGGATTATGAAAATACGATTCTTAATGCAGAAAAAGAAATCAGGGAAGAAACCCTCCAGTTTGTCAGTCAGGAGCTTCATGACAACATCGGTCAATTGCTTTCATTGGCAAAATTGGTATTGAATCATTCCGATCCATCATCGGTTTATGAGGGCAAAAAATTAATCAATCAAATTATCAGAGAGGTAAGGGCGCTTTCCAAATCGATCAACAGGGATTATATCAGAGACATCAAATTCGAAGATTTCCTGTCAGAATCCCTTCAAAGAATTGAAAATAGCGGATTTTGCAAAACCCGGCTTTCCGTATCAGGGCCTATAGATGAGCTGGTAAAAGGGGATAAAAAATTGGTGCTTATCCGGGTGGTTCAGGAGTGTATCAACAATGCCATTAAGCATGCATCGCCAACCTTGTTGTCGGTAAAAATTTTTGTTAAAAAAGACGTACTGCATTTATGGGTGGTTGATGATGGTAAAGGTTTTGATATTAACCAAAAATCAAATGGTTTGGGAATAATTAACCTTGGATCCAGGGTCAAAGCCATTGAAGGAAATTTGAAGGTAAATTCAGCGGTCAATAAAGGTACGGACATAAAAATTGAAGTGAAGGTTTAAATTAGCACCATGGGAAAGAAAATACAGATCATATTAGTAGATGACCATAAACTTTTTGCCACAGGGATAGAAAAACTTTTGTCCGGAATAGATGATTTTAAAATCATCGGGGTATACCATAACGGCAATGAAGCCTTTGAAGCCCTGAAAAGCAATAAAGTGGATTTGTTACTAACGGACATTAAAATGCCCGGGATGAATGGTTTGGAATTGTTGCAGAACATAAAAAAGAAAAGGTGGAAGGTTAAAACCATCGTGCTGTCTATGTATGAAGAAGAGGAGATATTTCAGAAGTGTGTTAAACATGGTGCTCATGCCTATGTTTTAAAAAATGCGGATCAGGATGAACTGATCTATACCATCCGAGAAGTAATGGAAGACAGGTATGTTCATAATTTTGAACATGTGCTTCGACAGGCAGAGGACAACGAATTTGATCAGTTCGATCACTTTAAGTTGACGGTGAAATTATCCAAAAGGGAAATGGAAATCCTGAAATTGATTGCCGGTGGGAATTCCAATAAAGATATTGCCGAAATTTTGCACTTGAGTGTTTATACAGTTGAAACCCACAGAAAAAACCTTTATATGAAATTAGAAGTATCCTCCGTCGCTGAACTGATCAATAAAGCGAGGGAAATGGATATTGTTTAAGTTGCCGGGAATTAAAATAAATTTTTACAATTCAGGTTATTGGGGTTTGTGGTTAACATCATTCGTGAATTTTGCAATTGGGGTTACTCCGGCTTTGGTGTGCTCATTGATTTTTACTAAAATTTCAGCATCAAGGGGTAGGAATACATCCACTCTGGAGCCAAATTTGATGAAGCCAAATTCGTAACCCTGCAACATGGGGTCCCCCTCTTTAATGTACCATTTTATGCGCCTTGCCATGGCTCCCGCAATTTGCCTGATCATCAGTTGGACACCATTGGGCTGCTCCACTACAATGGAAGTCCTTTCATTATCAGTACTGGATTTTGGATGCCAGGCCACTAGGAATTTACCTGGATGGTACTTAAAGTACTTAACGATTCCACTTACAGGTGCCCTGTTTACATGGACATTGATAGGTGACATAAAAATGGAAACCTGAATTCTTTTTTCTTTAAGGTATTCCTCCTCTGTGGTTTTTTCAATGGCGACCACTTTGCCATCGGCGGGGGCAAATACTAATTTGGGCTCATCGGGTATAGGTATCGTGGGGTTTCGGAAAAACTGTAACACCAACAGATAAAGAATAATGCTGGCAAGTAAAACCAGATTAACAGCAGTTTCCTGCTCCGGTATATAGTAATTTACGGCGATGTTGATGGCTGTAAGGATGAAAAGCATCCAAAACAACAATGATCTTCCTTCTTTATGAATGGTCATGGCACAAAAATTTTTGGACATTGTTAATGGTCAGAATTTTTTCTGAATCCCATGCATGGAAAGTCCTTTTTACAGAATCATTTGATTATAATTACAATAATAGGATTTTTTAAAGCAAAATTTAAAAAATTTTCAAAAATGCCACGATGAATGGTGTGGATAACAATAATCCATCAAACCTGTCCATAAATCCCCCATGTCCTGGCAAACCCTGCCCGGAATCTTTAATGGCAATGCTTCTTTTAAATAGAGATTCAATCAAATCACCATAAGTTCCGGCAATGATGATAATGGTGGTGATACAAAACCACTGCCATTCCGGTAAAACAGTATATTGCTTGGAAAGAAAATAGGTAACCACCACAGCGGTAAATGCTCCTCCAAGGCTACCTTCCCAGGATTTTTTCGGGGATACGCGTTCAAAAAGTTTTGTTTTTCCAAATTTTGTTCCGGAAAAATAGGCGCCGGAATCACTGGCCCAAAGTATCAGGAGAGAACCGACGACAATTTCATAATGAAAAGTCTTGTCCACTGAAAAAGCGGCTATGGTCAGCAGTGAAAAGGGAATGGCTACATAAAAGATGCCCAATATGGTAAAGGCAATTCCGGTAAATGGCTTTTTATCCGATTTTCGGTAGAGTTTGATGAAAAAAATCATTGAAACCAAAGGGAATACAATAAAATAATATTCGAGCGGAATGATTTTCATTTCTTCCAAAAAAGTAAATGTAAAGATAAGAAGCCCCACAAAAGTACCAAAACTCTTTAAGGGCAACATTCCATCAATACCTGAAAGCTTATAAAATTCCATTTGTGTAAATGTCTGTATGATCCCAAAAATGATAAAGTAAGCCCATTCGCTGTAATAAGAACCTCCAACAATGACGATCGCTCCCAATAAGGCAGTGATTACGCGTTGGGCCAAATTACTATAATTACTGATACTAAAACGAGATCTCATTTTTGATGATGTTTATTGCGATAACTGCCTCTTCTTTGGAAACCATAATTTCAAAATACCCATGGATCTGGTAGACCTGCTCTTTTTTATTTACAATGACTGAAGTGATCCCTTTTTCTTCTAATATTCCTTTTACAATTTCCGCACGGATTTCGGAACCGGTTTCATAAACCTTATGCCATTTTTCCATCTTCTGCTTTAAATTCCTTTACAAAAAAGCCCATGCTCAATACAAAAACGATAAGGCCGATAAAAATATAATGCCAATACAGTTCCCCTGGTTCCTCGAGGTCAAATTCAAGGAGGTTCAATTTATTGAGATATACCAAAACCACGGTGATTCCATTGTTTAAAATGTGGGCAATCATGGGATAAACCAGGCTGCCAGAGAACAGATACAAATAACCAAATAATGCACCCAATAACAGCCTGGGCACAAAACCATAAAACTGAAAATGAATGGCCGAGAAAATGAAGGCCGTGATCCAAATACCTAAATGGCTGTTTCCGGTATACCGGTGCATCTTGGGTTGAATGATTCCCCTGAAAAGGTATTCCTCCCCGATTCCTGCCAATACCGCAATCACCAGTACGCCCAAAAGCATCTCCGTCAGATTTTCAAAATCAGTCAGATATTGGGTGAGTTGCATCAATTGGTCCTCTTTGGCCCGCATGGCCGCTTCCAGTTCGCTGAATGCCTGTGGGAGTTCCATGTTCATATTGAGGTACACAAAAAGAGAGTTGAACAGAACAAAGCCCATTAATAAGGGAAATAAAATCAGAATTGGTTTGAACTTTGTGCATGATAATTGTTGTTTCCATTTCAAGGTTTTTTTATCCACAAATCGGATAAAAAGCCATCCTCCCAACAAAAAACCCAAACCTCCACCCAGTCCCTGGATCCATAAAAATGCCATTCTCCCCTTGGGATGATCCAGTTCTCCCATGAGCAGATCCTGGATTTGGTCAAGGGGAATGTCAAATAAAACCGGAATCAGGCCAAGGGCCAGGGTTTGTAAAATTGCAAGTGTGCCAAATACAATAAGGACTAAAACCGTAAAGGACAATAACCAATGTTGATGTACTTTACTACCCTGTCGATGTTCATATATTTCCATATTCAGAGTAAATTTACATGAAATAGCGGGCACCGCAAGGAGGAAGAATAAATAGCGGTTAAAATACCCGCCGTAAAAAGAACATTCTGGATAGGGAGAGGGTTGATAATCAAGGTAAAACCATCATTTTTGTAAAAATATTTAATGTGGTAAAGATAGGTAACATAAAATTAGGCGATTTTCCATTATTGCTGGCCCCTATGGAGGATGTAAGTGACCCCCCTTTTAGAGCAGTATGTAAAGATCATGGAGCAGACCTGATGTTTACTGAATTCATTAGTTCGGAAGGTTTGATCAGGGATGCTGCCAAGTCTGTTCAAAAACTGGATATCTATGAAGAGGAAAGACCTATTGGCATTCAGATTTTTGGAAGTGAAATTTCCTCCATGCGGGATGCGGCAGCCATAGCAGCCGAGGCAGGACCTGATATTCTTGATATCAATTATGGATGTCCTGTGAATAAAGTGGCCTGTAAAGGAGCAGGAGCCGGCATTCTTCTGGATATTGACAAAATGGTTTCCATGACCTCTGAAATAGTCAAAGCCGTTCCTATTCCCGTAACGGTTAAGACCCGATTGGGATGGGATGAAAACACCATTAGGATTCAGGAAGTGGTGGAACGGCTTCAGGATATCGGTATTCAGGCCATCAGCATTCATGCCCGTACAAGAAAACAAATGTACAAAGGTGAGGCCGATTGGAGTTTCCTGGCAGAAATAAAAAACAACCAACGCATTCATATTCCGGTTTTTGGTAATGGAGACATAGACAGCCCTCAAAAAGCCAAATCCTACAAGGATCGATATGGGGTGGATGGAATGATGATCGGAAGGGCTTCCATTGGTTATCCATGGATTTTTGGCGAAATCAAACATTTCCTTAAAACAGGAGAAATACTGCCGGGACCTGACCTGGAAGAAAGGGTCAGGGTTGCCAAAAAGCACTTGGATTTTTCTGTCAAGTGGAAAGGTGAGAAGCTAGGTCTTTTGGAAATGAGAAGGCACTATACCAATTATTTCAGAGGGCTTCCCCATTTTAAGCCATTTCGGATGGCTCTGGTCACTTCAGAAAATTATGTGGAAGTCAGTCAGTTATTAGATGAAGTTTCCATAGCCTTTGCCGATGTGGAATTTTAATCGAATATTTTATGAAAACCACTGAAAATCGCAAATTGCTGGTAATCCATATTTTTAAAAGGAATGAAATAGCTTCGCAAAATGCGTAAGATCAAAATGGATCAATCCCTTAAAAGCTGGGGTCTGTTGGTGTTTCTCGCTTTAATTTGGGGTAGTTCTTTTATTTTGATCAAAAAAGCCCTCATGGTTTTTTCCCCGGGGGAGGTGGGGGCATTCAGGATCGTTTCTGCGGGTTTGGTATTGCTACCGATTGCCATGCCTCAACTAAAATACCTGAATCAAAAACAAGTGATTAACCTTCTGATCGTTGGTTTTGTGGGGAGTTTTATTCCTGCCTTTCTATTTGCAAAGGCACAAACCCAACTTTCCAGTTCACTGGCTGGGGTCATCAATGCCTTGACGCCCTTGATGGTTGTATTGGTAGGGGCTTTTTTGTTTGGGTCAAAAATTACCATTAGGAATGCCTTTGGCTTATTGATTGCTTTTCTTGGTGTTGCCATTCTGGTAACAGGAAGGACTGAACGGGGGCTTCATATTTTTTCGGACATCAATTATTATGGTTTGTTTGTTGTCCTGGCCACCATTTGTTATGGTTTTAATGTGAATATCATAAAATTCCGGTTTGTGGAATTAAAGCCAACTGTGATTACGGCCATTTCTCTGATGATGGTATTACCTTTGGCGGCTTTATACCTGTTTGGGTTTACCGGCTTTTCCTTCAAATTGGTTCATGTGGAAGGTGCTTGGGAGGCCGCTGGATTGATTGCATTACTCGGGGTGGTGGGAACCGCATTGGCTTTGGTCATTTTCAACGCCATGGTGAAATTGGTAACGCCGGTGTTTGCGAGTTCTGTTACCTATCTGATTCCTGTCGTGGCCATTTTTTGGGGAGTCATTGATGGGGAGTCTCTGCTTTCGGTACATTATTTTGGAATTTCAGCTGTAATATTTGGGGTATGGGTGGGCAACAGAAAAAGCAGGCCCCAAAATAAATAGAAGATAAGCATTGAAAATTAAGGTATAATTTCTCTAGTTTATGGTTTGAATGTGATTGCTATGTTTGATAACCTTTTTGAATTTGATATTGAAACGGCCTTAAGGAACAGAATCTTTCAGACCCTGCTGATTATTTTTATCATGTGGCTGGTCAATAAATTTTCCGTCCGCCTCATTTACCGTGGTGATGCCGTAGAAATGAGAAAGCAATATCACTGGAGAAAGATTATAGAATATACATCTTTTATAATAGGGATATTGATTATCGGAAACCTCTGGATCAGCAATTTTCAGTCTGTGACCACCTTCTTTGGCCTACTTTCCGCGGGAATAGCCATCGCCTTAAAGGATATCTTTGTCAATATTGCCGGATGGGCTTTTATTTATCTTAGAAAGCCCTTTGACGTAGGAGACCGGATTGAAATTGCGGGGGTACAGGGTGATGTAATCGATTTACGGCTTTTTCAGTTTTCTGTGTTGGAAATTGGAAACTGGGTGGATGCTGATCAAAGCACCGGAAGGGTCATTCATATCCCAAATGGAAAGGTGTTTACAGATGCCCAGGCCAACTATTCCATAGGTTTTAATTATATATGGAACGAACAAAATATTTACATCACCCTGAGAAGTGATTTTAAAAAAGCCAAAGCCATATTATTGGAAATCCTGAACGAGCACCTTAAAGAGGATTTGAAATTAGCCGAAAGGGTTTTCAAAAAAGCAAAACAGGACCATTTAATCATTTACAAACAATTTACGCCCATCATTTTTACCAAAATTACTGAAAGGGGCATACAATTATCCATGCGCTACCTTTGTGATCCCAAAAAAAGAAGGATGTTTGAACATGCCATTACGGAAAGTATCCTTGAAAAACTCGATCCTGAAAACAATATTAGGATTGCCTACCCCACTTCTACTGTAATGCTCCACCAAGATCAAGCCCACCCGGATACCAACCCGACCAAAAAACTTTAGGTATTTCAGAAGAGGGAAGAAAACCTATTGCGTTACTTTGTCTATTGTGGCTTTTTTACCGGCAATATCATCAATGATGGATTTTGCGTGGATGATGGTATTTTCAATGAAAAACTCCCTCGTATTCAGGCCGCCACAAACTACGCCTGCGAGGTACAAGCCGGGAATATTAGTCTCCTGACTGGCATCATCAAAACATGGCTGTCTTTTTTCATCCAGACTCAATTTCACACCAAGTTGATCCAATAATGCGAAATTGGGTTTATATCCTGTCATGGCCAGTACAAAATCATTTTCAATCACCACCTCACCTTCAGGGGTATCTAAAGTCACCTCTTTTTCCCTGATGGATTGGATAGAGGAATTAAAATAGCCTTTAATTGATCCTTCCTTGATCCGGTTCTCAATATCGGGCAATACCCAGTATTTTACGGTTTGATCTACTTCAGGCTTCATGACTACCATCGTGACTTCAGCCCCTTTTCGCCAGGTTTCCAAGGCAACATCTACCGCGGAATTGCCGCCGCCAACCACTAGGATTTTCTGGCCAATGTAGGGCCATGGCTCCTTGTAATAATGAGAAACTTTGGGAAGGTCTTCTCCCGGAACATTCATATTATTGGGAAGGTCATAAAACCCGGTGGCCAATATCAGTTTTTCTGTAAAATACTTGTCCTTGGAGGTGGTGACATGAAACCCTGAATCCGCCTTTTCCAAACGGATTACTTCTTCATAGAGATGGAGATTCAATTGATAGTGTTTAACAATCCTTCGGTAATATTCAAGGGCTTCAGGCCGGGTGGGCTTGTTAGAAATTGACATAAAGGGGATATCGGCCATCTCCAGCTTTTCGGAAGTGGAAAAAAAAGTCATGTTTACCGGATAATTAAAAATCGAATTGGTAAGCACTCCTTTTTCCAGGATCAGATAGTCCAGATTTTTCTTTTTTGCCTCGATGCCACAGGCAAGACCTATGGGTCCGGCACCAACAATTAAAACTTCCAGTTTTTTCATAATTAATAAAACATGAATAATGAAAATGAGTTCCTAATTTCCATCAATTCACCCTTAATTCCACCAGATTGATTTCCATTTCCGGAACAATTCTTTTTTCCTTTATTAAAACCCCGCCATCATGCTTCCAAAGTAGGGCGGTGGTATTGACCGTACCATAATAATCATCCACCTGGATCAATTGGGCAGAAACCGCTTTTTCCAAATAAGGGTTCAATCCCGTGGTGGGTAAATTTGCTTCTAATGCCGGCTGCCTGGATTGAAGCCGTTCCAATAAATCATCGATGGAGAACCGATCCTTCAACATCGTTTCCAATTCCGATTTTGCAGTCCGAACCTTAGGCCATGGAGTATCTAAGAAGGCATTGCTGATCGCATGTAGGCCTGGACTCACCTTTTGGATGCCATAATCATAATTGGAAAAGGCAAACATGTTTTCCCCATCTGCTACAATAAGGTTAAATCCATTGTACTCCGATTGTATTTTTTCAATACTTTTCAGGTAGTCAAATGGGGTTAAGTTGTTCTCAAGAAAACCCTTTACCAGATCTCCCCTGGACCTTACCTGGACCAGGTCATTTTCCATATCCCTGAAATTGGTCAAGGCAGCAAACCTCCCGCCTGGGTGGAATCCCATCCATGTACCCCCTGCTTTGAGGTCTTTTCCTGCATAAAACCCTTCATCCCATTGGTGTAGGGAGGCGGTGGGTCTTTCATAATATTCGTCTCGGTTAGCCACCAATATCAGTTTATATTCAGGATGATTTTTCCAATTAAAAGCAATTAAACACATATTTCAAAATTGATTATTATTGATGAAAGAATAACATGGCCATGAGTAAATTTCATGCCAGTTCGGCTTTTAACAATTATTAATATTTTTTAATTCCTAAGTAGTTTGATATACGAATTAAATCGTATATATTTACTACGAAAATAATCGTATAAAATTATGAGTCATAAACCTACGGCTGCCGAACTGGAAATTTTGGCCATTCTTTGGGAAATGGAAAAGGCCAGTGTGAGGCAGGTACACGAGCAACTCCTTGAAAAAAAGGAAACCGGTTATACTACCACCTTGAAAACGATGCAAAACATGTACATCAAAGGCTTGTTAGAAAGAAATGAGGAAAAAAGAAGCCATATATATATGGCGGCAAAATCCCAACAGGTTACCCAGCAATCCCTGGTTAAGAATTTTATCAGCAAGACTTTTGGAGGCTCTGCTAAAAAGCTGGTCATGCAGGCTTTGGGACAGAGCAAGCCCTCTAAAGAGGAAATTGAAGAAATCCGCACCTTTCTGGATCAAATTGAAAATAAGTCAAAATGAAAAACTGGATGCCTATCGAAAAGCTATTGGATGCTTTGGGATGGACTTTGATCCATTCCCTGTGGGAGATGTGGTTACTGGCCTTGATATATGGGTTATTGGTCAGATTCAGCATATTTAAAACGCCGGAAAAAAGATACCTCGGTGGATTGGTGTTTTTGTTGCTTATGTTGATCTTTTTTATCGGAACATTTGTCCATTTTTTGGATGGACAAGGGAGCGCCAAAGTAAGCCCACAAGCCTTAAATTTCCCGGACCCGAATCCTGATGGGTATTTTTATCCTTTAGACCCTCTGCCCTTTTATAACCGGTTTCAGTTAATAGTTGAAAACCAAATAAGAACAATCATGCCCTATTTGGTAAATGTTTGGTTGATAGGTGCTTTCTTTTTATTTCTCAAAATGCTGGGTGATCTCACGCTCTTGCAGCAGTTGAAATCAAGGGCCTTAGGCCCCTTGAACACGGATCTGGAAGCCAAATTGGTCGATTTAATGCAATTGATGGGCATCGCAAAACCCGTTTCCTGCCAATTCAGCCAAGATATAGAGGTTCCCATTGCATTTGGACATTTCAAACCGGTAATTTTGATCCCCCTTTCCCTCGTCTTACGAATCGACAGCCATTACCTCGGGGCCATTATTGCCCACGAATTGGCACATATAAAGCGGGATGATTATATGGTAAATCTTTTTCAATCTGTATTGGAAATCCTCTTTTTTTACCATCCTGCTTTCTGGTGGATCAATGGGCAAGTGAGGGAAGCAAGGGAACAGGCTGCAGATGATCTGGCGATCGCCAAAGGCACTTCTTCAGAAGACCTGGCAATTGGTTTGGCCATGGTGGCCAATCAGTCGGAGGAAAATGGCACTGAGCTCAGCATGGCTGCACACAAAATGTATTTCCCAACAATGGTCCGGATCAAAAGAATATTAGGTCACAAAACATTAAATCATACCCCTTCACCCTTAATCAGTAAAACCATGATCTTTACCTGTTTATTAAGTCTTTCATTAATAATGGGAGCTGCTTATCAGAAATCAACACCTGAAGCTGAGCCCATTTGGGCAGGAACTACCCTGAGGAATATAGATTTGGCTTCCCAACCCCCAGTTATGCCAAAAACCAGGACATTAGGAGCTAAAACCGCGGTGGCAAAACAGGATACCCTTCCTAAGGTGCAGGAAGAAAAGGCCTTGTCCGCCCAATTGCATGAGGATGAGGATTTTCAATTTCAATGGGAGGTTGATTTCAATATAAATACCCTTATTTGGGATAGCCTCCCTCCAATGCCTCCTCTATCTTTCAGTCCACCACCTGTATTTGACATCAATGTTCATTTTGAGGACTCCACTGGTTTTCATTTCGACTTTTTCAGCAATGGTTTTGGAGACAGCATCCGGAATTATACCCAGAAAATAATTCAACTCCACAATGATAGTTTTCCTGGAGGAAATGCGGAAAGTGAAAAATTGGAGGCCAAAATAAAAGAGTTACAGAAAAAAATGGCGATTCACCAAAAATCCTTTGAGGCAAAAATGGAAGAATGGTCCAAGACCATGGCGCCTAAAATTAAAGAATTTGAGATAAAAATGAAGGAATGGCAGGAAGAAAATGAGCCCAGAATCAAAGACTATGAGGAAAAAATGGAACGTTGGGCCGAAGAGCAGGAAGAGAAATTCCAAAAGATGGAGGAGGAGTTTCATAAAAAGGAAAAGGAAATGAGGGAGAAAATCAAAGAGAAGGAAAAAGTGAAAGAACCCTAGGCTCTTGAAGAAATATAAATGGATTTGAACCTTTGGTGCTTAAGCATAAAGATTTAAAACATTTTGTGAAATATTTCAATGAAAGCTTGAATTCCGCAAAAATGGAATTTTTCCGATTTAAAAGGTTATTTTGGCTTGATGTACCTTTATGAATTGAAATTCATTTTAATTATTCGAGACCATGCGCCTAAAATTCCTTAAATTCTTTTCATTTACCATATCTTGTTTGCTCCTTGGAATTACCCCCCAGCTTTATGCCCAAATGGGCACAAGCTTTCCTTCAGAAAGGAAAGTGGTTCAAGACCCGGTTACCGGGGTGGAACTATTATTTTTAACCAGTAAGGCTTATGGTGATTCCAAAATTTACCCTACGCATCCCCAGTGGACTTCCGATGGTGAATGGCTGATATTCAGGTCTAACCGTGTGCAGGGAGAGACCATGGCCGTCCGGGAAAGTACAGGGGACATCATTCAGGTAACCGAAGGAGGATATGCCGGTATGCTGACTTTATCCAGAAAGCAGATGAAGCTCTATTTTATGCAAAAATTAGATGGAAATGGTGGCATGCTGGTTAAATCTATAGATTTGGAACGTTTATTCCAGTACAGTGAACAGGGGGAATTGGCCAATAAGACTGCCTATGAAACCATACATGGACAGGTCCCTGCCCATATGGCCACAGGAGGAGACATGGCATTGGATGGAAATGAAACACATGTCTATTTCAAAACTTCTAAAAATTATGCTGCTGAACACCTTCCCGAAGGAATGGAGATCGAGGATAATTTTGGACCCCGCAATATGGGAGCTGGACCCGGGGCACTGGTATCCATGGACCTTAAGACCGGAGAAATTCAGCACATCGTAACCGTGCCCTTTCAGGTAGGTCATGTGCAGACCAACCCCTGGGTGCCAGGCGAAATTATATTTTGTTGGGAAACAGGTGGGAAATCTCCTCAACGTACTTGGACCGTAATGGCCGACGGATCAGGTTTAAGGCCACTGTATCCAGAAGCCGATTATGAATGGGTAACCCACGAGGCGGTGATCTCCAAAGATGAAGTGGCCATTGCTATCATGGGTCATAGGCCTGTGCAAAACGAAAATGTTAGCGGGGAAACGAGCACTGAAAATCCCGGCCTGGAGAAAGGTTGGGGTCCATCAGGCACCAGGGAAAAACCCACCGGGCTGGCCATCGTCAACCTTAGGACCCGGGGAATGCGAATTGAGGGACAAACAGAAAGTGGAAGCGGACTTTGGCATATACATGGCTCCCCGGATGGCAAATGGGCGGTAGGAGATGACTTCTCCAGGAGCCTTTACCTGATCAATAGAAAAACCAGGGAGATGAAAATGATCACAACCGGGCATAAGACCAGTGCCCAAGACCATCCGCACCCCACCTTTCATCCCGATGGGGACCGGTTCCAGATCCAATCGGCCATGCTTTCTGAGGATGACAGGACCATGAATATTTGTGTGGTTAAAATTCCGACAGATTGGTAGGAATATTAATAATTCCCGAAGGGTTTACTTTCGGTAGTACATTGAGCAGTATTTTGATTTTCCTGTCTTCACAAAAGGGCAAAAAAAACTATGGAATAGGATTCCATAGCTTTAGTCAATTAACAATAAACCCAAAATAACCTGCTGTAGGAGAAGGAGTCGAACCTCCACGGGGCAGTTAGGCAAAACACGAGCTCGATATTTGCTTTATACTGCACTCCCCACCCCCGAGACCGGAGGGCATGTCTGCCAGTTTCATCACCCTACAATGTGTGAGCTTAATTAAATTTGAGGATGAAAAAGTAAAAGTTATGTTAATTTTTACTCGCCTACCGAAGGCAGGTTTCATCATCCTACAATATGTAACATTAATTTTCAATGTTTAATAAGACCTTTTGTCTTTGTTTGATGATTCAAAGTTAATAAAAGGGTTTAATAATTAAAATTAATACAAAAAAAATATATAAAAAATTCATAATTGTAAATATACAAGCCTTTTTATTAAAATAAATGTAATTTTTAATGACCTTTTAAACCTGTTTATTGAGGAATTATCAATGAAGGAATACAAATTAATTGGAGGGTATTGTTTAAACCGAGTTACCCCCAGTCGTTTTTTTACAGGAAAATACCATCTTTATTTCCTTCATTAATTATGAAACTAATTACGCTAATGAAATGAAGGTGCATCCGAGTCACCATCTAGAAAAACCCCTAAAAGGAAAAACAGACTGGCTTGTATCAAAAAAATCAGTTATGTAGACATTCTCGCCTACTATCCGGTAAATTATCTTAAAATTACCTTCCACCAACCTTCTGTGCTCTTTTCCCAGATGCTCCAGGTATTCTTCAAATTGGCCAATATGAGGATTATCTGCCAAACTGTCTGCCTTATCCAGTAACCGGTTCCCGATCTCCCTTGCTTTTTCTAAAGGAACCTTCTGGACATTCAAGAAAAACTGTATGGATTCCTCCAGGCTTTCCAAAGATTGGTCAGTATAAATGGTTCTCATAGACCTAATCTTAAAGACCCAACCTGTTATCCAGCTTCTTCTCGAACTCTTCCCTAGTATAAACTCTGCCTGCGTTGATATCTTCTTCAGCTTTTAAAGCCCTTGAAGTGAGTTTTTCTTTAAGGATAGGATCTAAACTGGACTTAACAAGCAAGGTTTTTACCACCTCTAAAACATGGAGGTCGTTTTCCTTGTCAATCAGCGTTCTTAATTCCTTTTTTATGTCTAATGCTCCCATAATGATTAAAGTAAAATAAAAATATGCTTGTTTTACTTTAATGCCCTAATCATTCTTCTATGAATAGGATTCCATTGCTTTTGTCCCTGAATTTATTTCTCTTTAAATAAGTGGATTACTGACTTTGGAATATCATCGCTTCCTTTTTCATAATGGATGGCGATCCACAAATTAAGGTACCCTTAACCCTCTCAACCTTCTCTTTTCAATGCATCCTCCCAGCACGTTTCCGCTATTTTCTTATAAAGCAATGCTTATTCCCAGCGATCGCCTTCCCCTTTTAAATTTCTTTTGGCATCTGGGAATGTCCTGGCATAAAAAATTTCCGATTGCAATAGTTCCGGAACAAAGCAGATAAAATCACCCTGGCTGGCAGTCCTTAAAAAACCCTGAAAGGATCGGGTCCACATTTCCCTGAAATGGTCCACGTAAGTTTGTCCTTTCCCATCACCAATATCCACTTGTATGCTACCCGGATTTCCAATCCGGCCATGTATATACCTTACCCTTTCAAAAACCCGGGCAATAAAATCTCAACGTACGGGAACCTCCCCTGGGAAGTACCAACCAAGGGAGGAATAGCCAGTCTATTTATGATAGGGAGTAAGGTGTATATCTTTTCCACCAAGGAACATTCAATCAAGATTTTATTTCTATTATTTTTTTAGAGAGGTCTTTTGCGGATTTTAACTCTGACACGCTTGAACCTCTCTTAATCAATTCCGGCTTAAGAATGGTTTTTTGAGGTATTCTGTCTGTTGGGGGTTTTTCCAACAATTCAAAAAATATTTCTGCGGTAATCTGCCCCATGGCAATGCTCCTTTGGTCCACTGTGGAAATAGATGGAGAAGTAAAAGAAGTAAATGGTTCATTGCCGAATCCCACCAATTTTACCTTTTCTGGGATTTTGATCCCATTTTCTATTAAAACCTGCATGGCTCCCATAATCGAATAATCAGAAGCAGAAAATACTGCATCGAAATTGATCCCTTTTTTCAATAAATTCTCCATACTTTTTCTTCCATCCACCAATTGCATATTGCTTTCTATTACCAATTGTCTGTCAAAAGGAATTTTGTATTCGTTCAGGGCATCCTGGTAACCTCTCAACCTTTCCTTATAAATATTGATCTTTCTGAAATTGGTCAGGTGAACAATCCGTTGACAGCCTTGACTGATGAGGTGCTCTACGGCTTGGTAAGCTCCTAAATAATCATCGATCATGACCTGACTGACATCCAATTTATCGGTTACCCTATCAAACAGCACCAAAGGAATGCCCCTCTCCACAACTTCCTGGAAATGATTAAATTCAGTGGTGTTTTTGCCAAGGGAGGCAATGACACCATCCACACCTGCATTAACCAATGCCTGTACGATTTGCTTTTCTTTTATAGCATCGTCATAAGATTGTGAAAGAATGACATGGTAACCCAATTTTTCCGTATGGGCCTCTATTCCTCTGATCACCGAAGAAAAAAAATTTCTGTTGACAGTAGGTACTACGATTCCCACCAGTTTGCTCTTGCCACTTCTAAGCGCAGAAGCAATTTTATTGGGCTCGTAATGAAGTTCCGCCGCCATTTTCAATACTTGTTTGCGCGTGGTTTCGGAGATTCTTGGATGATTGTTTAAAGCCCTGGATACAGTGGAAGGGGTGATTTTTAACTTTTCAGCAATATCCAAAAGTGTGGGATTCTTTTTTTTCATTCTTTGAAAATTAATCAGGCCTAATTTCTTATCCATACCTTTTAAAATTTGGGAGAACAAATAAAAAATTAGGGCTTAAGCTTGTTTCTTGATCCAAATTGAAATGGAATCGATTGCGCAATATAATAAAATTTTTTATTTTACTCCCGTTTCAACCATTAGGAAAATCGTACCCCCATTGATATTTTCCAATGTTATTATTTAACAGGCAAGTGGCTGACTTAAATCGGAAATGTGTATTGCGCTAAAGTATCTTATAACCTTTAAATTTTACCAATTTGGATTGTAGAATATTTTAATTATGAACAAACGTTTGCACAACTTTATGGACACTTGTACTATTGTATTGGATCATCTAAATTATTTTAGTATATGCATTTGATTTCATCCGGATGGCACCTCCTATCAACCAGCTGTGGTGCAGAAAATTCATCAGGCTTATGGCAGGCCCTATCAGTTACCCAATGCCACCGCACACAATGAAACTTGTGCCAAATGATGGGACTAAAGGGAGAGGTGTTTTTTAAGCAGGCTGAAAATTGGGATAAAAAACTTTACCAACCCCTTAAAAGGAAGGAATTGGCAACGGCTGAGATAAGATGGGTACCTTATTATTCATGGGCCAACCGTGGTGAAGGAGAAATGGAGGTATGGTTACCTTTCAAATAAAGAATTATCCGGGTTAGGTTTTTAAATTTTTTGTTTATTTACGGAAATTTGTTAATGTTGTTGAATTTCGGAATCGCCTTACTTAATTTTAACCTACTGCAACCATAAAACCTATGCATTCCTCCATTTTGAAAAAATTTAAATGCCATCCAATTTCCTCTATTTCGAAAGTTGGATTATTCGGTAAGGGAATGATCGGCCTGGGCTTAACGATAGGGGTCATTTTTTGCACCCTTGGTCAAATCCCGAATCAAGCGCAGCAAGAAAAGGAGAAAACCAGGATTCTGGTATTGACGGACATTGAAAATGAACCCGATGATGCCCAATCCATGGTTCGTTTTCTTACTTATTCCAATCAATGGACGGTAGGAGGGTTTAATTGCCACCACCTCCATTCACCAACGTCAGCAATTGGCCCCAGGGAGGATCCATGCAATAGTGGATGCCTATGGTCAGGTAAGGGATAACCTCCTTTTACATGAAAAGGGATATCCGGAAGTGAGCTA
Source organism: Cyclobacteriaceae bacterium (assembly GCA_040905165.1). Taxonomy (GTDB): domain Bacteria; phylum Bacteroidota; class Bacteroidia; order Cytophagales; family Cyclobacteriaceae; genus Cyclobacterium. The sequence goes on along the minus strand of JBBDSA010000037.1, from coordinate 2,776 downwards.
TCTAAAAGGAATTATAAAAGAAGGATATCCTGATTATGGACTTAAGGCGGTTGGTGAGGGCAAAGACTCCGAAGGATCTGAATGGCTGATCAGCAGGGTGGATAGCGACAAAAAGCCGCTTTGGGTTTTGGTTTGGGCAGGACCCAATTGCCTGGCTCAAGCCTTATGGAAGGTACAGATGACGCGCACACCAAAAGAACTGGACGAATTTGTGTCAAAATTAAGGGTTTATACCATTTCAGACCAGGATGATTCGGGACCCTGGCTAAGGGAAAATTTTCCCGATTTATTTTACATCGTCAGCCCTGGAACACATGATCGGTATGCTTACCATTATGCCACCTGGACAGGCATAAGCGGGGATTATTTTCATGGCCGTTTTTCTGGAGCGGACTTTTCCCTGGTGGACAACCCCTGGTTGTTGGAGCATATCAGAAGTAAAGGCCCATTGGGAGCACAGTATCCTGAAACCAAATTCCTAATGGAAGGAGATTCCCCTTCTTTCTTATATTTAATTGAAAATGGCTTGGGATCTCCTGAAAATCCTGATTTTGGAAGTTGGGGCGGTAGATATGAATATTATACACCCAGGCTCCGAAAACATTTTTATGGACCTGAATCCAGACCAATATGGACCAATGCGGTGGATGAGGTTTTGGGAGTGGACGACAGGTATCAAACCGGCCATAAAGCCACCATTTGGAGATGGAGAGAGGCCTACCAAAATGATTTTTCAGCAAGAATGAATTGGACCATAAAAAGTTATGAAGAGGCCAATCACCCTCCTGTGCCCTTGTTGGCCCACCCTAATATATTGAAAGCGAAAAGTGGGGAAAAAGTAGTATTAAATGCAAAAGTCTCTTCGGACCCTGATGGCGATGCTCTTTCTTATGAATGGATATCCTATCGTGAAGCGGGGAGTTATGCCTATAAAACCTTGGTAGAAATAGAAAATAAAAACCAATCGGAAGCTTATTTTACGGCTCCACCGGTGACAAAACCCGAAACGGTTCACATTATCCTGGCGCTAACCGATAAAGGAACACCTGCATTGACCCGGTACCAAAGGGTAATTGTCAATGTGTTTCCGGATTGAGGGATGTCTTTCAGTTACAAGCCCCTTCTGCCGCATCTCATAGGTCTTCCCAATAAATGAAAATTAAAAGTATCAACCCAAACCCCATGTTTTCCAAAAGCCCTAACAACTCCTTTTTTTCATTTTTACTGATGACCCTCTCTCTGGTCATTTTCTTAATGGTATATTCCTCCTTGGTGATGGGTCAGCAAAAGCCAAGGGTAATCATCAGTTCAGATATAGGAGGTACCGATCCGGATGATTTCCAGTCCATGATTCATTATTTAATGTATGCAGACAGGTTTAATACGGAGGGACTGATTGCATCACCTTATGGAGGAGGCAGAAAAGAGGATATTACTAAGATGATTGATTTGTATGAGGAGGATTATCCCAAATTAAAGGCCCGGTCCAAGGATTTTCCCAGTCCGGATTTTTTGAGGTCCATTGCCAAACAGGGTGCGGTTGACCGTGTTCCCCTGAAAGGATGGCGTGAACCCACAGAGGGATCGGAATGGATTGTGGAATGTGCCAAACGCCAAATAGATGCCCCATTATGGGTGTTGGTTTGGGGTGGCCTGGAAGACCTGGTTCAGGCTTTGCATGATGCTCCTGAAATCAGCGATAAGCTCCGCGTTTACTGGATAGCAGGTCCCAACAAGAAATGGGGGGCAGATACCTACCAATACCTGGTCAGCCATTTTCCTGAATTATGGATCATTGAAACCAACGCCACCTACCGGGGCTGGTTTGTGGACAATAAGCGCCCAGATCATACCAACGTCAACCGGTTTTATAAGGCGCATATCCAGGGAAGGGGGGCGATGGGCCGGGATTTTATCAATTATTATAATGGAGAAATCAAGATGGGAGACACACCCTCTGTGGCCTATCTTTTGGATGGAAACCCCGAGAACCCCAATGGGGAAAGCTGGGGGGGACGGTTTGTTCCTTTAAATTACAGTAGCAGGCGGACCTTCGAAAGAAACACTTCCCTGGCCGATACGGTCCCAGTATTTGCCTTGGTAGAATGGGTTTACCAGGGCCCCACATTGGATACCATTAGTGAAAGCCCCTGTTTCTGGTTGGAAATCAGTGGGCAACAGTTTGAAGGTTATTATGAAGGAAGGGGCCGGTACAGGGTCAGGTTTGTGCCCAAATCCGCAGGAAACTGGTCTTATGAAACCTCCAGTGAAATTGAAGTTCTGGATGGTTTAAAGGGTGAGTTTGTAAGCAGGGATCCCTGGCCTGGAAGCCAAAATGAACAAGACTTCAAACAGCTCACCAATTGGTGGAGCGATGATCCTGACCCCCAAAATTTTGTTGGAGACCATCAGGGGGCCAAAACTATTTTTAGATGGCAGGACCAATTTTTAAATGACTGGGCAAAAAGATGGGAATGGCTGGAATAAATGTAATACTCAGTGAACTGGATTTTAAAAAATGGCACAAATAAAGGAATCATAATTTGGAGGCATGGATTTACAGTGCAGGTAGCGGATTAATTAAAGGTGTTTCTTAAGAACCAAAAGGTCATAAAGAAAATGGTAATTTAGAAGTCAGGAAGAGAAAAGAAAAGTAAATAGCGACTTGTCTAATTGTTTAAGACCCTCAATTTTTGCCCTCACCCCTGGCCCTCCCTGTAGAGTAATGGTGCTAACTTAAATAGTTTTATTATCTTTATGAAAAATAAAGACACTA
>JBBDSA010000036.1:0-40989 GCA_040905165.1 Cyclobacteriaceae bacterium | reverse complement strand
GGACCTTAAAACTTATAAAATCCCAAACTACCGACGCAGGAGGTTTTGTTCAACTTGTATACCTGTGTACCAAAGGTATATAAATCCAACACAAGGCTGTCGGGTTTGTAAACCTTTGGGTATTTTTATTACAGGTCATCGAAGGGGGATTTAATTCTCCTTATACTGTTGTCTGTTACGTGTGTATAAATTTCCGTTGTCCTACTACTGCTGTGTCCTAAAATCTCTTGGATATACCGAAGATCGGTGCCATTTTCCAACAGGTGGGTAGCATAACTATGTCTAAGCCAATGTAAGGTAACCGACTTTTTAATCCCTGATTTTTCTACTGCTGACTTTAATACCTTTTGCAAACTACCCTCACTATACCTGGAGTTTAATTTTTCTCCTTCAAACAAATAATTGTTTGGTTTCTCAAATTTGTAATATTCCCTCAACAAATCCACGGTTTTTACGGATAAAGGTACAACCCGGTCTTTTTTACCCTTGGACTGGCGAACGATAAGTAACCCTCTGTTGGAATCCACATCAATGATTTTCAAATTCAATAATTCGCTTCTCCGTAGTCCACAAGCATAAATCAGGGACAGCATGGTTCTGTGTTTTAGGTTTTTGTGAGCATTCAAAATCCTTTTTATTTCTTCCTTAGCCAATACATTTGGCAGTAATTTAGGTTTTTTAGGTCTGTCTATAATTTCGGGGTTAAGTTTCTGCTTTTGCCTAATGCTAAAATACAGCTTGACCGCATTGATAAACTGGCTTTGATAACTGGCAGAAAAACCCCTCTGGATAATGTAGTGGGTATTGTAATACTCCAGGTCTTCATTCCCAATTTCACTTAACTCCTTGTTGTCCAAAAACCTGAAAAATAAAATCAATGCTCCTTTATAGGTTTTGATGGTACTTTCAGCATAGCGCTTATTCCTCATCCATTCTATAAAAGATTGCATTTCCTTTTCGGTCTTCCCATCCAGTTTAATGGTGTTTGGAAATTCCTTGGCTATGTCGATCTTTTTAAGTTGGGAATAATCCAGCCATGCCCGGCCACGGAAAAACCGTATCATCTCGTCCAGCTGCGTATCCCGGTACGGCACCCACCAGACCTTGTGTTTCATCGACCACTGGCACTCCGGATAGGATTTTACCAGTTCTTTCAACGCAAAATCATAAGGAAAATCCAGACGGATTACCGGCAATCCCATAAAAACATCGTTTTTTATTACAATGGTTACCATCTCTTTAAAAAATATACAAACAATATAGTGGATTTTTTTTATTCAAAAAATTGAAAAAATATTTCTTTACCCGGTTTCCTACTATTCCTCAGGCCTAATTTGTCTATACAATTAAACAGTTAAACGATTAAACAAATAACCAATTAAACCCTATCTCCGAATGCAAGCTTTCCTAAACATAAAAAAACCCTCAGGAATCATATCCTAAGGTTTTCATGCATCTCCAAAATTTCCAATATTATTCCTTACCGAATTTTTCATTTTCACCTAGGTTCGGCGTAGAAGAGGGTACCACGTTGGCTTTAGCGATCTCAAAGAGCTGAATTAACTTATTGTTATTGGAATTCCAGTGTTCCCCTTTGTTAATTTTCACTTTTAACATGGCCAGATCAGGGTCATTTTTGCCATTTTCAAACCAGGCAGCAACCCAGGGGTTCCAATATTTATCAATTAATTCCTTATCTTCGGTCACCTTTGCTTTACCCGTCAGAGATACATACACATTATCTTTCGGATTACTAAAGGTCAGGCAGACATCTCCGTCTTGTTCAATTTCAAAGGCCGTGGCATCGCTTTTCGACGTGTAAAAAAATAAAGTGCCATCGTAAGCATCCTGTACCAGGCTCATGGGGCGAGCCCTCATACTATCCCCATCTTTTGTTTCATGCGTGACGAGCATCCCTATTTTGATATCTTTGATTAGGTTCCAAATCAGTTCTTTGTGTTCTGGGCTTGACATAATTTTTATTTGTTTTATCCTATATTTAAACGAAATGCCTGCTTTATTGTTTTGAGAACATTAGGTGTTGATGATTTGTGGTTTAAACAGTTAAACAGTTAAACGATTAAACAATTAATCAACTGAAAATACATGCCATCCAAGGTAGTGCTGGTAAATGTCCATTTGCTGGAAATAGTAGCAAGACCACAAACCCGTGATTGGTTCACTTCCTTACCATATTTTGATTTAAATGAAAATCAACCTATATTCAAATTACTTGCTTAAATGAAAATTAGGGAATTTTACAAAAGCATAGGGTGACAAGGGTAGGGGTCTAAACAAAAAAATTAAAAATTCATTTACTGGAAACCATGCTTTATAAGGAAAACAGGGATCGCACAATCCATACCTGGAACAACAATAGCAGCATCTTCACAGTGTTGATCTACGTCCTTTACGGGGTTTTTCACCGTTGGTTGGATATTCCCCTGCTCTTTTACCTGCTTGCGGTGGTTGCGCTTCTGAATATGGTTGGAATCGCACGGGTCCTGCACCTGATTCCCAAAAATACAGAAAAAGCTCCTTTCAGCGACAAGCGCTTTGCCTTTGCTGCTGTGCGCTTGCTCTTAAATGGCATACTGATCTACCTTATCCTGGCGGCTGCAACGAGCGGGTGAAAGAGGTTCATCTGGTGTTAAGGGTTAAGGGTTTTGTTTTTTGTTTTAATTGTTGTTTCTGGGTTTTAATAGGCTGAGTGGTTGTTGACACTAAAGTTAATTTGTTAAGGGTTAAAGGTTAATTTGTATCCATAGGTTCGAAGGCGACATTTAACCCTTAGACTTTAGCGATCTCGAAATGCTTAATTGTTTTGAGATTAGGTGTTGATGATTTATGATTAACCAGTTAAACAGTTAAACAAATAAACAATTCAAACCTTACTTCTGCTAATAGGCATGCTCATGCACCTTGGGCCCCCTAGGCCACGCGAAAGCTCTGAAGAGGGAATTTCAAACACCTCCACCCCATGATCCCTCAAAGCCCGGTTGGTATGCTTGTTCCGGTTAAAAGAAATAACCTTTCCGGGTCCTATGGTAAAAACATTGGCCCCGTCAAACCACTGTTCCCGCATGGCATATTCCTGGTTGACTTTATCTGTACCTATGATCTCCAAACCCCGGATTTCTTTTTTAAGGATCATCCGTAAGGGCTCCTGCAAAATGGTCCGCTTGATATGAACCTGGTCCCCACTGTCTTCCTTCTGGGTATACAGGGAGATTTTCTGTACCGATTGGATGGCATCCGGGTAGGTGAGCACCCGGTTTTTATCCAATATGGTAAATACGGTATCAAGGTGCATGAAATTTCTCTTTTTCGGTAAATGGACTTCGTAAATGCGCTCCACCTTACCCCCTGCGATAAGGCTTTTGGCCACATGATAAATGGCCTTCTCTTCCGTCCGCTCGGAAAAGCCGATTGCCACCGCTTTTTCTGATAGGATAATCACATCTCCGCCTTCTAGGGAAGGCGGATTAGGGTGGCTATCCAGGGGATAATTTCTAAGGATATTATCCTTGAAAAGGGGATGGTTTTCAAAAATACGGCGCACCATATTGGCCTCCCTCTGCCGCTCCGGTAAACGCATACTCGAAAAAAGCATACCACCAGGAACCACCGCAGCAGTATCCCTTTGAAAATACAGGTTGGGACAGGGAGGGATCAGAAAAGCCACATCCATAAGGTCTGAAAGCGCACCGGAACTCACCTTTCCCCTTACCTCATTGACCTTGATTCCAGCCATTAAGGCCAAGGCACATTCCTCCACAGATAACACCCCCAATAACTCCTCCGTAAGATGAGATAGACGGGAGACCATAAGTGCCTCCTGCATCAATTCGTTCAGCAAAGCCTTATCGGAAATTACATCCAGCAACAACTCATGAAAAAAATAAACGGTGGCACCACAGCTTTCCCGGATCAAACGGGTAAAAACATCATGCTCCCGCTGCATTTCTTCCAGATAGGGCACATCCTCAAACAATAATAATTTCTTATTGTAGGGGGTCAGCCTGTCTATTTCTTTTCCAGGCCGGTGCATTAACACCATCTCAAGGTTCCCAAACTCTGAATTAATAGATAAACTCATATTCTTAATAAAAATAATCCCTTTAAATTAAAATAATAGGGTGATATTTTATTCACTTTATTCTTTTAAATTTAGAATATCCCTGATTCTATTTGCTTCAGTCATTTGAGATGTCAAACCCTCAACATCATTTTTGTCTATAAAGTCCCTAAACTGACTAAGATGGCGGATATAGCTATCCAGGGCTTCCAAAACATTCGTCTTGTTTTCCAGGAATATAGGGGCCCACATGGCCGCGGAACTTTTGGCCAACCGAACGGTAGAGGTAAAGCCACTGCCGGCCATATCAAAAATATTTTTTTCGTCCTCCATCTTATCCAAAACGGTTTTTCCCAATACAAATGATGAGATATGAGAAAGATGGGAAACAAAAGCCAGATGCAGGTCATGCTCTTTGGGATCCATAAAGCGGAGTTTCAGATTCAAGGCTTCGAAAATCTCATAACCCAGACCTTTCAGATGTACATCGGTCTTTTCCATTTCACAGATAATCATCACTTTCCCGTCGAACAGGTTCAGCTCTGCCGCTTTGGGTCCTGAATTTTCAGTACCGGCAATAGGATGAACAGCCAGATATTGAGCCCGCTTGGGGTGATCAGCTATTTTTTGGCAAATTTCATGTTTGGTAGAACCAAAATCCATCACCAAAGTCTCGGGACTTACCTGATCCAGGGTACGGGTAAGCAATCCAAAAAGGGAGTCCACCGGTGTTGCCAAAATTACTGCATCCGTATCCTGATCCGGCACCTCTTTTTTTTCAGCAATCATCCCCATTTCCAATGCCGTTTCCATGTGCTTCGGTTGATTGTCGAACCCTGTCAGCACCCAATCAGGATGACTTTTTTTGATGGCCAGTGCAAAGGATCCTCCCAATAGCCCCAAGCCTATAATGTGTATTTTTTTCATATGGTTATCAGTCTTTAGTGTCCATTCTATTCAATGCCTCTACAATCAGCTTTTCCCCTACACATAATGAAAACCGGATATACTGCTTCCCCCTGCTCCCAAATATTATGCCCGGCGTCACAAAAATATGTTTTTCATACAGCAGATAATCCACCAATTCCAGAGCGTCCCTGCCTTCGGGTACTTTGGCCCAAACAAAGAGGCCGCTGCTTTCTTTTTCACATTTTAAACCCAGTTTACCAGCCACCTCCAAAACTAGGGTTCTCCTTTTGGCATACACCCTGTTGTTCTCCAAAATCCAGGAATCACCTAACCCAAATGCCGCAACAGCGCCTTCCTGAATGCCCAAAAACATGCCAGAGTCCATATTGCTCTTGACCCGAAGTACAGCCTGTAAATAATCTTCACGGCCCACGAGCATCCCCACCCGCCAACCGGGAATGTTAAAGGTCTTGCTCAGGGAATTCAATTCCAGGGCATGATCTTTGGCATCGGACACGGAAAGTAGGCTGAGGGGGTCCGGATTAAGGATCATACTATAGGGGTTGTCATTTACCAGAAGAATATTGTTCCTTTTGGCAAAATGCACCAGCTTTATAAAAAGCTCCCTGCTTCCTCTGGCACCGGTAGGCATATGAGGGTAATTCACCCACATCAATTTTACTTTAGTGAGGTCCATGTTTTCCAAAGCTTCCCAGTCAGGCTCCCATTGCTCATTTTCCAGCAGATCATAATAAACAGGCTTTGTCTCCAGTAAACGGCTGACAGAGGTGTAGGTAGGATAGCCGGGGTTGGGTATCAATACTTCATCTCCTGTATTTAAAAAAGCCATGGAGAGATGCATGATCCCCTCTTTCGAACCCATCAGTGGCAATATTTCTGTCTCAGGGTTTAAATTCACACCGTATTGTTGGCGGTAAAATCCCGAAATGGCCGACCTCAATTGGGGACTTCCCTGATAAGGTTGATAACCATGGGAGGAAGGGGCTTCAGCAGAAATTTGCAAGGCTTTGATCACAGTAGGGTGGGGGGGCAGATCCGGACTGCCGATACCCATATTGATAATGGGTTTGCCTGCTTCTCTTAGCTTTTGAACTTCTTTCAGCTTTTTGGAAAAATAATACTCCTCCACTTTCCCAAGCCTCTTTGAAAAGCCTTTCATCGTTTTTGGTTTTGATATTCCCCGAAAATTTTTACATCCCCATACAATTGGGTGATTTTGGCGATGGCCAGTTTAAATTGAGCATAATCTGCAATAATGGCATCAATAAAAAAAGCATATTCCCAGGGCTGATTCATTACGGGAATGGACTGGATCTTGGTCAGGTCCAATTGATGCTCACTCAGGACGGTAAGCAATTTGGCCAAAATCCCTTTTTCATTGTGAATGGATATTTTTAAACTTGCTTTGGTAGGAACGGTTTGAGGAACAGGTTTTTCCTTTTGCAGCACAATGAAACGGGTAAAATTATCCTTTACCGTCTGAATATCTGAAGCCAAAATTTCCAATCCATAAAAATCCGCAGCTTTTTTACTTGCCACGGCCGCCAGCCCTTTCACCTTGTTTTCGGCAATTACCTTGGCCACATAAGCGGTATCCACATCATCTGCCAGATGGATGTCAGGTAAGTTGGAGAAAAACACTTTACATTGCAATAAGGCCATCGGATGGGACCTGGCTTCTTTGATGTCGGCCAGTTGCTGTCCGGGTAAGGCCATCAGGTTGTGGGAGATGGGCAGGTAATACTCCTCCCGGACAAACAAGTCATACCGGTCGATGATGTCATAATTGGGTAAAATGGCGCCTGCAATGGAGTTTTCAATGGCCATAACGGCATAATCAACCCTTCCGCTGGACACGCTCTTTCCCACCTCTTCAAAGGTATTCAAGCCCACTACTTCAATGTCTTCCCCAAAGATATTTTGAGCCACCTGATGGTGAAAGGAGCCGAGCACGCCCTGAATCGCTACTTTTAAATGCTTTTCCAATTTGATGGACTGATTATGGTTTAAATCAATTATTTTTTAAAGATAAAATATACGGCTGGAAGAAATATTCAAAAAGGGCAATGCACCAACTGATGAATACAATGGAAATCAGTCCCAGGTTTTCAAACCAATCAATTCCTTGAATTTCAGGTGTCCATACCAGGCCATGGTCATAAAGGCATTGGAAAATACCAATAGGAGAATGGTATACAACCCTTTCATAGCGGCCCGGATAAATGTGGATCATCACTATTGACCATGGATAAGCCGTTTTATTATGATCTAGGTCAATGATCAGTACCAGGCTTTCCAGAAAGCAAGGCACAATGTTTCCAAAAGCTGGGATAGGACTTATTCACTACCTCAGGCTCTTCAATGACCACATGTGTTCGGGCCATCAAAGGCATAAATGCCATGGCCATCCGGTGGTCATCATAAGTATGAATCTGTACTTTTTCGGGTATATGGGTCGCCGGTACCAAGGTAAATTCTCCATTATCCCCCTCTTCCAGTTTCGCACCGATTTTTGCCAACTCCTGCTGCAAAGCCAAAATCCTATCCGTTTCTTTGATTCTCAGGCTTTCCAAACCAGTAAATACACATTTTTCACCTACAACAGCACTGGTTACCGCAACCGTCTGGGCCAGATCAGGGCAATGGGTGAAATCAAATTGTTTCAATCCAGAAATTGCTTTCTTTTTTAGCCGGATGCCATTTTCTTCGAATTGGCTGTCAATACCCAGTTGATTCATAATTTCCACAATTTTGGCATCACCCTGGAGGCTGTCTGCTTTCAAACCATGGAGAAAGAATTCCCCTTCCCTGGCGCAGGCCAATAAACTGAACCAGTAACTGGCGCCGGACCAATCACTTTCCACCGCAAAGGTAGTAGGTCTGTATTTCTGTGGTTGAATGCTGATGATAGGGCCTTCAAATCCGTAATCCATGCCAAATTTCTTCATTAATTCCAAGGTCATCACGATATAGGACCTGGATCCGATTTTTCCCGTCAATTCCAGAACAAGTCCCTTTGGCAGCAAAGGCGCATTCATCAGCAAGGCAGAAATGTATTGGCTGCTGACATCCCCCCTGATCTGTAACTTCTGTTTTTGCTGACCCTCAAAACCTTTGGTTTTTATAGGAGGAAAACCTTCTCTACCTTGGTATTCGATTTCAGCACCTATTTCCCGTAGGGCATCCACCAAAACCCCTATGGGCCGCTCGCACATCCTGGGCGTTCCGGTCAAGACCCTTTTCTTATCGGAAAGGGCCAAATAGGCAGTTAAAAACCGCATGGTGGTGCCAGCGTCCAGCACATCATAGGTTTGGGGATCCTCCTTCAGTAACCTTATCATCGTCTGGGTATCCCTGGCTTCGGAAAGGTTGGTGATCAAATTGGTCCCTTTGGTCAGGGCATCGATCACCAATACCCGATTGCTTTCACTTTTTGAGGAAGGTAAGGGGATATGTACCTGGCCAAATATTTCCCGGAGGGGCAGTTCAATTGTTTTCATTCAATCTTCTAAGCTGTTGTAATATTCCAAAGCTTCAATTACCGCTTCTTTTCCCACAATAATATTGTAATCACATTCTCCGATTTTTCTTAACAAAGAAAAATTCAAATCGTTGCCATCATTTTTTTTGTCCTGAAAGCAAAGTTGGATGATGCCTTCAAAGTCTTTCCCCGAAATAGAAACCTTACCAAAAATGGCAATCAGTTTCATTTGGATGGCATCAAGATCTTCCTGACGCAACCTTAAAAATTTATGGGAAAGGTAAGCTTCTGTAATCATGCCGATGGCAATGGCTTCTCCATGTAAAAGATGATAGGGCGTATCCAGGTAGTAGGATTCTATGGCATGGCCTATGGTATGGCCAAAATTCAGGATTTTTCTTAATCCATCCTCCTTTGGATCTTTTTCCACCACCTCTCTTTTGATGGCCACGGAAACCTCAATGATGTCTTTCCACAATTGCTTTTGCCAGTTTTCGGTTTTCAGGCTGTTGAAATAATTCTCATTTCTGATGAGTCCATGCTTGATCACTTCTGCATAACCTGACCTGAGCTCCTCCTCCGGTAGGGTATTTAAAAATTCATCGGCTATCAACACGCCTTCCGGCTGGTTAAAAACACCGATATGATTTTTATAACCATTAAAATCTATCCCCAATTTTCCTCCGACACTGGCATCTACCTGTGAAAGCAGGGAAGTGGGGACATTGATAAACCTTACGCCTCTTTTATAAGTGCTGGCACAGAAGCCCCCCATATCACCGGCTACCCCTCCGCCAATATTGATGATCAGGGCTTTTCGGTCAAATCCACTGTCAGTCATCCATTGCCAGATTCCTTTACAGGTATCCAGGTTTTTATGGGATTCACCTGCAGGAAAAGCATGCAACAAATGCTCAGGGAGACCATTTGAAATAAGCGGATAGCAACTTTTGATGGTATTGCTGTCCATGATCACCCCGAGCTTGGAATATTTCTTGGTATTAAGAAACCGTTGAAGGTCTTGCGCAATGTCAGCTGTAAATATTATCGTTTCCAATTTGGTTTTTTTGGTAAAGATAATATTTAAACTTTTAGATTGACTTCTTGTCTGCAACTTCTTCCCTCAACTTCTTTTCCTGTCTTTTTACTGACTCTTCATGAATGCAATAAAGCAACTCTTTCATGAATTTTTCACTAAGGTTTTTGGCCACTCCTTTTTGTGTTCTGCTGTCCATTACATCCTTCCACCTATCTGCCTGAAATACGGTCAGGTTATGCTCCTTTTTATGCGAACCGATCTGATCGATGATTGAAAACCGCTCTGCCAAAAGATCCAACAACTGGTCATCCAAATGATCAACAGCATTCCTTAAGTCCTTGAGTTTTTCTGATGGATGTTCAGTTTGAAGGGTGTGCTTGAAATCGATTTGATCCAATATTTCCCTAAGTTGCCGTGGTGTTACCTGCTGCTTGGCATCACTCCAGGCATTATCGGGATCATGGTGGGTTTCGATCATCAAACCATCCAGACCAAAATTGATGGCCCGCTGTGCTGTTTCCAGAATCCCTTCCCTGTTTCCAACAATATGACTGGGGTCATTGATCACTTGCATCCCTTTCCAAATCCGCTTCAAATGGATAGGCATGGACCAGTTGGGCTTGTTCCTGAATTTCTTATCGTAAGCGTCACTGAATCCCCTATGAATGGCTGCCAATTTATTGACGCCTACCGCCTGCAACCTTTCCAAAGCACCTCTCCAAAGTTCCAGGTCAGGATTCATGGGATTTTTTACCATCACCGGAATGTCCACACCCCGCAATGCATCCGCTATTTCCTGAACCGCAAAGGGATTTACCGTCGTTCTGGCACCGATCCATAGCACATCTACTCCATGTTTAAGGGCAGATTCTACATGGGAAGCGTTGCCTACTTCTGTAGTGATGGGGATGTTCAGGTGATGACGTACAATTTCCATCCATTTTAATCCATCTTCACCGATACCTTCAAAACTTCCCGGTCTGGTTCTTGGTTTCCAGATGCCAGCCCTGAAAATATCAGGTACTACATTGGCTTCAATCATGGCCAGACAGACTTTTTCAATCTGTTCCGGGGTTTCTGCACTGCAAGGTCCGGCAATAATCAGGTGCTCTTTTTCAAGGCCCAGGCCCCAGTCTTTCGTTTGTAAGTGATTTTCCATTTTTCTAATTGTGGTTAATAAAAAAGCCCGATTCTCTCGAACCGGGCTCCTGTGTATGTTTATCTTTAGTTTATTTTTTTACCAGACAATACGCAGCTCCGATTCGGCCTTGGGGACGAAAGTAAAAGTAAAAAAAGCTAAAATAGATAGCTGCGAAATTTTTCATGCATCAAATTTAACGTTGTCATTTTAAAAATCAAACTGTTATTGATTTTTTTTTCATTGGGAATTTTATCTTTGAATCTTTTTTTTGTCCTTTCCCAATAATAAACCTCCTTGGGATGGGCAAAACCGTACCTTTTCGCTTCTTCGCAAGCATTTCCTGAAGTACTATGGTCCTGCAATCCCCCCTTGCTTGATTTTTCTAAAAGCCGCCAATGGGCAGGCCACAGAAGTCAGATAAACAGGATTCTGGCTGTAGCCATCTGGATGAAAACATTCATAGGGTGCGCCAAACGCTTCCCCTTTTCTAAAATCATTTTCCTTTAGCTCTTCTATATAGGATAAAGCCAATTCCTTTGCCAGATCCGGGTTTACCTTGTGGATGGCATAACACACCCATCCTGTGGGTGTGCCCCAGTAGGCGCCATTTTGGTATCTGTTTTTGGGCGCCATGGATTGCTCCCATACCCGATCCCGGTTAAAATCATGGGAAGTCAACACATGTCGTATGTTACCCTTATGACTTAAGGCGCCTTCTGAGTAGGCATCTGCCAAAGCATGACAAGCCCTTTGGAAAACATCACCTTCAAGCATACCAAAATAAATGGCCAAAGCCGAACCCCAAACATCAGGTTGATTACTGGTACCGGTAGAGGCTTTTAGTAATCCACTTTTATCGCTGAAAACTTTTGGCAAGGCATTTTTGATTGATTTTGCAATGGCGCGGTATTTTTTTGCGGGCTCACTATCTCCCAGACCTTCCAATAGGAAGGACAGTTCCCGGGCGGCACGGTATTTAAGCACAGAAGGAAAGAGGAGATCACCTGTTATGGTGATGGCATCCCTAAACCCAAAATCAACTCCTCTAAGGTTTTCAGAAGTATAAACCAAATGATTTTCCTTTTGGGATGGAGGTACATGAAAAGCAATGAAAAGCCTGTCTATCATCCTTAGGCCGTTGATCTCCTTTAAAAGGATATTTTCATCCCCCGTCTGCTGGACATAATAGTGGGCCATGTGGATAAAGAAAAACTGGTCACCAAAAGGGGGCAAAGTTCCCCATTCCGAAGTGCCCTGAGCTTCATAACTATAAGTTCCCGGGAAATAAATTGGTAGACTGTTATCTATTCTGATGTGATCAGCGATGGCACCAAATGGTACCAAACTCCCGCCTTCAGTAATCCAGGATTGGTCAGCCTGGGTCCCCGCCGTCAGGAATAGCATGTGCCGCTGTTCCTCTGTAGCTACCAAACCTGTTTCCAAAGATAGGGCATAATCCCTGATCCAAAAGGAGGGATAAGCATCCCTACCTCCGGGCCTGATCAAAGTGCCTCCCGTCTGATTGGAACCAAATTCTTCTGAGAGGTATTGGCCAGGATAAATTTTTGATTGTTCAAGGACATCTTTGGTCATTTTTTCCAAAAAAGACATCTCTTCATCCGACAAAAATGGTTCCGTTCCCTTTATTTGCGAAAAAAGAGGAATTGCCCATAGTGATAAGAAAAGTAGCAACCATATCCCTTTAAGGAAATTGGTTAAATGAATATTTTCCACATTAAATTATTTTTTTGATTATACATTTTTCTTCAAAGCCAAGCATACCTTCTTCCAAAGAAGGAACATGCACCATTCTGGTTCCCAAGACCGGACGTTCCCTAATGTCATTTCTATAGACCATCCTGGTCAGGGTGGGGTACAGTCCCATATGCAGGCGACTGGTGGCATAATAGATGCCTTTTTCTTTTAATCTGGTTTGATGGCAATCCTGTAGCATTTCGGGACGGATAGCAGGTCAATAAGAGGTTTATCCTCCGAATAACAGCAAAAAATTCATGAGAAAAAAGACACAAAATAAAATGATGGTCTGAATTCAGAAATATGCCCTGAATTTTCTATGGCCTTTGAAAATTCAAGGCAGGATTGAAATCTAAAGAACAAAAGGACATCAATACTTGTTTTTTTGATATCTTTGCGCCTTATATTCTATTCCATGAAGACCAAACCGGCTGTTTCTTTTGATAATATCGAAGTTGCCTTTGCCCATAAAACGGACAAAGCGCTCCAAGAAACCTATATGGTCTTCAGGTTGATGCAATATCCATTTTTGGTCAATTTCGGCATTTGGGCTGCCCGAAAAGGGTTTAAGTGGGGCCTGCCCATCCACAAACCGGTGAAGAACATCTTGTTCAGGCAATTTTGTGGAGGAGAAACCATCGAAGAATGTGCTACCACTGTTAACCAATTAGAAAAATATGGTGTGGATGCCATCCTGGATTATGCATTGGAAGGGGAAAAGGAGGAAAGGGGCTTTGAACATACCCATAGAGAAATCCTTAAAACCAGCCAACATGCCGGAAAAAAGGGTAGGGGTTCTTTTGCGGTTTTTAAGGTTTCCGGAATTGCCGACACTACTTTATTAACAAAAGTCCAGGAAGGAAAAACCCTGACTACCTTAGAGTCTGAAAAATTTCAAAAGGCAAAGAAAAGGGTGATGAGCCTCTTTGAAGCGGCCCACCAATACAATGTGGGCATCATGGTGGACGGGGAAGAAAGTTGGTTTCAGGACGTAATAGATGAAATGGTCTATGAAGCCATGGAAAAGTTCAATAAGGAAACCGCCATAGTTTACAATACTTTTCAACTTTATCGAAAGGACATGTTAAGGTTACTGAAGGATGCTCATCATGATGCGGTGGCCAAAGGTTATTTTCTGGGTGCCAAATTAGTTAGGGGCGCCTATATGGAAAAAGAAAGGGCCAGGGCCAACGAAATGGGCTACCCGGATCCTATCCAATCCAACAAAGCCGCTACCGACAAAGATTATGACAAGGCACTTCAGTTTTGCATCAATAACAAGCAAAGGGTTTATCTGATTAGTGGTTCCCATAACGAAAACAGCAACCTCATCCTTTCGGAATTGGTGGACCTTCATGGGCTGTCCCGCTCAGATAAACGGGTCAGTTTTTCCCAATTGTACGGGATGAGCGACCATATTTCTTTTAATCTGGCCAAGGCAGGTTTCAATGTAGTCAAGTACCTTCCCTATGGTCCTGTCAAAGAAGTCATTCCCTACCTTTCCAGAAGGGCGAAGGAAAATGAAAGCATCACCGGGCATACCAGCCGTGAATTTAAATTGATCCAACAAGAAATCCGCAGGAGAAAAAACCTGCCAAAACTTCCAAAAATAGCATAACCATCTTTTTACATGCAATTATTGAACGAACAAGAAATAGAAAGAAGAAAAGATAGAGAGGCTTTGATGAACCTGGGGATCAACCCCTACCCGGCCCTTTCTTTTCCCATCAATGCTTCCGCTGATGACATACATAGGAACTACGAAAACCGTAAGACAGATTACAAAGGCATTTCCATAGCGGGCAGGATGATGAGCCGCAGGATCATGGGTTCTGCCAGTTTCGCAGAAATCCAGGAC
Source organism: Cyclobacteriaceae bacterium (assembly GCA_040905165.1). Classification (GTDB taxonomy): domain Bacteria; phylum Bacteroidota; class Bacteroidia; order Cytophagales; family Cyclobacteriaceae; genus Cyclobacterium. The sequence goes on along the minus strand of JBBDSA010000036.1, from coordinate 26,707 downwards.
AGCACCGGACGGCTACAAATTTATGTGAGAAGGGATGACATCTGCCCTGAAGAGGACAAGACGCTTTACAATACCGTCTTTAAAAAAATGCTCGGCATCGGTGACTTCATCGGAATAAAAGGTTTTATTTTCACCACCCAAACCGGGGAAATTTCCCTACATGTGCAGGAATTGGTGCTGCTTTCCAAATCATTAAAACCTCTCCCCGTCGTTAAAAGGGATGAAGAAGGGAATGTATACGATGGTTTTACAGACACTGAACTCCGCTACAGGCAACGCTATGTGGATCTTGTGGTCAACCCCTCTGTAAAAGACACCTTTGTCACCCGCTCCAGGATTATCTCTTCCATGCGAAGGTACTTTGATGACCATGGCTGGCTTGAAGTAGAGACCCCCATCCTTCAACAGGTTCATGGGGGTGCTGCCGCCAAGCCATTCGATACCCACCATAATGCCCTTGACATCCCTTTATTTTTGAGGATCGCCAATGAGCTTTACCTGAAAAGATTGATTGTGGGTGGCTTTGAAGGCGTGTACGAAATCGGTAAAATGTTCAGAAATGAAGGAATGGACCGGACCCATAACCCGGAATTCACCTCTATGGAAATCTATGTGGCCTATAAGGACTACGTATGGATGATGGAGATGGTGGAGGAATTGCTCGGATATATTGCCGCTACGGTGTTGGGAACCACCCAGGCCAAAATGGGTGAGCATACCTTGGAATTTGCCGGACCATACCGCAGGTTAACCCTGTTTGAGTCCATTCAGGAATATACCGGGATAGATGTCAGCCAAATGGAAGAACCCGCTTTAAGGGAGGTCTGTGCAGATTTGGGCGTGGAAGTGGACGCTTCCATGGGCAAAGGGAAACTTATTGATGAGATCTTCGGGGAAAAAGTGGAGGACCACCTTATCCAACCCACCTATATCACGGATTACCCCATTGAAATGACCCCATTGGCCAAAAAACACCGGGAAAAACCAGGTTTGGTGGAACGTTTCGAACTATTTGTAAATGGAAAAGAAATTGCCAATGCCTATACGGAGCTGAATGACCCTATTGATCAAAGGGAACGCTTTGAGGACCAGCTCAAGCTGGCAGCCAGGGGAGATGCTGAGGCCATGGCCATGGATGAAGACTTTCTCCGTGCCCTGGAATACGGCATGCCGCCCACCTCCGGATTGGGCATAGGTATTGACCGATTGTGCATGTTAATGACCAACAAAAGCACCATCCAGGAGGTTCTGTTCTTTCCACAGATGAAACCCGAGAAAATAATCCAGGTGGCCACCGATGATGATTTCATTGCTGTGGGGATCCATCCCAGACTGGTCCCTGCCATCAGGGAACTGAATATCCATACCATGGAGCAGCTAAAATCCCAAAACCCGAGCAAGCTCTTCAACGATGTTTGTGGAAAAAGAAAAAAAATGAAATTGGAAGCACCCAATCCAAGCAAGGAAGAGGTCGAGAAATGGGTGGCAGGAATTGAGTAAGGAAAGGTATTGTTAAAATGAAATCAAGCATCAAAACTCAGTGGGGCCATTTAGCGGCAGTTTGCCTTTTATTGGCTTGCTCCCCAGGCGGGGAGAAACAGGAAGTTGAAGAGGTAGTAGCCATCAATAGGGACTTTATGGATTCCACCATTCGTCCTCAGGACGATTTTTTTCTTTATGTTAACGGAAATTGGATCAACGAAACCGAAATCCCTGGTGATCAGGGAAGGTGGGGAAGCTTCCATGAACTCCGCGAATTCAACCTTGACGCGGTCCTTACCGTGTTGGAAAAAGCCAGAGAAAATCCGGAAGCTTATCCGGCTGGATCCGATCAAAGGAAAGCCATTGATTTTTATACCATAGGGATGGACTCGCTATTGGCAGAGAAAAAAGGGTTGGCCCCCTTACAGCCTTGGTTGAATGGCATAGAAAATATTCAGGACAGGGCCAGCCTACAAGATTACCTGGAATGGCAACAGCCCTTTGGTATGGGGGCATTTTTTGGATTGGGTGTGAATACCGATGCAAAGGACTCGGAAAACAATGCGCTTTACCTTTCCCAAGGCGGTCTGGGTCTTCCGGACAGGGATTATTATGTGGATGACACCAATGAAAAATTCAAAGAAATCAAAGCCAAATACCAGCAACATATTCACAAAATGTTTCAACTGGCAGGTTGGGAAAATGAGGAGGCGGAAACAGCCGCTTCCCAAATACTGGAACTGGAAACAAGACTGGCAAGGGCAAGCAAAACCAGGATTGAAATGCGCGACGCTGAGGACAGGTACAACAAATACACGGCAGTGGAATTGAATGAATTGACCCCTTCCATAGACTGGAAGACTTATCTGCGGGAGATCCATGCCGATACAGATGAATTGATTGTATCCACGCCAAAGTTTATGGAGGAATTGGAAGACATCATTGCTACCATGCCACTGAACGCCTGGAAAGCCTATCTTTCCTGGAAGGTGATAGACCGTTCTGCCCCCTATTTAACCCATGAACTGGTAAAAGCCAATTTTGATTTTTATGGCAGGGAATTACAGGGAACCGAAGAAATGAGAGTGCGATGGAAAAGGGTGTTGGGCAGTACGGAAGCTGCTGCAGGTGAGGCCATCGGCCTTTTGTATACCCAAGAATATTTTCCCCAGGAAGCCAAAGACAAGGCTTTGGAGATGGTGGACAACATTTTGGAGTCCATGGGAGAAAGGATCATGAACCTTGATTGGATGACCGACAGTACGAAAACGAGGGCCATGGAGAAACTTTCCACTTTTTCAGTGAAAATCGGTTTTCCGGACGAATGGAAAGATTATAAAGGTTTGGAGGTTAGTGGGGACCCCGAAACTGCCTCTTATTTCGAAAATGTATTGAATGCTTCCCAATTCAGGTTTGAGGAAAATCTGGCCAAGCTAGGCCAACCTGTAGACCGGGAAGAATGGTTTATGACTCCCCAAACGGTGAATGCCTATTACAATCCCACCTGGAATGAAATCGTCTTTCCGGCCGGGATTCTCCAACCGCCCTTTTATAATTATAAAGCCGATGCAGCGGTGAATTATGGCGGAATAGGGGCTGTAATCGGCCATGAAGTTTCCCATGGCTTTGATGACCAGGGCAGCCGTTATGATGCCCAGGGCAATTTGGACAATTGGTGGCAGGAGGAAGATCTGGAAAATTTCCGTGAACGGACCGGTAAACTGGTCAACCAATTTGACCAATATGAGCCGCTCACAGGCCTAAGAGTCAAGGGCGCTTTGACATTGGGTGAAAATATCGGTGATTTAGGAGGTGTTTTGGTCGCATTTGATGGTTTGCAGAAGCATCTGGAAGAAAATGGACGTCCCGGAATAATCAATGGGTTTACACCTGAACAACGCTTTTTCCTTTCATGGGCTACAGTTTGGCGAACTAAAAGCAGGGATGAAGCTTTGCGCACCCAAATCCAAACCGATCCCCATTCTCCTGCACAATACCGGGCCAATGGACCTCTGGTTAATGTGGATGCTTTTTATAAGGCCTTTGAGGTAACTGAAAGTGATGATATGTACATGGCCCCTGAGGACAGGGTGAGAATATGGTAAACATAGGTAAACATATTTATGCAGGAAAATAAAGGCTGCCCAATCAATGGACAGCCTTTATTTTTGGAAAGAATGGAGGCCACCAATTTCTTATTATGAAAATGAATTCCCCTTTCCTCATATTAAAAAATACCCCAGGTAAAAGTCGCATAGTATATCCTGAAGAGATAAATAAGCCTGTTAAAAGCCTCAACCGACTGACATGGATACCACATCAAATTTAAAATCAGCCGTTCTGGTTATTTTCCCCGTATGCAGGTTAACCGTATAGATACCATAAGATCCATCGGCTTTAACCAAAGCATAAGCCATGCCGGAATCACTGCCAATATCAAAACAATTTCCTGAGTTGATACTGGTTCCCAAGTCCCCTATTTCTTCCAATTCACCTTCATTTGGTGGATCTTGCTTGAACAGTTTGTTGATCTTACTGTCAAGAACAAATAATTCAGTGGTGGCAGCATTGGGAATATTATTGGCATAAGCGGCACCGTTCACCCAGGGATCACCCGGTTTCAAATCACCATCAATGGCCACAACGGTGCCCAAATCAGGGTGAAGCCTGAAATTTTGTCCTGTATTGGTTACCAACCTGATTCTGTCCACAGTAGGATTGAAATCAATGGATGCATTATCTCCCATAATCCCGGGAGAAAAGGATCCCTCTCCCAAAGCAGTGGCCATACCTGATTGCTCATTGATAAGGTAAAGCCTACTGGAAATTCCAAGATCATAAAGTTGGCCGGTAGCAGGCCGATAATCAATGCTGATTACCTTTTCTCCGGAAGGCAACCCCGTAATGGATAGGGTATTCTCGGGATTTCTCAGGTTTTGGGCGTTGAACCAGGTGATTTTGTTTTCTTTCTTAGGGATGGTAAGAAAAAGCAAATCGATGCCGTTGATCTGGTGCCATGAGACATATTCCTGATTCAGTCAGGTGACAAATTTCCTGCCGACCTTAGGATTTTCAGATTGGGTGAGGTTGATTCAATGAGAACACATGGCATTGGCTGAGTGGATAGCCTCCAATTCTATCATCGGGTGCCTGCCCTTTTTGATTTATCCTAAATTCAAACCGGGATTTTGTAGCAGGTTGAAGCAGAGCAAATTGTTTTTTCCTTCTTATACTCACGTTCGCCTTTTTGGGAGCAATTTGGATATCCTTTCCAAACTTCATGATTTCGGCAATCAATTTATCGTCAATGGGCTTAAGGTGTTCTTTCCCTTTTTATTGGTTGGTAATCAGATCATCAGGATTGTGGGCGGAGTAAGCAAAAAATAATTGGTGATGGCGTATCCCGAATTCTCATCTGGCTGGAAAACAGATGAGTTATAATTTTGAAAATCATTTTTACTATTAAAAGTTTTCTAGGACTAAAGTATTATATTGTCCTATCATTTGTTTGAAGCGTTTTCAGAAATGGTGCCTGGGTTACGGTGTTTCTTTAGTCAACCATCTCCCTTCGGTTATTATTAAAGATAAATCACAATCATGAAGTTATCATTTTTGATACCTAGGGATTTAAAAATCCGTGATAAAGTTGATGAACTTGAATTATTAATGAAGTTAGCAAGGAATATAATTTGCGACCATGATCATGAAAAAGGGATTTAAAAAAAAGTCTTCCGGAAGGGATTTGGATTTTGCCTTCTGAATTTTTTACAATAAAAAGACAACACATGAAAAATAATTGCATATTAGTTATCTTTGTGCTATGTCTTTACAGTTGCACTGAGCCGCATGAAGGTAAGCGGATTAACATTCGTGTGATAGAGGCGACAACAGGCAAAATTACCCCGGTCATGGCCTGTATCACCAGCGTATCTGATGGTAAGGTTCGTATTCCTCCAGCTGCAACCATCCCGGATTCGGTGTCCCACACCAGCGATTTCTATCGTGGAATTGCATTCCATAGCGGTAAAAACTGGATCGGACCAATTCGAAAGATGAACGGGCTGGGCAACAACGAGGATCGGAGTTTCGTCTATGATACCCTTCCCTCTATTCCCCACTGGAAAGAGCCGGTGGCTTACCAAACATCTGGCGACTTTTCCATTACTCTCCCGCCTGGCAACTGGCGGATTAGTCTGGAACATGGTACTGAGTACATCCCCATCAATGAAGAATTCACGATCGTAAGTGGAGGTGGTGAAGCGACAAAGACCTTTTCCATGCATCGCTGGATCGATCTGCCTGCACAGGGATGGTATTCCGGCGATGTACACGTTCACCACCCCACAACGGAACAAGCCTTTAAGGATTTCCTTTTGGAATATGCGCGTGCGGAAGATGTACACCTTGTCAACGTCCTAGAGATGGGCCATCATCTAGGGACCGATTTTAAGCAAGAAGGTTTTGGTGAAAATTTCAGGACTTGTAAGGATAACATCTGCATCGTATCCGGTCAGGAAGATCCAAGAAGCACCTTCGGGCATATCATTGGGCTAAACATTGAACAGATGGTTAGGGACACTTCGACATACAACTATTATGACCTGGTATTCGAGAAACTGCAACTGCAACCCGGTGCCATCGTAGGTTATGCACACTTTTCATGGAACGGTACCGGCCTGCCAAGAGGTTTTCCCTGGTATATCACCACTGAACAAATAGACTTTGTGGAGTTGCTCCAGTTTTCCAGGATCAATACCATGGATTACTACGACTACCTGAACCTTGGCTTCCGCATTACAGCTGCAGCAGGTAGCGACATACCCTGGGGATCCACGCTTGGCGAGGTTCGCACCTTTGTGTTTACCGGTAACACTTTCTCTGCAGATTCCTGGTTCGAAGGACTGAAAAATGGACATACTTTTGTGTCCAACGGGCCGGCACTGTTCCTCGAAGCAGATGGAAATCTTCCAGGCACAGAGATCACCCACAGCAAGGGAACACTAACCAATCTGAGCATAAAGGCTCTCTCCAATGCATCTATCGGCACGATCGAGCGAGTGGCGGTATACAATAATGACGGCCTGGTAATGGAAAAGACCAATCCTCAACGCGCAGATTCACTCCAAATAGACTTACCGCATACTTTGAATCAGAGTCAATGGCTATCAGCTGCAGTGTATTGTGACAATGGGGCAGTTGCCCATACCACCCCGATATACTTTGTCATCGACGGACAGCCGACCTGGCACCCGGAAAAAGCCCCTAATATTATCGCCAGGCAATTGGCATCAATCCGATTGATTGAGGAAGAGACCAGAGCCATGGCCGAAGTTGATGGGGGGATCATCACCCGGCTGGAAGAGGCAAAAGCGTTTTATGGGGGGATTTTAAGCAGTCTTGACAGATAAAAACCTTTAGTTTGTATTTATGGAACTATAATTTGAAATCTGAAGTCAAGCCTAAAGAGGACAGAAATGCTTCCTTTTTGGGATTTTATTGGATTTCAAACAGGACAACAGGCGGAACAGCGCCCGACTCCCCTGAAAATTTTCTGGAGTCATGGTGATGGTGATAGCAAAAATTATTCACATCCCTAACGCTGCCACTTCATCAGGACAACTCAGCATAAAAAACTGGGTCATCCATTATAAAGGTAGGTGCGATAGGCATGCAAATGGTGTTTATTATGGAATCCTTCCTCACACTTATACGGGAAGCTTGGGTGTTTGCTTAAACAGGTGATGTTCCTTCAATCAATTATTATGAAACAGCATCGAATTTTCCAATCAATTCTTATCGCACTTCTGGGATTTCTTTCCCTTGGCGCATTTTACGGCGGCATCGTATTAATTATTAGTCCAGATGGTTCTTTTTTCAATATGCCCACGGAACTAATAAGTAATTCACCCTTCAAATCTTACTTCATTCCGGGTATAATTTTGCTTACAACATTTGGAATTTTTCCCATTTACGGATTGATTAAAAAACCGGAAAGTAAATTGTTCAATAAGTTGAATTTACTTTACGATTATCATTTTGCGTGGACTTTTGCAGTTTACATTGGATTTGGACAGATCATATGGATAAACATTCAAACATTGATATTTAATTCGGTGGATATTATTCATACCGTTTATTTATGCTTAGGAATTTTAATAATATGCATCGCATTATTACCTCAAACGCGAAAAAACTACGAAATATAACAGAAAATAATGGCTGATTTTAAGACGAAATATATTTCAAAATCCAGAATTGTGGCCAATGATGTCTGTTCAATCGGGTAGTTGTTGTCAAGGTTGGATGTAATCTGGATATTACCTTGGTTTATTAATGGGATAATGGCATAAAATTGAGAATGAAGCACTACATCATCCAAATCAAATGAACCCACCAGATTTTTTATCTTTACACTTTTAAACAAGCCCTTTATGAGAAATATCCAGGCGTGATTGGATCTTTTAACAAATGGTTTTTTTTTATCATTTGATTTTTCGTTTGTTTTTGATTGTGGGATTAAAATTCCAAAAAGCTTCAACTTAAAAAGAGGTTTCTCTCCAGGATTAAAGGAAAGATGGAATGTCCCAACCTGGGAAAGTTGATACTGGTTTTATTGGGTATCTACCAATAGAAAAACTGGCATAAAAATGGTCCATAAAATAAGTCCCAAGATTATGAATAATCCAACCAATGACTTCCATTTAATGATTTAAGTAAGCTTTAAACCTTTTCCTAAAGTTCGTGTCATAATAGATAAATTCAGAAGATGTTAATCATTAAAAAAAATGATTTTGGTCATACTGTATCTCAAATTATCAAATATATTTGTAAATAGTTAAAAGTAACTCAAAAAAATTCCCCTTAAATAGCTGGACCTATTTGGGATCAAACAGAAAAGGAGTATTTAACCTTTGTTTTTACCTGATTTTTCATTCAAACATAAAAGGCCGATATCTCCATCAATGGGTAATAATATAGAGAGCTTAATGTGAAAAGTAAAGGGCGTTTTAATTTTAATGAGGCTTTGAAAAATAGTAAGGGATTTTAATGAGGAAGGTTGGAAAATAAAAAGCAGTAATATACCATTGGGGGATTAATATGATGATTATTTATGTTGATGGCGGGATAATAATTAAAACCTATAATTTGTTCCAAGAAATCTCATCCGATTTTTAATCGGTACCCTCTGGTAAGAAGACTGATCAATTGATGTTTAAAATTGGATTTTATACACTTGGAAAATAACCACAGTTGGCACGATTTGCATGCAGATAAAGTAGCTGCGTTGCTTGAAGTTTCCATAAAGATCGGTTTAAACGCTTCTGAAGTAGAAAAAAGGAGGTCTGTATATGGCAAGAATATCCTAACCCAAAAAAAACAGCAAAGTGCACTAATGCGGTTTTTACTGCAGTTTCACCAACCCCTGATTTATTTGTTGTTGGGCGCCACAGCAGTGACTTTGGTCTTAGAAGAACATATTGATGCATCCGTCATTTTCGGGGTAGTGCTCATTAATGCCATCATTGGCTACATACAGGAAACCCGGGCGCTGCAGGCTATTAATGCCCTTTCAAAAAGCATGACCAGCCGCAGCACCGTTCTTAGAGATGGGAAGAAAAAACAAATCAATGCCATTTACCTTGTGCCCGGTGACATCGTCTTGGTACAGTCGGGGGATAAATTTCCTGCCGACCTTAGGATTTTTGAAGAACGTGATCTCAAAGTAGATGAGTCTGCTCTGACCGGGGAATCCGTGGCAGTGGAAAAAAATACGGTACCCATACCCAAGGACAATGTACTGGGTGATCGGTTTTGCATGGGTTTTTCGTCTACCAATGTCACCTATGGACAGGGCAGGGGTATCGTTGTGGCGATCGGTGACCAAACAGAAGTAGGTAAAATCCAACAATCTATTGCCAGTGCACAAGACCTTGATACACCACTTACTTTAAAAATAAAGTCCTTCAGTCATTTGCTGCTATGGGTGATTATCGGTCTGGCAGCCATTTTGATGTTGGTGGGTTTGTGGCGGGGGGAAAAATTCGAAGAAATCTTTATGGTGGCCGTTGCCCTTGCTGTTGGCGCCATACCTGAGGGTTTGCCGGTAGCCGTGACCATCATGCTGGCATTAGGTGTTTCCAAGATGGCCAAAAGGAAAGCCATCATCCGTAAATTGGTGGCGGTGGAAACCCTGGGGAGCACCAATGTGATCTGTTCCGATAAAACCGGGACCCTCACGGAAAACCAGATGACGGTACAAAAGATCTATGCCGGGGAACAACTTTTTGAAGTCACCGGGCTGGGCTACCAGCCCTCGGGAGAAATAGTATATGAGGGGAAAAAGATAGATCCATCCCATTTTCCCGCTTTGGCTCATTCCCTTCGGGCAGGAATGCTTTGCAATGACAGTGCCGTTACCGAAAAAAACGGGGCATGGGAGGTAGAAGGTGATCCCACAGAAGGCGCTTTGTTGGTGGCAGCCCACAAAGCAGGCTACCAAAAAGAGGACCTTGAACAGTCCTTTCCCAGGCTCAGCACCATCCCTTTCGAATCCGAACAACAGTACATGGCTACTCTGAATGGTGGAAAAAACCCCACAATCTATTTGAAAGGTGCGGCTGAGGCCGTATTGGAAAGATGTACCCACCAGTTGGACAAAGAGGGAAAGCTAGTCCCGCTGGATCAGGATGCATTGCTGGACAGAGTGGAAATTATGGCGGTCCAGGGATTAAGGATATTGGGTTTTGCCATGCTCGAGACCGACCAAAACATGCAATACATCGATCATAATGATATCCTTACCGATTTGGTGTTTTTGGGTTTTCAGGGAATGATCGATCCCCCACGCGAGGAGGCCATTGAAGCCGTCGCCTTATGCCTAAAAGCTGGGATTACCGTCAAAATGATTACCGGAGATCATGCCGTTACAGCCGCTGCCATTGCGGAACAAATCGGGTTGCAGGGAAAGCGGGAAAATGGGAAGCTCCTCTCTATAACTGGTAAGCAACTGCAAAAGCTGGATGAGGAGCAATTTGCCGAAGTAGCGTCAGAAGTCTCCGTTTTCGCCCGCGTTTCACCGGATCAGAAATTAAGGCTGGTAAAGGCCCTGCAGGAACAAGGTAATATTGTCGCCATGACAGGTGACGGCGTAAATGACGGACCGGCACTAAAGCAGGCCAATATTGGCGTGGCCATGGGGATTACGGGAACCGATGTGGCCAAGGATGCTTCTGACATGGTTTTGACCGATGACAATTTCTCCTCCATAGAAGGTGCGGTGGAAGAAGGAAGGGGTGTTTTCGATAACCTGACAAAATTTATTGTCTGGACCCTCCCCACCAACCTTGGTGAGGGGCTGGTAATCCTTGCTGCCGTGGTACTGGGAGCCCAACTTCCCATATTGCCCGTGCAGTTGCTTTGGATCAATATGACCACTGCAATTTTGTTGGGATTAATGTTGGCCTTTGAACCCAAAGAACCCGGTATCATGGATAGGCCTCCACGACCAACAAGCCTCCCTCTTTTGACCACCGATCTGGTGATGCGCACCCTGTTGGTTGGTTTTCTGATGATGATTGCTGCATTTGGACTATACCTTTATGAAGTTAAAGTGCTGCAGCATTCCCCCTCCTATGGGCAAACGGTGGCCACCACGGTATTTGTTTTTTTGGAAGCGGCCTACCTCATCACTTGTCGCTCCACAGTAAGGCCCTTAAAGGAAATCGGTTATTTTACCAACCCCTGGGTGTATTACGGTATTGGTACCATGACTTTTTTCCAACTGCTGTTTATTTATACCCCTGTAATGAATAGCATGTTCAATACCAGCCCTATACGCCTGGAAACCTGGTACAGAATTCTTGGTACCGCTTTGGTTTTGTTTGTGGTTGTTTCCATTGAAAAAGGGATTCGGTACCGGTACCATAAAAAAATGGCAAAGTCCCCGGTTTGATGCGCTTTCATCCTTAATATTTATAAAACCAAACTAAAAAACTCAAGTGTCAATCCGGCCTGAACAAACTTAAATACATGCGCATCATAAGCTTCCAGGGGAAAAGATGGCTGTCCGGTAGCCTGGCCTATCAGGGTATTTCCCTTTTTGGAAATGGTTATCTTAAGGGGGAACTCCGGGCTACTATAGGTTCCTAAGTAAACATCCAGTTCTTCGCTGGAGAGTTGTAAGCTTTCCCTGAATTCAGGAAGCGTATATGGCTTGTTGAAATAAATACTCAATGCACCGATCATGATGTCATTCATTGGCAGGATCACCCCATTGGTGGTATAGGCAATGGACACCTCTTCTTCCGGAAAATAAGCGGCGCTGGACAAAAAACCGTCAATGCCGCCATTGTGCCCCAAAGCGGACTTGTCATAAAAAGGAATCCTGACCAAACCCATCCCGAAATTGTCCTCAATGCGGGTCATTTCCTGATTTTACTGCCGTAGTAGGTGTTTTCCAGACTTAAGGCTTGGGTGATGCGATTTTCCAGAACCTTGGAAAAGGCCGCTTCTTCAATTTCTTCTACAATATAGGTGAGCAACACATAATTGGTGTTGGAATATTCCGCTTTCTCATTGGGCTGGAAAACATTTTAGGCATAACGGTTTCTTATTGGAAAGATCTGGATTCTATCAGAAAATGGAAATTGCATACCGAGCACCTCATTGCACAGGAAAAAGGGAAAACGCAATGGTACAAGCATTATAAAACAAGAATATGTTTGGTAGAAAGAGATTATTCCTTCCATAAAAAAATAGGCAACTAAAAACTGTCAAAGAATGACCTCCTTCTGGAGACCTTCAGATCCTTAAGGATATTTGATTTTACCCGGATATCAACATTATAGGAAGTGAACCGGCCGAACGGCACCCAGTTTACATTCATTTGCCAGCAGTGAAGGTCCCTGGCGATGCCGATCATGGTTTGGGTCATCCTGGCTGCTGCCACGTCATAGCCGGAATTAAAATTGATCTTCCATTTATCAGATAGGCTTAAGTCCCCTGAAATATTGATGGCCTGGGTAATGTTCGTATTGCCGGATGCAGCCTTGTTATAGCTCAGGTTGTAGCCAAAATTCATGTTCCACGGAATGGACCAATCTATATACTGGCTGGGATCATTGGCAATCCTGTTGATTTCATTTTCTACAAATTCATCCATTTGACCTCCCTGATTCAGGAATTCATTGGTCAGCTCATCCCGCACCTCTCCCGGAGATTGCTCGGTTTTGCTGGGATTGATACTGCCGTTGATATTCAGAGAGGCCCTTCTGATGGTCCCCAGCCCCTGTCCTCTCCTGAAAGCATAATCATTGATTCTTCTGGTAGTTGTTTGCTGTTCTCCCTGGGCGAAGGTACCCACGGCATAGGGGTCGAAGGTAGCGGATAGGTTGACGGATAGCTTGTTATCAAACAAGGAAGTTCTTGTATTGATGTTGACTGGTGCCAGGTTGAAAGAATCCACGGCAAAATTATAATTGGTGGAAATATTCAGGGTCTGTAGTATAGGTACTTTTTTGGTTTCAGCTTCCGCAGTATCCGAATCTACCAGTACCTTGGCTTCCACCACATTCCGGATATTGATGCTCAGGGATTTGGATTCACCCATGGGCGCACCTCCATAAATAAATCCCTGATACCGGGAGAGCCTTTGAATCCTTCCGCTCCCACTGGTCTGGACCTCCTGGTAAAAACCATATTTGGGATCAGAAAAATCAGGTGTGGAACTGAATCCAAAAGTGGGTTGCATATGGTGACGGATGGCCTCAATTTTAGACCCTTTTTTAAAGGTATAAAAACCATAGATATTGGTGGACAGGTTAAAAGAGGAATTGTAGTAGCCCACTCTGGAAAATCCACTTTCCAAAATTCTGTCCAGCCTTTCCTCCTCGGGGTTATAATAATAATTGATGCGGTCAAGGTACCATAGTTCTGTAAAATTCATGGATGCCGTACCTGTAAAAAAACTGAATAAGGAAAAATTGGAAGATAGGGGGACGGTGTGCCTGAACCCGTTTTCCGCATCCCTCAGTAATTGGGGCAGATTGGCGAATGTAAAGGCCCGAATATCCGGGCTTGTGGGTTGACCCAGCTCCTCCAGTTCCTGCTGCAGGTTGGGATCAATACCCAATTCCGGTGTGATCCTGTTGCTGATGGAGTTCTGTGCATTAAAATTCCAGGCAATGTTAAGGGTTTTTAAAGGTTCAAAATTAACATTTCGGAAAGGATTTTGCCGGTTCATGTTGATGGCCACATCCGGAAGCAGTAGATTTACCTCCTCAGTCACCTGGTTTTGAGAATGCCTTAAATTGGCAGACATGCTGAAAGGAGTGCCCACAAAGGTTTTGCTGTAGGAGATATTTGAAGAAAAGTCCGACTGGGTATTTTGTTGGAAATTCGTTTGGTTCAGGACATTATCATTGTATGATTTTGTTCCAAAATTAGCTGAGGCAGAAAATCGGGAATTACCCCTGCTTTCGGGTGTATGGTTCCATCTAAACCAAAAAGCATCATATTCCAAGGGAACCTCGGCAGTTTCCGGACTTTGAAATTTTTGGTAATCGACATTAAACCCACCCCTGAAGCGGTACCTTTTGTTGTAAACAGAGGCCGTTTTAACCCCATATCCTCCTTTTGAATAAAGTTCCCCGGTGACCCTGGAATGGATATAATCATTCAAGGCAAAGTAATAGCCAAAATCTCTCAGAAAAAATCCGCGGGCCTGTTCCTCTCCATAAGAGGGAATGATGATGCCGGAGGCCTGCTCTTCAGGTGTGTCCGGAATGATCCCAAAAGGAAGCCCCAAAGGGGTAGGGATATTATTAAAATAGAGATTAAAGGGGCCGGATATCACATGTTTTCCTCTAATGGATTTTATTTTTGAGGAAGCAATATGCCAATGGGGTTCTACCAGGTCACAGGTTGTATAAAATCCTTGACTGAGGTAAACGGAACCATCATTATCTTTTTTTACGGTTTCCCCCCTTAGCAGACCCTCATCCTGTTGGGTGACTACATCAGAAATGATGGCTTTTTGGCTTTCGAAATTGTATCGCATATCCTTTCGGATTTCATAGGTACTTTCACCTTCCTTAAATACAGGTGGTCCTTGCTTTACCCCTAGACTATCCGCTAGTCCGGAAGCATACAATTCACTGTTTTCCCAATCGATGACAATATAATCGGCATCCAGGCGTATATTACCATATTCGAACCAGGCTTTATTGTACAGGTAAACTTTATTTTGGGAGAAATCGGAGACGATGCTGTCTTCGGCAAAATAATTGATAGTAGTTTCAATGTCTCCTATTTCTTCGGCTATCGCGGAATCAAGTTCTGCCTTGGAAATGTTAAGAATACTATCCGGAAGACTGGGCATAAGGGTATCTGACAATGCCTTTTGTCCAATGGGGAGGTTGGGAAAGGAAAAGTCCTTTTCCGGGGGTCTATTGCCATTTTCCTGTCCAAAAAGCCCATGGTTGAATAGGAAAACAGTGCTTATGGAAAGAAAAACGAGCTTAATATAATCCACCGATTATTTCTGTTTGCTTTAAAAATTTTTAAATTTCGCGTAAAGTTAAGGTTATTAACGTTTATGGAACGAACCAAGTCGAAAAATATTCTTATAATTTCATTGATGTCTTTTGCTCTGGTTTTATGTGGCTACCTGCCTGTCGGGGAGAGGGCATTTGACTACAAAATACGACGGATTGTCATAGATGCAGGTCATGGTGGAAAGGATCCCGGCACCATAGGTAAAACGTCCAGGGAGAAGGACGTCACTCTGGCTCTGGCAATGCAGGTAGGGGGCTATGTGCAGGAGTTATTGCCGGAGGTGGAGGTAATCTATACCCGAAAAACAGACAAATTCATTGAATTAAAAGAAAGGGCAAATATTGCCAATAGAAACAGGGCGGACCTTTTTATTTCCATCCATTGTAATGCGACTTCCTCAAAAAATGTGTACGGTACGGAGACCTTTGTGATGGGGAGCAAAAACATGGAAGCCAATTTTGAAATTGTAAAAAGAGAGAATGCAGTCATCCTTTTGGAAGACGACTATCAGGAAAATTATGAAGGTTTTGATCCCCGGTCGCCCGAATCCTATATGGTCTTTAACCTGATGCAAAAGGCCTATTTTTCCAATAGCCTGTCCCTGGCGGAAAAAGTTGAAAATGACTTCTCTAACCGTGTAAACCGCCATTCAAGAGGGATAAAACAGGCTCCTTTTTATGTGTTGTGGACCACTAGTATGCCGAGTGTTTTAATAGAGACAGGTTTTCTTTCCAACCTCAATGAGGAACGTTATCTGAATAGCAAAAACGGACAGACTTACATGGCCTCTGCCATCTTCAGGGCCATCAAAGCCTATAAGGAAGAAATTGAAGCCATTTAATATTTTTCCATATGGATGAATCATTTAAAGAGTTTGAAGTTCAAAACACAGCATTACTGGATGAGCTTCAAAAAAAGCTTGCCGCGGTCAAATCCGGGGGTGGGGAGGAAAAAATCAAGAAAGAACACCTAAAAGGGAAATTAACTGCCAGAGAGCGGATCAGTTTTTTATTGGATCCGCAAGGTGATTATCTGGAAATTGGTGCACTTGCCGCGGAAGGGCTTTATGAAGAGGAGGGAGGCTGTCCATCTGCCGGTGTGGTGATCCTATTGGGAAAAGTAAAAGGGAGGCTTTGTGTCATTGTGGCCAATGATGCTACCGTAAAATCCGGAGCCTGGTTTCCCATGACCGCAAAAAAAAATCTCAGGGCGCAGGAAATTGCTATGGAAAACCTGCTACCCATCATTTACCTGGTGGATAGCGCCGGGGTATTTCTTCCCTTACAGGACGAGGTTTTTCCTGATAAAGAACACTTTGGAAGGCAGTTCAGAAACAGTGCCAAAATGTCCTCTATGGGCATTGTCCAGGTAGCGGCAATCATGGGCAGTTGTGTAGCCGGCGGGGCCTACCTTCCTATACTTTCGGATGAAGCCCTTATAGTAGATAAAACTGGAAGCATTTTTCTGGCGGGATCCTATTTGGTGAAATCAGCCATTGGTGAGGTCGTAGACAATGAAATTTTGGGAGGTGCCACCACCCATTGTGAAATTTCCGGTGTTACGGACAATAAGTATGAAAATGATGAGACCTGTCTAGCGGCAATTAAGGAGATCATTGACACTTTGGGCGATTTTCCCAAAGCTGGATTCAATCGGAAATTGTCCAAAATACCTTCCAAACCGACAGCGGAAATATTAGGTTATCTTCCTACTGACAGGGTGCGGCCATACGATATGCGTGCCATTCTGGAACGGTTGGTGGATGATTCTGAATTCCGGGAATATAAGAAAGATTACGGCAAAACCCTGATCTGTGGTACAGCAAGAATAGATGGTTGGGTGGTAGGCATTGTGGCGAACCAAAGGACAACGGTCAAAACAAGGAGCGGTGAATTGCAAATGGGCGGCGTAATATATTCTGATTCCTCTGAGAAGGCAGCACGGTTCATGATGATCTGTAATCAAAGAAAAATCCCGCTGGTTTTTTTTCATGATGTGAGTGGTTTCATGGTGGGCAGTAAGGCCGAGCATGGCGGGATTATTAAAGATGGTGCAAAAATGGTCAGTGTCATGGCCAATTCCGTGGTGCCCAAATTTACGGTAATCATTGGAAACTCTTATGGAGCTGGCAATTACGCTATGTGCGGAAAAGCCTTTGACCCAAGGCTAATATGTTCATGGCCTACAGGTCAAATGGCGGTGATGAGTGGGGCCGCGGCAGCAAATACCTTATGGCAGATAAAAGTTTCCGGGCTTAAAAAATCAGGAAAAAGGATCTCCGCAAAGGAGGAAGAAGCTTTGTTGGGTGATATTAAAGAAAAGTACAGGAAAACCCTAAGTCCCTATTATGCAGCATCACACTTATGGCTGGATGCCGTGATCTCACCCTTGGAAACCCGAAAATGGATCAGTCTGGGTATTGAAGCGGCCAACCATGCGCCCATTAAGGAAAAGTTTAATCCCGGCCTGATTCAAACCTAAGTAATAAAAAATCGTTAATTTTAAAGGTTTAAACATCGCAGGTTTCTATTTCATGGAGAAAAAACTTACAGAAAGAGAATTGAATGCTTTGGTGTCATTGTTGGAAGATTCCGATCAGGAAATCAAAGAGCATGTGAAAGATAGGATAATGTCACTGGGAAATGAAATCATTCCTTTTTTGGAAAACAAATGGGAAAGTTCATTTAACCCGAAACTGCAAAAGGAAATTGAAGAATTAGTCCATGAGCTACAAATTACCTTGCTTAAGCAACGGTTGGAACAATGGACGCTTTCTAAGGACAGAGAATTACTGGAGGGACTCTGGATCATCAACACCTATTTATATCCGGAGTTGGAATTTGATCAATTGAATGCACTCATGCACCAGATTTACTTTGAGGTATGGACCACATTCAAGAGCGAGCTTCCGGCTTATGATAAGATCAGAATTGTCAATAATGTCCTGTTCAATGACCTGAAATTTTCAGCGAACACCAAGAATTTTCACAGTCCGGGCAACAGCATGTTGAAAACCGTTTTGGAAACCAAAAAAGGCAATCCCATCGGCCTTTGTTCAGTTTATCTATTGGTGGCAAAAAAGTTGGGCATGCCTGTATACGGAGTTAATCTCCCCAATCTCTTTGTGCTTACTTATAAAACAGATAAGCTTCATTTTTATATTAATGCTTTTAATAAGGGTTTGATTTTTACCAAGAAAGATATCAATAATTACCTTGAACATTTAAAATTAGAGCCGAACCCAAGCTATTTTGAGCCCTGTGAGAACATGGACATTATTCAAAGAACTTTGAGGAACCTGATTTTTTCTTTTGAAAAAATTGGGGAAATGGATAAAGTGGCTGAAGTGAAGCAACTTTTAAAAATTGTGGATAAAAATTAAGGTTGCAGCCTGATATTGCAACCCACTGCTCTTGTACTTGCAGGACTGGGTCTTTTTCTATCCAAAATGTCTATTATGGCATTCTCAAGATAAGGCATGGAAACACTTTGCGGAGATTGGGCATTATTATCAATGGCTCCCCTGTAGGCCACGGAAAATCCTGTAGGCCCGGATGAGATGACCAATGCTTCCGGAATTTTGGTCATTCCGGCCATTTTGGTAACCTTCTGATCAGGATCAGATAGGAATGGCATTCCATAACCCTTTTGACCGGCTCTTTTTGCCATAGATGCTTCATTTTCCTCTTCCTCTAAACCGGAGTGGGGGTTGACCATAGCAAAAATCACATTGGAAGCGGCATATTTACCGTTGAGGGAGATGAGTCTATCTTCATATAGTTTTGAAAATGGACAGCCGAGATTGGAAAATACCAGGACAATGGCTGAGGCATTCCTGTGTTGGTCCAAAGAAAAAATATTTCCGGAATTGGCATCGACCAGTTCAAAATTGGTAATTTTTTGGGCATACAGCCCGTTAGCCATTAAAAAGAAAATCAAAAACCATCTAAAATACCTCATGAAACATGCAGTTTTATAACAAATATAAAAATTACTTACCAAATGGTATAGGTTAATATCATATCATTTTCCGTTTCCACTTTTACCAGGTAATAGTGATCAGCAAAATCGGTATCATATACCTTTCCTTTTATGATTCGATCCTGTTCTGAAAATGGCTGAAGTAGAATATTTTTCCTTAGGCTGATCCCCTTTCTTCCCTGACATTTGAAAATCGTTTCTTTTGCAGACCAGGCCATGGTAAATAAAAAGGGATTGGAATCTAAAAATGCCAGTTCCAAAGGGTCAAGGTATTTAGGGCCTAAGGGAACCGTTTTGGCTCTAATTTGCTCCAGATCAATGCCCACGGGCATTTCTTTATGAAAAATGGCAGCTGCAGCATGTTCATGATGGGTCAGGGATACATTGCCGTATCCGTCCATGGGCTGGGACTTCCCATGTTGGTCCTTGTAAAATCCAGGATAGGGCAAATGTATACTGTCGAGTGCGGTCTTGATGGCAATCCTTGCTCCTCTCCATTCCTTTTTTTTCTGCTGATGACTGATGTTGGCATAGGATAATTTTTCCCTAAAACTCAAAAAATCCAGGTTGATTTCATTTAGTTCATGAATATTGTTTACAGCAAAGGCAGATAAAGGGCTAATTTTTTCTATTTTTGTTTGCATTGTTATTATAGACTCATAAAGAGCTGGGTGATAAAACAAGATGCAATATATGCCAAAAATTCAAGTATCTAAACTTCACACCCTGACAGGTCATAATCATTCTGTTTTTGCCCTTACTGAAGGGGTTGAGGCCACTAAATTTTATACTGGATCAGGAGATGGCATGGTGGTGGAATGGGACCTTTCCCGGCCGAAAGACGGGTTGCTTCTTGCCCAGGTGCCCAATGCCGTTTATGCATTGGCGGTGGACAAAGTGAGGAATTGGCTGATTATTGGTCAAAATTTTGAGGGAGTTCATATCATAGACCTGAAAACAAATAAGGAAATCTGGTCACTTAAAATTACCTCCAATGCCATATTTGACATTAAGGTAGTAAATGATTGGTTGCTGGTGGCCACCGGGGATGGGGTCTTGGTTGTACTGGACATGAATGAAAGATCTCCGATTCAGCATATAAAGGTCAGTGAACAAAAGTTAAGAGTGATGGCCCTGGATCCAAAAGAAAGATGGCTGGCCATTGGTGCCAGTGACCATACGGTTAAGGTTTTTGAATTGGATGGGTGGAAACCCATCATTCAACTAAAGGCCCATACCAATTCGGTTTTTGCCTTGGGCTTTTCTCCTGATGGCCTTACCTTGGTGAGTGGGGGACGGGATGCGCAACTTAAGTTTTATGAAACTGGTAATTTTACGGAAATAAAAAGTATCCCAGCCCATATGTATGCCATCAATTACCTTTCCTTTCGGGAGGATGGTAGATATTTCGTAACTTGTAGCATGGATAAATCCATTAAACTGTGGGATGCCAGCAACCAAAAATTACTTAAGGTCATTGACAGGGCAAGGCATGCCGGTCATGGCACTTCTATTAATAAGGTAGTTTGGATGTCCTACAATCAACGGGTAATTGCCATAAGTGATGACCACACCGTGACGGTTTGGGACCTATTGATTGAGGCGAGTTAATTTACCGACTGGGCGGAATATGATGGCATCCTGGCTGATGGTATACCGATAGACTGCCAATGACGATCACAGGTTGGCCTGAAAAATCTTAATTTTATGAAAAGACTTACAAAATGAAAATAACACCTTTGGATATTCGCCAAAAAACCTTTGAAAAGCATTTCAGGGGATATGATAAAGATGAAGTAACTTCTTTTTTGACTTTGATGTCTCAGGAATGGGAAAAAATGACAGAGGAGAAAAACATGCTGCGCATGAAATATGAACAGGCGGAGAAAGAGGCATCCAAGCTAAGGGAAGTCGAAGAATCCCTTTTTAAAACCCTAAAGACCGCAGAGGATACCGGTGCAAGCATCATTAAACAGGCGAACAAGACGGCCGAACTGATCTTAAAAGAGGCTCAAATGAATGCAGATGCATTGAATGCTGAATCGAAAAACAAGGCAAGGAATATGGTGGATCAGGCCGAATCCCAAGCCAAAAACATCATAGAGGACCTGAAAGAGGACATCGGAGTTTTGGTGGAAGGCTATGAAAAATTAATGAAACAAAGGGATAGTTTACTGAAAAACCTGAAAAAAACCGCCTCAGAAACCCTGGAGAATGTAAAGCATATTCAGGAGGACTTTTCAGAGGTGGATATTTCTGCCCATTCCAGAATGATCAAAGAACTTCAGCGCAAAGACAAATATTATGCTTCTATGGGCAGGGAGGACCGACCACCCAAAAAAGAGAATTATCAACCCGAACATCAGGATCAGGAAGAAGGCAATACCTATACATGGGAACAACCGGCAAAGGGCCTGGATCCTGATCCCAATTTGATGGAGGAAGACCTCCCTTTAGATCAGCAAGAAGAGGTAGAAGAGCCAAAAGGGAGTGAGACGGACGAGATGGATGAGGTAAAGGAGGATATTCAGGAAGAGCAGTCAGAAAAAAAACCAGAAAACAATAAACAATCCGGTTCATTTTTTGATCAGTTTGATTGATGGGAAAGGTAGCATTAGAAGGAATTGAATTTCATGCCTACCATGGGGTATTTTCAGAAGAGAAAAAATTAGGGAACAGGTTTACGGTAGATTTACAGGTTGAAACTGATTTTCAAAAGGCCATGTTGGACGATGATCTGAAATCAACGGTGGATTATTTTAAACTTTATCAAATTGCAAAAGCACATATGATGGAACCGGTGAAGCTTCTGGAACACCTTGCCCATTTGATGATTCAGGACATTCTGAAAGCTTACCCCAATTTAAGACATATCCGGATTGTGATAAAAAAACACAATCCGGCAATTGGGGGGGTGGTAAATTATTCTGTGGTGGAGGTGAATTACCCGGAAGATTACCAGTAATCAGGAATACCATGTACCCCCTTCACCAAATCAGCAAAACCAAACAGGCTTTTTAAAACCAAGAATCATGGCTCTGGATGCTTTCTGGACCAAAGTGAAATATGGATTTGAGGAAATTAACTGATTATTTTGGGGAATGGCCTCCCTTATGTATCGTGTCTTTTTGGGAGGTCAGGGTGGGTAAATACAAATCCCCGGGCATCATTTCCCTCATAAAAATCCACCTGCATGCCCATTAAAAACATGACATGCCTTTTCTCGATCAATACGGGTAAACCTTCTATTTCGAAATTTTGATCCTCCTCTTTCGCCATGTCAAAGCCAAGGGCATAAGATACTCCCCCACATCCGCCACCCTTTATTCCTACCCGCAATGCATAACCCTCGGGGATATTTTTATGGTCCATGATATTTCGGATTTCCTCATGGGCTTTAGCAGTTATTTTTATTGGGATCAACATGTTGGATAAATAGTTTTCACCAGGCATTGGTTCCAAAATAAGTCAGAAAAATCGGGAGTACATAGCATATTTTGGCAATATTTTGGATATTGGTGGACAAAACAAACGGATATGGAATTTCTGATAGAACTTTTAAAATTAACTGTACCAGCAGGATTGGCAATTTACGGTATGTTTATTATTGCGGTATCATTTTTGAAGAAGGAAAAGGAAATGAAATGGTTGGAAATAAAAACCAGGAATACAGAGGTAGTCCTTCCCATACGCTTGCAGGCGGGAGAAAGGCTTTGCCTGTTGTTGGAGAGAATCATGCCCAATAACCTGGTAAGAAGGGTCAATCAACCCGAATTTTCTGCTGGAGAGCTGCATGGTATTCTGATCTCAGAAGTTAGGAATGAGTTTAATCATAATCTATCCCAACAGGTTTATTTTACAGATGAGACTTGGGAAAATATCAGAAATGCGGTGGAGCAGGTCATTTCCCTGATCAACAGGGCTTACCAACAAACAGAGGGAAATGCCAAAAGCATTGAACTGACACGGAAAATATTCCAGATGTCATTGGAACAGGAGCAGGATGTGGTGGCCATTGCCCTGAGAAGCATAAAATCTGAATTAAGAATGTATTTTTAAAATACATTGATACCACTGATTCAGGATTAATTATTTTGAAAATTTATTATAGGAAGAATAACAATAAAATGGATTCAAAAAAGCAGGATCAGAATATATTTGAAAAGGTCAAAGCCCTATACATGGACAGGGCAATACACATAGCATCATGTGATCAAAAAGTCAGAAAGTTAGTGGATAAGGTTTCCCGAAAATGGAAGGAAGTTTCCCAAAATCCGGCATTTGCAGAAGTTAAATACCAGCTGGAGGTTTTTATCAGAATGATGAGATCACATTTAAATAAAAAATATTCCGGACTTTCCAACCGTACGCTTGGCTTATTGGTTTTGGGGCTGTTTTATTTTGCCCTACCCCTGGATTTTGTACCGGATTTTATTCCTTTCATTGGGTATGTGGACGACATTACGGTTTTATTGGCCATATTTAAAAGCATACAGTCAGATATTGCTTTGTTTTTGGAATGGGAAAAAAATCAATTATGAGCCAAATTGCTATTATTTCAGGTTCTTCGGGTTTGGTGGGTACCCAGCTGCTTCATCAATTATTTCAACACCCTGCTTATGATTGGGTCATATCTTTGGGCCGGAGGGAATTGGCCCTTAAACATTCCAAATTGATCCAGGTAAAAGTAGATTTTAAAAAGCTGGAAAAACTGGACCTCATCGAAAAAATAAAAGAAAACGACCTGGGTGGAAAATACCATAACCTGGTGAAACAAATTCAGACCCAGCCCCACCTGATTCATGTTTTCAGTGCCTTGGGAACCACCCTTAAAGATGCTGGGTCCAAGGATAATTTTTACCAAATTGACCATGACTTTGTAATTAATTTCGCACGCTGGGCTTTTGGTTTGGGGGCAGAAAAGTTTCTTTATGTCAGTGCCATTGGTGCAGATGCCCAGTCTACCATTTTCTACAATAAAGTAAAAGGAGAAATCGAAGAAGATCTGAAACGAATAGATTTCAAATACGTCGGTATTTTTCAGCCTTCGTTATTATTGGGAAACAGAAAAACCAACAGGCTGGGGGAAGAAGTGGGGAAAGTGCTGATGAGGGGAATTACCTTTTTGGGTTTATTTAAAAAATACAAACCCATATATGATCATCAGGTGGCCAAAGCCATGGTAAAAAAAGCCCTGGAAAATGGCCTGACCGGCAATGAAACCATATCATCCACCGAAATGCATCAAATGATTTCCTAAAGCATGATTGTTGTCATCCAAAGGGTAAAGGAATCCAAGGTATTAATAGCCGGTAAACCTAAAAGCCGGATTGGTCAGGGACTGTTGCTGTTTTTGGGCATAGAGGAGGCAGATGCTCAGGATGACATCGATTGGATTTGTAGAAAAACAGTCAATATGCGTCTCTTTCCGGATGAGAATGGTGTCATGAACAGAAGTATTTTAGAAATGGGGGGTGAAATCCTTTTGATATCCCAATTCACCCTGCATGCCAGTACGAAAAAAGGAAATCGGCCATCCTATATCAAAGCGGCAAAACCTGAAGTGGCCATCCCACTTTACGAGATTTGTATTAGCGAAATGGGTGTTCAACTTGGAAAAGCGGTTGAAACGGGTGAATTTGGGGCCGATATGCAAGTTAGTTTGGTCAATGATGGTCCGGTTACCATTATTTTGGATTCTAAAAATAAAACATGAATTAATACCGCCGATAAAATTCCAATTTGATAATTTTATTTTTAAAATTGAATCATTCCATAATCCTTCCCTTCTAATTTCCTATGAAAACCGAAGTTGCTTTTTTGAGTATTCAAAATGCTACCATCAAACAATTAGGAAAAACCCTTTTCCAAAATCTAAATTTTACGGTTAAAAACGGTGAATCCTGGGCCATTTTGGCCGCCTCCGGAAAGGAAAAAACAGCCTTTTTAGAAACTTTATTGGGTAGAACAGCTATTGTAGAAGGTAAAATTTTTCGGGAATTTGCCAAGGACTACCAACAGGATAAAAGTGAAAAAGGGGAAATCAATAGTTTTAGGGACTTGATGTCCATCGTTACCCAAAAGTACCCTTTTAAAAACAAATCGAACCAACAGAATTTTTATTACCAGCAAAGGTTCAACAGCTCTGAATCAGAGGAGGCCGCAACGGTAGCCGAACACCTGTGCCAGGTAAATGCGCCAATCCGGGGTTATTGGGATCGGAAAAAAGTAATGGAGCTTTTCAATTTGAATCAATTGGCTGATAAATCTTTGATCAAACTTTCCAATGGAGAATCCAGGAGGCTTGGATTAGCCACAGCGGTGCTGAAAAACCCTAAACTGCTCTTGTTGGACATGCCCTTGACAGGTTTGGATGTGGCCACAAGAGGCGATTTTGATCGATTGCTTCAACTCATCATACAATCCGGTATCCAAGTGATTATGACCACTTCTGTAAATGAAATTCCTGCATCCATCCATAAAATAGGAATAATTCGGAATGGCCAATTGGAGGAATGGGTCGATAAAAGCAATTTGAAATTACCTGAAGCATGGGGTTCCGAAAATCGGTTTACCCCAAACCGGTCTTTAAGTTCCCTTTTGGCGGATTATCCACGGAAAAATTATCAGATTATCGTTAAATTGAATCGAGTTACCATCCGCTATGGCAACAAAATCATTTTGAACCAGGTGGATTGGCTGGTGAAACCAGGAGATCGCTGGCTGGTAAAGGGACATAATGGAGCGGGAAAATCTACTTTGATCAGTTTGGTTTTGGGGGAAAATCCCCAGGCCTATGCCAATGATATTCTTCTATTTGACAGAAAAAGAGGGACAGGAGAAAGCATTTGGGATGTGAAAAAGCCGATGGGATTTGTTTCTCCGGAGCTATCCAGGTATTTTCCTGCCAACCAGACCTGTCTGAAGGTGGTACTATCCGGCTTGTTTGATACCATGGGGCTTTTCCGGAAAATCCTGCCTGCACAGGAAAAGTTGGGGATGGAATGGTTGGATGCCTTTGGACTTTCCCACCTTGCGAATTTGGGGCTGCGCCAAATAAGCCTGGAAGAACAAAGGCTTTGTCTGTTGGCCAGGGCAATGATCAAACATCCCCAGCTATTGGTCCTTGATGAGGCTGCTCAGGGCATGGATGATGAAATGCGCCTTTATTTTAAAAATACGGTAGACCAGATTGTAAAGCAAACTGGCCTTACTTTGATTTATGTCAGTCATTACCAAGAAGATGTTCCGGATTCTGTGGACAAAATTTTGAACCTGGAGGAGAGGAAGGTCAAGTCCATCATCACAAATATCAATTTGGATAAATAATTACACCAACCATTTACCATTTCTCCTTCACGAAAAATAGAAATGAGGCAGGAAAAAATCACAGGGGTAAATAATTATTTGGCTTAATTTAAAATAAAAAAAATGACCATTGAGGAAGCACAACAAAAAGTGGATAAATGGATCAATTCCACAGGGGTAAGGTATTTCAGTGAGTTGACCAATATGGCCATACTCACTGAGGAAGTAGGGGAAGTCGCCCGGATTCTGGCAAGGAAATACGGTGAACAATCATTTAAGGACAGTGATCGAGACAAGGATCTGGGAGATGAAATGGCAGATGTCTTATGGGTTTTGATTTGCCTTGCCAACCAGACCGGCATTGACTTGACCGAAGCTCTGG
>JBBDSA010000035.1:0-140886 GCA_040905165.1 Cyclobacteriaceae bacterium | reverse complement strand
TAAAACTTATAAAATCCCAAACTACCGACGCAGGAGGTTTTGTTCAACTTGTATATAACCCTGACAGCGTCATGGATGCCTCCCAATAATTAAGGGAACAGACCTCATAAAATTGTCTTTCTGTCAGGTTTTATTCAATTATTTCTTTTTAGTTAAAATGAAGATGATTTTTGGAAAGTAGGGCAAGTTGAGAAATACCCAATCTCCTACTTTAATTCCCGAAAAACTCCAACACAGGTATAGCAAAACCTTGATTAAAAATTGTGTCCCAACCTCAACCCATATTTCTTAATTCTGTTTCCGCCTCTAAAAACCCATTTTTATACCCAAATTATTTACAATTTATTAAAACCTAAGAACAATATAACGGGTTTGTTTCAATCAAAATATAAAATCCTTAAAAAAAGCGCCCTGCCTTTTTTACCCTAAACCAACCTGGAAAAGCCGCTTTTCGCCACCTCCTCCTCCCCCAAGCTGTGATAGCTGCCCGAGGCCAGGCTTTCCGATAGGGCCGAAAAAACCTTGTCCAATGCGATCCCGTACTTTTCTACCTCCCCAGCTCCATGGGCAAGGCTGGGGTAAAAGGCGGTTCCCGCCAGAAAGCCCTGTGCCAACATCAACCGGGTAAACAAGGTGCGCAGGCGCTCTCCTTCCGGATGGGAAAATCGAAATCCGGCCAGGCAGGGAAAGCCGCTGACCTCGATGGGCAAATCCCATTTGTGGCCCAGGTCCCTCCAAAGCTGCTGAATCTTATTTCCAGTTTCAGCCAAATGCTTGGGAAGGGCCTGCTTTTTCATTTCCTCCAGCGTGGCCAAAGCCGCCACAGGACCAATGCTTTCGCTCCAATAGGTGCTGCTGATAAAGGAGCGGTGGGCACCCTCCATGGCCCATTTTCTTCCGATCACGGCCCCTATGGGAAAGCCATTGCCCAGGGCCTTCGCAAAAATCGCCAAATCGGGATCCACCCGGTACCGCAGGTGAAGGCCTCCCAGGTGCATCCTCCACCCCACCGTGATTTCATCAAAAATCAAAACAATCCCATGCTGCTGGGTCTCCCCCCGCACCAACTCCAAAAATCCGGGGAGGGGTTCCTGATTTCTTGCCGGCTCCATGACCACCGCTGCCAGCCGGTGGCCATGGGTTTTGATCAGTTGCATAAAACCATCTTCGTCATTGTAGCGAAAGGTAAAGGCGGTGGCCCGCAATTCCTCGGGCACGCCTGCCGGTTCCAGGCCGGGAAGCAAGTGCCCCTTTAGGGCATCTGAAGTACCCAGGTTGGCCGCCAGGTACCAGTCCTGCCAGCCATGATAGCCACATATTCCCACCAAAGACTTCCCTGTGGTCGCCCTCGCAATGCGTACCGCCACGGCACAGGCTTCCCCACCTCCACGGGCCAACCTGGCCTGATCGGCCCAGGGATGCAGAGCACAAAGTTCATCTGCCAAGGCCACTTCCTCAGGTGGATTCAGGGAGCACATGTTGCCCAGCCTGATGCGCCGCATGACCGCCTGGTTCACCGCCGGATGAGCATAACCCAACAGACAGGAACCCACAGCATTGGTAGAAAAATCGTAGTAATGCCTGCCATCCAGGTCCCATACCTCAGATCCCCGGGCTTCACTGAAATAAGGGGGCCAATGCCCGGGAGCCAGGTTTTCCGGCCGCTTGCTGAGGAGGTGTACCCCTCCGGGAATCCGGCTTTTGGCATGCCGGTAAAGAGCCTGATTCTCGGCCGGCTTTTTTTCTGCGCATCCGAGCAGGCGCATGCCATTTCCGTAGAAGATCTGCTCCCGGTCGCTTTTGTCCAGCCCCATGAGTTCACAGGCCTGTTTTAATGCCCTCAGGGATTCGATGCCTACCAAGGTGGGATCACCCCATGCCTTCTTCCAATCACAAGACCGCTGGTCCAGCCATATAAATCCATCGCCCACCGTTACGGCTTTTCCCCGAAGGGAGGAAACCGGAAAATCACTTCCCCATAACAATTTCCGTGGGCCAAAATGATGCAAAACCGCCACCATGGCTTGTGGTTCACAGATACCTGACATGTCAAACCAAATATTGGGCAGGTCCTTCAGAGCGGAGATGCCGGCAGCATGAGGGGCATGGAATGAGCGGGCCACATGGGCAAGGACCAGTTGTATACCGGGGTATTGCAAACACATCCTCCGGATGGTTTCCTGATTGGAAGGATCCAAAATAGCCAGGTCCTTCATAATGTGCAACATCACGATCGCCTTCCGCTCATGTGCCCATTGCCACCAGTATTCCGGGAAAAAACCGCTGATGGAACTTTCGGGGGTGGGCTTTTCCGAACTGTACACATGATAAGGCTTTAACCCTATTATTTGGGGATGGTCCAAGGTCTCTGCCAGGTCTTCTGCCCGCATCTCCGGCCTAATCAGGGCCAAGCCCCTGCTCTGGGGATGTTGGTCCAACTGCTCCCGGAGAAAACCATTCGATGCAGGAATGTTTGCCAAAGGAAGCGGTGCCGGGAAAAACAAGCCCCCCAATAGCTGGGTTCCGGGAAAAAATGGTTTCACCTTTGATTCCCATTCCGGAATGCCTACCGATGCCGGGCCTCCGTCCCATAATCCGGGTTCCTTCAGGTTCAAGTCCCCTGTCCTATAAATATGGGCATGACTGTCCCATACCCTTTCCGGTAGAAAATCCGTCAGGCCTTCCACAATTTCCCTGTCTTTTGCGGAAAATCTCCAGGAATAGTCCTCCTGTTCCCTATTTTTGTCATCGGTCATTTTCCCAATTTTTTACGGTTCAAAATCCAGTTTTTTTTATTTGCCCACAGCCAGCCGAATGAACCGGATACCTGTGTTGTCCGGATGGGTTCCCCGGTAATAATAGGCCAGCAGTTCCTGGTTTCCCAGATCCATCAACTGGGGATGCCCGATGGAAAAACGGGACATTTCTGCCCAGGCCTCCTGCATTTGCATGTACCTGCTGTCCTGCCGCTCCATGGGCAATGTTTCAATGCACAGGGCACTTTCAAAGGTCTTTCCCTCATCCCGGCTGATGTAAAGGAATATCTCCGGATTTTCCCTACGGTCGATAGCCACCAAGGCCAGCCGGCCATCTTTTAAAGCCACAGGCCTCCCAGGCTGTCCGTAGATACCGGTATCTTCAGGTTGGCTCCAACTTTTTCCCCCATCCCTGCTCTCTGCCCGGTGGATATTTTGGTATTGGTTCCGCCTCCCATCAAAGGTCCAAAAAAAGTTGACCAGGGCCTGCCCATCCTGAAGTACCGCAGGCCGTTGGTCCCAATAATACATGCCCGGATGGTTCGTAACCAGGCTCAGATTGCCCCAGGAATTTCCGCTGTCATGTGAAAACAGGAAGGCTGAACGGTGCAGCCAGGGCTTGGGGTCATGGCGGAATTTATTGATTTCAAACTGGCAAATCAATGTCCCATCGGTCAAGGCCATTGGGGGGCCTGTCAAGGGCACCGGACCCTTGGCACTTTCAGTATCCATCAGGCGGGGGGCAGACCAGTCCCTGCCCTCATTCTCACTGAAACTGTAAAAGATACGGGTATCTTTCAGGCTTTCATATTTTGGATCAAAAAATGGTGCTTTGGGTTCGGAAGCATCTACCCAATTGATGACCATCATCACCCTGCTTTCACCCAGGGCAAGGAAATACAGGCTATGGGAATTTCCAGGTCGCCCTCCGATGGGCGGCATTTGCACTGGCTCAAAAGGGGGTACCCAGGACCTGCCCCCATCATCCGACCAGGTCATCATGGCCTTCATGGTAATGCCATCCTTTTTTTTATCGGCGGCCCTGAACCCTGCCAGCCACCGGCCGGAGGGCAATATTTCCATGGCGGGAAAAGAATGGCTTCCCAGGCCGAGGGCTTCCGGCAATCCTCGTACATGTCCTTTTTCCAGTATTTGCATAGGATAGGTTTTTTATTCTTTTTTCTTGGAAGCCTTGAATATGGCTGCCTCCCGGCTGCGCTTGGCCATGGTCTCCAGGTTTCCCAGCACCTTTACATCCAGAAAACTGAAAAAGGTACCCAAAACCATTCCCACCAGTAGCGATACGGGCATGATAAACAGCACTTCAATTCCCATAAATTTAAAGAAAGCAATGGCCACGGCAATGGCCACACTTCCAATTCCCCCCAAAAAAGTGCCCCTTGCCGTTGCAAAAGGAACAAAAAGCGCCATAAAAAACAGGACAAACAAGGGGGAAACAAATAAATTCACCACCTTGACGATCACATCGTACAGGTTGCCCTCCACCCTGCTGATCAATACACTAAGAACAAGGGCAAAGACGCCAACAAAGAAAGAAAGGTTGCGTACGCTGGACATCTGGTTTTTTGGGGCTTTGTAATTCTTGGTAAACCTTTTGATTAGGTCCTCGGATATCACGGAAGAAGTACTGTTAAGGCCGGAAGAAAGGCTGGACATGGCTGCTGCCAGTATGCCCGCGGCCACCAAACCGGAAATGCCTACCGGCAAACCGACCAGGATAAATTTCGGGAAAAGCTGGTCTGCATGGGTAGATACCGATTCCCCGGGCCCCATATATTGAGGAAAGGCAATAAAATAGGCCATTACAGCCAATCCTACCAACCCCAGTAGGGTTTGGACCACAAATGTGGTAATCAGTGAAACTCCAAAGGTTTTCCTAGCGGTCTGTACATTTTCAGTGGCCAAAAAACGCTGTATGGACATCTGGTCTGATCCGGAGGAGGCCACGTACCAAACAAAGGTTGTCAAAAGGGCATTGCCGATGGTCAGCCGCTCCATGGCATCTAGCCCTAATTTAAATTCCCCCCAATGCCCTAACCATTCATCCGGAATCCAGGAGGTAAAGGAACCAAAGGTATAACTCACCACCAGAAGGGTAAGGATGGCCCCACTCATCAACACACCGGATTGGATCACATCTGTAAAAACCACCGCTTTCAAACCTCCCATGGTGGTATAAAAAATGGTAATCCCCATCAGCAAAATACTGATAATCAGGGTATATTTTGGATCAAATCCGAATATGGCCAGGATAGCGGTATGTACGGTGATAAAAATAATGGTTCCCATCCAAAGGAACCTCAGCGACAGGAAAAAGAAAGTGGCCAACAGCCGGATGCTGACCCCCAAATTGATCTCAAGGATTTCATAGGCACTGGTCACCCGAAGCTTCATGAATTTAGGGATCAAAAACCATCCCACCACATAGTAGATCAATGGAAATACCAAAATCCCTGAAAAGATCACTGGGCCATATTTGACCATTTCCCCGGGATAAGAAAGGTAACTCAATGAGCTTAACAAGGTCGCAAACAGGGACAGACCCACGGCAATGGGATTCATTTTTCCCCCGCCCAAATAGTAGTCCTTTTCATTTTTGTTCTTTTTCGAAAAATAATAGCCAATGCCTACCATTCCGGCCAGGTAAAAAATCACCATAAGCCAATCGCCCAAGGCCAGGGTATACAACTGCCGCCTGTCAAGGGTCAATATGCTGTATGCCGCTGTGGCCCTGATGTCGGCATTTACTGCTCCTGAAGGGCCTGCATTTCCAGTCTCTCCATTCCCTAAAATGGGATTTTTATTTTCCAGCAGGTCCACAAGTACGGGCAAATCTTCGGGCAGGCCGGCCTTTCCCAAGGCAATGGCCATTTCCATTCGCTCCCCTTTTTGGGTAGAACTTCCGTAGGCCAGCAATTCCTCCTTGATGGACTTGAAAGTAGGAGATGATTTTTCATTTTCAGGTGCATGAATATAGGCTGCAGCCAGCAGGTATACCCTTGCCAATGATATATCAGGCACCATCAGAGCTTCTTGGGCCAGATCGTCCCATTGTCTAATGTTCTCTTCATTTCTGATGGCATAAGCCGCTTGCATGCGGGCCAGGTCTTCCAGTCCCCTGTCCAAAACCAGGTCCATTAATGCCGAAATACCATTTGCTTCAGCTGTTCCCTGAAGGGTACTCCAAAGGGTGTACACAAAAAGCGAATTGATGGGACCGGCCAAAACCTCCCTCGTTGCCTCCGGAGCCCACTCGTTCAGGTTATGCCCCAATTTGGCCATGGTTTCGGCAGCATGGACCCGGTCGCTTCCCTGCCTGTCCTG
Source organism: Cyclobacteriaceae bacterium (assembly GCA_040905165.1). Classification (GTDB taxonomy): domain Bacteria; phylum Bacteroidota; class Bacteroidia; order Cytophagales; family Cyclobacteriaceae; genus Cyclobacterium. The sequence goes on along the minus strand of JBBDSA010000035.1, from coordinate 134,785 downwards.
AAATGCCTTTACTATTTTCTCAATATATTCTTTAGCTGAAGCCGGATCAAATTGGGCCAATACACGCCAAATACCTATCCTGTAAGGGGCTTGGGATTCCCATTTTCTTTTCTCTTCCAAGAATGTCTCCTCTACAGATTCCTTATATCCCAATCCTATTTTATATTCCGCTGCATGCACCTTCACCCAGGATTCCTGGTTTGCCATGACCCTGTCCAATTCCTTCACTGCTTTTGCCCTCAATCCTTCACTGACCGTGGTATTTTTTTTGTCACAGCCAAAAACCAAAAAAAGGTAAAATAAAAGCAGGCAGGTGATGGGCGGGTTTTTAAATTTCATCAGGTACTTTGGTTCAATGCTTTTAAATAGGCCGCTTTAGCCGCTACATCTTCTTTGGCAGATGCCCCAAAATAGATCAAGCCCATGGCTTTTCGGCTTCTATTCCTGCTGGTGTTGGGGCCGGCCCGGTGGATGGTCAAAGCATGGTGTACCAGCAAATCACCAGGTTGGGCAGGAAAGAACACCTCCTTTTCCAGGTCTGCTGGAGAGCCAAAATCAGCAATCCCCTGTGAAAAACCCAGAGTTTGGGTGGGTGAATGGTTCCTCATCCCCTTTTTATGTGAACCCCGGATATAGCTTACCCAGCCGTTTTCCTGATCCACCTCCTCCAGGGCCAACCACATAGTGACCGCACTCATAGGATCCAGCATAAAATAAAAACCGTCCTGATGGGGAGGAGTGGCTTTCCCTATTATGGGAGGTTTGTTAAAGTACTCCAGGGTTTTTCCAATGACCTTTTCTTCCAGTAAATTTTCAGCGAGCTGTGTAAAGGTGCTGTCAAAGAGGATATCCGAAAAAAAGGCTTCATACAGCTGAAGGTCCTGTAGCATCTTAAGGGTTGAGACATCTCCTTTCACCTCATATTTGACATGTTCAGGGGGCATAGTTGCAACTTTTGTATTCACCACCTCCATCAACCTGGCGTTGATCTCTGCCACTTGGTCCCGTTTTAGAAAACCCGGAAAATGAACATAGCCATTTTCATCAAATGATTTTTTTATTTTTGAAGCATCCATTTTAAAATTCATTGTTTCTTGCTCTTGTTACCACGGCTGAATTTATTGCTCTCAGGTGCCATCCACGCTTCTTCGGGAGCTCCATCCTTCGGGAATGGGTACCTTTCCATAAGTGCTCTCATTTCCCGGCTGAATTCCAAAAAGGAATGCTCCAGTTTCTCCACATCGGAAGGGGTATGGGAATAAAAACCCTGAGCAGTCCCTTTTTCACCCAGGTCCCTGTCCATCATTTCATCAAAAAAACCAGGAACTTCCCTGGCATTGGACAGTTCAGGATTGAGGTCTTTCATGACCACCCCGTAAATAAAAGTACCCATCAGATCCATGTACCTGCAATTCCCTGCAAAAGGTAGGTAATAGCCTGGGTCATTTCTGCAGGCCCGATCAATATCGGCCACCTCTACGTAACCATTTCCCACCAGGTAAAAGGCCTCCCTGGCCATCGCAGCCATTAAACGGCTTCGGATCCCCCTTCCGCCTTTCAACAAGTAGGGATCCTTTTCCCAGGCAGTTCGGACTATGGCCATTAAGTCCCCGACCATTTCAGCATCTGTTTGTTGATTGGCAATTACCTCTGCAAAAAAAGTCTGGTGTGCAGGGTAGGTCCAGTTAAGCCCCACCAGCCTGGTAGAGGCCTGCATCTGGTTTTGCAATTGGTCCAGGGGTATGCTTTCCGAGTTAATGGCTATCAGTGCATTTTGGTCAGTAGCCTGGTCAATCTTCTTTAGCCAGTTACCCTTTTCTTCCGCTTTTTCTGATGTTATTGCCACCACCAAGGGAAATTTCCTCAGGGAGGTATTGTTGTCTAAATTTACTTCCCAATCATTTGTCCCATACAGAGATTGGCCGGAAATTTCTGCCAGCCTTATTACCTCTTCGGCAGGGTCCTGGGAAGAAAAGCATTTTACTTGGTGCCCAGCATTGAGGAGACAACAAACTACAGAAGGGATCATTTTGCCCTCACCTATTACTGCTACCTTACAATTGAGGTATTTCATCTTTCCTGTTGGGTTAAAACTTCTTTGGCCAGCTCGAGGGCCTGATCAATTTCCTCTTCCGTGTGTACAGCACTGATGTACCAAAGGCCCCGGCCTATCACCCTTAACCCCTTGTCATGCATGGCTGAAATAAAAGATTTTAATTTCACCTTATCGAAGCGGAGCACATCCCGGAAATCAACCACATTTTCCATGGTAGTAAAACCTGTATGCACCACAGGGCCAATGCCCGATACCAACATTTGATGTCCGGTAGCTTTGGCTATTTCCCGAAGGCCCATTCTCAGTCTCTCTCCCAGTGCAAACATTTTGGGATAAGGATCATCCCTTTCCAGGATACTTACCGTGGCCAGGGCAGCTGCCACGGTGGGGTTTCCGGTGTTCATGGTGCCGGCATGGATTACCCTGGCTGTAGCGATTTCTTGCATCCATTCCTTTTTGCCTACTATGGCACTGATGGGGTACCCGCTTCCGATGGCCTTGGCAAATACGGCCAAATCCGGAGTGACGCCGTAAAATGACTGTGCCCCGCCCAGTCCCAACCTGAATCCGGTAATGACCTCATCAAATATAAGGGCGATCTCATATTGGTTGCACAGGTCCCTGAGTCCCTGCAGGAACCCCTCTTTAGGAGTAATACAGCCATTGTTACACATCACAGGTTCTGTGATGATGGCGGCCATCTCCCGGTGGTGTTTTGCCACATGCCGCTTTACCAATTCCAAATCATTCCAGGGCAATAGGAAACTTTCCTCCTTTGATCCTTCGGGCAGGCCCTGACTCCAAGGATGCATTTTAGGGCTTTCCCTGGGCCCCATGGACTCAAGTGAAGGAGTTGAAATCCCATAGCAGACATTGTCCAACCATCCATGGTAATGTCCTTCAAACCTCAGGAACTTATTTTTTCCGGTTTTGGACCTGGCCACCCTGAGGGCGGTATGCACTGCTTCTGAACCGTCCAGGCAAAAACGCATCATCTCGGCAGCGGGAATGACTTTTTGAAGTTTTTCTGCCAATTCAATTTCTCCGGCATGCTGTCCAGCAAACAGTTGCCCCTGCAGGGATTCTCGGTGGACTGCCTCCAAAACTTCCGGGTGGGAATGTCCTAAAATCAAGGGTCCCTGACTCAGGGTAAAGTCCAGGTATTCATTGCCGTCAACGTCATAAATCCTGCTCCCCTTCCCATGGGTATAAAAAAGGGCATGGGGATGGTTGTATTTTCTAAATTCAGAAGACACCCCTGATGCCAGTACTTTTTTTGCCCTTTCCAGCCATTCAGCAGATTTTTGATATTTGTTTTCTTCCATAGGTCCTATATTCTTTTTTCCTTTTGACAGGCGGTTGCCAACTGATAGATTTCCCTGTTGAATGCAACAAAGGATTTTTCCCAGGCCATTCCCTCACCTTGTCCATAAGGATGAAGCCCCTTACCATTATGTATTCCCTTGGCCTTTATCCTCACCATTTCCTGCATGAGTTCAGGGACCTTGGTGGAATTTCCAAGTTGGGGAAAAACTCTTTTAAATACTTCCCTATAGTCAGAAAGTCCAAGTTGGTCCATCCTTTCAAATATACCCATAAAAGTCATCCAGGAACCGGCATCATAACGGAATGCCTTGTCTGCATCCTCTATGGTGGTCTCTCCTGATGCTACCAAGTGAAAAATTTCCCTGTATACGGCGTACATCAAACGGTTGGTGACAAATCCCCTGATATCCTTTTGAAGAAAAGTGGGCTCCTTGCCCCATAAATGAGCGAGTTCATACACCCAATTGGCCAATCGGTCATCGGTTTTATTTCCTTTGGTGATTTCCATAAACCGGGTCAGGTAGGCAGGTTCTGCCCAATGAATACCCAAAAACCGCCCTGGATTAGGTATCAATTCCTGCAAAATGCTGATCGGAATAGCGGATGTATTGCTTGAAATCATGGTGTTTTCCCGGGTATGTTCAATAATTTTCCGGTATACCTTTGCTTTGATTTCCTGATTTTCCACCACACATTCCTGCACCAATTTACATTCTTTGAGGATCCCATAATCTTCAGAAAAGGAAATATGGCTAAAGTATTGCGAAATGGGCATTTTCAATAAACCGCTTTCCTCTGCATGGCTCAAAAGATGAAGGGTGGTTTTTCTTGCCCCTTCCAATTCGTTTTTAATTGGCGCCACTGCTTTTACAGGATGACCAGCAATGCATAATGCGACGGCTATACTAGTTCCCATCAATCCCAAGCCGACTACACCTGTGTCTATTTCGGGTAAATCTATTGCATATATCATCAATCACAGATCATTGATTTAAAAATAATTTTACTTTTGAAATAAAATGTAAGTGCGGTTAAAACACATTCAAAATTATCAGGATCAGGTAAATTTTACTATTCATATTATGTAGAATTATGGTACTATTTTACAAAGCACTGACGGAACCACAACACTTGTTTTGGCAAATGCCCCTTTTGTTCCACTCAGCTATTTAAAGATATTTTGAAGGGTTAAAAACCTTAATTACCTTATATTCATCATTCTCTCCCCTTTGTACCATTATAAACCCTTGGCCGGATAGACCATTTTCGGTTCAAATAAAGTAATGAAAAACCTTTAGCCAACTGTTACTATTATTTATATTTATGGTACTATTTTTCAATTGGCATCTTATTCACTTTTATGTCTTCATACTTTAAATTATATTAATAGGAAAAAAGGAGGACCCTATGAAATCAATAGAAGTAAGGCTACCACAGGATTTCGATAAATCTTTTATCGTTTTTAAAGAAAAAGGCCAGTATTTCCCTTGTCCATGGCATTATCATCCAGAATATGAGTTGGTTTTGGTACTCAAAAGCCAGGGAAGAAGGATGGTGGGTGATCATATCGGTTATTTCCAGGAAGGAGATTTGGTTTGTATGGGACCCTATCTGCAACATGTTTGGGTCAATGAAACCTCCTTTGTCAATGGACTTGCCGGGTATGATGCCGAAGCCATTGTAATCCATTTTCAGGAGGATTTCCTGGGAGAGGATTTTCTGAAAATACCGGAAATGGAAACACTTAAAAATTTCCTAAAACTATCCAAAAGGGGCATTGCTCTAAAAGGAAAAACTAAGGAGCAAATCAATGTCTTGATGAAAAGAATGATCCATTTGAATGGGATCCAACGGCTGTCAAGCTTGCTTTCCATTTTTGATATCCTTTCCCAAACCAGAGAATATGAGTTGCTGGCTAGTCCCGGCTACCTGGGTCAGGTGGACACAAAGGGCTCAGACCGCTTGGACAAAATAAAAGCTTTTATCCATACAAATTTCGATAGGGACATTTCCTTGCCGGAGGTGGCTTCCATGGCCAACATGGCAGTCACCACCTTTTGCAATTTTTTCAAGGACCAGTACCGCCTTACCTTTGTGGAATACCTGCATATGGTCAGGCTCGGACATGCCTGCAAAATGCTTTCTGAAACCGACATGAACATCGTAGAGGTTGCCTTTGAATGTGGATTCAATAACCTGGCTAATTTCAACCGACAATTTAAAAAATACAAAAAAATGACCCCCACTCATTTCAGGAAGATGGTCAACATTCAGGAAGTGGCATAGGGGATTTTTGATTTGGGATTTGGGATTTAGGATTGTTGCTTTAGGATTAGGAATTAGGGTTGACAAAATTGTGATTTGTGATAAGCAGGAAGGGCTATGCTCATTGATAATTCCAGTAGCCTAGACTATGTTTGAAAATTTCCAGCCCTGTTAGGGCGAAATGCCTCCGTGCAGGGCGGCGGACTGTGCCCTATTATTGTAGAAGTCAATCCTTGCTCCCATTCTCCACCCTCAACCCCACCCTAAAAATCCGGAAATAATCCTGCTTCATTTCCTCGTCTGGGGTTTCCTGCATCCAGAGTTTGCCGTTTCGGAATAACATGTACCTATTTCTTTGTCGTTAATCAATTCCTAAAGTAGACAATATCAATTAGTTTATTTAAAACCCCTTTTGATCAATTGCCTACTGCTTTAGCTGTAGGCAATATGGAGTTTGTCGGCATCACCTTGAATGGCTCAATTCCATATTTCACAATAAACGCATCCTATTCTTCCTGGAATGTTTTTCGCTTATGATGCTTTTCTTGGTTTCTTATATAATCCCTGACCCTATCAATCATCGATTCAGAAACAGAAACCGCAAAAAATTCATCCTGCCATTCAAATTTTTCTAGGGTAAGTTTGAGTTTATTGATCCAAAAAGAAGATTCTCCCTTAATCAATTTTTGAATGGTTTGTTCAATACCAATAGATTCAAGAGACAATTACAATGGTCTGAATTTCCGTTTATGCAATCAATAAAAATAGCTTTCTTCACTGCTTTTTCCCTTATATGGGTCCAAACTTTAATTCTCAATTTTCTTGAATCAAGAAATGGCACCGCACTTTATGATTTTCAACAGATAGCTACTTACCAGAACAAAATCCGGTATAGGCACCTACTATCCAGGCCTGTAATTACCGAATACTACATTGTCGGAATGAATGTTTCGACTTTCAATGACGGAGGATTTTGGCTCTTTGCCCGTAAATCAGGCAAGCTCATTAGCAAAAATGTAAATATGGAAAGCTACACGTTTAAAAACATCTATCGTCCGCTTAGTGTTTTGCATGAAAAGGCGATTGTATCGCACATGATACCTGAGGCTTTAACAATGGAAAAAACCTTTCGGACATTCCCCAAAACATACAGGACCATCTTGCGGACGAGGGTCATGGGCTAATTGTCCATTACCTCAAGGAACTTGAAGAATAAATGCTTGTATTGGTATTAGTTGTTAATGGAGTGTGAGATCGTGGGTTAACTACAATTCACCAAATACATCATCCAGCTCCAATTCAAATCCAGGCAGGGCCTGGGAGTTTACCAGATCACCCTGAGTAAATAAACGGGAAGGACGGTATTTTCCTTCATCCAGCGTATAAATCAGCAAGGTGCGCTCATCGGGATGGATGATCCAGTATTCTTTTACTCCGGATGCTTCGTACACCTCGTATTTCAATTGCAATTCCTTTTTATTATTCCCAGGAGACAGGATTTCTACGATCAAGTCCGGAGCTCCCACACAGCCCAAATCGTCCAGCTTTTCCGTATCGCAGACCACGCAGAGGTCTGGCTGCACTACGGTATCGATGTCCTCATGCCGCTTCGAAGACACCGGAAGTCGCACATCAAAGGGGGCCACATAAACTTTGCAGGTTCTACCCTTCAAATATTCATAAAACTTATTTACCAGGATTACAGCAAGTTCCTGATGCACCCTCCTCGGCGCCGCGGCTGCCTGCCTGAATACTTTTCCCCGGATCAGTTCCACCATTTCGTCCAGCTGCCAGGAAAGGTAATCCGCATAGGAGTATGATCCATAACCGGCTAGGGGTTCTTTGACCTTATCTTGTTGTTTTTCCATAAAATGATCGGCTGATTCGTTGATAATACTAAAGATAGCAAGAATTAAGAAATTATGGTAAAATGAAAAACCATTCCGCATTGGAGAGTTGGTTTCCAGGTTGTTGGAATGATTTTGATTTCAGTCTTTGAAGATCTTAAGAATTTAAGTTAATCCGCAGTAATGTGTCTGTTGTTCATGTAGAATCACCTCGTCTTTAACTCAAAGATGGAATAAGTATGGTACTCCGGTTCCTCTTCTCCCTTGTACCTGTCCCTAAAAAGCACACGGTTATCGGGAAGCGGTAAAATCTCCGATCGGGGATCACATGATGGCGGAAAACCGATTTCCTGAACCTGCTTCACCCCATCATGAATCACGATCATCCGGTAGAGGGAGGGATCCTTTATCGGTAAATAGTCGGGGTCAGCGGATTTCCGCACATCAGTGGCGGCTTCAGAAAGACCTTCAAAATAAAGAATACCAAAGAGGTCTGTATTGAAATGAAATTCGACAGAACTTTGGGCCAAATACCCACCTTCTTCTTGATTAAACGAAGCTGCAAGAAGGCTGGAGTTGTATTCATTGGGTCCCTCCCCTACCCGAAAAACAGCTTCCAGAACCTTGCCCCGCCCGTCCAAACCAATCCGGTCAATAAAACCTGAAGGAATACAAATCAGCATCTTTTAAGTAGACCCTCATCCTTATCGGTTTACCGGCTAAATCTGAAACATCACTTTTTCCATTCCAAAACACTTCCCTCGAAATTTCATTACCGATAACAGGTTGGGCTTCCTCCATGGAATAGCCTGGCAGCTTATTTCCCTCCCCATCCAACCTCAGTGCATAGCGGCGCAGGTGGGCCGACGGCTGGGCATAATCCTGATTAACATACACCGACATTTCGGTTTCTCCGGTTGGTACCACATTCAAAGCAGGATAATTGGACCGGGAAACCCAATTCTGTAAACCGATACCCGGCCGGATAAATGACTCCATGAATTGCCGATCATATTGGTTGCCTCCCCTTGATGACATCAGGATTACATCGGAACAGTCGTTGTAATATTTTGGATCTACCCCCAGTTTTGCGGCTTCCGCATCCGAAACCACCTTTCGGTTGGGCATAAAACGGGCACCGATGGCCAGGTAAATATGCGGCGCGCGAAAATAAGGACTGGTCTGTTGGGTGTACAGGTGTTCATAGGGTGTATTCCCAAAACCCATCGACTTGGGGTCAGTCCAATGGATAAAATCTTCAGAGGTGGTTCGGCTTACCGAGCGGAAACCATTGTATCCCTTACCTGTCCAGGAGCGGAAATAACAGACATAAACCTGTTCTTCTTCGGACAAAAAAGATACATTCTGAGAATCGAATACCCCCTGGGTAAAAACCGCTTCTTCACGAACTTTCTTCCAGTTTTTGCCATCTGCAGAGGTGAAGGCCACCAGTCCACTTTTGGAAGTGCCGCCCAGTGCCTTGAATTTTTCATTTGGTTTTGCTTCCGGGTTGCTGTCTAAAAAAGGGCTGAAATTATGGGTAATAGGAGCTTCATTGGCCAGGATCACATTATTGTCTTTGCTGCCTTCTATTTCAAAGATGCCCAATTCGGGCTTCTCCCAATGGATTCCGTCCCTGGATTCGGCATAGCAGGTCACTTCGGCACTATTTCCATCTTTACCTGCGGTGGGCACACCCCTGTAATAAGCCCTAAAAAACCCATCTTCTTCAATAATAGTGACATAAGCAGAAAAAGCCCCCTCCCAAGGCCGGTCAAATTCCAGGACCTTTCCCTTGTCTTCTGGGTGGTGCAGGATAATTTTCGCCTTGTGCAGGGATGCAATCAGGTATTGGTCCACAAACAACTCCCTGTCGTTTCCTATAAAAATAGGTGCAGCCTGTTGGCCAACTACCAACGAGGAAGCAAAAGCCAAAACGATAAAAGTAAAGAGCAGGTGTTTTTTCATGTGCATTTAAAAGGTCAAATGGGTTGAATTCCAGGTTAGTCAAGGTAACAAATTTTCAAATAGCCCGGCACCTTTTGGCATAATTCTCAGAAGAGTAACAAAATCAACTAAAATTCAATGATGGTGCCTGCGATGTGCCGGGTGCTGTTGTCTATGTTAAAATAATAGGTCACCAGGGCATGGTGGTCATCCAATACCACGGCCCAGGGATAACCTATGTCTCCATTGCCACCATCTTCCCTGAGGACAATTTCTTCGGCGGTAGCGAAATCCGTACATTCCGGATTTAAAATTCTGGCCCTTATCCCATAAGGTTGATGGCGGTATCCATAGACCAGAAGCACCCGGTCATCCGGCAATCTTGTAGCTTGCAGGGGATGGCCCTGAAAGTCCATAGACTCCCAATCCTGAAAGGTTTTTCCACCATCAGTGGATCTAGCGATAACGGCCTGGTCTTCGAAATTGGCGGTCCGGATGAATGCGACCAGGTCCCCTTTGGGGGTTTCATAGATGGAAGCTTCATTGAATATCACGTCCTCGTCCTGTGCCACAGGACAGGAATACGCCCATGTCATGCCCTTGTCCTCTGAAATCAAAAGGTGATTGGATGTTTTTCTGGTGTTGGCGGATTCGTGTGCGGCAACTACCCAAAAAATCCTTCCGTCCTTGCCCTCGTACATGGCACCCCTGTTATAGGCCGGGACGGGATTGCCCATAGGAGTAAGGTTGATTTCAGGCTTAATGTGGGGTGGATAAATAGGTCCATCCCAGGTACTGCCGCCATCTTCCGACTTCACCAGGTAGCCTCCCAAAAAAACAGAACCTCCCCTGTTTTCAAATATTGGTTTTTTTACATTTTCCAATCCCTCCGGATTTAAAAATGCCCATCCATAGCTGCTGCAAAGCAAGGTACCGTCCTTCAACTGCAAAAGGCAAGGGTCCTGTGAACCACCAAAATCATGGGCATAGAGCAATTCGGGTTCCCCTTCCCAATTGAGGCCGTCTTTGGAGGTCATGCTCACCAAGTAGCTGTTAGGGTCTACGTGGCTATTGCCAGATTCGCCGAAAATCTTCCGGTCGGGTGCCCTCCTGAACGACAGCAGGTATTCACCATCCTGTTTTTTTACAATTGAAGGAAAGGAAGAATAATATTTTGTGTCTTTATAAATGATAATGTCTTTTACTTTTGACAGTGAATGCTTGCTGCTGTCTGTGTGAATTACCAAGGTGCTTGCGGAAGCGGAAATGGTTAAAATAAGGACGATAAAGCAAATCAATGGTGGAATTCGTTTCATTTGGAGTTTATTTAAGTTGATTGACAGGAATCTTTGCCAAATAAATACTTGTTTTTTCTTCATGTGAGGAATAATATAATACCCAAAGCTGTTTTTTATAAAATATCATTCCTGGGTAACTTGTATCTCCTCCGCTTGGGAGGTAAATCGACCGTTTTATTGCTCCTTTGGTATCGGAAATAAATATACCTGTTTTCCTGGAGGAATCATCTCGGTAATCACGTGACCCAATGACGATGTTTTCATCATCCAGAAACAAAAAATTAGGTCCCCCCAATCGGATGGGCAATTTATGGTATTCCCAATCTTTATAAGGAAATTTACTAATTGCCAGCATCCCCATGGTATCCCCTGCCTCCCTTCTTACCAAAACATGCATTTTCTCATCATTATCAAACCGGATGGTGGCTTCATTAGGCCTGCCTGGTATTTCAAGTGGTGCAACGAGAGAATAGTGTTTACCATCCTGGGTTTTTAACAAATGGGTTTCCCATTCTTCTCCTTTTATTTGGTAAATGACACCGTATCCGGTACCTTCATGCCAGGTCAGGCTCCATATCCAATCCAAAGAGGGAGATATATCCATGGTGGATTTTTCCAGAGAGGAAAAATTCATTCCTTTTTTATCCGAAAATGAGACCATGGGATAGAGTTCCTTGTATCCTTTATCATAAATTCCTACTGCCGTCAATACCATGATTTTGCCTTCTGGGGTTACCGATAACCTTGCCTCTCTCACATCCATGTTTTCTTTTTCCAACAAACCTATGGATTCCCAGTCTTCACCGTTTTTGGATCGGATAATCCTCACCTGTCCGCTATTATTTGGCATATGGTTATTTCCTTCTCTTACTGTAGCGTAGAAATTATTTTTAAAACGGATCAAATCTGGAAAGGCGTTATGCGGGGCCTTGTCCCATACTTTTTCCACTTTAATTGGTTGCGGGTCCTGTTGCCCATTAACTATCATGGGGCTGCACAACAGGAAGCAAACGACCAGTGATTGAATTGTTTTTTGCATTTTCTTTTTTCTTTTACGATAAACTCGGGCAGTGCCCTTTTGGCTTGATCTCTAATTTTTTCCACTTCGGAAACAGGAATGCCCTTATATGGCCATTTCAATTCTGTACCTATTTTTATCCATCCACCAACTGCACTCAAAAATTTATCAAGGGCAGCACTTGAATATCCTTTCCGCAATGCATACGGAAGAATGAATTGCTGAAAAAATGAAATAATTCTTTTTTCCAGGTTCAGGGCCTCTCCCGGTTCATCATGCATCATGGTATACCATTTTTGCGCCATTACAGGGTTGAGACATGCCATGTTGGAGTAGGAACCATGTGCACCCAAGGTCAATCCGGTTGCCAGCTGATGTCCGGGAACAAATACCGAAAATTTCCCCGGCAACGCTTCCATTTCCTTAAACCACTCCGGTCCCCCTCCCATTACTTTGCAGCCTACGATAGGCAAGCCCTTTTCCAATATGACCCGGTAATCACCTGGTAGCAGCTGTCTTTTGGCATGCGGAGGATTGTACAGGACCAAGCCGATGGGGAACGCTACCTCACTGATTTTTTCCAGAAAAAGCAGGATTTCTTTTTGACTAGGAGGACACCAGTCCGGCAGGATCACCTGAATGGCCGAAGGCTTCCAATGTTTGGCCTTTTTCACCCGGGCCATGGAAATTACAGGATCCATATGGCCGCAGCCGACCTGGAAAGGAAGGGAGGCTTTTTCACACTTATCAGCCAACCGTTCATTGATCTGGTCAAATTCTTTTTCCGTTTGGTTATAAAACTCCCCGGCCGTCCCATTGGAATAAAGACCGTGCATGCCGGATGCGATCAAATCATCTATTTCTGTATCCAACAGGTCAAAATCCACTGTTTGATCAGGTAGTATAGGCAATAATAAAGTTGCCCAAGTGCCGAAGATTTCATTGGCTTTGAGGGGTTTCATCAACACGTCATTAAGGTCGATTCCAAATGACCGTTCCCATATGATAACGCTGGTGCACATTATTTCCATTGGAATAATAAGCTGTCATGATGGTACCGTCCTTTAACTGTATACTGGCTGGATAGCCACAATCCCCACTGCTTAAATCATCAATAATAATGGATTCTTCTGACCAGGTTTTTCCTTTGTCTTTACTGAATTTTACAGCCACCCCGAATTGTCCAGGTTTTCTATTTCCATAGGTTAACAAAAGATCACCATTTTGCAGTGGAGTGATATGTCCGGGATGCTGTCTTTCATCGGTGAGTTGCTTGTCCAGTTGCCAGGTTTTTCCATCATCTTCGCTGGTAAAAAGATCCAGAGCCATACCAGCTTTCCATCTCCTGGCGGCAGCTATCCAAGTGCTGGGCCCTGTTTGAAAGAAGGCCGTCTCGTTATGCCCCCCGGAAAATGCCGTCTTTCCGTTTGCTTCACTGATATGGGAAACCCACTCCCAGGACTTCCCCTGGTCTTCACTTCTGAACATGGATACCTTGTTAATTGCTTTATCGAGAGATTGGGCATAGGCCAGAACTCTTAAACTGCCGTCCATGGCAAGCAATACATCACCAAAGGGAATAAATTCAGTCATGCCGGCTTCCGCTTTAGGAAATCCATCTTTGTAAAGTTTCCATTGTTTCCCACCGTCCTTTGATACCGATACCCAAGCTCGGAGCACGCCTACAAGGTCCATTGCACCGTCTGCCCTATTACCTTCTTTTAAGGCCCATCCTGAGGCAATAACCACAATATCTCCATCCTGGTTTGTACCTGCGGCCACGTTCATTCGGTTGGTGCCTTTGTCATGGGGTACCGCTGTACCAGACTTTTCCCAGAACTTTCCTCCATCCTTAGTAGACCATACTTCTACGCTCCCTTCCCTTCTGGCATGGCTGGGCTGGTTAAAAATGCTGGCATGTATGCTTCCATCCTCCAGGGAGGTTAGGTTAGGCCAGGCGCAAACATTATCGATTGAAATAAAACGGTCTATAATTTCTACTTCCCTTTGGCCCGTCTTAGGCGCTAAACTTTTTTCCTGTTCTTTTCTTTTGTCTATTTCCAAACCTATCAGTGGCAGGGTCAGGAATATTATTTTCAACCAATTATTCATCATCATTTTTTAAAATATTAAAATTTTTAGGAATGGTGGTAATTGTTTTGAAAGTGGATATTTGGGCTAACAGATTTCGGTTTTCGGAAATTACCAGTTCCCCTCCATTCCTGCACGCCAATCCTCAGTAATTTAAATAGTCAATATAATTCCAAGTGAATCCATCCACTTTCTGATAACTATGATCTGGATAAAGCGAATTGATAGAATCCATTTCCCCAGTATACCTTTCCAGTTTTTCTTTGTCCAGAAATGGATCATTTGTAGATTTTCGCCATTCCAATAAGGCTTGTTGCATATCCGAAAGCACCCCCTTATGACTTGGATTCTCAGCCAGGTTTTCAAACTCCCAGGGATCATTTTTCAAATCATAAAGTTCCCACTCCGGAGGATTTTTCCACAGCGCGTAGGCTTCCCTGATATATTCTTCGGATTCGGCAATTTCTTCCAGGGTGGCTCCGGAGGCAAAATCAGGGTTGGCATAGGCATGAAAAGCGGGAAAATCACCCCTTCCAACATCAATGTTATGAATGATTTTATATTGCTCACCACGAATACTTCTTCTTGGATAATAAAAAACAGGAGAAGCACCTTCACCATCCGACCCCAAGTATTTTCTCCAACCCCGCGCCTGCCCATCATCCTTAAATAATTCCATCAAAGAATAACCTGGCAGGTTAGTGGGAATTTCCGACCCGGTTAAATCCAAAATGGTAGGCAGAATGTCAATGACGGAAACCAGCTCATCCCTTACATGTCCTTTGCCTTTGATGCCTTCAGGATAGGTTAGGATAAAAGGGATTCTTAACCCTCCTTCATAATTGGTTAGTTTACCACGGCTGAATTGTGCTCCATGATCACTGATGTAGATGATGCAGGTATTGGATATATCACCTATGGAATCGAAAAGCATTCCTATAGATTCATCCAGTCTGTTCATACAATTATAATAAGCTTCGGTGACCTCCCTGAGTCGTGGGTTGTTTACACCTACAAATGGTAGGGTATTATTGATTTTCGAGGTATCTACTTTTACAGATGGTAATCCATCTACTTCATTTTGAAAGGGCAAATGGGCATCGGGAAAATTGACTATTAGAAGGTAAGGCGCTTCGGACTGATCGATGAATTTTTTGGCATTGTTGGCATATTCTTCCAGGTTTTTTTTCTGGAAATTAGATCCAGGCAAGTCTGAAAAATCGAAATTGAACCGATCTTCCGGATTGACATGGATCTTACCCAAAAAGCCAATACGATAGCCGGAGGACTTCAAATATTGTGGCAAAACTTTGATCCCTTCATATAATCCATAATGATGGGTGGCCCAGCCGAGTTGTCCGTTTTGGTGGGGATATAACCCGGTGAATATACTGCTTCTTGATGGACTGCAAACCGAATAGGTGGTATAGGCATTGGAAAACCTTACTCCATTTTCAGCAAGGCTATCCAGGTGGGGAGTATGGACAATGGTATTTCCATATGCCCCCAGATCTTCGCTGTTATCCTCAGATACGATCAATAAGATGTTTGGTCTTTTATGCTCCTTATCAGCTTGCGAACAACTGAATATTATGCCTAAGAACGAAAAATGTAATACCCATACCCAATGTGTCCGGAATAAATTCCGGGAGAGGGATCCAATTTTGTTTTCCCGTCCTTTCATATCAATACCTTTTTTTAATTTATTCAATCCTTACCCACAGATGAATTAATGATCATCCTTTAAATCGGTTAAGCGGCCAGATCTCTTATTTATCTATCCCTTGAATCCCCCTTTATACGTCCAGTTAGTTAATTTTGATACCCGGGATTTTGAGTAATATTTATCTCCAAACTTAAAACGTCATTTGAAATGGGCCATAACAATCTTTCTTCAGGATTATCGTATTGGCTTAGAGTTGGCAACATTTCTATAGCTTTTCCAAACCTGACCAAATCCCACCATCTTTTACCTTCAAAGGCTAATTCACGAAGCCTTTCCTCCAGAATTGCGGCATTATTTTCCTCCAGGCTGCCGGAAACAAATTCATGATCACTGAATTGATCCCCAAATGCCCTTTCCCGAACCTTGTTCATTTCGGGTGCCGGATCTTCACCAAGGGCAACTTTAGCTTCTGCAACCATCAAAAGTACGTCTGCGTATCTGTATAAAATGATGTCATCAATGAAATTGCGGCTGCCCCCTATAACTGTTCCGCTCCCTTTTGTAACAATGGTGGTGTAATATTCCAGTTCCCCGTTTTCTTCCTGGGTATATATTTCGAAAAAAGTGGCATCCTTTCTGCTGTCATCTTCAGAATATAGCGATTTCAGATAGTCAGTAGGCACTATGATGTTATTACTTCCTCCTCCAATGGCACCGATTATTTCCCGTGTTTCCTGTGAGATATTGGAAGGAATGGCACTACCAATGATGTACATATCATTGAAATAGTTGTTTCCCGCAGATTCAAATTCCGCATACCGGACAGCCATCAGAATTTCATCATTGCCTTTGTTATTATAATCAAATATATCTTCAAAATCAGGGAGCAATTCGATATTCGTTCCTTCTATTTCCTCCAAAGCAGATAGTGCTGTTTGAATGTCGGATGTACCTCCTCCCATTGTTTTACCGGTCCAGAGATAAACTTCTCCTTTTAGAGCATTGGTAGCAGGCCTGGACCAAAACATCCTTCCTTGAGCATATTCATCTGTAGGAAACAATTGCAAAGCAGTCTCAATGTCTTCTTTTATAAACTCGAATACTTCACTTTGAGCGGTTCGGGGGATTTGGGTGAGTTCCGGATTTTCACTCTCTGTAGGCTCTGAGCGGAGAGGCAGGTCGCCCCAGGTCCTTGCCATAACGAAATAAGTGTAAGCCCTCATGGAATAGGCCTCTGCAAGGATAGTGTTTTTTCTGGACTCCGAGGCAAATTCAATTTGAGGCACATACTTGATCAGTAGGTTGGCACTATTGACTAGGGTATAAAAACTCTGCCAACTGGGACCGGCATCTTCAGGCTGAAGCCTGTTCAAATAGTACTTTGCCCATCCCCCTTCTCCTACCGTTCCCAAAGTCACCGCATCTGCCCTTGCTTCCCCTAAATAATAAAGGTTGGAATTAGCAATACTTCTAAGGTTAACATACATTCCAATCAAGGCTCCCTCAGCGTCTCCTTCAGACTGCCAGAATGATTCCGTTGTGATTACACTTACAGGTTGGACCTCCAGCAAATCAGAACAGGCACTAAATATGTATAAATTGACGATTAAAGCAATTTTTAAAATTCTCATGATTTCCTCACTTTATTATTAAAATGATACATTTAATCCAAAAATGTAATTTCTGGGAATAGGATACCTACCGTAATCCTGACCACCAAATTCCGGATTAAGTCCTTTATATCCAGTAAAATAATACAGATTATTGCCGGTGAAGTTGACTTTAACACTTTCTATTTTTAAAGGAGCTAATAATTTTGTGGGAAGGGTATAGCTAAAGGTGACTTCCCTGAGGGCTAAATAATCCCCGAGTTCATAATATCCCTGTCCAACCCGATTTGGGTGAATATTGATTTGGGCCCTAGTACTTTCCCAATCATATCTCGGTAATTCAGCAATATCTCCTTGTTCCTGCCATGCATTTTCTACCATATTTTGGGTAAGGTTCATATTTAATTTCCATTGTCCCTCCATAAATGCCCTGGCATAATTGTAAATGGTATGGCCGACGGTGTAATCCATACGTACCGAAAATAACAGATTTTTATAGGTAAGAACATTGGTGAACCCTCCTGTCAGTGTAGGGAATTCATTTCCTACATAGGCCCTGTCCCTATCATCGATGATTCCATTTCCATCCATGTCATCCCAGATAAAATCACCACCGAATGCTACATCAGGAATTCTTTTATAGTTATCTGAAGGTGCATTTTCGGCATCCTGATTGGTGGGATAAACACCTAACTGTCTGTGGACATAATATTCACCCATGGTGCCGCCCTCCTGAAGCCCCCCTTTCCAGGCATAATCTTCCAGGGCTGGATCCCAAACAAAAAAGCCGCCGACCCTATTTCTTTCTGCACCGTTGACCGGAAGTTTTAGAATCTTATTTCTCAGCGTAGCAAAATTGAAGGCAATATTCCATTGAAAATCAGAGGAGGTGGGCAACACACCATAATTCATTTCCAACTCAACACCAGTGTTTTCCAGGCTGCCCAAGTTGGTCAAGGTACTTCCAAATCCTGTGGATGGCGGTAAGGCCAAATTGGTGATTAGGTTATCTGTCTCCCTTCTGAAAACATCCAGGATTATTCCCATCCTGTTAAACAAGGTCAGGTCAGCCCCAAAATTAAGTGTCTTTGATCTTTCCCACTTCAATTCAGGGTTGGGAATCAGGCTGTTTTGAATGGCAGCATACCCTCCATAGATTGCCCCAACGCCATAAGCTCCCTGGGCCGCAAAATCTCCAAGATTTCCAATATTTCCATTGATACCATAACTTCCTCTTAATTTCAAGTTGGTAATTAAATTGTCGGGCAATCCTTGCCAGAAATCTTCTTTATGCATATTCCATCCCACCGAAACACCCGGAAAGAATCCCCATTTATAATTGGCACCTAAATTAGATGCCCCATCATAACGTGCGTTAAAGGAAAACAAATACTTATAATCATAATCGTAATTGATTCTTCCAAAATATCCGAGAATCACTTGTTCCGAAATCGAGCTGTTTACATTTACAGGTTCAGCAGATGCATTCAAGGTTGGAATCAAATCGGTAGAAGCTCCCTGGCCTGAGGCACTTAAACCGGAAATCTTTCTTCCAAAGTAGGAATAACCTGCAGTGGCGTTCACATTATGAACTGCAGAAAATGACTTAGAGTAATGAAAAACCGCATCTATCTGGGTTTGCCTCCATTTATTGATGGATGCGCTTGCAGACCGATTGTCAACCAAGTTGTTTGGGCCGTTTAAAATAGCGGGTTGAAAACCGTAGGAATCATCTGTTCTATTATATAAAGAAATTTGGGGCTCAAAGCTTAACTCTGGCAAAATTTGCCATCTTGAGCCCACCGTAAAGGTTAAATTCTCTTCCCTATTTTCTGCAACCCGGTTTTTTAAAACATATTCTGGATTTCCTTCACTCAAAGCTTGCCCTGGAGCTAAAGTCCCATCTTCAAACCTATATTTGGTGGTAGGAGGCAATGTAATGGCCCGAGCAAAAATATTGGTGATACTGTTAACGTGATTATCAATAGAACTGGCAAAATTTGCTATTCCATAAAAACTGAAATTATCACTGATTTTAAAGCCCCCATTTAGATTGATTGTATATCGCTCATAACCTGTAGTTATTGCAATTCCTTCGTTATTAAGGTACCCAAGACTACCAGTGAACTTGGCCTTTTCAGATCCACCTGAAAGGGATACATGATGGTTTTGTATGGTAGCTGTTCTAAATAATACATCCTGCCAATCAGTATCCTGGAAAATTAAAGTCCTTGAGGGATCCAACGGATCCGGCATACTCTGCCATCCTTCATTCAGTTTGTGTTCATTTTCTGGGCTTAAAAATTGGGTGGTATACGCTGTATTATTCGTTAAATCATTTCCAGTCCCGAAGCCTACAGGATTGGTAAGCCTAAAGGAAGCATCAGGGAAAACATCCTGAACTATCATGGCCCTTCTGGCAAATGTTAAATAATCCCTCCCGGATGCCAAATCATATAATTGACTTGGTTGAGATAATGAATAACTCCCTGAGTAAGTAGCTGAAACAAAACCGGATTTGGCCGAGGTGGTGGTTATTACCACAACACCATTTGATCCTCTGGCTCCATAAATGGAAGTAGAGGCTGCATCCTTTAAAACCTGAAAGGATTCTATATCATTAGGAGCGATGTTATTAATATCAGGCCTAATTACCCCGTCTACTACATATAAAGGGGATGCTCCATTTGGATTGTTAATGGAAGTGCCACCTCTGACAATGACTCTTGGGGCCACGCCCGGCTGTCCGGAAGTAGATTGTACCCTTACCCCAGGAAGCGTTCCCTGCATCGCAGATGCGGCATTGGAAAACGGTATATTTTCCAGCACCCTTTCATCCATCTTACTCACCGAGGTGGTCAATACTTCTCTTGACATTTCCCCATATCCAATTACCACAACTTCCTCCATATCTGCCATGGAAGGCTCCAGGGACAGATCAATCCGGGTGTTGTTGCCAATATTTACCTCCTGAGTTTGGTAGCCAATAAAGGAAAACACCAGGGTATTGCTCCCATCCGGGACATTAATGGTATAACTTCCGTCAATATCGGTGATAGCACCCACTGAGGTCCCTTTTACCAATACATTTACGCCGGGAATGGATGCCTCGGAATTGTCTGTCACGGTACCTGTTACCGTTCGTCCTCCCTGTCCAAAACTGTAATGTAGGAAGCACATATAGCAAACCAGCATCAAAATTCTTTTCCACCCAGGTGGAATTTGTACAATTACTTTCATAGGAAAATGATTTTATTAGAATAATTTCATTTGGACTAATAAAGATAATATATGCAAAAAATGAAGGCTTCTACTTTATTATGCATTATCAATACAATTTTTCTGGAGATCCTCCCCTACCAAATATTGCTATATGGTCAACCCAATTGCCAATTTCGCAGTCAAAAAATACACGGGAAATCAATTCAAAAATCAAACCTGATTTATTCCAATTCCTTTCTTAAAATGTACTTTGCTTTCACCAATTGATTTATGGCCGTGTCATCCTCTGATAACCTTTGTGGAACAGAGCCCGTATGGTGGCCAACGCTTGGCTCTTCACGGAGACACACCGGCCAGAAGCAATTACAAGGGGCATAGGAAAAGACCTTTAAAAGAGTATTGAAAGACAAGACAATTGGATGGGTACCTGCGGATAGCGGTTTTTATTCCGAAGTGTTGATGTCCAACCTTGAAGAACCAGAGCTGAAAGAATAACCTTCAGCCATAAAAACGGCAAACCAAGACACTATTTAGTGGTCAAAAAACAGGACAATACGAAAACCTTGGATGGAAGGAATATTCACTCAAATCTCAATTCCGACCGGTCCTTTTGAAATATACAATGAATAAGGCGGGTTAAATTGATTTAACAAATATTTAACCTGCCTTATTTCAATTTTGGGGTGTTTTCCCAAAATATTCTTCTTCCTGCCAGGTACCATCATCAGGAGTATTATCCCACAGATCAAGACCTGTAAAAATTTGTCTCGGATCGTTCCTTTTTCCATATTTTTCTGGAAGAGGTTTGATTTTAGCAGGGACCCCATAGGCCAAAGAATTAGGCGGTATATCCTTTAAAACGATACTGCCGGCCCCTATGAAAACATTGTCTCCGATATTTATCCCCGGACCTAATGTTACCCCTCCACCTATAATTACATTGTTGCCAATTTTAGTTTCCGCCACCAGTGGCTCCCTCATAGGAAGTTTTGCATTCAAAATGGTTACTCCTGGGCCAATAAATACCATTTCTCCAATTGTCGTTCTGCTTGGAATATAAACATTTGCCATAATTTTCACCCCCTTTCCTATAACAATTTTTCCTTCTAATGTACTGCCATGTAAAATAACTACCCTGTCTCCAATTTCACATTCTGCCCGAATGGTAACATTGTGGCCGCAGGTAAACCGGTTACCGATTTTTGTGTCTGCATAAATTACGGTCCCACTATGTATCTTTGCCAGTTCCCCGACTATAGCCACCTGTCTCCAACCCCTGTATACATATCCTAACATTACATTGGGTGATACTTCACTATTTTCCCCTATTTCACAATTCCTCATTTCTGCAATATTTTCCATAATTTTTTTGAATGGTTTTTACCTAATGACCTTTACCTGGAAAATCTGTTTAACATTATATCAGGAACTCCGGCACTGGCATCACCAATCGGTGATTAATAGGCTGGGATAAAATGATTCGCAAATTAGATTTGAATGGAAATTCCCTTCTTTTTCAATTACGCCAGTTGCCTGGACTCACCAACCACAACCTTATCAATACCTATCCGATTTTTCCGTTAATTTTAGCGGAACTGAAAGGAATAAATATCCGCATCCTTTAACTGTATTCTCATTTTAACAGCTTTCCCAACTAACCCTGAAACATCACTGCTCCCATTCCAATTAACTTTACTGGAAATTTCATTTCCGATCAATGCCTGGGATTCCTCCATGGAAAATCCTGGGATTTTATTTCCCTCTAAGTCCAGAAGCTCGATCCGGATTTCTCCTGCTGCCGAGGTGGAATAGTTTAAATTTAAAGAATCACCAACAAAAGTGAATGCTTTGGTTAACAATTCCCCGCCTTGGTACCCTGCTGAAAGTGATCCCAAACCATCTAACCGCATCGAATATCTCCGCAAATGTGCCGATGGTTGTGCATAATCCTGGTTTACATAAATGGACATTTCATTTTCACCTGTCTGGACCAGGTTCAAGGCGGGATAATTGGAACGGGAAACCCAGTTCTGTAAACCTATTCCAGGCCGGATAAAGGATTCCATAAATAGACGCTCATACTGATCTCCACCTCTTGAAGACATTAAATAAACATCAGAACAATCACTGTAGTATTTGGGATCCACATTAAGCATTGCAGCCTCCTGATCGGAAACCACTTTTCTATTAGGCATAAACCTTGCCCCAATTGCCAGATAGATGTGGGGTGCACGAAAATAGGGACTGGTTTGCTGAGTGTAAAGATGTTCCAATGGTCTATCCCCAAATGACATACTCACTCCCTTTTCCCAATGAAGGAAGTCCATGGATTCAGTTCGGCTTACTGACCTGAAGCCGCTGTCAGAGGTTCTGAAATAGCAGAGATATTTTTTCTCTTTCTCTGACCAAAAAGATACATTTTGCGAATCCAGATTCCCTTCATTAATTACAGGTGTCTCCTGAACCTTTTTCCATCGTTTGCCATCTGAAGATACAAAGGCAATTAATCCGCTTTTCCTAGTACCTCCCAGTGCTTTATATTTTTCAGATTTCTTTACGTTTGGATTTTTATCCAAGAATGGACTGAAATTATGCGTTACCAGGGCCTGCTTTGCTAAAATCACATTGTTGTTTTTGGATCCACCAATTTCATGGATCCCTAAATCTGGTTTAACCCAATGGATTCCATCTTTGGATTCTGCGTAACAGGTAAGTTCCTCTTCGTTTCCATCCATTCCGGAATTGGGTATTCCCCTATAATGCGCTTTAAAATCTGAACCGTCTTTAAGGATTGTAAAATAGGCTGAAAATGCCCCTTCCCATGGTTTGTCAAAATAAAAAACCACTCCCTCATCCTTTGGTGTGTGAAGTATAAATTTGGCATCGGTCAGCTTCTCAACCAAATAATGGTCTACAAACAATTCCAGATTTCCATCAATCTTTATTACTTCTTCACTTTGGGCAAACAAAAGCCCTTGGAAGAGGAGAAATTTTAAAGTAAATAGGATTTTTAACTTCTGCATTTGGTATGAAATTATTTCACTTGGTAAATTGAAAGGCAAATAAATCAGCATCCTTCAAATAAATTCTCATTTTTATGGTTTTCCCCGAAAGTTCGGAAATATCACCACTGTCGTTCCAGAATACCTGCCTCGAAATTTGATTTCCAATAATTGGCTGGGATTCTTCCATGGAAAACCCAGGGAGTTTATCTCCTTCTCCATCCAGAAGTTCAATCCGGATTTCTCCGGCAGCCGATGTCGCAAAATTGAGGGCTAACTGATTGCCTTCAAATTTAAAGGGTTTGGTAAGCATTTCACCGCCATCATAACCTGCTGACAAAGAAGCAAATCCATCCAGCCTCATGGAATACCTTCTCAGGTGGGCGGTTGGTTGCGCATAATCCTGGTTTACATAAATGGACATTTCATTTTCACCAGTCTGCACCACGTTCAAAGCAGGATAATTAGATCGGGAAACCCAGTTCTGCAAACCTATTCCGGGCCGGATAAAGGACTCCATAAATTGCCGGTCATATTGGTTGCCTCCCCTTGATGACATCAGGATAACATCGGAACAGTCGTTGTAATATTTTGGATCCACCCCCAGTTTTTCAGCTTGGGCATCCGAAACCACCTTTCGGTTGGGCATGAATCGGGCACCGATGGCCAGGTAAATATGCGGAGCCCGAAAATAAGGACTGGTCTGTTGGGTGTACAGGTGTTCATAGGGTGTATTCCCAAAACCCATCGGCTCGGGGTCAGTCCAATGGATAAAATCCTCAGAGGTGGTTCGGCTTACCGAGCGGAAACCATTATATCCTTTACCTGTCCAGGAGCGGAAATAACAGACATAAACCTGTTCTTCTTCAGACCAAAACGATACATTTTGAGAATCAAATACCCCTTGGGTGAAAACCGCTTCCTCGCGGACTTTTTTCCAGTTTTTTCCGTCTGCAGAGGTGAAGGCCACCAGGCCACTTTTTGAAGTGCCGCCAAGAGCTTTGAATTTTTCATTTGGTTTTGCTGCTGGGTTGCTGTCCAAAAAAGGGCTGAAATTATGGGTAATAGGGGCTTCATTGGCCAGGATTACGTTATTGTCCTTGGTGCCTTCTATTTCATAGATGCCCAGGTCGGGCTTTTCCCAATGGATTCCGTCCCTGGATTCGGCATAGCAGGTCACTTCAGCACTGTTGCCATCTTTACCTGCCTTGGGCACACCCCTGTAATATGCCTTAAACTGTTCTCCCTCTTTTATAATTGTCACATATGCAGAAAAAGCCCCCTCCCATGGCTTGTCGAATAAAAATACTTCTCCCCTATCAACGGGTTCATGCAGTTTAAGAAAAGTGCCATCCATCGATTGGATGACATACTGGTCCACAAATAGTTCCCTGTCCCCTCCCAAATTAATTACCCCCTGGTCCTGGGCCATAGTGGAATTAATTAGAATAAAAAGGGAAAAAGGCAATACAAATTGAATATATCTCATACATTTTCGGATTAATAATAATTCTTTTTATTTTTATTGGGCTTCATTATTACTGACCAGGTCAGCGGGCAAATTCAGCTATCTTTAGGATAGCTACATCGGCACAGGCATCACCGGCCGGGGCTTTATAGGGAGGTATATACTCTCTGGCCACATACAAATTATGTGGAAGGAGGTCTTTTTTATCCTTCCAACCTATAAAGGAACCGAAACTTCCCCTATACCTGTAATTTCCAGACATATATTCCCTATGGTCTACCCCGGAGGCATCTGGAATATAACCGAAAGAACCATCAGTATATCCACAGGTAAGCACAAAAGGCAGCTGCGAATTGGCCTTTATTTTCAATCCGGTTTCCACAAAGGCCTCATAAGGTAACCCCACAAAACCTACATCCCCAAACCTTGCTACTATTATTTCAATGGGCAAATAGCTAGGTATGTTAACTAAATTATAAGTCTCATGTTGTTCAATGGCCCAGACGTACCACGGCCTTACCATTTCCACCAATCTGGCCCGATATGGCGGGGTTAATGCTTTAGGAAAGTTCATACCTATGCACTCCAGGGTATTTTCATCCCCCTCATTCCCACGCTTGATAAAATCATCCATTTCCTTCAAATCCCTTTTCAAACTTTCTTCATCCGGTAATTCAGATAAGGGGATCTTAACCGGTTCCCTGCTCCATTCCAGACCTACTCTTTTGGATTGCCGTAGGGATTTAGCGGCTACAATAAAAGATTGTCCCAGATTCTCTCCAAGTTGCTTGGCCTGTTCTATGGTTCCAGTCAACATGTGCTTGGCATTAATATTCCCTCCACAGCCCTGGACAAATGCAACAGGAATCCCTCCCAAATATTTGGAAAGAATTTCAGAAGCAGCCTGTGGAAACTGACCATAACTGATCATTTTTTCGGGACTGTAGGCAGCAACAGGATGACCAGTAAAGAAGGAAATGGCCGCGACTGGTTTGGCTTCTTCATCCTTGAATACCACAATTGCTGCATCCGGATCGATTAGACCATGGTACCCCTCTCCCTTTAAATTGAGTCTGTCTTCCTCCCTCATAAAATAAGTGGAACCATCCAGACGGACCCCCTTTCTATTATAGGTAATCCTGTTCTCCTCAGCGACTCCCCATTCCACCAATACCGGAGTAAGACGGTTGGAAATTTCATCCGTCGCCCTGGAAAACTCACGGATAAATTCCCTTCCCAACTCCCAGGAAAGATAGTCAGAACTGCCCTTTTCCGGCATATCCACCTCCCTCACATCGAGGAAAGGTATGGTATGGTTGTGGGAAGAATTGGTAACTATGGCCTCTCTGGGGATATCCAGTTTCCTGGACAGTTCATTTACACAGAAATCGTGAAGGACTCCCCTTTCCACGCCCAAGGGGGAAGTAAAAAGGCATAATTTATTGTCGCCCTGACGGATTAGAAGAAGGGTATTTTTTAAATCCCCATGGACTTCCTCAATTTTATTGCCTGTCCTGGAATGCCCACTTGGGGTTCCTACCTTAGGGTGTATGGAGAAGGTATATGCAGCCACTTCCAATGGTTCTACCTGCGCCATACCATTCAGAGAATATAAAATAATTAGTAAGAAAATGAAATTGACCCTTGTCATGTGTGTTTATTATTTACCAGGTAATAATATAATTTTTATTTTAGTCTTTAATGAAACGCACAGATAAACCTGCCGTTCTAACAAAACTTACTTTATCCAATTTTTGATTTTGGTCAGAGAGCATAAAACACCATCCATTGTCCACAAGGTATCTCGAAGAACTCCACCAAATTCCCGTTGAACCGACACCATAAAATGGACCTCCTGCGAAACCAGAACCTTCGTGGCTACGGTAACCACCGGGAATGCCAGCAAACCCACTTGCATTATCCCCCCCGAATGCTTTTTTCCAACCCTTTCCGGATTTCATTTTTTCACCTGCTGCATCCATCCCCCCGAGGTAATCAGCCAATTCAGCCCATTCCTTTTCACTGGGTATATGCCAGCCCTCCGGGATCAGTCCTCTCGGGTCAATTAATGCCCACCAATTGTATAATTTCCCATATTTTTTTCCATATTCAGGGTTATTGTTATAATAGCACCAAGCAGGTAAACCTTTAATGCATGCATTTTCCCACTCCTCAAAAGAGTTTGCCTCATATAATGGATCACCGTTATTGAAATGAGTTACTTCAAGATTTTTTATGGCCCATTCCTGATTTCCAATTGGAAGGCTTTCCAAAGAATTATTCAATATTTCCTGGGATATACCATGCCCAGGTAAAGCGAATGAAACCAATAAAAACCTAATGAATGTATTTTTCATGGATTTGATAGTATGCATTTCGTTTTCAATCTTCAATGGACTTATATATTTTTCTCCGTCTGCTATTGCCTGAATTGAAAGGAATAGAGGTTAGCCTCTTTCATGAACAGGAGTAATCGCACAGGTTTGGAAGTCAGGAGGGATACACTTTTTGAACCTTTCCAGGAAGCTGTTCCTGCGGTTTGATTCCCAATTAGTGGCAATGATTCTTCCATGCTATACCCTGGAATAGCATTACCTGCTTCATCCTGGATTTCAATCCTAATCTCCCCGCCTGCAGAGGTAGAGAAATTAACCTCCAATTCATTCCCAGAAAAGGTGAAGGTTTTTGTTAGGACTGTTCCTCCTTTGTATGGAGCCTGTAGAGAAGTAAATCCATCCAGCCGCATGGAGTATCTGTGCAAATGACCAGTGGGCTGGGCATAGTCCTGGTTGACGTAAACTGACATTTCATCCGGACCTGTCTGTACCACATTAAGTGCCGGATAATTGGTCCTGGCGGACCAGTTACTCCTTCCTATGGCCGGCCGGATAAATGCCTCCATAAAGGTTCGGTCATAGAGATTACCTCCACGACTGGTCATAAATACGGGTTCAGATAGACCCTTAAACTGACTTGGGTCCACTTTTAGATCAGAAAGCTGTTCCGTTGTAATAATTTGCCGGTGAGGTAAAAACCTCGCTCCGATAGCTACATAAATATGTGGGGCTCTAAAATAAGGACTGGTTTGTTGAATGTAGATATGTTCAAAAGGGGTTTTGCCATAACTCATTTCTTCTGGCTCTGACCAATGGATAAAATCACTGGAAACTGCCCGGCTGACCGACCTGTATCCCCTGGTATCTCCTCCTGTCCAGGAACGGAAATAGCAAACGTACTGTTCTTCACTCTCTGACCAAAAGGAAACATTCTGGGAATCCAGCCACCCGTTTTTTATGACGCCCTCCTTTTGCATCCTTGTCCAATGAATCCCATCCGGAGAGGCATAAGGTATAAGGCCCGAGGTAGAACTGCCTCCGAACGCTTTGTATTTTTGCTCAGGAATTACATCGGGATTTTTGTCGATAAAGGGACTAAAATTATGGGTCTCAGGCTCGGTATCCAAAAGAACATTATTGGCTTTTGAGCCGTTGACTTCAATGATCCCCAATTTTGGCTTTTCCCAGTTAATTCCGTTTTTAGACTCTGCATAGCAGGTATTTTGGGTGGTTTTCCCATTGCCTATATCATGTCTTCCTCTGTAATAAGCCCGGTATATATCCCCATCCTGGAGAACCGTGATGTAGGCTGGTGCAAAGCTTTCCCAGGGTTTATCAAAATAAATCACTGGGCCTTCATCCTTAGGGGTATGTTTAACCAATTTAGTTCCCTCCAGATTTTCGATCAGAAAATTATCCACAAAAATTTCCCTCCTATTCCCCAGCTCAATAATTTCTTTCGTTGGGGATCTTTCCAATCCTATAAAACCGCAGAATGCAATAAAACTCCAGGGAATGAAATTTCGAATGGGTTTTCGCTTGTACATATTTATGAATTAGGTTTAGTTAAATTTATGGCTGCCACGACTAAAATAATAGCGATTCCAACTCCCTCGACAATCAGGGAAAGTGAAAAACCTAATTGAATTTTAGGGAGTACAGATCAGCATCTTTCATGTAAATGTGTAGTCGTATCGGTTTTGTTGCCAAGCTGATGAGGCTTTTGCCATTCTTCCAAGACGCAATTTTTGCGATTTCATTGCCAATTAGCTCTGCGGATTCCTCCATAGTAAACCCTGGGATTGGAATACCATGCTCATCCTGGATTTCAATTCTAATCTCCCCTGCAGCGGCAGTTGAGAAATTCAACTCTAGCTGTTCACCGGAAAAGGTAAAAGGTTTAGTAATGACCGTTCCCCCATTATAATTGGCATGGATGGAAGAAAAACCATCCAGTCGCATGGCATACCGGCGCAAATGTGCTGTTGGCTGGGTATAATCCTGGTTAACATAAACAGACATTTCCTCCGGTCCTGTCTGAACCACATTCAGGGCGGGGAAGTTGGTACGTGCCACCCAGTTGTTTAACCCTATCCCCGGACGGATGAATGCCTCCATAAAAGTCCTGTCATAAACATGGCCTCCACGGGTGGTCATAATATAAGGCTCTGCCAAACCCTTATGCTGGTTGGGATCTACCTTTAATTCAGTGAGCTGCTCCAGGGTCCCTATCTGCCGATTGGGTAAAAGTCTTGCTCCAATGGCAACGTAAATGTGGGGAGCCCTAAAGTAGGGACTGGTCTGCTGAATATAAAGGTGCTCATAAGGGGCATCTCCGTAAGTCATTTCGACCGGTTCGGACCAATGGATAAAGTCTTTGGAAGTGGCCCTACTGATGGATCTGAATCTGCCTTCCTTTGTGAAAATACGGAAATAACAAATATATTGCTCTTCACTTTCAGACCAGAAAGCCACATTTTGGGAATCGAATGCCCCCTTTTTAATAACTCCTTCTTCCTGCATTTTTTTCCAATTGATTCCATCGGGGGAGGAATAGGCAATCAGGCCAATGGATTCCCTGCTTGTTCCTCCCAGAGCTTTATATTTTTGCTCAGGCATTGCCTTGGGATTATTGTCAATGAAAGGACTGAAATTATGGTGGACAGGAGCTTCATTTGCCAATACAATGTTATTTTTCCGTGATCCCTCAAATTCGAATAATCCCAGCGCGGGCTTTTCCCAATTTATACCGTCCTTTGATTCCGCATAACAGGTCCATTCTTCATTGGTATAAGGTTTCCTATCCCCTCGTATTCCGGACCGGTAATAGGCCCGATACAAATACTTATCTTTTAAGATGGTAACATATGCAGGAGAAAAAATTTCCCAGGGTTGGTCATAATTCAATACTATACCCTTATCTTCAGGGGTATGCAATTCCAAACTGAGTCCATCCAGTTTATCAATAAGGAAATAGTCCAAAAAGATTTCTCTTCTATTACCCATTTGAATGATTTCCTCCCACACGGGATCCGATTTTTTTGAATCAATGAACCCAACAAGGATTCCTGAAAAAACCATTATGATAAACTTACTGAAACAATTTACTCTCATTTGGATAATATTTTGATCAATAATCCATTCATTTTTTTGCAATCAGGCCCGAAAAATGGCATCAACGGCCATATTCTTAACGTGGCATATAAATCCACTCAATAGCCAGGATTTTGCTCCACCAGAGGTTCCAAACTTAGGATATCCTCGTGAATGGGAAACAATAACTGATGTTCGCTCCCACCTTGGAGAAGTGGGACTTTTTCGAATGCCTTACCAAATCTGACCAAATCCCACCAACGTTTCCCCTCATGCAACAATTCAAATAATCTCTCCTGAAGAATTGCTTCATCATTTTCTTCCTTGGAACCATTAACAAAAACATGGTCATCAAAATTATCCCCATAAGCACGGGCTCTAATTTTATTGATCTCCTCGGAAGGATCCTGGTCCAATGCATTTTTAGCTTCGGCCTTCATCAATACAATATCCCCATACCTGTAGATAATAAAGTCATCGAACATTACCCTCACCCCTCCGGAAATTAATCCAGGCCATTTCAGGTCGGTATTGTACATAAAGCTGGTAACCCCTTCCCTGGTCTGATATACCTGGATCAGATTGCCTTCCTTTCTCGAATCATCCTCGTTAAACTGGGTAGCAACTGAAGGAGCGACCTGCCAGTATGGATTTTTGCCGGAAAAAGGCTCAACTTTTTCTATGGTTTCCATGTCCGTAAAAGGAAAAGTCGGGGCCACAAGAGCAGTAATTCCTCCATATACTGTTCTGGTGGGGGATTCTCCTTCCTGAAACCTAACGGCCATGATGATTTCGTTGTTTCCTTTATTATTAAAATCAAAAATAGAATGGTAATCCACCAATAGCTCCACGTTGCTTGCCTCAATTTGGGAAATAGCCGTTAATGCTGTATTAAAATCCGCCGACCCTCCATTTAACCTTTTTCCGGTCCACAAGAAAACGTCTGCTTTGAGGGCATTTACGGCTGGCATTGACCACCGGTTTCTGCCTGCTGGAAAGGTATTCCCTGAAAATAGGGAAAGGGCACTTTCAATATCCCTTTTTATCAGACTGAATATTTCGGATTGGGAAGATCGCTCCCTGTAAATGGTGATAGGATCAAAACCCTCGGTAGGTTCCTCTATTAAGATCAAGTCTCCCCAGGTTTTTGTCATGGTGAAATAAACAAACGCCCTCATTGCATGGGCCTGTGCAAGAATATTGCTTTTTTCAGATTCACTCACAAAATCAATGTCCGGAACATATTTCAGGATCAGGTTGGCATCGTGAATGACGGAATACATGGTTGTCCAATCAGGACCGGCATTGATATTACTTAGATTATTGGTGAATACATGGAAATTAACAGAAGGATCAAATCCAAAATTCTGGACCCAAATCTCGCTTCTGCCTTCTCCCCAAATGAAAAGATTTGAGGTAGCCTGGGTTCTCATTCTTACATACATTCCGTTTAATGCCCCCTCAGCCTCCTCTGGGGATTGCCAAAAGGAGGAATTGGTAATCTGGCTGATTGGTGTTAAGGTAAGGTCCTCCGTACAATTGGAAAATGAAAATAACACAAGGGAGGAGTATATCAGATTTTTTAGCAATGCTTTCATTATCAGTAGCTTTAAATTTTATTTATTTTGGAAAGCCGGGGTAATTTGTAGCCCGAAAATGATATTTCTTGGCATGGGATATCGGCCACTATCAGTCCCTCCTTCTTCAGGATTCAGGCCGCTGAATTTGGTAAAATAAATAAGGTTATTACCGGTGAGATGCAGTCTTACACTACCCAATTTCGGGATGGAATTGGTGGGCAGAATATAGGATAAGGAAATCTCACGGAGGCATAAAAAATCCCCAGCTTCATAATACTGGGAATTCCCTCTCCATAAATTCTGTTTTTGATTTTGGTCTGCCCAATAATATCGAGGAATGTCAGTGACATCCCCCTGGTTTTGCCAGGAACGTGTAACGGCGTTGGAAATGGCATTTTGACCCGAAAAATTCCCCAATACTCTTGCTTTAGTCTCATTGTAAATCATATGCCCCAATGTGTAATCCATGCGTACAGTCAGTCCAAAATTCCTGTATCCAAACCTATTCGTAAAGCCCCCGGTCCAATCCGGAAAGGTATTCCCCATAAATACACGGTCACTGGGGTCAATTATTCCATTGCCATCCGTATCCAACCAATTAACATCCCCACCATGTTTAGTCTTATCCGTCCCGACTACCAACATATCCATTGGACCAGCTTGGGCAGCCTCATCGGTTGGATAGATTCCAAGTTGTTGGTAGGCAAAAAGATCTCCTATTCTTCCTCCCTCCTGCAGACCACCCTTCCAGGCATAATCTCCAATACTTTCATCCCAGATATTTATCCCACCAATCCGGTTATTTTCAATTCCGTTTTCCGGCAGTTCAAGTATTTTCATCCTCACCAGACTGGCGTTTAGAGAGGTAGTCCAGGAGAAATTGGAGGTTTCAGGAATTATCAATGCATTTAATTCTACTTCGAACCCTTTATTTTCCAAGCTCCCCAAATTGGTTAATATACTTGTAAACCCTGTAGATCGGGGCAAGGCAAGATTGGTCAACAAATTATCCGTAACTCTCCTGTAAATATCAAATATGGCATTTACCCTATTGCTGACAATCCCAACATCAAATCCGAAATTGAAGGTCTTGGACCTTTCCCATTGAAGTTCCGCATTTGCCAGGGTAGAATTAAAAATAGCGGCATCACCAAAATATCTGTCTCCAACCTGATAGGCCCCCTGTGACTGGTACCGCCCAAGTCCGCTAATGTTCCCATTGACCCCATAACTGGCCCTAAGCTTTAAACTGAGCAGGTCAGCAGGAAGCACACTCCAGAAATTTTCTCTGTGAAGGTTCCATCCCAGAGAAACTCCGGGAAAAAAGCCCCATTTATAATTTTCTCCCAAATTGGAAGCGCCATCATACCTGGCATTGATGGTCATTAAATATTTCTGGTTAAAGTTATAGTTGATCCTCCCAAAATAGCCATACAGTAACAGTTCTGATTCTGAACCTCCTATACTCCAGGGAGTGGCAGATGCATTAAGGGTTGGAATAAGATCCGTGGCGGCATTTCTTCCCACTGCGGTTACATCCCTTTCCATTGATTTATAATAGGAATAGCCTGCAGTGGCATCGAAATTATGTCCATCCCCAAAAATTGTGGAATATTTCAATACTGCATCTGCCTGATGATCTACTGTATTGGTTTGGGAGGATTGGGCCTGACGGTCTTCATTCAGTACCAAAGGGCCATTCAGGTAGGATTTAAGAAAATTTCTGCTGAAAAAACTGTTGTTTACAATGGATAACTGAGGTCTGAATGTAAGGCCCGGCAATATATCCCAGTTTGATCCTACTACAAACATATAATTCGCCCTCTCCCTTTTCGCATCATACCTACTAATATAATATGCCGGATTTCCATTGGTGAAAAGCCTTCCCGGGGCAAGGGATCCGTCCTCAAATTTATACTTGGAAGTTTGAGCAGTATTGATGTTGTTTTTAAATACCACTCCAACACTTGGGACCTGAGAGTCGGATACATTGGCATAATTCAATCGGGCAAAAAAGTTCAGGTTTTCACTTGCCTGTACATCCCCATTTACATTCAGTGTTATTCTCTCATATCCTGTATTGATTGCAATTCCAGGATTATTAAGGTAACCCAATCCCATATTAAATCTCACCTTTTCAGAACCTCCGGAAACCGAAAAATTGTGATCATGGGTATAGGATCTTCTGAATACGGTTTTTTGAAAATCCAATCCTTTGAAAATCAAATCCCTGGAAGGGTCAAGAGGATCTGGAATGGTTTCCCAAACTGCTCCCCATTCATCTCCTGGAAGATTTAATAAATGTTGGTTTTCAGGTGTAAGGTACATGGTTGTAAAGGCAGTGTTGTTAGTTAGGTCGTTGCCTGTTCCCCCTGCATTGGCCTGCGTAAGAAAATCCAGTACATTCGGTGCCTTTATACCACTGGCAGCAATCCCCTTCCTCATAAAGTAAATAAAATCTTTTGGATCTGCCAGGTCATAAAGCTGCCCTACGTCAGATGAAGTCAGATTATAACTGTAATTAATCTGTGTAACACCCGATTTTCCGGATTTGGTTTCAACAATAATTACACCGTTGGATGCCCTTGAGCCGTAAATGGAAGTAGCAGCAGCATCTTTTAAAACCTGTATGGATTCAATATCCCTGGAATTGATATGGTCCATGTCATTTCTGATAACGCCATCTATTACGTATAGAGGGGTAGACCCATTCGGATTGTTAATGGAAGTGCCTCCACGCAAAACTACCCTTGGCCTTACTCCTGGCTGGCCGGAGGTACTCTGGACCCTTAGCCCAGCGATGGTACCCTGTAATGCAGAAGCAGGATTGGCAAAAGTTAAATTTTCAAGAACCTTATCATCCAATTTTGAAACAGAAGTGGTTAAGGTTTCCCTGGATTGTTCCCCATACCCAATCACAACCACTTCCTCCATATCTGCCATGGAAGGTTCAAGCGACAGGTCAATCCGTGTGTTGTTGCCAATTTCCACCTCCTGCGTTTGGTACCCAATGAAGGAAAACACCAGGGTATTGCTCCCATCCGGAACATTAATGGTATAACTTCCGTCAATATCGGTGATAGTACCTACCGAGGTCCCTTTAACCAATACATTGACGCCGGGAATGGATTCATCGGAATTATCTGTCACGGTACCGCTTACCGTTCGTCCTCCTTGGCCAAAACTGTATTGCAGGAAGCACATGCAACAAACCAGCATCAAAATTCTTTTCCACCCAGGTGGAATGTGTACAATTACTTTCATAGGAAAATGATTTTATTGGAATACTTTCATTTGTCCTACCAAAGATATTATATGCAAAAAATGAAGGCTTCTACTTTATTCTACATTATCAATACAATTTTTCTGAAGATTTTATTGTGAAATCTTCCCCTACCATATATAGTTATATGGTTTACCCCACTGCTAATGTCACAGCCAAAAAATACAAGGAAAATCAATCCAAAAATCAAACCTGATTTACTCCAATTCCCTTCTTAAAATGTACTTTGCTTTAACCAATTGATTTTTAACCGTGTTTTTGGAAATCATCAAAATATCCGCGATCTCAATATAAGACTTCTTTTCGAAATAATTCATTTCCAAAATCTGCCTTCGTTTAGGCGAAAGGTTCTGGATGATCAATTCCATTTTTGATAAGTGCTTTTCTTTTACCTCCTCACAATCGTCCTCCTGCTGTTGCAGCCTTTCCCAAAACTGCTCCTTAAGTTTGTTGTTTTTATTTAGTGCTTTAAGGTAATCGAAAATTTCATTTTTAACTGCGGTAAAGACATAGGAATTAAAGTTCAACTCCGGTTTGATATTTTTCCGTCGATTTAAAATTTTCATGAATACCTCATGATAAATATTTTCAGCTTCCTGTTTGTCTTTGACAATGGAAATACTGAACCGAATCACAGGAATTCGGTAATATTGGTAGATTTTTTCAAAGGCCTTGCGGTCACCCATCCGAAAATCATCCAGTAGTTGTTTATCAGGTTGTTCCATATCCCAAGCATTAATTAAATGACAATTAAGAGATATTGCGGATCTTAAACATAGTCCTTTTTGATCCCCAATTATTTTATGAATATCCTGTAATAATTTGGAAATATCTGCGCAAATCACGTATATAAATCTTCAATTTGCGAATCAAAAAAATGGAGGATTCACTGGAAATGAATATTTTAAATATTTATTGATAAAAAAGTAACCTTAAAATTGAAAACGTAAACCCGATTTCACTTTTCTATTACCATTATGTTAAAATTGCTGACAAAAAGATTTATTAAAGAAAAATTGAATTTAATGGCAATGATTTCATAAATCAAATGATTTAAGTAGCCTGATTATAATCCGATCAGGTATTAAATTGGCTATCCAATAATCAAAATATATACTATGAAGGCAATTAATACCCGGTTGATATCATTAGATGCCACGAGAGGCTTTACCATTGCGGCCATGATTTTGGTAAATTATCCCGGTACCTGGAACCATGTCTATCCTCCCTTACTACATGCAGAATGGCATGGCATTACCCTGACTGATTTTATTTATCCGTCTTTTCTTTTTATCGTAGGGGTGTCCATTGCCCTGGCTTACACCAAAAGGTTAGAGAAAGGTTTGGCTAAAAATGAAATGTACAAAAAAATCATTGTCAGGTCCCTGAAAATTTTTATAGTGGGCCTGTTCCTTAACCTGATTCCTTCTTTCGACTTTTACAATATGAGAGTTGCCGGGGTATTGCAGCGGATTGCTGTTGTATTTTTGGCTTGTGCCTTTTTATTTTTAAACCTGTCCTGGAAAAAACAAGCTTTTTTGGCGGGTGGCATACTCCTTTTCTATTGGCTCGCTATGGTAATGATACCCACTCCAGATGAGGGAAAGGTCATGTTGGAACCTGGTGCCAATCTGGCAGCATGGATCGACCGGATATTGTTGCCTGGGAAAATGTGGCAGGGCACCTGGGACCCAGAGGGTTTATTCAGTACCATACCAGCCATCGCTACGGGGATTTTAGGTATGCTTGCCGGCCACATCTTATTATCCAATAAAAATGAACCCATGAAGGCGAATTACCTGATGGCCATTGGCGTCCCGCTCGTCTTATTGGGTTTATTATGGGCCCAGGTCTTCCCAATAAACAAACATCTTTGGACCAGTTCATTTACCCTTATCACGGGTGGTGCCGGATTTCTTGCTTTGGGGGCCTTTTATTTTATGGTTGACATTCTGGGAAATAAAAAAGGAACTTCGGTTGGAATTATTTTCGGTGCCAATGCCATCACCGTCTATGTATTGGCAGATATCCTTTCCCTTATCTTTTATGGGATAGAATTTGCCGGACAGCCTCTGAATGCCCATTTTATGCATGCTTTTGTCTCCATTGGGCTTCCCCTAAAATTGTTAAGCTTGCTCTATGCCCTTTTATTTGTGGCCATAAATTTCATTCCGGCTTATCTTTTATATAAGAATAAAATTTTTATCAAACTATGAAAGTCAATTCCTACATACCGTCCTATTTCCTTATTTTTTTGATCATTTATACTGGGAATCTAGCCAAGTCTTTGGGACAGACCGGCAGTATTCATGAACCTGTAAGGTATATAGGAGGCCAAAGCATAGACCCAGACCTCCATGAGGGTAGGTTGAGGTATGCAATCGGGGTGGAAAGCCGACAAACCCTAAGGGTAAACCGAACCCAACCAGACTTGGCCGATGGATTTGGGTGGACCTATAATCATGCCTCCAACCTGGCCTACTGGAACGGTACCTTTTACCAACAATACCTGAGCAATCCTGTAGATGAGCACATCTCCCCGGGTCAAACCCTTATCATCAGTTCCAAAGATGGAAGGAGCTGGGGCACGCCTAAAGTTGTTTTTCCTCCCTATATCCCTCCGAAAGATATTGCCATTCCCGAAGGATATAATGGGTACATGATGCATCAGCGCATGGGCTTTTTTTCCAGCATAAGCGGGAAATTGCTTGTTCTGGGATTTTATGGCCATTCAGAAGATCCCTTTGAGGAAGGTGGCATCGGCCGGGTGGTCAGGGAATTATATTCAGACGGCAGTTTCGGACCAATATATTTCATCCGTTACAGCAGTCATACGGGCTGGAATGAAACCAACACCAGTTACCCTTTTTTCCGGTCTTCCCAGGAGGAAGAATTTGTTCAGGCCTGTGAAGAACTGCTTAACAATACACTGATGATGTTACAATGGCGTGATGAAGACAATGGCTTGGATGGGATTTACAATGGTGACAGAGGAGGTTCCGCCTTTTCCTTTTATACCCGGAAAGATGGAAAAACAGTCGGCCTTTGGAAAAGATCCATGACGGCATTATCCGAAGATGGTGGAGAACATTTTTCCAGCTCCGTGAAAGCAAAATCCCTTACGATGGCTGGTGGTAAAGTTTGGGGACAGCAAACTGAAGATCAGCGTTTTGCATTGGTATATAACCCTATTGATATCGATGAGTACCGCTATCCGCTTATCGCCATCAGTTCCGATGATGGCATTCTGTATGACGATATGGTATTGGTGCAGGGAGAAGTCCCCCCAAGAAGGTTTTTTGGCAGATGGAAGGATTTTGGTCCCTGTTATGTAAGGGGCATTGTCCCGGGAAACGGGAACCCCCCGGGTAACGACATGTGGCTGACTTACAGCATGAACAAGGAGGATATGTGGGTGAGTAGGGTACCCGCCCCCATCCGATTTAAGGAAACAGGCCCGGTTCAGGAGGATTTTGAGGGGCTAAATGAATTCGGTCCCGTGCCTGATTGGAATATTTATGCCCCACAATGGGCACCGGTTAATTTGGTGAGAAATCCTGGTGGAGATGGGACTTCATTATCATTTAAAGATGAAGATCCCTATGATTACGCCAGGGCCATCCGCGTATTTGAAGAAGCTTCCAAGGTAATGGTGGAGGTGGATATATGGATTGGAAAGGACAATGAAGGTTTGCTTGAAATTGATGTAGTAGACAGGTATGGCAACCGGCCCGTAAGAATAAAAATAAACGAAAAAGCGGAATTGGCCTATCAGTCCGGTTTTGAAGAAAAATCCTTTGGCACTGCCATAAGCGGGCAGTGGCATCAACTTAAGCTGCTTTTGAATGCAGAACACTTTGGCCATTACGGTCTGTACTGGAATGGAAAATTGATAGCCGAAAACGTGCCGCTTGCTGAAGCAGTGAAATCGGTAGAACGGGTTTCTTTTAGAACAGGACCCTATCGGGATTTACCCAACAGAAAAACCCCAAATGAAAATCCTGTTCCTCCTTTGGTCGGAGCAGACCAAAAAGAAAGTCCCGCTTTATTTTTTATTGATAATTTCAAAGTGCAACCCCTAAAATCCCCATAATCCCATTCACTTTGCCCGGCTTTTCTTTTTATAAGGGTAGGTGACCTGCTGCCAAAAGGTTTTGGGGAAATCTTCCATGCCTTCAAAACCCAAAGGTATATCTCTTCCTTCATGCGGAATATATGCGGTTCCAAACAGATAATCCCAAAAACTCAATGTCAGACCATAATTCACACCATACCTTCCTTTGGGCAATGTTTTGGCATGGTGCCAAATATGCATGGAGGGATTGTTAAAAATATATTTCAATGGACCATAGGTGATTCTGAGGTTGGCATGATTCAGGTGGCCAATGGCCGTAGCAAAAATATGCACCAGAAAAAAGTCCGCTAATCCAAAGCCAATCATGGCCAAGGGAATGTATTGAGCACTTTTATAGATTATGGTCTCCATCCAGTGAAATCTTAAATGGGCTGCAAATCCCATTTGTTCAACGGAATGGTGCACTTTATGGAACTCCCACAGAGCTGGTACCCTATGCAAGATTCTATGAACATTCCATTGAATAAAATCGGCTACCACAAAAAGCAAAAGGAACTGTGCCCAATTGGGCCAGGTATTTACTTCAATGGCCACTAAATTTTGAATTCCGAATAGACCGATAAAATCATTAAAGGCCTCTACGGCTACATTGGAAATGGCGTTATAGGCAATCAATGAAAATAAAAAAAAGTTGAAAAACATATAAAATCCGTCCAACCAAAAGTCTCTCCTTAAGGCCGGTTGGTTTTTTCTCCATGGCAATACCAATTCAAGCACCCAAACAGCCAGGGACAATCCTACCAACCACCAGAAATAATTATTCCAGGATGGATAAAGGATTTCGTCTCTTAAATAATTAAAATAGCCGTAATAGGAATTTACAATAATTTCAAAATATTTCTGCATTGGTGATCACCCATAAAGGTGGTTACTATTTAATTTTAATCTACCAGATTCAATTTGGAAAAAGAGAAGAGAGGAATTACCCAATTCCTCCCTTCTTTTCATTTAAACCCAAATCAATTCATATAGCTTTTAACCGATTCACTCATATCCAAGACTTTCTGGCCATTTAGGTGAGCTTTGACGATACTGCTTCCGGCGGCTGATCGGTATCCTCCCCCACAATGGACCACTACCGGTTTTCCTTTCGGAATCTCTCCGGCCCTTTCCCTTAATTCCGGTAAAGGAATATTCAAGGCATCCTGAAACAATAATCCTCCTTTGGTTTCGCTCTTATTTCTCACATCCAAAATGGTGAAGTCATTGCGGTTTTTATCAAAAGCCTCTTTGTCAAAGGTCTCCAAACTTGCTCCATCCTGCCGCTCATACACAAAGGCCCCTTTGATATTCATTTCATATCCGATTTTTGCTGATTTCCTGATCAAAATATCCAGGTCTTCTTCATTTTGGGCGATGAGGTAATAGGCCTCGTCAGGACCGACAATGCTCCCCAGCCAGGTCTCAAATTTATCGTCCTTCATGATATTGATGGCCTTATTAAGATGGGAGGCTGTAAAGGATGCTGATGGCCTTCCATCAATAATGATCGCATCAGGTTCGGGAACAAAGTCTTTTTCAAGGTGTTGTACCTTATTCACACTTTCTTCATAGGAGGGTGCTCCTTGTTTATTTAGTCCCACATCAAATGGAAAATACTTCGGGATAAAAGGCTGATCTTCCAATAGCAAATCGACAAATTCCTCCTCAGTCATGTTTTGAAGCGCATAATTGGAATTTTTCTCATTGCCTATGGTGCTGCTGTTTGCATCACTTAACGCCTTTCCACAAAGGGAGCCGGAACCATGGGCCGGATATACGGTAACATTGTCCGCCAGTGTCATTAGTTTCTTCCTCGTGCTTTGGTACATCATCCTGGCCAGTTCTTCTCTTTTGGCGTGAATCTTACCTGCTTTTTCTCTCAGATCCGGTCTTCCCACGTCACCAATAAACAAGGTGTCACCTGTAAAAACTGCCTGGTCTTTTCCATCTTCCTCCAACACAATACTGATACTGTCAGGGGAATGCCCTGGTGTATGAAGGGCTTTTAACCGTATTTTATCCCCAATTTTAATCACTTCTCCTTCATCAAAACCATGATGGGGATAGTCCGCCCCCACCTTTTCACTGATGTATATCGTTGCCCCGGTTTTATGATGGATTTCTAAATGGGAACTTACAAAATCGGCATGGGGATGCGTTTCAATGACACCTTTTATAGTGGCCTTGTTTTTTTCTGCAAATTCATAATAGGGCTGTGGATCCCTGGCCGGGTCAACCAAATATACCTCTCCATTGCCCAATATTGCGTATGAAAAATGGGCAAGTCCTTTGTCTTCAAATTGTTTAATGCTATAATTACTCATATTTTTTTCTTCTGTGATATATTTTTAATCGATTATCAGATGATTCTAAATTATTAATACAAAATTACATTTTACATCTTTAATTAACGGTGACAATGGTTACAAAACTCTTTTATTAAGGCTTCCTCTTCAGGAGAAATCCATTTAAAATCCCTTTCCCAATAATTGGGAGGATTGCGTAAAAATCGCTATTATTAAAAGTACAACAGCAAAAAGAATTTTACATGTTTTTTACAACTGATCCATTCACCTGTCCAGATTCGAAAATACCAAAAGGTAAATTGGAAGAAAAATGGCCCAATTTTATCAGTCAATCCAACCTGGTCAGTCCCAATAACCGGTCAAAATATAAAATAATTGTCGTCGGAACCGGATTGGCGGGCGCCTCTGCAGCAGCCTCCCTGGCAGAATTGGGGTACCAGGTATCCACCTTTTGTTTTCAGGACTCTCCAAGAAGAGCCCATTCAGTAGCGGCTCAGGGAGGGGTGAATGCCATGAAAGCCTACAAAAATGATGGAGACAGTGTTTTCAGGATGTTTTTTGATACTTTAAAAGGCGGAGATTTCAGGGCAAGGGAGGCCAATGTTTACCGCCTTGCTTCCTGTTCGGAAAGCCTGATCAACCAGGCAGTGGCGCAAGGTGTACCCTTTGCCAGGGAATACAGTGGCTACCTAAGCAACCGTTCATTTGGAGGGGTCCAGGTGAGCCGGACCTTTTATGCCAGGGGCCAGACAGGACAACAATTACTTTTAGGGGCGTACCAGGCATTGATGCGGCAGGTACACCTTGGAAAGGTAAAAAGTCATGTCCGCCATGAAATGCTGGATTTGGTAGTAGACCAAGGGAGGGCCAAGGGCATCATTGTCCGGGACCTTGATTCTGGAAGGATTGAGCGTCATTCTGCCCATGCGGTGGTTTTGGCGACCGGTGGTTTTGGGAAAATTTATTACCTCTCTACTTTGGCGATGGGATGTAATGGGTCAGCCATTTGGAGGGCATACAAAAAAGGGGCCTGGACTGCCTGTCCCAGCTGGACGCAGGTCCACCCTACCTGCCTTCCCCAATCGGGTGGGCACCAATCCAAGCTTACCCTCATGTCGGAATCATTAAGAAATGATGGAAGGATATGGGTACCCATTAAAAAATCAGAAACCCGTAAGGCAATCGACATACCGGAGCCGGAAAGGGATTATTACCTGGAAAGGAAATACCCCTCATTCGGAAACCTGGCACCGCGAGACATCGCGTCTAGGTCCGCCAAAGAAATAATAGATGCCGGCCATGGTGTGGGACCACAAAAAAATGCGGTGTACCTTGATTTTAAAGACGCTATTCATAAACAAGGAAAAGGCACAATTGAGAAAAAATACGGTAATCTGTTTAAAATGTATGAAAAAATTACCGGGATTAATGCCTATAATGAACCGATGATGATTTCCCCCGCTGCCCATTTTTCTATGGGAGGCCTTTGGGTTGATTATGAGCTTAGCACCAATATTCCGGGTTTATTTGCCATAGGAGAAGCCAATTTTTCTGATCATGGAGCCAATAGGCTTGGTGCAAATTCCTTGTTACAAGCCTGCATAGACGGCTACTTCATCCTTCCCATCACCTTACCCCATTATCTGGCAGGGATATCTAATAAGGAGGTGAAGGCCAATGGAGATGCTTTTGATCTATCTGAGCAAACCGTTACAGATCAACTGAAAAGCTTTGTAAACATAAAAGGCAACAAAACCG
The DNA here is from genome assembly GCA_040905165.1 of Cyclobacteriaceae bacterium. Taxonomy (GTDB): domain Bacteria; phylum Bacteroidota; class Bacteroidia; order Cytophagales; family Cyclobacteriaceae; genus Cyclobacterium. Next base: position 91,496 of record JBBDSA010000035.1, on the reverse strand, counting down.
CCGAACATTTCCACAAAGCACTGGGAAAGATTTTATATGACCGATGTGGCCTCTCCAGGACTGCCAAAGGCCTTGAGGAAGCCATTTATGAAATCCGTGCTTTGCGCCAATCATTTTATAAGGATCTTTTGATTCCGGGAGCAACAAACGAATTAAACGAGGAATTGGAGAAAGCAGGCAGGGTGGCTGATTATCTGGAAATCGGTGAACTGATGTGTATTGATGCTTTTAGCAGAAATGAATCCTGTGGCGCACATTTCAGAGAAGAATACCAGACCAATGAGGGGGAAGCCAAAAGAAATGATGCTGATTTCAGTTTTATTTCCTGCTGGCAAAAAAGCAAAGAAATTCCTGTTTTGATAAAAGAACCTTTACAATTTGAATTCACCAATCCAACAGAAAGAAGTTATAAATGATGAATTTTGTATTGAAAATCTGGAGACAGAAAAATTCAGCGTCGAAGGGAAAGTTGGTTGATTATGAGATTAAGGGGGTATCACCAGATGCCTCCTTTCTGGAAATGCTGGACCAGTTAAATGAAACTTTGATACTGAAAGGGGAAATGCCTGTTTCCTTCGATCATGATTGCAGGGAAGGTATTTGTGGCCAATGCAGCCTTTTTATCAACGGGCGTGCCCATGGGCCCCTGGCCCATACGAGCACCTGCCAACTGCACATGCGGACCTTTAAAGATGGCGAAACCCTATTCATCGAACCTTTTAGGGCAGCTGCCTTTCCCATTAAAAAAGACCTGAAGGTGGACCGAAGTGCCTTGGATAAGATCATTGCTTCCGGAGGCTATATTTCTGTCAATACCGGCCAGGCTCCGGAAGCCAATCACACCCTCATAGGCAGCGATACGGTTGAGGCGGCATTTGATGCAGCCTCCTGTATCGGGTGTGGGGCCTGTGTGGCTTCCTGTAAAAACGGAAGTGCAGCCTTGTTTACCGCTGCCAAAATCAGTCATCTGTTCCAATTGCCCCAAGGAAAAGTAGAACATAAAAAAAGAACGGCCAATATGGTAAAAGCCATGGATGAGGCAGGTTTTGGTGCCTGCTCGAACACGGGTGCCTGTGAGGTGGAATGCCCCCAGGGAATTTCTATCGGACATATTGCCTTAATGAACAAAGAATATTGGAAATCCTGAAAGCCCTATGAACCTCGCAGCCATTGATATCGGTACCAACAGCATTCATATGATCATTGTCAAAGTCCAGACAAAGGAAAATTTCGAGATTTTGATGCAGGAAAAATCAATGGTAAAACTGGGCGTTGGCGTTTTTGCCCATAATGAATTAAGCCCCAAGGCATTTGAATCCGGGGTGTCAACCATCAAACGTTATGTTCAGTTGGCAGATCAATATGGGGTGGACAGGATCCTTACCTCCGCCACAAGTGCTACGAGGGAAGCAAAAAACGGGAGAGCATTTCTGGATCGTTTGATTGAAGAAGCCGGAATTTCCCCTCAGCTTATTTCCGGAAAGGAGGAGGCACGCCTTATATTTTTGGCCGTAAGAAATGCCATTTCGATAAAAATAGAAAAAGTATTGGTATTAGATATCGGGGGAGGAAGTACAGAGGCTGTTGTAGGGGATCAGGAGCAGGTTTATTATGGAAATTCCATCAAATTGGGTGTTCTCCGATTGTTGGATAAGGTGGGTCACCAAAACATATTGAATCCTCAGGAAAGAAAGGAGCTAATACATCATATCCGTCAAACCGCGGAAAAAATCATCCAAAAGGTTTTGGAAGTAGGCTTTACCAAGGTGGTGGGAACCTCCGGAACCATTCGGTCATTGGCTGAAGCATGCTTGGAAAAAACAGATAATCCATCACCGGGTTCTGTAAATGCCGAGGTCGTAAAAGTTAAAGATCTGGAAAAATTAAGGGATAAATTGATGGATGCCTCTCCAGAGGAAAGAAAGGAAATTCCCGGGATCGGTGCCAGCAGAACGGACGGTATTCACCTCGGAGCTTTGGTTTTGGTAGAATTGCTCCATATGACACAAACCACTGAAATCACCATTTCCGATGCCTCCCTAAGAGAAGGTATGATCATCAATCATATAGAAAAACATGGGCTGCAGATCGGGGAAAAATTAGAGGGGAAAAATATTAAGGAAAAAAGCTGCCTATTGTTATCTGCAAGGTATGAATCTGACCTGGATGAAAAAAAGCACATTTCAAGGCTATCGCTACAGCTATTTGATCAACTTAATGAGCAACATCATGCCGGAAATCATGAAAGAGAGCTTCTTTATTTTGCCAGTTTGATTTTTGACGTAGGCAACTACATCCAATTTAAAAATTACCACAAACATTCACGATATATAATTAAAAACAGTCAATTAAGAGGGTTTACCAATGAGGAAGTACTCCTCTTGGGCCATGTGGCCCGATACCACCGGAAAAGTGGTCCAAAGAAAAAACACAAAAAATACCGTAAGTTAAATGCTAAACAAAAGCAACAATTAAAACTGCTATCGGGAATATTACGGATTTCCATAGGCCTGGATAAAACAAAAAACCAATGGGTACAAAATGTTTATTGCCTTCCTGAGAAAAATATGTTGACTATCAAGGTTTTCGGTGAGCAAAATATGAATTTAGAAATATGGGAAGCCCAACGTTTTGCTGATACCCTCGCCAATTACCTGAAAACAACCATTCAAATCCAAATGGGGTAATCCGGTATTGGGCCTGAATTTAAATGTATAAATGGGGGATCGTCTATTCCTTGCCTGTTGGAGGAAATCGGCATGTGATAATTATCACTTTTTTTCAATTTTATTTTTTTCAGTTTTGTTTAAATTTGGTAGGATAATAACATGAAAATAAAAGAATATTTCCCCTTCTTAGAATGGATATCCCAATATTCGAAAAATGATTTTAGAGGGGATATTATAGCTGGTATAACGGTTGGAATCATGTTGATTCCACAAGGTATGGCCTACGCTATATTGGCAGGCCTGGAACCGATTCACGGTCTTTATGTGGTAACGGTGCCTTTATTGCTTTATGCAATATTTGGTACATCCAGACAACTTGCAGTAGGCCCTGTCGCAATGGTTTCATTATTGACTGCGGCAGGAATAGCAAGTTTGGGTGCCGACTCCCCGGAGGAATATTTGTTATATGCCATCACCTTGGCATTCCTTGTTGGCATGATCCAGTTTTTGATGGGATTTCTTAGGTTGGGTTTCGTTGTCAATTTTTTGTCCCATCCCGTAATCAATGGTTTTACTTCAGCAGCAGCCATAATCATCGGATTGAGTCAGATAAAACACTTATTCAATATTTCACTTCCCAATAGCGAACATGTCCAGGAAATGATAATTGCCCTATACCAAAATATTGGAGGGGTTCACTGGATTACCTTGGGCATAGGAATTTTGGGCATTATCATCATCAAATATGGTAAGAATATCCATCCATTTTTACCGGCTCCGCTTCTCGCAGTTGTAGTTGGAATTCTATTGGTTTGGGGCTTGGACTTAACCGATCATGGGGTAAAAATTGTGGGGGCAGTACCCAGCGGATTGCCCGGCTTCTCCCTTCCTTCATTTGACCTGGAAGGGTGGGTTACCTTGTTCCCCATTGCCTTGACCATTTCTCTGGTTGGATTTGCTGAGAGTTTTGCGGTGGCAAAAACCATTCAGGCCAAACATAAAAATTACAGGTTGAGTGCCAATCAGGAATTAATCGCTTTGGGAATAGCCAATTTTGGAGCCGCTTTCTTCAAGGGTTATCCCATCACGGGAGGTTTTTCAAGAACCGCCGTCAACAATCAGGCTGGTGCCAAAACCCCCATGGCCTCTGTTTTCAGTGCGCTATTGATCGTTTTGACTTTATTGTTTTTTACAGGCCTTTTTTATTACTTGCCCAGCACCATATTAGCGGCAGTGGTTTTGGTGGCGGTGGCTGGATTGATTGATATTAAAGAACCCATTAATCTTTGGAAAAAAGACAAAACCGATTTTTCCATGTTGCTGGCCACTTTCCTGGTCACACTGACATTGGGAATAGAGACAGGAATCATCACAGGAATGGTACTTTCTCTATTGGTGGTGATATACAGGGCATCCAGACCCCATATGGCGCAATTGGGCAGGGTTCCTGGGACCAATATTTTCAGAAACATCAGAAGGTTTAAAGATCTGGAGATAATGGACCACCTTATGATAGTCAGAATAGATGGACCTATATATTTTGCCAACGTGGAATACATCAGGGATAAAATGGGCAAATGGCTGGATGAGCGCAGGGATAAAACCAAAATGATTATCTTTAACATGGAAAGTGTAACCAGTATAGACAGTACAGGGGCGCACGAACTGTACGAATGGATCATCAATTGGAGAAAAAACGAAATTGATGTTTGCATCACAGGAACCAAAGGACCTGTAAGGGATGTGCTGAGCCGATGGAATCTTATTGAATGCATCGGTGCTGACCATGTTTTTATGGACGATCATACGGCAACCACTTTCTTCGAACAATCTATGGATGCGAAAAGCATGGAAAAACACACTTCTTATGCCATACAAAATAATTTGGAAAAAAAATAGATTTTAAAATGTAAGGGAAAAAACACTGGCCCCAAACACAGTTCGGGGCCAGTGCACTTCGATTAAAATTAATCTTAAACCCTACAAAAAATCTTTAATTCTGAAATATTCCCCTGATATTATCCTTTAGGGACATCTTGGGAAGAAATTTTTTTACATGCCTGCTATTTTTAGCTTTATCTATATCATCCTGATCCATTGAACCGCTTAAAATATAAATTTCTGATTTTAACGTTTCATGATTAAGCTGGTCCAGAAAATCCCATCCGGTCATTTGTGGCATGATTAAGTCTACAAAAATAAAATTGGGATTTATCTCATACAGATTTTCCAGCGCTTCTGTCGCAGATGAGAATTTGAATATACAATGAGATTCTTTGACACATTTTTGAATCAATTTTGCAGTAACAAAATTACTGACTTTATCATCATCAACTAAAACAATATTCACCATCGAAATACACTTTTCTACCTCTAAAAAACATTTATGTTAACACAAACATAATAAAAGTTTAGCATATTCGAAATACAAATATCATTTTATTTGCATTTCGAATAATACTTTATGTATTTCAGCAAAAAAAGTGCGCCAAAGCCTCTTTTTAAATCAATTATAATCAGTGGATCAATTCATTGGCAGGGGTATTAGAGTTCCATATCCAAGAGTTTTCTTAAATAGTCACCATACCCACTTTTCCCCAACATTGAGGCTGCTTCCAGCACTTTTTCCTTTCCAATAAAACCATTTCTATAGGCAATTTCTTCAATACAACCTATTTTTAAACCCTGTCTTTCTTCTATGACTTCAACAAACAAAGCCGCCTGTAAAAGGGATTGATGGGTCCCCGTATCCAGCCAGGCTGTCCCCCGGTTAAGAATACCCACGTTCAATTTGTTTTTTTTCAGGTATACATTGTTGATATCCGTGATTTCCAACTCACCTCTGGAGCTTGGTTGGATTTCCTTGGCGATTTGCACTACCTCATTATCATAAAAATAAAGCCCAGGAACGGCAAAATTGGATTTTGGCTTTTCGGGTTTTTCTTCTATACTCATTACCCTGTTCTGTTTGTCAAACTCAACGACACCGTAACGCTGGGGGTCATTGACGTGGTAAGCAAAAACAACTCCACCAATTGGATCGGTATGTTCGTGTAAGGTTTTGTGTAGCCCTGTGCCATAAAAAATATTGTCTCCCAATATCAATGCTACTTTTTCATGACCAATGAATTCTTCCCCAATAATAAATGCTTGGGCAAGCCCCTCAGGTTTGGGTTGAATGGCAAATGAAAATTCACATCCGACCTGTTTTCCGTCCCCTAAGAGTTTTTGGAAGGCAGCGTTGTCCTCTGGGGTGGTGATGATTAATATTTCCCGTATGCCTGCCATCATCAATACCGACAGTGGGTAATAAATCATTGGTTTGTCATAAACCGGCATTAATTGTTTACTCACTGCAATCGTTAAAGGATAAAGTCGGGTTCCTGACCCACCAGCTAAAATAATTCCTTTCATTTAGGGTATGATTTAGAGTTTGAACAATATTAAATTCGGCCATGCTTGTAAGGACAACCCTACCTGAAAATAAATCATATTTATTAAAATATCTCCTACCAATAGGATGCGAGCCAAAATTACCAACATTTTTTCTCATCTTAAAGGTTTTGTGATATATCCTGAATAAAAGCAAAAGAATTTTCAACTATTCAACACGATGTGTTAATTTTGAACGTTTTATTCATATTAAGTATCCCCCAACCAACTAAAACCCTATGAAAATCCATCAAATCTTTGCCCTTTTAACTGTCTGTTTATTGTTTTTTAACCAACAACTTTCGGCTCAAAATTTTTACAAGGAACATATCCCCCGAGATTATTATTACCAAGCCGGATTGGGACTTGGTATCATGTATGCAGATAACGCAGGGAGATTTAGAGCTTTAGATGTCAAATTCAACCCTTCCTTGTCCCTAACCATTGGCAGGAAATTAAATAACCTGATTGATTTGAGGGCATACCTTGGTTATCAGCATACCAGAAGCCAGGACATGAATTATTTCAACAGTCAGGTTACGGATCTATGGAAAGAAACCCAACAGGCAATCATGAATCAGGGTAATGGTGTATATGTGGACCTCATGCCTACTCTCCACCTTTTTAAAAACAACAACCACACTTTTCGAAAAACAATAGATTTATATGGAGGAGCAGGATTAGGACTTTTAATGCATTTTAATAAAGAAACAAAGATAATAAATGAAAACCTGGCTTTGGAAAACAAAACTAAAATAGAGGGTTATGTGCCAATTAGAGGAGGCATCAGTTACAAATTGGGATTGAATGCTGATATTGCCCTGGAAGGGACCCTTATGTTGACATTTTCTGATGAGCTGGATGGTAATAAAGGCTTTAATCGTTTCAATGACCATCTACTAAATGGGCAAATTGTTTACAGAAGGTACCTTTCCAATATCAAACCCACCTATTGATCCATGACCAAGCATCCTTGCGTTTGATACCTGACATTTCGTCAAATTGAACTTTCTTAGGACTTGGGGACTTATTAGATGTATATACACATAAATAAGTGGACATGAAAAAAATGATTAAAAACATCCATCAGCTTGGATTCCAATGGAAAACACAGGATCCATTTTTATTTTGTGCCTTTCACCATGATGTATTTCCCATAGGGAATGGGAATTTGGGACCGGATGTTCAATTGGAAGGCCGGTCCATCGGCAAGGATTTTTCAGGAAAAGACGGATGGAGCATGTATCACGGGTCAAAAGTTCCAGGCTTTCCCGCCCATCCCCATAAAGGGTTTGAAACGGTCACTATTGTAGAAAAGGGCTTGGTGGATCATTCGGATTCACTAGGTGCTGCCGGGCGGTTTGGAAATGGTGATACCCAATGGATGACTGCCGGAAAAGGTGTAATGCATTCAGAAATGTTCCCGATGCTAAATGAAAAGGAAAAAAATGAATTATTATTGTTTCAAATCTGGCTAAATCTACCTAAAGCAAAAAAAAATGTGGAAGCCCATTTTAAAATGATGTGGCATGAGGATATCCCCATAGTGACACTTCAGGATGAAAAAGGTTTATCCATCCATATCAAATTGATTGCCGGCAAAATGGGCAAAAGGGAAGCTCTTTCGCCTGCCCCCGATTCTTACGCAGCCAACCCTTCCAATGAAGTGGCCATCTGGATTATAAATATGGAAGAAAATGCGACTTTCACACTCCCAAATGTTGGGGAAGCTACCAACAGAAGTTTGTTTTTCTATGAAGGAAAATCCATTTCTATTGACGGGGAAGATTTCCCGTCGGGGCATTCGTTGGATTTGGCTTCAAAGGAGGAATTTTCATTTACGAACGGAAATTCCCCAGCCTCCTTCCTCTTTTTGCAAGGAAAGCCCATCAATGAGAAAGTGGTCCAATATGGCCCTTTTGTAATGAATAGCAACCAAGAAATACAGGATGCTGTTTATGATTTCCAAAAGACACAATTTGGAGGCTGGCCATGGAAAAGTCATGAAAACACCCATGCCAAAGAAATGGGTAGATTTGCTATTCATGCCGATGGAAGAAGAGAAGAAAAATAGTGGCCAAAACAGGGCGGATTTTGGATTTTCCCCTAAACTCAGAGGACAATCAGCATAATTTTTGCTAACTTGGTAGGCTGGATTAAAATTTGTTTCATCTTTAATTTTATTTGAATGGAAATATTGGGAGTGGATATTGGTGGCTCAGGCATTAAAGGTGCACCTGTAAACATCAAAAGTGGTGAATTGACAGCAGAAAGATTCAGGGTAAACACGCCTAAGCCCACCAAACCAGAAGCAGTAGCCGATGCAGTAAAATCCATTGTTGATCATTTTGAGTGGACAGGTCCCATCGGCTGTGGATTTCCTACGGTTGTTCACAATGGAAGATCGATGACAAAAAGCAATATCCACAAGAGTTGGGTTGGTGTTCAGGTAGATAAATTATTAGAAGACCGAACCGGATTACCGGTAACAGTAATCAACGATGCCGATGCAGCTGGTTTGGCAGAAATGACCTTTGGAGCTGGGGTTGGTAAAATGGGCTTGGTCATTACCGTTACCATTGGAACCGGATTAGGCACTGGCGTATTTTATGATGGGAAATTAATTCCTAATTTTGAATTGGGAAGAATATATTATAAAAACGGGGAGCTCATAGAATATTTTGCTGCTGATTCGGCGAGGAAAAAAGAAAACCTCAGTTACCAGGAATGGGGAAAAAGATTCAATAAATTCCTCAAACATACGGTCCGCATTATTTCCCCGGATTTATTCATTATCGGAGGGGGAGCCAGTAAAAAACTGGATAAATTTCAGGATCAGATCACTGTTAATGTTCCGGTCATCGTTGCTGAAAATAAAAATGACGCTGGAATCATTGGTGCAGCGGTGGCTGCCAGTTTAAAAATTCCAAAAGCAGTGAAATGATGAACAAATGGATTTTCATATTTTCGTTTTTCGGCTTGATACACTTAGGCATTTCGGCCATATGCCAGGAAAATACCATCATGACAGTGAAAGGGGAAATTCCATCCAGGGAATTGGGCCAAGCACTTATCCATGAGCATATTTTGGTGGATTTTATAGGAGCGGATAAAACCGACCCATCCCGATGGAACAAAAAAGAAGTGGTGCAAAAAGTTTTGCCTTATGTCCAAAAACTATCCCAATTGGAATTTGGTGCATTAATCGAGTGTACACCGACTTATTTAGGCAGAGATCCCCAATTGCTTCTTGAAATTTCTGAAAAAACAGGGATTCATTTTATCACCAATACCGGATACTACGGGGCGGTGGACAACAAATACTTACCCCCACATGCCCATACTGAGAGTGATCGGCAGCTAGCCAACCGTTGGATCAAGGAATGGAAGGAGGGTATTGATGGTACGGGTATCAAACCGGGCTTTATCAAAATAAGTGTCAACAATGAACCCTTATCAGCCCTTCACCAAAAATTGGTCAGGGCTGCTGCCTTGACCCATTTAACAACGGGATTGACCATTGCCTCCCATACCGGTGGCTACACTCCTGCTTCAGAACAGGTAGCGTTGCTGAAAAAAATGGGTGTTCGTCCCAATGCTTTTATATGGGTCCATGCCCAAGGAGAAAATGATCTGGATAGGCACATCGAATTGGCCAAAGAGGGCGTATGGGTCAGTTTGGATGGGATACAACCCAACAACCTGGACAGCTACCTTAAAAGTGTAAAAAACTTAAAAGAAGCCGGACTGCTTCATAAGGTTTTGATTTCCCATGATGCCGGTTGGTTCCGGCCTGAAGAAAAAAATGGGGGAACTTTCAGGCCATTTGACACCATAAGCCAGGAATTTGTACCTTTATTGCTGGAGAATGATTTCACGGAGGATGACATCCATCAATTGTTGACCGAAAATCCAGCCCGTGCATTTACAATCCATATCAAAAAGATACCTTAAAAATATTTAGTCCCTTGAAGTTTCAAACAAATTAAAACCCAAAAACATGAAAATTTTAACTTTATTATCTTTTCTTTTTTATATGATCAATACCACTTTGCTTTCACAGGAAGTAAAGATGAAATCAATTTTTAATGGTAAAGACCTAAAAGGATGGACGGTAAAACCAGAAAACAATATTTGGTGGGAAGTAAAAGATGGCCATTTGGCTGTGCGTAATGACCCCACCAAAACAGGATCTACTCTTTGGACACAAAAACAATATGGTGACTTCATCATTGAATTGGATTTCATGATGGGCGATGGGGTGGTAGACTCAGGGATTTTTTTAAGATCGGATAAAGACCAGATTCAAATCGGAATATCCGGTTCTCTTAAAAGAGATATGACAGGTTCCCCCTATATACCTGGTAAGTCCTATCCGGTAGAGGCAAAGGGAGCAAGCGCTTTGTTGAAGAAGAATGATTGGAACAAAATGAGGGTGAAAATCATCGATCAAACTTACACGGTATGGATAAATGGAGAAGAAGTAATGACTTATACCTCTGAAAACATGCCTGAAAAAGGCCCCATTGGTCTCCAACTCCACCCGAACAATGAAATGAGCATAAAATTTAAGGATATCAAAGTAGGAAAACTTTAATTTTCCCGACCTAATGGCCCCTTGTCCAAGCCTATCCCAACCATGTTAAGTAACGTATTCAATCAGTTTTATCAATGACATAGGTCATGTTTAATCTTAAAGTATTTTACTTATTTTGAAATACTAAAAGTAAAATTTCAGAGCTTAACAAGTTTGTTTTAAAATTAAGCAAGAACTGCCTCTGGATGAAAAAATGAACATACACCTAAATGTCAAAATCATGAAAAGAATAATCGTTCCTATTGATTTCTCACCTTATTCAGAATTTGCCTTTAAAAGTGCCGCAAAAATCGCCGCAAAAGGGGATGCATCCCTAACTTGCGTGAATGCCATAAATTCCAATTTGGATTGGAAACATCTTACCGAAAGCGAAAAGAAAAAAAATCCTGAAATTATTGATCGGGAATCTGAGGCCAAAGATAAACTAAAAGCTTTTATTTTGGAACATAAGGTGAAAAATACCCCGGTTGAAGCTGTGGTGGAAGTGGGAGTGCCAGCTCAGGTTTTAGTGGATATTGCCCACCAACATAAGGCAGATCTGATCGTAATCGGGGCTTATGGTAAAGGACACGAACCTGGGAAATTTATTGGATCCACCACTCAAAAGGTGATGCGTCTGGCAAAATGCCCGGTTTTGGCAGTAAAAAACATAGTAGATGGAAGAGCAATGAAAAAAATGGTATTTGCTTCTTTATTCAATGAAGCAAGCCTTCCCGCTTTTATCAGAATGAAACCATTTATTAAAAACCAGGGTGCCGCACTACATTTATTGTATGTCAACACCCCTTCCAAGTTTACAGATAGCCAGATGGCCGAAACCAAAATGAGGACCTATGCCGCCGGTCACGAAGATTTGATTATCCATCGTCATGTATATAATCATGATGATGCGGAAAACGGAATTGTAGGATTTTCGGAATCACAAAAAGTGGGGGTGATAGGCATTGCTTCCAGCTCGAGGGCCAATAATTCCAGTTATCAGATTGGGGTTACGGATACCGTTCTTTTTAAAACCGATATCCCGGTATTAAGTGTGAAATTTGAATGAAATCACCGACACCGAGGCCCTAACCATTTATCATAGGGTCTTTGGTGTTTTCTTTTTCCAGCGTCCAATCATTCATCCCCTCCTCCAAATATTCCAAACCCGAAAAAACCTGCTGGATCACATTAGTCAGGGTGGATACGGACACATCCGTCTTTCGGTTTCTGAGATGTTGGTACAAATTTTGAATCATTATTGCATATTCCTGCTGCAAACCTGAAGAAAAAGAAAGATTCATTCCGGATTTTTCCATTTTGTCAAACTTCATGATCTCCTCATACCCAACCAATGTCTGGGAAACCAATTTTCTTATTTCCACCAATAAATCTTGTACCAAAGGCTCACTGCTGTTTTCCATTTCCTCGATATTATGGATAATATCTTTAAATTTTTTTGCGCCAATTCCCAATGTTCTTATTGATCTCATCAAGAAAGTCAAATGATTGGCCTCATCTGTGGAAAGGTTGTTTTCTTGGATGGCTATGCCATAGGTGGTCAACTCATCTTCCAGGCTTTTCAAACGATTATATGATTTCAATAAATCCTTTGGTTGATAAGTGATTTTTTTCCAAACGGAAGCATCTTTTTTCGGTCCCTGCGGTTTTATAACCACTTTCCTGATAAAATTAAGGGTCTTTACCAAAATTTGTGAAAGCTCCTTTTGCAATGATATGATGGCTACGGAAGGAACTTGGGAAGATACATTTTTAATAAATTCGGACCTGCCTTTGGGTTCAAATTCCAGGAATCGATTTCCCAACCACCTTTCCATCTGGTTTAAAAATGGATAAAAAAACAAGATCATCATTAAATTGATCAGGGAATTCAATAAAATGAGGTTAATAAGAGGATCTTTTAAAGAAAAGACCGTATTTACAACTAAAATCAAGTGGTTAACAAGGAGAAAAGCAATCAATCCCATGATCCCATTAAAGGTGAAATTTGCCAAAGCCAGCCTTTTTTTATCAGCTGAACCACCCAAAGACCCTATGATCAGCGTAAAGGTGGTACCGATATTTGCGCCAATCACCATCGAAAGGGCATGATCCATTTCAATTATATGGGCATTGAGTGCACTTAAAATAATCACGATCATGGCTGAACTGGATTGAATCAAAGCGGTGACCAACACACTGATCAGCAAAAACAACCATAATCCATATTCATGATAATTGGCCAGTTCAATTTTATCTGCCATGTTTTCGATGGCTACTTTCATGTAATCCAATCCCAAGAACATTAGTCCAAAACCAACCAAAAAAATCCCGGAATTTTTCAGGTTGGGTCTGCTGCTCATAAAAAGGTATGTCATGGTTCCAATCGCCAAAAAAGGAAATGCAAAATCAGCAATACTTATTTTAAAACCCAGCGCAACCACTACCCAAGCCGTAAAAGTAGTACCCAAATTAGCTCCCAATACAATACCTAATGAATTTCGGAGGCTTATCAATCCTCCTCCCAAAAAAGCCAAAACCATAAGGGTCACCAAGGAACTGCTTTGGAGGAGTGCAGTAATAATGGTGCCTATTAATACGCCTCTCCACCTGTTATCGGTGAATTTCTCCAGCATATTTTTAAATGATTTGCCAGCGAGTTGCTTAAGAGCCTGCTCTAGTTGACGCATTCCCCAGAGAAAAAGCCCTATACCTGCAAATAACTTCCAAAAATCAAATGATTCTTCCATCATGTAATTTGTTAAATTTGATAAGTTTTACCGCTGAAAATCGGACTTTTTATACAATACCTTTATCATTTTAGTAATTCGGAAGTTTTTATATGAAATTCAACTTTAAAAATTTTTTTAAATGGTATTCCATTACAATTTAAGAAACTGTGTATAGATATGTATAAAACATACCAGAAACAGGAATAATAACCCTTGAGGTGTCATACTTAATACTATTTTTATTTCCAGGATTGGTTTAAAGCATTCCCTGGCTTGCTGATAGCATAAGGCAAAATATTGCATAAAATTTGAACCCTGCAGTTCTAGTCTTGTAACGTCAGAAAATTCCTAATTCATGCAATCGGTTGTTTATATGTTATTATATGATTGGATAATGTTTATCTTTACAGAAAAATAATGTCTGCCATATACGATTTCATGGCATATTCGTAGAAACACAAATTTAAATAGCCCAAATTATGCAAATACAAAATTCTATCATGCTATTAATGTTGGTATTCATTCTAGGTAGCTGTGGAGGTCCTACTGTAGAAACCAAAGAAGGTTATACCAATCTTTTTGATGGAAGAACCTTAAATGGTTGGACCAGGATGGATGGTGAAGCGGAATTTGAAATAGAAGATGGGGCCATAGTGGGTACTGCTGTGGCCAATACCCCCAACACTTTTTTAGTGACGGAGGAGAAATATGAAGATTTCATTTTGGAACTGGAAATAAGGGTAGATGACGAATCCAGTAATTCTGGAGTAATGGTCAGGGGTCAGCATAATCCGGAAGCCAATGATGGAAAAGGCCGGGTTTTCGGCTACCAGGTAGAATGTGACCCCAAAGAAAGGGCCTGGTCAGGAGGCATCTATGATGAGGCCAGAAGGGGTTGGTTATACCCTTTATCTTACAATCCTGATGCCAGAAGTGCTTTCAAATTGGGTGAGTATAACCTATATAGGATCGAGTTCATAGACAATACCCTTAAAACCTGGGTCAATGGCCAGGAGGTGGCCTACCTGGTAGACGAAATGGATCAATCCGGGTTCATCGGGCTTCAGGTACATGGTATTGGTGACAATCCCGAAAATACCGGTAAAAAGACCTATTTTAAAAACATCCGAATCAAGACTGAGGACCTCTCTCCTATTCCATTTGAAAATGATGTTTTTGTTGTAAGTACCATAGACAATGAATTGACTCCTTATGAGGAAGAAAACGGTTGGAAGCTTCTTTTTGATGGGGAAAGCAGCGATGGATGGAGAAGTGCGAAAAGCGACCAATTCCCTGAAAGCGGATGGTCCATCCAGGATGGCGTATTGACCATAGAAGCTTCAGATGGTCGGGAATCTGCCAATGCCGGTGATATTGTGACGGTTGACAAATACAGTGCTTTTGACCTTTCTTTTGACTTTAAGCTAACAGAGGGGGCCAATAGTGGGCTCAAGTATTTTGTTACGCTCAGCGAGGAAACTACTGGATCGGCTATAGGGCTGGAATATCAAATTTTGGATGACGAGAGACATCCTGACGCCAAACAGGGAATAGACGGCAACAGGACATTGGCTTCCTTATATGATTTGATCAAAGCAGACAAACAGGATAGGTTTGTAAAACCTATAGGCGAATGGAACAAAGGTAGGGTTGTGGTTTATCCTGACAATAAAGTAGAACATTACATTAATGGATTAAAGGTTTTGGAATATAACAGAGGGTCTGATGCCTATCGTGACCTTGTAGCAGGAAGCAAGTACCAGAAATGGGAGGATTTTGGCGAGGCCGAAGAAGGATATATTTTACTGCAGGACCATGGAGATGAAGTCCATTATAAAAACATAAAAATCAAAGAACTGAATTGATAATTCAATCATTTTACTAAAACCTGGACAGGAGCAATTGATTGCTCCTGTTTTTTTTTATCCTTTTCCTAAAGCAAAGGGAATAAACAATATCCCAGTTTTTCCAGTTAGTCCTTTGAATTAACAATGTTCAATGGAAAACTTAAAATCCACTTCGCATTCGATTAAATAAACTGATTACCTTAAAAATGGAGATTTTTCCATTTATACAAAAACATATTTGTGCAATCGATTGCCTTATTTATTGTTTTATTTTAATTTTGAAAAATTCAATTTTTATTTCTTAAAAATTAATTAAAATCTCTTGGCTGAAGTTGTTAAATATTTCCTATCCTTTCCAATCAAACTGATAAAATATGAGATAAAAAAAGTAAAAACCCAATGAAACTACCCATTCAATTAACAGTAAATTTAAAATTATGATGAAAAAGTATTTTCCTTTATCGGATATTCGCCCAAAGAGATTGAAATCGGCAATCAATCCGAGATAAATGTTCAATTGGAACCGGACTTATCTGAATTGGAAGAGGTGGTTGTGGTAGGATATGGTACCACCAGAAAGAGTCAGTTGACCGGTGCCATTTCCTCTGTGGGAAGTAAAGAAATTTTGGAACTGCCCATCACCGATGCAAGACAAGCACTTCAGGGCCGTGCCACAGGGGTAGATGTCACCCAGGCCGGCAGTAAACCAGGAGCTGAACCACAGGTAAGAATCAGAGGCAGGCGGTCATTTAATGCAGGCAATGACCCCCTTTATGTGGTGGATAACATTCCCATCGTGGGGGGAATGACTGATTTTAACCCTCAGGATATTGCCTCCATGGAAGTTTTAAAAGATGCTTCTGCTACGGCCATATATGGATCAAGGGGAGCCAATGGCGTGGTTATCATTACCACCAAAAGGGGAAATGCAGGTAAAACCAGGGTCTCTGTTGATTCTTATTATGGCATCAACCAAAGCCTTGGAAGAATCCAGAATTTCAATGGAGAGGAATTTGCAGAATACAAAAGAGAATCCAGAAGGGCTGTAGGAGAATATCCCGAAGGTCCGGCCACTCCTGATGCAGATGCCTCCTTATTCGAACCCAATGAGCTGGAAAGTATCCAAACAGGAAGAAGTTATGATTATATTGATGCCCTCACAAGGGCCGGATCCATACAGAACCACAATGTAAGTGTGGGCGGCGGCAATGAAAGAACCACCTTCTTTGTTTCCGGAAATTTTTTTAAAGATGTAGGGGTGGTCAAGTTACAGGATTTTTCCCGGCATACTTACCGGATCAACCTGGACCATAAAATCAATGATAAATTTAGAATAGGAACTTCCACCCTTGCCACTTACAGTGAGCGAAATGGGCAGAATTTCAATCCGCTCGGCGGGGCCCTTCAGGAGAACCCATTGGGAAAAACTTTCAATGATGATGGCAGCATTAACTTTAAACCCACACAGGATGGTTTGAGAACCAATCCTCTGGCTGAAATTGTACCGGGTGCCCACGAAGATTTAACGAAAAGATATCGGATTTTTAATAGTTTTTACGCAGTGTACGATATTGCTCCCGGTTTAAGTTACCGACTTAATTTCGGGCCGGATATTGCCATGAGGAGGAGTGGAAGGTTTATCGGCTCACGCACCAATGCAAGACGGGAAGGAGATCCTACCGGCAGCATCGATGAAGAGTTTCAATTCAACTACACGATTGAAAACATCATCAATTACACCAAAACTTTGAATGAGGCACATACCTTTCAATTTACAGGTCTGCAATCTCTTCAAAGGGACAACAGGGAATTTACCAATATCAGTGTATTGGGTATACCGGCAGAAAGCCAGACCTACCACCGTCTAGGGAATGCCAGCCAAATTACCGGCGCCAATACCAATTTAATCCAATGGACCTTATTGTCATTTATGGGAAGGTTGAACTACGATTATCAAGGTAAATATCTTATGACAGCTACCTTAAGGGCGGATGGCTCTTCGAGATTTGTGGAAAACAACCGTTTTGGCTACTTTCCCTCTGTAGCCCTAGGCTGGAACATCGGAGACGAAACTTTCCTACAAGGAAGCTCCGCTTTAGACCAATTGAAACTGAGAACCAGTTATGGATCTATCGGTAATCAGGGGATTGACCCCTATCAAACCCAACCATTATTGGCCAGAACCTCCTATGAATTCGGTTCAGATGCAGCATTTGGTTACCGCCCCAATACCATTGGTAATCCTGATTTAAAATGGGAAACTTCCACCACCGCCAATGCAGGTTTGGACTTTGTGTTCTCTCAGGGAAGAATAGCAGGAACTTTGGAATATTATGTAACCACTACGACTGATCTATTGGCTCCCCAGCCTTTACCCAATTCCACAGGATTTGGAGGATTTATTACCAATATCGGGAAAACTCAAAACAGGGGAATTGAATTGACCTTAAACACCATTAATGTCGATAAAGGTGGTTTCAGGTGGTCAACGGATTTCATATTTAACAGGAACAGGGAGGAAATTCTGGAATTGGCAGACGGCGATGATGTTGGCGCCGGTCGTTTTATCGGGGAACCCTTAACGGTATTTTTTGATTGGAACAAAGTTGGCATCTGGCAATTGGATGAAGCGGATGAGGCGGAAGTATATAGTGATCAACCTGGCATCATCAAAATTGAGGATGTGAACAATGATGGCCAAATCAATGCAGACGACCGCCAAATTCCGGGTTCCGCGGTCCCCGATTTTTCCGGAGGTATCACCAACAGGTTCTCCTATAAAGGGCTTGATGTCTCTTTTTTCGTCTTCGGTAGGTTTGGCTCCATGATCAGAAGTGCTTTTCATACGGGGGGCTTCAATGCCCTTGCCGGTAGGTACAATAACCTTAATGTGGATTATTGGACCCCGGATAATCCCACCAATGATTATCCACGCCCCAATGTAAATCAGGAATTTCCAAAATATTCCTCATCGCTGCAATATTTTGACGGTACTTTCCTAAAAATCAGAAACATCAATTTAGGTTATACAATGCCTGCCGGCATTGTAGAAAGACTTAAAATGGAAAGTCTCCGGATTTACACCAGTATCCAACAACCGTTTATTTTCTCAGAATACCGAAGCAGACATGCCGGTATCGACCCTGAGACCTTTATAGATGGCGAACAGGGTGTAGAAGGTGGGGTAATCAATTCCAATATCGCGCCTGCTGTTACTCAGTTTACATTTGGTATCAACGCCAAGTTTTAAAAATGGGACCTAAATTTTACTGACAATGAAAATTAATATAAAAAATAAATTATTAAGGTATTCCAATACCAGCTTGATGTGTGCAGCAATTTTTGCTGCGGTAAGTTGTGAAGGTTTATTGGAAGAAGATGTAGTTTCCAATATTGGGAACGACTATCTCAATACCCCTAGCGGACTTAATGACGGTTTACATGCTGCATACAGTTCTTTTAGAGCATGGTATGGGACGGAAAGGGGAAACAATTTTACTGTTTTCGGTACAGATACTTATACCAATGGTGCCGATGGTTCATTCAAATACATGAATTTCTACACCTCTGACTTTGATTCCCAAAATTCCCATGTCAGGGAATTATGGGATCAACTTTACCAGGGGATCAATACCAGTAATGCCGTTATTGAAAGGGCGCCTGAAGTGGAAGGCCTTTCGGAGGATATCCGGCAGCAAAGTGTGGCCGAAGCAAAATTTATCAGGGCCCATCATTATTTTATCATGGTGCAACTTTTCGGACCAATTGATCTACAGCTTTCCGAATCTGTAATCCCAAGTAATGAAGTGACCCGGACACCGGTAGCTGAAATATATGCAGCCATTATCAATGATTTGGAAGCTGCCATTCCTCATTTGGCACCGGTTTCCCAAGCTGACGACTATGGCAGGGCCACCCGCCCTGCAGCAGAACATTTGCTGGGAAAGGTTTATGTCACGAAAGCCACCTCAGAGGCAGCTGCCAATGATGATTATGCCAATGCAGAACCCTTGCTACAGTCGGTAATCGATAATTACAGTTTTAGACTTCTGGATAATTATGGTGACATCCATGCTTTTGGAAATGAGGTAAACGACGAAGTCATATTTGCTACCCAATACAGCAGTAATCCTTTGACCAATGGGACCGGCAATAATACCCATGTATTTTTCCTGATGGAATATGATGTACAGCCTGGCATGCGAAGGGATACAGAAAACGGAAGGCCCTTTAAAAGGTACATGCCCACGGATTACACCTTAAATGTAGTTTATGCTGACAGGGAAAATGACAGCAGGTATTCCCATTCTTTCAAACATGTGTATTATTCCAATAATCCCGGCACTTTCAATACGACATTTGACCAATCCAAGCCTCAGGTAACTTTTGCAGCGGGGGATACGGCCATCTATATACCTGGATATGAAATGTCTGAGGAAGAAAGGGCACAAAAGCCTTATCAGGTATTGGTACCAAGTGCCTATACAGAAAGGTTATTTGCTACCTTGAATAAACACTTGGATCCGGGTAGAGCTGACCTAACACAGTTTGAAGGAACCAGAGATTATATTTCATTCAGATTGGCTGATACCTATCTTTTACTGGCAGAAGCCCAATTGATGCAAAATAAAATTGCCGAAGCCACAGAAAATATTAATGTGGTAAGAAGGAGAGCAGCTTTTTCCGGCAGAGAAGAGCAAATGGAGATTTCTACGGCAGAAATGGATATGGAAATGATCATCGAAGAAAGGGCACGTGAACTTTTGGGAGAACAACAAAGGTGGCTGGATCTAAAACGCTGGGGTATCCTCGTAGAAAGAGTTAGGGCCCATAATCCTAAAGCCATTGGAATAGAAGATTTTCATGTTTTAAGACCAATTCCTCAAAATCAAATTGACCGTGCAGAAGGAAACGATACCAATTTTCCTCAAAATGCGGGATATTAATTAAAAAAATTATCAGAAAAAAAGGCCAGGATTTTATCCTGGCCTTTTTTAATTTCCCATAAAAAATTTATCATTGCTCTGGTTCGGATAGATCATTTGATGAAAAAATCCTCAGATATCAGGAATATTTAATCCATTATTTCCAATTTAACAGGCTCCTTTCATTCATATAAACCCTCCGTTTTCATCGCTGCTTTTACAGCAACCAGAAAATTTTTGACTTTTTCATAGGGATCTCCGGGCCCCAGGGTTTCTATGGGCAGGTAACCATGGTAATTACTGTTCTTGATTATACCCATTAGTTTCAAAAGATCGACCTCTTTTTGTTCTCCAAAATGGTTGACCATTTCCTTTATTTGCCAGCTTACAGCATGACCGATATTTTTTTTGATTTCCTCATAGGAGTCTAATTTTGAATAGCTGCCAATATCTAGGATTTGTCCAAACCAGGGAGAATCGATTTGCCTGAAAAAATAATTCATCTGATCAGCAGTCTTAATAAAATCATTATGGTTTTGCATGGCCACAATGACCCCGTGTTCCTTACCAAATTCCACACATTCCAGCACATCTTCCACCATCCACATGGCTACTTCATCCCAAGCTTCCGGTTCCACATGTTGAGTTCCGGAAAAAATTCTAATAACAGGTGCCCCTAACTTTGAAGCTGCTAAAATCCAGTTTTTCACCAATTCCACCTCTTTTCTTCTTTCTGTTTTATCCCTTAGGGTAAAATCGTTTCTGACACCGGTACCACTGATATGTAAACCCTGCCTGGTAGCCCTGTTTTTGGTTTCATAAAGCAGCCTGTCTTCAGGAACTTCGGGATATCCCTGGAAATAATAAGCGGTTAAATCCACACCGGGGAATCCCAGTTGGGAGCAATACCTGAACAAATCCTCCAATGACATTTCCCCTTTGGAAAGGAGGGAATGGAAAGAATAGGCATTCAGGCTTAATTTAATATTATTATCAGCTTTTGGGACACTCAGGTCGTCTTCATGCATCCCGTTTCCCTGGGCGGGCACCAAAGGAAAGGCCGCAGCCATTATTCCTTTTTTTATGAAATTTCTTCTTATCATGTTTTTCATTTGTTTTGAAATGCAGAGCAATTTTGGACACCTAACCATTATTACCAGAGAACAACAGTTATCAGCCTAAATTACAAAATTTTAATACCAATTGCCCTTATTTTATAAACCATACATTTACGAATCTAATATTTTCCGAAATAATTGGTTTAATTTGTGCAATCGATTGCCTAAATTGCTGAATGAAATAGAACGTTTCCTTTAATTAAATGAAGTGCAAAAAATGAAAAATACATTGAACCCGGCAAAAAAATCCTTTCTTACTGATGATTTCCTTTTAAAAACTGATTTTGCGAAAACCCTTTACCATGATTACGCAAAAAAAATGCCGATCATTGACTATCATTGCCACCTTTCGCCCCATGATATTGCAATGAACAGGCAATTCACCAACATGACAGAAATATGGCTCAAGGGGGATCACTATAAATGGAGAGCCATGAGAACATTAGGTGTCAATGAAAAATACATTACAGGTAACTCTACTGATGCGGAAAAATTCCAAAAATGGGCGGAATCCGTTCCCTATACCATGAGGAACCCGCTATACCACTGGACGCATCTGGAACTTGATCGTTATTTTGGAATTGATCAGCTCCTTACCGGAGATTCAGGCCCTGAAATTTTTGAAAGGACTACCGAACTCCTGCAACAGAAATCATATAGTACCCAAGGACTCTTATCCAAAATGAACGTAGAGGTTGTTTGTTCCACGGATGATCCTACAGATGATTTGGCCTACCATCAACAGGCTAAAAAAGAAGGGCTTAAAATAAAATTACTGCCGGCATTCCGACCTGATAAGGCCTATGCCGTTGACGATCCGGATAACTATGCAGCTTATTTGGAAAAACTTTCAGTTGTCAGCGGAATCCGCATCCAAAATTACGATGATCTGCTTTCGGCATTGGAAAACCGTGTAGCTTATTTCCACGAAAACGGTGGAAGACTGTCAGATCATGGACTGGAACAGGTTTATTTTTTTGAAAAAGGAAAATATTCTATTTCAAGCCTTTTTGACAAGGTTAAAAACGGGGATAAACTGGAAACCGATCAAGTACGGTACTTTAAATTTGAAACCCTCGCAGCCCTTAGTAAAATGTACCATGCCAAGGGATGGACCCAGCAATACCATTTGGGTGCCCTGCGTAATACCAATGAGCGGATGTTAAGCAATTTGGGGCCTGATACCGGCTTTGATTCCATTGGTGATTTTCCTCAAAGCGTGGCACTGGCCAAATACCTTAACCACCTTGATAGCAGTGACCAACTCACCAAAACCATTTTGTATAATCTTAATCCTGCTGACAATGAGGTAATGGCTACTATGGTCGGCAATTTCAACGATGGCTCCATCAGAGGGAAGATACAGTTTGGGTCCGGATGGTGGTATATGGACCAAAAGGATGGGATGGAAAAACAAATAAACACTCTTTCCAACATGGGTATATTGAGCTGCTTTGTTGGCATGCTGACGGATTCAAGAAGTTTCCTTTCCTTTCCCCGCCATGAATATTTCAGGAGAATACTTTGTAATCTGATTGGCCAGGACGTTGCCAACGGAGAATTGCCTGCTGATGAAAACTGGCTGGGCAAAATGGTAGAGGATATATGTTTCAATAATGCCCGGGAATATTTTGGATTCTACGACATTTAACCCTTGACAATAACATAGAGGGAAAAGCCATTGCCTTAGACGGCAATGGCTTTTTTTAATCCGATTCATAATATTTCCTTTACATCCTGCTAGTGGATGAAGGGCGATGGAAATAGTGGGATAGACCAAAATACATGACCACTACAAAACAAACCAGTGGTACATAATAGGACAAATGTATACTTCCACTGATATCTGATACCTGACCCTGGATGGCCGTAATCAATGCGCCCCCCAGAATCGCCATAATCAAACCGGATCCGCCTAATTTGGTATCGTTACCCAACCCTTCGGCAGCAAGCCCATAGATGGTAGGGAACATCAGTGACATGCAAACCGAAACCAGTACCAATGCCACTACAGCTACCATCCCGCTGGTAAATATGACGGCCAAACAAAGTAAAATGGCCACCACAGAAGACCCGGCCAATAAAATCGAAGGTTTGAAGAATTTCATCAATGCAGTGAATAAAAATCTGCTTGCAGCAAATAAAATCAAAGATAAAAGATAGTAATCAGAGGCATCATCTTCCAATAGGTCCAATTCCTCCATTACATACCTAATAGTAAAAGACCAGACGCCAATTTGAGCCCCCACGTAAAAAAACTGGGCCATCACGCCCTTTACGTAATTTTTATTTTTAAATAATCTTTTAAATCCGCCTCTGATACCATCCCGCTCAACTATCTCTGAGGCTACGGGCATCTTGACCGCCTTAATCACAAACCAAACCACCACCAAAAACAGCGCCACACCAACATAGGTGCTCACCACCCCGGCCAATTCCTGTTCCTGCATCGCCTGAAGGGATGCTGCATCCATACCTGATCGGTCATCCGCTTCAGCGACATTGAGTTTGGACAAGATAAAAACCTTGCTTAAAAATACCCCAATGACCGATCCTATTGGATTGAAAGATTGTGCCAAATTTAACCTTTGTGTAGCTGTTTCGGGCGGACCTATCACCAGAATATAAGGGTTGGCTGCGGTCTCCAAAATAGAAAGCCCTCCTGCCAATACATAAAGGGCAAGGAGGAAAAATCCGTACGACATCATTATTCCTGCTGGATAAAACAATAGAGAACCTAATGCATACAGACCCAAACCCAATAAAATCCCAGACTTATAGGTGTACTTTCTGATAAAAATGGCTGCCGGTAAAGCGAGGCAGAAATAAGAACCGTAGAAAGCCAACTGGATCCAGGAGGTTTGAAAATCCGTCATGCTCATAATTCTCTTAAATGCCGCCAAAAGGGTGTCGGTCATATTGTGGGCCACACCCCAAAGCAAAAAGAGGAAGGTCAATAATAGAAAGGGCCAAAAGTTTTTCCTGGAAATCAAGGTGCCTTTTGGTGGGTTTTTGTCTTGGGTCATCGGATTGTTTATTATTTGATTTTAACTTTCATAAAAACGCAAAATCAGGAATCAGTTGTCTGTTTTTCATCTCCTCCCAAAAACTTTGGGGCAATTTCACCTTTACGGCCTGGATATTTTTCCTGACCAGGTTTGGGTTATTGATGCTCAAAGCCACCCTTGAAATTCCCGGTATACAAAGGGCAAACTGAATACAGGCATGGTCAGGGGCAACTTCATGTTGCTGGCACACCTCAAAAAATTGTTTCCTCCAATTGATTTTAGCCTGATCGGATGGATTTTGGGCATCAATTAATTTATAATTAAAATAATCTTCTCCCACCAAAAAACCGGATTGGAATACCGCCGCATTGATAATGCCTACCTTATCCATTCTCAACCTTTCCACAAATTGCATCAGTTCCGGGGGATGGGATATCAGGGTAAGGCTATTCGCAAGCATCACATAATCCAAATCAATGAATTGGTAAATATCCCTAATAATTTTCCAGTCTTTGGCGCCTACCCCGATTCCTTTTACCTTACCTTCAGATTTCAATTTTTTCAAAGCTTTACAGGCCGAAAGGATTTCCCCCCATCTTTGCTCTTTTTCTGCTTTGGACTTTCCTGCCGCTAGGTATTCATCAGGATCGTGGACTGCCACCAATTGAGGGATATATTGACGAAGAAGAACATTATCTTTTTCAAAACACTCCAAAATCCCGTCATAACTTATTTTCTGAACCGCATCATGGTGTAATCCTTTCCAAATACCTGGTTCAAAGGTTGGCTCCACCTCCTTAAGTGGTATCCTTACCCACCCGAGTTTATTGGTAATGATGACTTCATTTTTTTGGACCCCATGTTCAAGTAAAAAATCACCCAACACCTCTAATGCCAAACCAGCGCCATACTTCCCTGCAGTATCAAAAACAGTATAGGGTGCGGTCTGCCTGAAGATTTCTTCCAAAACTTCCTTTTTTAAAGAAAGTGGGTATTCATGAAACAGATTTCCGAAAGCGCTGCTTCCAAATACAATTGGTGGAAAGGACAATCCGGTTTTTCCAAAAGATTGCAAATTCATTTTATTGGGTGCCTTGTTTTGAGGAGTCAAAATCAGATTTTCCTTTCTTTATAGAATTTATCCCTATCGAATGTTTCTAAATGTCTGTGCTTTTTGGTTTCATAAATATCTGAAATGGTAATCAGAATCCCAGTTTCTTCTACTGCTCCGAACTCATAATTCATGGCAGTACCAAAGGTTTTCATGGTTGATGATAAATTCATATAGGTGTTGATCAAAGGGGGAATGTTTTCCCCCAGGGTTCTTACCTTTGTATTCAGTAATTTATACCCATCTTTATAATTCAAACCATCGAATACTCCTATTACTGTTTGCATATCTTCTTTAAACCCCAATGGATGGATGGGAGTAATAAGGGATTCCTTATCCGGAAAATAGTGCGTCATAAAATAAATCAACAGGTCTCTTGCTTCATGATTATAATGGGGATACATGGTAACTTTTCCAAAAAGGTATTTGATATCCGGATTAATCATGACAACTGCGCCCAAACCATCCCACAAGTTGTCCAGAGAAAAAATTCCTTTGCGGTTATCGACACTTGGTTGATAATTTGGTTGTACAAATGACCTTCCCAATTCAATGGTAAAGGGAAGGTAATCACGTATAAATTTATCCGAAAACCTAAAAAGATGGGCTGTAGATAGGTTTACTTCCCCATTGGATGTAAAACCCGCATCGTTACATTTTATCAATCGGTATCCGGCTATAATTTCTTCATCATCTGGGTTCCAGGCAATCAACTGTTGGTAACAATTTTCGCAGGTATCATTTTCATCAATATCCAAAGGTAATCCTGTTCCTCCTCCGGCAGCCCTAAATGATAATTCTCTCAACCTTCCGATTTCCTTTAAAATATTGGGTGAATTATGGTGATTCACCAAGTAAATCTCATTTTCACCATTGTTCACATACCTCAAAAATCTTTCTGAGGTCAATTCACTTTTTAAAACCTCCCTGTCGATAGGGCTGATAATATCCTGCATATATCTTACTCTTCTTGGACAATGTTGTAAACTATTTTTTTCACGTCCTCTGCCCAGTATTTGTCAGTTTTAGAATCATCAAAATACTCGTAAGAGATCGGTTTTCCTATATGGACCACAACTTTTTTGTTTTTTTGTCCAAACATTTCATCCGCCAGATAAAACATTTCAACGTTGGCCTCGACTCCTATTTTTTTTCTTAGCTTGGCCAAATTATAAAAAAATGATGAATTAAGACCTTCCATGTACACCGGCACGACATCTTTTTTGTATTTCCTGGCTTTATTGATAAAACTTTTTTTCCATTCCAAGTCTTTGATTCCGTATTCCTGTTTCCTTGAAACTAGCCCGGCAGGAAAGATCATGATGGCATTGTCGGATGCATAGGTTGATTCCAATATTTCTGCTCCCTTCCTGCCATGTCCGCCGTGTTTATTGATCGGGACAAATAACTTTCCAAAATGGGGTATATTCAAAAGTATATCATTGACCAAAAACCTAAGATCCTTTCTGAATTTGCCTAGAACATGCATCAAAACAATTCCGTCCAGCGCGCCTAAAGGATGATTGGAGGCAAAAATCACACTTTTATTCAAAGGAATATTTTCTTGGCCTCTGATTTCCACAATCACACCAAATTCCCGGATCAATGCATCCACAAAATCCAACTCCCTCAAATGTCCATATTTATTCATGATAAAGTTTACCTCCTCTTCATGAACAATACGCTTGATATAGCTAACCAAAAACCCCGGCATCCATTTAAGTAATCCTGGCTTTTTTTCGCCTATTATATTCCTTACATCTATAAATTTTTCTTTTCTCTCCACAATAATCTGTTATTTACCCATTCGATTAGATAATACATCAGTATAAACTATTGGCATACAAACCAATAATTAAAAATTAGCCATTCAAGTATCCTATTTAAGATATCCTGATAAATTATCATACAAACAAAAATAGGAAAAATTAATTTATTGAATTAAAAAATTCAGAATTGCGAAATTTTACGGAAGCAAAAATTGAGGTATTTTTAGCCAGGGAAGAATGTTTAATGAATCTTTGGAGTAATGGGACCCCTTCTGTCTTTGAACAATCATTTCTTTTAATAAGTTAAAACAATCTATAGAACCAATGCAGTAAAACTATGAACTTAGCCATTACAGGAGGTACATCAGGAATAGGTGTCGAAAAAGTAAAAGCCCTTGCTCCAAGGTTTTCAAAAATATTCCTATTGGTAAGGGATATCGATAAAGGAAAAAAACTTATTGAAAAAATACAACCGGTCGGGAAAGAAGATAAATTTATCCTGGTACCCTGTGATTTGGCTGACTTGGATTCCGTGAATAAGGCGGCGGAAATGATCAGTTCTCAAACTGATACCATTGATGTCTTGATCAACAATGCCGGCGGCATTTTTCCGCAAAAAATCACCACCAAAGATCATTTGGAACTCACTTTTTCAGCAAACCATTTAGGTCATTTTTTGTTGACACTTAAACTGTTGCCTCTTTTGACCAATAACAAGGGGGCAAGGATCATTAATGTCAGTTCGGAGGCGCACAAAGCCGCCTCCGTAAATTTGGAGGATCTCCAATTTGAAAAGGGGTACAGCTCTTTTAAAGCTTATGCCAATGCGAAACTTTTCAATATCCTTTTCACAAAATCTCTGGCCGAAAAATTCGGAGACCGGAACATTCAGGCATACGCCCTTCATCCAGGAGTCGTTGATACAAATTTTGGTCACCAGAGTAAAGGAATTTTCAAAGCTTTACTCTCCCTATTCAAACCCTTTATGATCAGCCCCAAAAAAGGAGCAGAAACCGGGATTTTTCTGGCAATTACCGCCAAAGTGCCGGGGAAAAACGGAGATTATTTTAAAAAATCAAAAGTCATTTCTCCTTCCAAAAATGCCCAGTCAAAAAAATTAAGAGATCAGATATGGGAGAGGAGTGAAAAATTGGTAAAACACTATTTATGATTTTTCGGTTTTGGTAAACTCAAATTGTAAAAAACAGTACCGGTATCAATGAGCTGGCGTCATCTGAACTTCCCCTGGGATACGGAATAGATTTTGCCGGGGTGAGCAGGGAAGAAATCAAATCCGGAGGAAATACCCGTTTTGTTCTTCTTGGTCAGTAAATTAGCCAATAGTAAAAAGGAATTGGCTCATTTAGCTGAATTGGGGAAAAAGGAAAATCAATAGGCAGCTCAACCTTATGAATCCTCCTCTTGAATAACAATTGTCCGGATGAGTACGGGAGCGGTCATAAAGTAACCCAAAACCCTTCCTTCACCGTTTTCCGGTTGGATGTTGGATTTGGGGTTTTCAGGAGGCGGACTGAACAATCCCCCATCATTGAAAAGCAGACTGACCAACTGATTCAAATAATCAAAGGCTTCCTCATTCATCCGGTATAATTCCAGTTTAACTTTGTCATTTTCTTTAAAGGTAAACCCCATCAATTCAAAGCCATTGTTCAGAATGGATGAGCCAAAGGTATCATCAAAAAGGAAATAATCTGAACTTCTATTAAGCAAGGTATCATTTCTTGTCATTTTCAACCTGTAAAAATTGTCCTCCTTAAAGGGTATTTTCCCGTAAATGGTCAGGTAATAACCTTCAGGCCTAAAAAACTCTTCCTTTTCATATTGATAAGTTATGCTATCCAAAGTTGGAGGTTCCAAAGTTTTCCCCGCGGAAAAATAGCGTTTTCCATCAATTGTAACCAGCAATCTGTATTCATGACCGACTATTGCCACCTTGCTGTTGAGGGGAAGGTATTGTTTCAATCCATTAATATAGCGGAAGTCTATCTTTTCCCCTGTGGTCTCATCTTCGATTTGAACCGTGGCATCGGAGATGATCTCATTGTCCAGGGTATCGTAATAATCCCTGGTATAGGAAACAATTACTTGATTAAGACCAACATCATCGGTCCATATGGCCTCGATGATGGGGATTCTCTCTTCTTGGTCCAGGTCAAGGCGGATTTCTTCCTGGCAGGAAAACCCCAACAGCATAAAAAGTCCTAAGATAATAATTCTAACCATGCTAAAATTCAAAATTATAAGTGATAGAAGGCAAAATACCGAATAAATAGGTCATTACCACACCTGGCCTTACCGTACGGGCTTCATCACCAGGTCCTGGTTCAAAATTAATTTGGTCATTGATGATATCCGTAAATTGATAGGAAAATGGGTTTTTCCTATTGTAAACATTGTAAATGCTGAAATTCCAACTGCCTCTCCACCATCGTCCCTTGTCCTTGTTTTTTAGGTTTAAGGAAAGATCCATCCGGTGATAATCCGGAAAACGGTCCTCATTTCTACGGAGTCCATATAATGGCAATCGCTGATTATCCACTTCATAAGATCCTAAGGGAAAAGTGACCGCCACACCACTGGTATAGATATATGTTCCTGAAAAGGAAAGTCTTTCATTAACTTGATGGTTTAGGACCAAACTGAAGTCATGGGGCCGATCAAACCTGGGGTTATACGGTTGATTTTCATTGATTCCCTCTATTTTTCTGAAAACCCTGGACCAGGTATAACTTAACCAACCTGTTGTTTTTCCTCTATTTTTCCTTAGTAGAAATTCCAGACCATAGGCCCAACCAGTACCTGATAATATTTCGGTTTCCACATTATTACTGAAAAGGATATTGGCACCTTGCTTCAAATCTATTATTTGATCAAAATCTTTATAATATCCTTCCACCGAAATTTCCCATTTATTTTCATCCAGGTTTTTAAAAGCCCCCAAAGAAAACTGATCCCCCCTGATTGGTGGTATATACCTTCCTGCTGGGATCCATCGGTCAATGGGCAGTCCTGCAGAACTGTTGGAAACGATTTGGACATATTGGAAATTCCGATTATAACTTCCTTTTAATGATAGATCGGGTGCCAATAAATACCTGAAAGCTGCCCTTGGTTCCAAGCCCTGGTAATTTTGCATTCTTTGCGGAAAATGATAATCCAAAGTATCTGTGATCGCTCCTGATTGCGCAGGATCATTGTTTTCATAAATATAATCGACACCTGAACCGATTTGTTGATACTGGCTCCATCTTAATCCAGCTTCTAAACTGAATTGCTCTGAAAGGTTAAACACCCCCGAAACAAACAGATTGTTCTGCCAGCCGGTTTTGGGGTTGGTCTTAATCGGCGATATTTCACTGCCTTCCACAGGATCCAGCAGCAATGGTGAAAAGTGGTAAACCTGACTGTGGGCTCCCATTCTTAATTCCATGGCTTCCTGAGGAAGCCATGTGACCTGACCCCTAATGCCTGACTCGGTAAAATAATTGGACCAATCAAACCCATTTTGCTCATCCTCAATAGCAATCAGGTATTTATAATAACTGTGATAAGCCGTGAAGTCCCAATAAAAGGTATCACTTATGGATTTGTTCCAATTGAAAGAGGATACCCAATTGTTCCATCCAAGGCCAAATTGTTCATTGGCCCCTAAGAAATCGCTCCCGAAATAAGTGGTTAAGGTGAATTTATTTTTATTGCCATCTCTCCACATCAATTTTCCATTGAGATCATAAAAATAGAGTTGGTTATTTCTGATATTTTCATCCTGGGCAAAGACCAGGAAAATATCGGCATAGGTCCTCCTTCCGGAAACAAAAAATGATGAACGGTCAGAAAACATGGGGCCATGGACGGTTAGCCTGCTACTTATACTTCCAATGCCTCCCTCCCCGCTTATTTTCTGGGTATTCCCTTCCTTCAGTGAAATGTCTACCAAAGAAGATATGCGACCACCAAATTGGGCAGGAATATTTCCCTTATAAAGCTCTACCCCACTCAAAGCATCGGGGTTAAAAACGGAAAAAAAACCAAAAAAATGGGAGGGGTTAAATATGGGTGCGCCATCTATTTGAATGAGGTTTTGATCTGCTGACCCTCCCCTTACAAATAATCCCGTGGTTCCTTCACCAGCGGTGATCACCCCCGGCAACAACTGAAGACCTCTTAATAAATCCACCTCACCAAACAGCGCCGGTATAGATTTTAAACTCTGAGCGGATATGGTGTTTTTACCGATATCCAAGCTGACAATATGGTGATCTTCTCTTTGTTCGGATACCACTACTTCCTCAAGATCCATTTCTTCCGGTAACAGGAAAAATTTCAATTCCTTACCTATATCATTGGTATTCAATGCTCTTTTTGATTCCTGATAGCCAATGAATTTAATCACCAGGCTACCAGGTAGATTGGTGGCCTGAATGGCAAAATCTCCCTTTTCATCACTGACCACCCCGGAATTGATATCACCTTCCCAGAAAATATTGGCTCCTACCAGGGTTTCATTTGTAGATTTATCTTTGATATTCCCTAAAACCATTGGCTTTTCCTGACCGAAAAGCGGTGCTATCAAAAAAAAATTCAATAAAACTGAAAAAAGTAAATTTGAACAGCACCTCATGGTCAAGTAATTCAATTTTTTAAAACCTGTAAAATGAAAAGGGTAATATATAAGTTCACTGATACAACCAATTGATCCCATAGGATAACGGTTTTTAAGAAAAAATAGTTAAGCATTTTGAGGATTTTCTTAAAAACAATATAGCTTTGAAATTCAATTCAAAAGAATAATTATTTTACAATTGTTCCGTTTCAAGTTTAAACACTTAATTTCAAGTCATGATTTGGGCATATCCTGATAACAATTTGATCTTTATACTCGTAGCAGTTTTCATCCTGCTATATGCGGTCTATTTGATACGTTTCTGGAAAATCAATCAAAAACTCCAAGTAAAAAAAACCAGGTTGGTATGGAAAATGGTATTGAGGACTGGGTATTTCATTTTGTTTCTTGTGGCAATGGCTGGCCCCTCGATAGGCAATGCCATGAAAGAAATCAAGCAGGAGGGTAAGGACATTTTTATGGCCATAGATTTGTCCCAATCCATGAATGCAGAAGACATCAATCCCAGCAGACTGCAAAGGATAAAGTTTGAATTAAAAAATCTGGTTAAAAATTTCAGTTCAGATCGTCTTGGTATCATCATTTTTTCCTCAGAAGCTTTCATTCAATGCCCACTGACTTTTGATCAAAATGTTATACAACTTCACCTAGATGGCCTGAGCACCAATTTGGTTCCGAATTTCGGAACCGATATTGCAGCACCCCTAAACATGGCTTACAGTAAATTTATGTCTGATGAAAATCAAGAACCCAAATCCAAGGCGATCATCTTAATCAGCGATGGTGAGGATTTTGGTGATAACCTTGAACCTACCCTTTCAAAATTAAACGATGCAGGCATTAGGGTTTTCAGTTTGGGTGTAGGAACAGCCACAGGAAGCACCATACCCAGGGGAAGCGGTACGGTCATTGACCAGCAGAATAACCGACCGGCTATTTCCCGGTTGACCTCTGAAAATCTCCGAAAGATGGCCAGTGCCACCGATGGCGCTTATTTCGAGCTGAGTGATGTGGCACAGGAAATTCCGGATTTGATTTCTGCTATCGAAAAATTGGAAGGTACGGTGATGGCCAGCAGGACCGTTGAAGCGTCTTCCAACAAATATTTCTATTTCTTGTTTGCCGGATTTTTGCTGGCTCTTGTAGATATGGTTTTACCGGTCCGGACCTTGTCTTTATAAAAAAATACGATTGTAAAACAAAAACACAACATGTTATTTGCACGATACCTGATTTGGATTTTGATGTTTCTGCCCACTGGATGGAGTAAAATTGCTGACACCAACCGAGCCATTCAGAAAGCTTCGACTTCCTACCAAGAAACTGACTTTGAAAATGCGGTTCGTGACCATTTGAGTCTAATCGATGACCATGAGCTCAATACCCCTGCTGTTCGATTTAATCTGGCTTTGAGTTACCAAAATAACGGTCAGGAAGAAGAGGCCAAAAAAAATTATGAATTACTGATAGGAGCCAATCATCACCAAATCCCATCTTTTGCGGCCAACCAACAAGGTGTCCTGTTGGGCAAGGAACAAAAATACAAGGATGCTTTGGGATATTTTAAGACCGCCCTGCTGAAAAATCCGGATAACGAAGTGGCGAGGTATAATTATGAATTACTGAGCAGGTGGCTGGAGCAGAATGAATCCGAACAGGATGAAGAGGAAAAACAGGAGGAGGAAGATAAAATTGAACCATCCAACTATGCAAAAAGGATGAAAGCCCAGGCAGATGAGTTGGTGGATCGCTTCCAATTCACGCAAGCATTGGAAATTATGAACCGGGCATTGGAAATAGATGAAACTGTTTCCTATTATGAGGGGTTTATGAAGAACTTAGGAGAAATAAATGAAATCGATGAAATGCAATAAAATACTGCTTTTGCTGATAGGCTATCTGGCTGTCCACTCCGTGAATGGTCAGTCTGAAGCAGATTATTTCAATCAGGCAGCCAAGCAATATGTTAACGAGGATATCCCGGCTACCGGACAGATATTGGCTGAAGGGCTGGATAAATACCCCCAAGACCCGAAATTAAATGCCTTACTGGAAAAACTAAAAAAAGACCAGGAAGAGCAGGATAAAAAAGACCAGGAAAATCAGGAACAGCAAAAGCAGGACCAGGAAGAACAAAACCAGGAAGAGCAGCAGCAACAGGACCAGGAAAGCCAGGAGCAGGAAAAGGGAGAAGGTGAAGAACAGACCGAAGAAGATGGTGCCGATGAATCCGACCAGATGGAAGAGAAAAGAGGGGAAGAATCCCAAGAGGAAAATGAAAATCCCGGCGAATTGGACAGTGACCTTAGTGATAGGGAAAAGGCGATGGAAGAATTAAGGCAAAGGCTGGAAGAAATGAACATCACACCGGAGCAGGCTGCCCAGATTCTTGACGCCATGAACAGCAATGAGTTGCAGTATATCCAACAAAACCGAAAAAAACCAACCCAGCAACCCAAACGTGGGTTACCGGATTGGTAATCGCCGAAATTGAGCCGATTGAATAACATTTCCCGAACTGGCCATGAAAAATGAAGTCTATATTGTTTCAGCAGCAAGAACCCCAATCGGAAGTTTTGGAGGAACATTTTCCAGTCTTTCGGCAGTTGAGTTGGGGAGTGTTGCCATCAAAGGGGCCATTGAAAAATCAAAGGTGCCACTAGAAGCCATAGCCGAAGTTTATATGGGCAATGTACTTTCTGCAAATTTAGGTCAGGCCCCAGCCAGACAGGCTGCCCTAAATGCAGGACTTGGCCACCATGTTCCCTGTACAACGATCAATAAAGTCTGCTCCTCAGGCATGAAAGCCATCATGTTGGCGGCCCAAACTATTTTATGCGGACATCAGGAAATTATGATAGCAGGCGGTATGGAAAGCATGAGCAATGTTCCTTTTTATCTTCCCAATGCCAGGTTCGGTTATAAGTACGGAAATGGAACCTTGGTGGATGGCCTGGCCAAGGATGGGTTACATGAAGTATATTATGATTTCCCCATGGGCAATTGTGCCGAAAATACCTCCAAAAACCATCAGATCAGTAGGCAGGAGCAAGATGAATATGCCATCGCCTCTTATAAGAAGGCAACTAATGCCTGGGAAAATGGCTGGTTTGAAGAGGAGATCGTCCCGGTAGAAGTAAAGGATAAAAAAGGAAATTCAACCTTCATCAAGGAAGATGAAGAATTCCGTAGGGTGGATTTTGAAAAAATCCCATTTTTAAAACCTGTCTTCTCAAAAGAAGGTACCGTAACTGCAGCAAACGCTTCTTCCATCAATGATGGTGCCGCAGCTGTGGTGCTAATGAGCAAAGAAAAAGCCCAGGAATTAGGTACAAAACCATTGGCTATTATCAAAGGGTTTGCTGATGCAGCCCAAGATCCGGTATGGTTTACCACAGCACCATCCTTGGCCATCCCCAAAGCACTCCGGCAGGCGGGATTGGAATTGGGAGATATCGATTTTTTTGAAATCAATGAAGCTTTTTCAGTGGTAGCCATTGCCAATCAAAGGGCACTTTCCATTCCTATGGATAAATTGAATGTTTTTGGAGGGGCCGTAGCACTCGGTCATCCTTTAGGTTGTTCCGGCGCTCGGATATTGACCACCTTATGTTCCGTACTCAAAAAAAACAAAGGAAAATTGGGTGTAGCAGGGATCTGTAACGGTGGAGGTGGAGCATCTGCCATGGTTATTGAAATGGTTTAACCAGGTTCCATTTACCTCCCTGTTTTAATTCTAATGATAAGAAACCATGCAAAAAAAAATAATCTCACTGATCGTGTTCTTCGTTTTTCTCTTCCCCTTGCTGAAGGGAAAGGCACAAGAGATTAAAACCACTTATTACGATGAAGATCAAACGGTGGTCAAGGAAAAATATGAAACCAAAGCGGGTATCCCCCATGGAGATTACCGTAGATACCATGAAAACGGTCCGATGATCCTAAGCGGGCAATTCATAAATGGGGAAAAACAGGGATTATTTGTGGAATATTTTTTGGGTACCCAAGATACAGCCAAAATTACCCCATTCAAGGATGATATAAAATCAGGCCCAGTGACATCTTTTCACCCCAATGGGAAAATAGCCCAAAAAGCCAACTATGAAAATGCTGTTATTACGGGTAGGGTGGACTCCTATTTTGAGTCAGGAAATTTAAAGAGCCAGACCCAATTTGCAAACAACAATCCAAATGGAAGCCACCTTGTATATTTTGAAAGCGGTGGTAAAAGGGAAGCCTCCACACTTGTGGATGGAATACTGGACGGGGTACAAAGGACTTATTTTGAAAACGGAGCACTTGCCTCCGAAAAACCCTATAAAAACGGGCTGATGGACGGAAATGTACTGAACTATTATTTCAGCGAACAATTGGCCTCCGAAGTATCCTATAAGCAAGGGGTGAAACATGGTAAATTCATTACTTATTATGAAAATGGCCAAATTGAAACAGAAGGAAAATACCGAAGAGGCCAGCCCCATGGATATTTCACTTC
Source organism: Cyclobacteriaceae bacterium (assembly GCA_040905165.1). Classification (GTDB taxonomy): domain Bacteria; phylum Bacteroidota; class Bacteroidia; order Cytophagales; family Cyclobacteriaceae; genus Cyclobacterium. The sequence continues at coordinate 55,169 of JBBDSA010000035.1, read as the reverse complement.
CTATTTTGAAGATGGCGTCCAATCCGAACTTGCCCACTTTAATAAAGGAGCTCCCGAAGAAGAAATGATTTTGTATTATCCTTCCGGAAAGATAAAATCCAAAACCATATACGATAAGTACGGCTCTAAAAAATCCTTCCAATCCTATTATGAAAACGGGGCCTTACTTAAGGAATCCGATTACCATTTTGGTCAGGAACATGGTCAGACCACACTATACTTTATGAACGGATCGGTTCAGGAAATCATCCCCTATAAATCAGGGCTTCCTGAGGGAAATTATCAAAAGTTCAGTGAAGATGGTACCCTTTTGGAAGAAAGGATATACAAAAACGGAAAATTGATTGAATAGGAAAAGGACCGCTAAAAACATTAACAAAAAGGAGTCATTAACCAACGGTTTTTTTAATTTTGTAGCTGCGATCTTAAAAGACAAATGAGCAAAGGCATTAAAGAAACCGATTTTACATTTCCCGGTCAACTAGGTTTTTATAAGGGAAAGGTCAGGGATGTTTATATTTTTGAGGAAAAACTCGTCCTGGTGGCTACAGACCGAATTTCTGCTTTTGATGTGGTTTTACCAGAAGCAATTCCTTATAAAGGGCAGGTATTAAATCAAATAGCCTATCATTTTCTTAATTCCACTTCAGAGCTGGTACCTAACTGGGTCCTTGGATCTCCTGATCCTAACGTAACCATAGGAAAGAAATGTGTTCCATTTAAGGTTGAAATGGTCATACGAGGTTATTTGGCAGGCCACGCCTGGAGAGAATACAAGGCCGGGAAAAGAATGCTTTGTGGGGTGTCCTTGCCCGATGGATTAAAAGAAAATGATCCATTTCCAATGCCGATTATTACCCCCACCACCAAAGCTGATGAAGGCCATGATGAGGATATTTCCAAAGAGGACATCATCGCCAAAGGAATTGTAAGCAAGGAGGACTATACTATTCTGGAAAAATATACGCTGGATTTATTTCAAAAAGGCACTCAAATGGCTAAAGAAAAAGGGTTGATTTTGGTAGATACCAAGTATGAGTTTGGTAAAAATGCTGCCGAAATCCTTCTAATTGATGAAATTCATACCCCCGATTCCTCCAGGTATTTTTACCTGGATGGCTATGAAAAAAGGCAAATGAATAATGAGCCGCAAAAGCAATTGTCCAAAGAGTTTGTAAGACAGTGGCTTATTGAAAACGGATTTCAGGGAAAAGAAGGTCAACAAATACCCCCAATGGACCGGCAAATTGTGGAGAAAATTTCAAACAGGTATATTGAGCTTTTTGAAAAGATCACCGGCAAAACTTTTGTACCGGATGAGGGTTGGAATAAAATGGAAAGAATTCAAAAAGCCATCCTGGAAAATTTGTAATTTTACTATCATTTTGGCACCAATCAAAATTTAAGTTAATTTTGGATATGAAATACACAGTAGATAAAAAAGAACAATACGTAATTTTTACCATATTAGAAGAAAAGCTGGATTCCTCCCGTTCACCGGAATTAAAATCCGAATTATTAACCGTACATGCTGAGGGATACCAAAATCTTATCCTTGATCTGGGACAGGTTAGATATGTAGATTCCAGTGGTCTTAGCGCTTTATTGGTAGGGCACAGGGCTTTCAATGAAGAAGGAGGTATTTTTGTTCTATCGGATCTGCAGGAACATGTATTAAAGCTGATTAGAATTTCCATGCTCGACAAGGTTTTGAAAGTGGTAGAAAACAATGAAGCTGCAGCAGAGGCAATATTTATTCATGAAATTGACGGTGGGGGCACCAAAGAGGAGGAAGATTAAATCTAAGATAAATTTTGGATTTTAACGTTACCATTCTGGGCTCCAACTCTGCAGCACCTGCACATGGGAGAAATCAAACTTCCCAATTGGTCAACTGGGGACAACAAACCTTCCTGGTGGATTGTGGAGAATCCACGCAGTTCCAACTCAGAAAATTCAGAATAAAATATTCAAAAGTAGACCACATTTTCATTTCACATCTACATGGGGATCACTATCTGGGATTAATGGGGTTGATATCCACCTTCCACCTCAATAACCGGGAAAGCCCTTTGCACATATATGGGCCCAATGGATTGGATGAGATCATTTCCATTCAACTAAAATATTCAGGAATTGCTCTAAAATATCCTTTGATTTTCAATCCCACCCATCAAACCGGAAAAGATCAATTGCTGGATCTAGCCGGGTTGAACATCTTTAGCTTTCCACTTAAGCATCGTATTCCCTGCACCGGATTTAGTTTTGAGGAAAAAAACAAAAGGGTAAAGCTAAAAAAAGAAATGGTATTAAAATATAAACCCGGGATAGAGGCCATCCGGACCCTACTCCGGGACCAGGATGTGAAAAATATGAAAGGGGAAATTATTTTTAAAAAAGAAGATTTTTGCATAATCAAACCTCCCCGGAAATATGCGTATTGTTCCGATACCAAATTTGACAGGGAGGTCGTCAGTCACATTGCCAGGGCAGATTTATTGTACCATGAATCCACCTTTATGGAAGCCGAAAGAGAAAGAGCTACACTGACCTGTCACAGTACCACCACAGATGCGGCTACCATTGGGAAAATGGCCCAGGTCAAACAATTGCTTTTGGGGCATTATTCCGTGCGTTACTTTGACCTGAATCCATTATTGGAGGAGGCCAAAAAGACTTTTGCACCCAGTATGCTGAGTGAGGAGGGAAAAACCTACGAAATCCGATAAAGACAGATGGAGAGAACCAATAAGGTTTATCAGTCCAAAAAGACCAACCTTTTTATCCTGCTTGCGGGAATATTCCTAACCAATGCCATTCTGGCGGAAATCATTGGCGTGAAAATATTTTCCGGTGAACAGACATTGGGTTTGAAGGCTGCAAATTGGACTTTTTTTGGGGATTATATACTGGATTTCAATTTAACCGCCGGAGCTGTAATCTGGCCTGTGGTATTTATTACTACGGATATCATCAATGAATATTACGGAAAAAAAGGTGTGAGAAGAATAAGCTTTATCACAGTTGGCCTGATCGCCTACGTCTTTATTGTCATCACCTTAGTGACCCAACTTCCCCCCGCTCCTTTTTGGTTGGAGGTCAATGCCCAAGATGCCGGGGGTAACCCCTTCAACATTGATTATGCTTTCAATACAATCTTTCGTCAAGGTCTCGGTATTATCATCGGTTCATTGGTGGCCTTTTTGCTGGGGCAGCTATTGGATGTATATGTTTTTCAAAAATTAAGGAAAATCACCGGAGCAAAGATGATCTGGTTGAGGGCCACAGGATCCACCTTGGTTTCCCAGTTTATCGATTCCTTTGTGGTATTGGGGATAGCCTTTTATGTGTTCGGAAATTGGAGTATCCAACAAATCATCGCCGTAGGAATCATCAATTACCTCTATAAATTTTCCGTTGCCATACTCCTTACCCCGCTGTTGTACCTGGGGCATGCCTGGATTGACAGGTATCTTGGAAAAGAAATTTCCCAACAAATGACGAAGGAAGCAGCGAAAGACCGTTCCTTTATTTGATATTTTTCCTTCCTAATTTTTCTGCTAAAGCGCTTCCCACAATGAGCTGAAGGGTGTGGTAAAGCATCAGAGGCAATAAAATCACTCCGAAAACTACAGGGTCCGGAAAAAGGATTTTGCCCATTACGGCACCTTGTACCAATGATTTTTTAGAACCGCAAAACAGCACCGTTATGCTGTCCTCCCTGCAAAAAGCCAACCAGTTCCCTAATCCATACATGATGCCCAACATGAATAAAAACAAGGCTAACATGGCTACTCCCAATCCGAGAATATCCCAAATACCTTGCCCCTGAAACATTTTCTGACCAAATGATTGAGAAAAAGCTGAAAAAACGATCAAAAGAATCACCGTTTGATCAAAATTCTTTAACAGTTTGTTGTACCGCAGCACCCAACTTGCCAGCCAACGGTGAAAGAAAAAGCCCAGCAGAACAGGAAATAAAATCTGCCCTATCAATTTCCAAACCGTCGACAAAAGTTCAAATTCTGCCTCACCTGTACTAAGAAAAATATCCATCCATAATGGGGTAATCAAAATTCCGATAATGCTGGAGATACTGGCATTAAAAATGGCTGCGGGCAGGTTACCTCCTGCTATAGAGACCATCACCACGGATGAAGATACGGTGGATGGCAATGCGGCCAGGTAAAATGTCCCCAACCAGAACAAGGACTGCCCGTCTCCAAAAAAATAATAAATTATCAATATGATTAGAGGAAAAACCAGAAATGTAGTGCTTTGGATCAATAGGTGCAGTTTCCAATTAGAAAGACCGATCTTCAAGGTTGCGGGGCTGATTTTTACCCCATAAAAAAAGAAAATCAGCGAGACGCCATAATAGGTCAGTTGATCAATGGAAAAATCACCTTCTGAGTTACCCCAGTGAGGAAATACATAGGCCAACACAATGGTAAATACCAATAAGAAAAAAAAGGTGTTAATGCCGGCTTTTGCCAGGTTTTTTTTAAAATAAGCCATCATAAAGTGAATGCCCGATTTAAATCAGCAGGCAAATTAAGGATAATACCGGGAAATAAAACCAAAATTGAATCCCATGCCTTGGAGAGCTTCTCGGGCTTTAAAGCCTCCTGAAATTATCACACAAAACCGCAGTGGCAATGGCTGCATTTAAAGATTCTGCGGCACCATAGGAGGGTATGGTCACTTTCTTTGTGATGAATGGAATAAGGTCCGGCGAAATGCCCTGTGATTCGTTACCTACCAAAAGGATACCGGCAGGAGATTCCTTTAGAGTATGTATGTTTTCCCCATCCAGAAATGCTCCAAATACCGGGACATGCGAATCCGTTAGGTAGGCTTTTAATTCCACGTATTGAAAATCCACCCTGGTAAAAGAACCCATACTGGCATGCAAAACCTTTGGATTATAGATATCGGCGGTCTGTTGGGATAAAATCAGCTTTTTAATACCGTACCAGTCCGCTATTCGGATGATGGTACCCAGGTTACCGGGATCCCGGATATCATCCAGTGCCAAAGCCAATTCCCCCTTTACCACATTTATACAGCCATTGGGTTTGATCTTAGCCACGGCCAATGCCTGATCATTGGAGGTAAAGGTGCCAAGGGTAGCCAAAGCCTCTCGGCTGGTGCGGATTTTAGTTCCGGAAAAGGAGGCTACCAGGGAAGTAAATTCTTGATCATATTTTTCGGTAAACAACAAATGGGTGCATTCAAAATTTGAATGCAATAATTCCGTTACATTTTTGGCGCCTTCCACAAAAAAAGCATTTTCTTGTTTACGGAATTTTTTCTGTTGCAAGGATTTAATAAACTTAACCGTATTTTTGCTAAGCATTAGCCATGAGTGTTGAAGTGAGTAAAACCAAATATATAAACTGTCTTTTTTTGTTCCTTATGTTATGTGGGTGTTCCTTAACCCGAGGCCTCAAAGAGGGGGAACATTTGCTGTATGACATCGACACCAAAGGTATAGAAAAAAGCAATACCGAAGCCATTAGAAATCTTATCCAGCAAAAACCAAATACCAGAATACCCATATTGAATTTTTCTCCCGGAGTAATGGTTTTTGAGTTTGGGAAGGCGCTTTATGACAGTAGTAAGCTCCTTTCCAATAAGCAGGCTTTGCAAACCGAAAAAACAGCCATCCTCAAAAATCTCAATGAGGACAACCCCTCCAGAAAACAATCAAAAAGGTTGGATAAAATAGATGCCCGGATTGCTTCCCTGGATAAGAAACTGGAGTATGGAAATTGGTTTATGCGGACTGGAAATTCTAAGGTGCTTTATGATAGTGTAGAAACAGAAATATCCAGGCAACAAATTTTTTATTATTTACAAAATCATGGATTTTTCGATGCCAATGTGGGTGTTGAGGTTCAAACTACCGGTAAAAAAGCTTTTGTTACTTATACGCTTGATGAAAACAAGCCTTATTTGATTGACAGTGTTTATGATAGCTCCGATGATCCGGACATTAGTACCTTACTCGAAGAGCATAAAAAAAACGCATTTATTGAAAAGGATAATGTTTACAACCAAAATGACCTCACCAAGGAACGCCAAAGGATCGAGGATTTATTGAAAAATCAGGGGTATTACACTTTTTCCAAATCATTTATTGAATATAACGTATATAAAGATTCATTGGAAAAAAAGGTCGTGATCGAACAATTGATCCGGAAACCGGAAGATGGTGACCCTCACAGGGTATATACCGTTGATTCCGTAAATTTTACTATTGCAAGTCCAAATGATATTTTCGGGGATGATGAGGTTAAAACCCAGTTGAATGATATTCATTTTACCTTGTATAAGGACAGGTATTCCGAAAAAATCATCAATTCAAGAATATTTATCAAAAAAGGGGATCTTTACAATAAAAATTCTGTCTTGGAAACGCAAAGACAATTGGCCAATTTGGATATTTTCCGTTTTGTCAATATTTCCTTTGATACCCTAGAACATACCATTACTACTAATATTTTCACCAGGCCCAATCAGAAATACCAAATCACCAACCAATTGGGAGCGAGTGTTACGGAACAACTTCCCGGACCGTTTTTTAGCCATTCATTGAGAAACCGTAATTTATTTAGGGGACTGGAAATATTTGAATTTAATTTCAGGGCAGGATTAGAGGGAGTGGCCTCGGCCACTACCGAGGGAGGCGTATACCGCAGCAGGGAATTAAATACTTCAGGATCCGTTATTTTTCCTCAATTTTTGGTTCCTTTTAATTTTGGTACCTTGGAAAAATTTGGAAGATATAATCCCAGGACCAGGGTCTTGCTGGGTTATAGTTATGTCAATCGGCCGGAATACATAAGAGAGGCTGTCAATACTATATTGGCCTATACCTGGGCCACCCGAAGTCTAAGGCACCAATTCTCTGTAAACCTACTGGATGCCAATCTCATTCGTTCCAATTTGGACTCTGCATTTCAGGTACGTTTGGAGGAATTACAGGCTCAGGGCAATAATTTAATCAATTCATTTTTCCCTTCTTATGTCAGCAGCGTTTCAGGGCAAGTGATCATTAATTTTAACCAATACGGCCATTACCAAACCAACCAGGCTTCCCTTTGGCGGCTTTTTGTGGAAAGCGGAGGTACGAGTTTCAACCTGTTTAATCCTGACCAATTCGGTGAAACCAACCTTAATTTTTTTCAATTCTTAAAATTTCAATCCGATTTTCGGAAGTATATCCCACTTGGAAGCAAAAGTACCTTTGCATACCGTTTGAATTTAGGTCTCGCCAAACCCTACGGGATCAGTGGAGGGGTATTGCCCTACGAAAAATATTTTTTTGGGGGTGGAAGTACAAGCATTCGTGCCTGGCAACCCAGAAGGCTGGGTCCCGGCAGCTTCACGCCTCTTGAAAGAGAGGATGGCACTTTTGATTACCGCTTTGAGCAACCCGGAGAAATACTTTTTGAAGCCATGTTTGAATACAGAAGAAATTTATTTGGTTATTTTGACGGTGCTTTTTTCATAGATGCCGGGAATACCTGGACATTTGCAAAAGACCCCTCCCGGGAAGGCAGTGATTTCCAGATAGACCGTTTCTATAAAGAACTTGCTATAGGGACTGGAATAGGACTGAGAATGGATTTTGATTTTCTTGTTCTTCGGCTTGACATGGGAATAAAAGCCTATGATCCGGCAAGACCTGAAGCCGATAGGTTTATTTTGGATAATTTATCCTTTGAAAAGCCTTTTGGAGAACGGGGTCAACAGGTGCTCAATATTGGAATTGGATATCCATTTTAATCGTAAAAGAATAGATAGAGGTATGAGAAAAACAACTAAAACGGTTATTGCAAAAGATTTTAAAAAAATTCAGACACATATTTGCCAGGCTTTGGAAAAAGCAGATGGTAAAGGCATATTCATTTCGGATGACTGGACCCGTGAAGAAGGAGGTGGTGGCACTACAAAAGTAATTAAAGAGGGAAATATCATTAAAAAGGGAGGCGTGGCATTTTCAGAGGTTTATGGGCCGACCCCTGAAAAAATCCTTAAAAAACTGGTTTTGAAAACCTCGGATTTTTTTGCCACCGGAGTTTCTATCGTTATTCACCCTGATAATCCTTGGGTACCGATAATACATATGAATATAAGGTATTTTGAAATGAGTAGCGGCGTATATTGGTTTGGCGGGGGGATAGATTTGACTCCACATTATGTAGATGGGGAAGATGGGGTTTATTTTCATCAGGCATTAAAGGAAATATGTGACCAATATGATGTTTCATTTTATCCCAAGTTTAAAAATTGGGCCGATGATTATTTTTTCATACGTCATAGGAACGAAACCAGAGGTATTGGAGGAATATTTTTTGACAGGTTAGTGGCCACCCCATCTTTTCCTTTCGACCGTTTATTCGATTATGTTAAATCTATCGGATATCTCTTCCCCAAAATCTATCAAAACCTCATGCATAAAAATGCTAACAAATCTTATGGGGAAAGGGAAAAAAAGTGGCAAGCCCTCAGAAGAGGTCGGTATGTGGAATTTAACTTAGTATGGGATGCCGGTACCAAATTTGGTCTGGATACCAATGGGAGAACAGAAAGTATATTGATGAGCATGCCTCCTTCTGCCGAATGGGAATATTCGATGGAGCCGGAGCCTGGCTCTAAAGAGGCTGAAACTCAAAAATATTTAGTTAAAGGGATTGATTGGATAAACACAATAAAATGATGGAAACCATCCAAAAATTGGACGAAGATCTTTTTATATTTTTAAATCAATTAAATGCGGAATGGTTGGACCCGATTATGCTCGCCTTGACCGGTCGGTGGATATGGATACCCTTTTATATGATGCTTTTATACTTCCTTATAAAAGTTTTCAAAAAGGAAAGTATTGGCTACATTTTGGGAGTGGCTTTGGTGATTATTTTGGCAGATCAATTCACCTCGGGGTTTATGAAACCTTTTTTTGAAAGATTACGTCCCTGTCATGACCCCCGTTGGGAAGATTTGATTTTTAACTATGCGGGATGCGGAGGAAAGTTCGGATTTGCTTCGTCACATGCCGCGAATACTTTTGCCTTGGCTGCCTATCTCAACTTGGTGGCCGGAAATAAAATCCCGGGCTACAAATGGCTGTTCCTTTGGGCTGGTATTGTTTCTTACACACGGATTTACCTAGGCGTGCATTATCCAATGGACATCCTTATAGGGGCAGTGGTAGGTTTGGCTTCAGGTTGGATCGTCTGGATGATTGTAATTTATTTTAAAACGTCATTCACCGATAAACAAAGCGCTCAATAACCTTTTATAATCCTTTGTATATATTTTCCTAAAATATCAAATTCCAGGTTTACTTTATTCCCTACCTGCAACCGGTGAAATATAGTATGCTCAAAGGTATAGGGAATAATGGCTACGCTAAATTTGCCCTCAGATGAATCAAAGCAGGTCAGGCTGGTGCCATTGACACAAATAGAACCTTTTTCTACGGTGATATTTCCTAGACCGGGATCAAACTCGATCCTGAAAACCCAACTTCCTTCCAGTTGTCCTATAGATATAATTTGGCCAATCTGATCTACATGACCCTGTACAATATGGCCATCAAACCGTCCCATGGCAGGCATGCATCTTTCCAGGTTAACTTGATCACCCACCTCCCAATATCCCAAGTTTGATTTGGAAAGGGTTTCTTCTATGGCCGTAACCCGGTGATAGGTTTTGTTCACTTTTACCACCGTAAGGCAAACTCCATTATGGCTCAATGATTGATCCACTTTGAGAGAAGAAGTTAAGGCACTGGAAATATCAAAATGCACATTGGTACCTGTTTTTTCAATGGCTATAATTTCTCCAATTGATTCAATTATTCCCGTAAACATATATCAACCAATTTATTAAGATAACTATCAGCATTCCACAGTTTGAATTAGGGGATTATTTTGACAAAATAAGCCATTTTTAACATTAACTTAGCAAATAAATAGAGATTAGATTAATAAAATAAAATGCTCAAACTGGAAGATAATTATTTACATAAAGGCCAGAGAAGAGAATTAGTCAAACTTTTGCGGGAAAAAGGTATTCAAAATGAAGTGGTATTGGAAGCTATTAACACCTTGCCCAGGCATTTTTTCTTTGACTCAGCCCTGTTTAGCCATGCTTATCAGGACAAAGCCTTCCCAATAGGTGAAGGGCAAACCATATCGCAACCCTATACGGTAGCTTTTCAAACGGTACTTTTGGAAATAAATCCGGGAGAAAAGGTACTTGAAATTGGTACAGGATCGGGTTACCAAGCTGGTATTTTATATTTATTGGGCGCAAGGGTCCATACCATTGAATACAATAAAATTCTATATGAAAGAACCAAAAGGTTTTTACCTAAAATAGGCATTAAAGTCAAACATTTTTGGGGAGATGGGAGTTTGGGAATTCCTGAAATGGCCCCATTCAATAAAATTTTAGTGACTGCCGGGGCACCGGTGGTACCGCATTCCTTATTAAAACAGTTGTCCATCGGTGGGTCTTTGGTCATTCCTGTGGGAGATAAAAAAACACAGTCCATGCTCCGGCTAACCAAACAAACGGACAAAAAAATTTTAAAAGAAGATTTCAATAACTTTTCCTTTGTACCTCTTTTAGGACAGGAAGGCTGGAATAATTCATGAAAATCAAATGGAAAGACAAAAAACTGTTCAGGACTCTGACGTAACCATGACGGAAATGGTTCTGCCCAATGACACCAATACCCTGAACAATCTCATGGGTGGCAAACTGATGCACTGGATGGATGTGGTAGCAGCCATTTCTGCACAAAGGCATTCCAATAGTATTGTGGTGACAGCGTCGGTCGACAATATATCATTTAAAAACCCCATTGCATTGGGAAATGTGGTCACCTTGAAAGCCAGGGTAACGAGGTCATTTAACACTTCAATGGAAATTTACATTGAGGTTTTTGCCGAAGATATACCTGCCAACAGTAAGATTTCCACCCACAAAGCCTTTTTTACTTTTGTAGCTGTGGATGACAAAGGAAAACCTGTTCGGGTCCCAGAACTAATCCCCCAAACTCCAGCCGAAAAAGAATTGTTTGAAGGGGCTTTAAGGAGAAGACAGTTAAGGCTGGTTTTGGGAAACCGGATGGCTCCTCAAGATGCTACGGAATTAAAATCTCTGTTTGACCTTGAATTAAAGAAAAAATGAACCGTACCGCTATCATCATTTAAAAAAATATGAACTTAAAAGAAATTTCACTGTACCTGACGGAAGACATTTATGTCATCAATGGAGAAATGCAGCAAAAACAGCTTGCGGAAAAGTTTACTTCCCAATATGGTTTGGAAGAAACGGAAGAGCATAATTTATCTGATACCGTTTCCACTCCGAAAGTAGAAGAACCTGTGTCGGATCTTGAAAAAAAGGAAGCCTTAGCTCCTGAACCCATTAAGTTTGAAGGTGAATTTAAAAAAGGAATTCTGATTATTTACCAGGGAAAGGAACTTTCAGCGCTTAGCAGAGAGTTTTTAATGAAAATATTGCTTGCCATTCCATTATCATTAAAGGACATTGCCTTGTTATCAGAAAATAGTCTATTGACCCATGAAAAGGATCCTGTGGCCCAACTAAACCCGGATAAAATGATCGTTTTTGGGAACTTTCACCATCCCATTATGAAATTAAAAAAGGAAAATTATCATATTCAACAGGATCAAATAGAGTGTTTTTTTGCTGATGATTTCGAAGAACTTCAAAATTCAACACCCCTAAAGCGTAAACTATGGTCCACATTACAATTATTTTTCAACATAAAAAAATAAACCCATGACGAACGAAGAGAGATTGGCAATACTTAAAAGATTCAGGTTCATCAGTTTAACAGAAGGCGTTTCCATGGTGGTACTTGTATTTTTGGCCATGCCATTAAAATGGATTTTTGACTTGCCAGACATGGTAACCTATGTAGGGTGGATTCATGGTATATTGTTTATTCTTTACATGTTGGTGTTATTTCCCACTTCCCGAAAATTAAAATGGACTTTTCAAAACACCTTGTTTGGGCTGATAGCATCTGTTTTGCCTTTTGGCCCGTTTTTGTTTGACAGAAAACTCAAAAAACAGGAAAAAATAATTGAAGACAAAGCCTAAACACATTCAATAAATGGCCGTCATCAGCAAAAAGAAGATCATTTATCTGATAAGTGAAAACCTTAGAAAATACCTTGTCAAATATGGCAGGGAAGTGGATATACCTATCCATTACAAGGAATTGTTACGGTATTCCAATTCCATTGCCCTATACGATTTCAAAGGAAATGATACGCTTTGGGAAACCGTATTTTATGATGAGTCAGACAGAAATGAGATTCATTATAAAGTAAAAAAAATATATGCCCTCCTAAAAGCAGATGGCGACATGTCCGTAATGCAACATTTATATGTGGACAGGATAGATCTATGTACCTATGGTAACACCCAGCCTTTTAGGGTGAGGATTGTCAACCGGATCAATGATAATTTTGATTATTTTTATATAAAAAATGCCGATGCATCCCGTGTATACGGTCTTGAGTTAGAGCACTTATTATCCCCAAACCGGATTGGTTATTTGGTCTATAGGGACTCATTGATAGAAGAACACATTGCTGGCATCCCGGGGGAGCAATTTATGAAACAACAAATAAATGACCCGCTGATTAATCCCATCCGTCTTTCTAAAGAATTCGTGAAATTCAACGAAAGGTGTTTTGTCAGACTTTTAGGAGATATGCATTCCTCCAATTTCGTTATTGATGTCACCCCTGATTTTGAAGAAACCCATTACCGTATCAGATCCATCGATTTTGACCAGCAATCCTATGAAGGGAAGAAATCCATTTATTTACCCCAATATTTCAAGCAAAATAATGCCCTTATTCAATTGGGAATCAAACACATCACCCAGGAATCCATGGCGCAGTACCAAAAGGAAGAAAGGGCCTTGATTGCAACAAGACTCAAAAGTTCTCCAAAGGAGATTACAGATATTCTCAACAGCATGGAAAAAGATATTCTTTCCACAGAGAGTAATACCGAAAACCTCAAAGAAGATTTAGCCAGACATTATGGCAACCCTTATTTTTTAAAATGCAAAAACATGGGTGAAATTTTAAGAATGAGCCTGAACCAGGTGTTACATCGATAAACAGGATTTAATTAAAATACAAATGATTATTTGTTTCATATTTAATTTTAAGTAATAAAACCAAACAATAATGCCGATTATTGGTTATTGAGTAATAGAAATAAGATAGAAATTGGCATAGTTTATGATCAACTTTATATAAGAATAGTTTTTAAATTATTTAAACCAAAAAATATAATCATCATGAGTGCAGCTGACAAAAGAGTTTTTAAAAAACTTGGATATAATAAAAATGAATCAGAAAAAATAGTTGGTTCCCTAAATACGCTTCTGGCTAATTATCATGTTCATTATCAAAAATTGAGGAATTTTCACTGGAACGTAACAGGAGGAGATTTTTTTGATTTGCATAACAAGTTTGAGGAATTATACGATGAATCTTTTGCCAATATAGACCTGATTGCTGAAAGAATCAGGGTATTTGGAATGACGCCCTATAGTTTGATGAAAGACTACCTTGAACATTCTGAAATTAAAGAGGTAGGTACCGATCTAAGTTCCAGAGAAATGGTAAAAGAGGTATTGGAAGATTTTCAAATCCTCGTTGATAACATGAATGTTTGTGCAGAAAAAGTAGCCGATTTGGGAGATACAGCTACGGAAGATATGTTAATTGGATTTATAAAAAGCTTGGAATTGCATCACTGGATGCTTACTTCATTCCTCAAATAAGTTTAAAAGCCCCAACCTTGGGGCTTTTTTAATAAAACCTTACTTCACAATTGGGTAAATCCTTCCGGATATTATTGATATTACGGTTACTGAGTCGGGTGTTGTAACATACCAGTTTCTCCAGATTGATTAAATGGCTGATCGGTTTCAGGTTCCTGACATTGGTACTGGCTATATCCAGTTCCCTCAAATCATATAATTTCTCCAAACCCTTAAGCACTCTGATATTGGTGCCGGATAGGTTTAATTTTCTGATTCTGCCCAGGTTTTCTAAAGGATCTAAATCCTCCACCGCTGTATTGGCGACATCTAAAGATTCTAAATAAGTCAATGACGTCAAGTGAGAAAGATCCCTAAAAGGTGCTTCCGAAATCTTTAAATCCTGTAACAAGGTCATTTGAGAAATAGCAGAAGGGTCCTGCAAGGGCACATTCTGAATTTCCAATTTTTTCAAGTTAAAAAATTTCAAAATGGGGGTAAGTTCATAAATATCTTCGTTGCTAATCACCAATTCACCACTGGCAGTCATTTTGTGAAGCGATTCAGTACTGGGATCTTCTGTAATTTCAAACTGCGACAAAAACAAATTTTTCCAATTTTCATCCAATGATTCCCACCAGGTATCCAATTCCTCCATTCTGAAGACAATGGTTGTTTGAGGAGTTAGCTGTAACAATTCCTGAATTTCCCACATCGGTACCTCGGTGTTATCCAGATTGACAAACTGGAGTGATTGTAACCTTTTTAGGGGTTCTACCGAAGAAATTTTGGTATGTCCAAATGACAGGTGGGTTAAGGAGGTCAACTCCTGTAATGCCCTAAGATTGGTTACCGCACTATGATCCCCTTTTATGGATAAAAGCGTCTTCATTTCAGCCAATGGTGAAAGGTCCTGTACTTGGGTGTCCTCGAATGATATATAAACCGCTTTTTTAAATTTCAAGGCCGGTCTGAGATTCACCACCCGGCTTGATGCCAAATTCAGTGAATCAATATTGACCACTTCTGTAAGTTTTTCAATACTTATCTGTCCCTGGTCTAAATCCGGAATGTTTTGGATCAATACCTGATTCCAGCCTTCAGGTAATGTTTCCCACCAGGTCTGAAGGTTTTCAACATTATGGATCAATAAGATCATTCTGTTTTTGCGGGCAAATTCATCGGCCGCATTTTCTGTAATACTGGTCCGGTCTGCATAGATCCTTCGGATTGACCGGTTGCCTTCCAAGGGTTCAAGTTGGTTTACCTCGGTCCCATTAATGTTTAAACGCCACAGATTAGGCAGATCCGCCAAGGGAGATAAGTCAAGAATATTGGTTTCCTCCAGACTGATTTCCTCAAGGCTTTTCAACTCTGATAAAAAGCCAAAATTGATCAAGAAATTTCCTTTGAGATTTAAAATTTTTAGGTTGGCAAGGCTATTAATATTTTCGATATTATTGAATCCGCTCTCTTCCAGGTCCAATTCTTCCAAAAGGGTAAAATTGTTCAGTACACCAAAACCCAACAATGGGGTATATGAAGCCGAGAAATTGCGAAGGTCTGTTAGATTGGACAGATCTTCAATGTTTGTTACCTGTGTATTGGAAATGTCCAGAAACTGTAATTTATCTGAATATTTAACAAATTGAATGTCTTCGGTGGGCGAGTTGGAAATGTCCAGGTAAGACAGAAATGTCACATTACTGATGGCATTCAGTTCTTTGATCTGGGTATGGCTGATATCGACATATGTCAGGTCTCGAAAAACATGAATAGGAGATAAATCCAGAATATACTCATTTCCTGAAAGATCCAAGGTATCCAGGCTACTGACCTTGTAAAGGTCATCCAACTGGACCGAATCCTCTTCTAAGGCATATTTTTCCCTTAAAAATCGTTCCCACTCCAGAGACAGGGTTTGCCACCATTCCGCTAATTCCTCATCCCTGCTCAGCTTGGTGGTATAGATACTTGCGATTTTCAATTCATTGGAATCCCTGTCCAAATTGATCTCAATAAATCTGAGTTTTGTGTTTTCAATTTGCTCATTGTCCAATCCCATGGCATCAATGGTCCGGTCCAGCGACACTTCAAAATAAAGTTCGTCGTTATCGTTCAGTTTTGGCTTTATCTCCTTTATTTTAAACTCAAAGGAAGCATCTTTGAAAAAAAATTCGATGTCTTTTAGATAAGATGTCACACTTTTATTGGTAATCACCTTCCTGTCAAATAACAAATCGTCCTCAATCTGAACCTGGGCATCCCGAAAAATTTTTTTATAACTTTCCCTGATGATCACGTCTTTATCCCGGGCGGAGGTTTCGCTGTTGCCAACCGTATTGAGGAAATATTGCAGGAACCTGACCTGATTTTCAACCTGTTGACTGAAATCCTTTATTTCTTGCTTTGAATATCCCCCTAATTCCTGGGCCTGGGTAAAGTTTTGGCTTCCCAACAAAAGTACCAGGAGTAAAATAAATGCCTTATTAATTTCGGTCATAGACATAATTCAAAATAATTTCTTGATCACCTTCCTCAAGCTTTACCAGATTGGCAATCAACCAACCTGTATTAAATCCCGGCCTATTGAACTGCGTAAGTTCAAAATACCAATTATCAATTTGAAAGAAATGAAATTTTGTGTCCTTAACAGTCTCAAATTTTAACCGTTTGCTTTTTATCTCATAGATAAACAAGGTC
This sequence comes from Cyclobacteriaceae bacterium, assembly GCA_040905165.1. Lineage (GTDB taxonomy): Bacteria > Bacteroidota > Bacteroidia > Cytophagales > Cyclobacteriaceae > Cyclobacterium. The sequence continues at coordinate 38,626 of JBBDSA010000035.1, read as the reverse complement.
AAATAATCCGGTTTAAAACTATCCGGTGTATAGGATTCAGGCTTGGGGTCTTCCTGTATGGCTTTACGAAGATTCATGAAACCAAGTTCATGGCTTAAAGGATGTAGAAATTTTTTTTCCTCTCCCTTGGGCTTGTCAAATGCGTCAGTGAAATCACCAAACAAAACATTATCGATTACCCATTCGTAACCCAGACCTTGCTCCTGGAGCTTCAAAAACAGGACTACATCCTGCCTTTGCCCTTTATAATTAAAAACCGTATTGACTTCAGCAAACCAATCCCCACCATGAAAATTCAAAAATTGGGGATAGGTGTCAGATACCACGTGATTGATAAATTCCCTTTTCAGGTCATTGGAAACATCTGACGTTTCATTGTCAAAAAGAATATTGATAAATGATTTTCTTAGGTCTACATTCCTATAATTTTCATCTCCGGGTCGGAAGCGCATGTCACCTTCCTTGCTTTCCTCAGCATTAAACCTTCTGAAAAATTGATTGAGTTGTTTGGTAGAGGCAGCAAACCTGCCGTCATCTATCAGCCGTCCGGAGCTGTTGGAAATCTGCCCCGGAGCGGTCTGAATAGAAATAATTAAAATAAGTATAATCGCAAATCCTAATCTCATGCTGAAGTTTCAGTCACCCTCACATCGCCCAACAACACATCCCAAAATTCAATGGTCCTTCCAGAAATTTGGGTTTGTTTTTTCTCTACATAAATGGTAATGTCCTTCTTGGTCGTATCCCTGTAATTTAAACCGGACTCTTGTGAGGTTCCTTCAAATCTTTGGTATATGGTGATCACACCCACATACCTTCCATCAGGCTGTCTTTCCAGGTCGCTGATATAATGGATATCATACCAACTGATATTTACCCTGTCATAATTCAACGCCATTAGCCTTTCAAAATACCTGCGAATTTTATAGTAGGCTATTTCATTGGTGTTAATAGAGGAAACCCCCATCTCGGAATCAGGAGAGAACAATTCTTCAGCCCGGTCCATGACCCTCGTTGCTTCTGAGAATTGAGTTTCCTTACTGCCTATAATACTGATGTATTTACTTAAATCCTTAACCTTTTCCAAAGCTAAAGAATCAATCGCCTGTTTCCTTTGTGGACTGATGTTGTCATCCTGAGCAAATACCGATATACTGGTAGCAAGAAAAAGGGTCAAAAGGAATGGAATATATTTTTTCATAATTTATCTGATTTCTAATTTTTGAATTATCTTCTTCTTAATTCTAGTTCTGTCACATTACCGGACCTATCCACCCTTATGTCTGATATGAAATTCAGGTTTTTCTTAGTGTCTTTAAGGTAGTTCAGGTATTTGTTAATGGTAGTAGGCTCATCATAATCCTTAACCCCAGACTCCTCATGGATGACTACAAGAACCGGCACGTTCTGATTAGAAAACATACCCAGGGCCTCTCGGATGGTATTGTTTGCACTTTGAACATTTGATGCATTGGCCACAGCATTAAAATAATTCTCCAATTTACCCACTGCGACTTCTTCGGCAGAAGGTTGTTCTGGTTCCGGTTCAGGTTCTGGAGCAGGTTCTTCCATCGGAACAGGTTCAGGCTCAGCCTCCACGACTTTCTTTTTGCTTTTACAGGCTCCCAATGCTAATAATACAAATAGCATGAAGGTCAAGGACCTGGTCAGGGGCGTTTTTAGGATTGTTTTTTTCATAAGTTAAATTTGTTTTAAAATTACATGTCGCAAAACCAAAACTTGGATTAAACTCTTTACCATTTAAGGATAATTCTGATCTGCATGTCATGTAAAGGAAAGATTGATTGATTGTTTTGAGAATTTTAAGTGATTTAATTTATTTAACAAAAAGCATTCCACTAAAATTTGTAAAATGCATAAAGCTGGATTGGTTTTGTTTTTTATCTCAGTTTAAGGAACAAAGGTCATTTAACTTTATCAATTATAAACAATTATTATCAAAATGCATATTTTGATCTCTTTAAGCTGACACTAAAATAGGACGCAATTTATAATAATTTCTTGATTGGGATAAAAGATTATTTTAACGGTAATATTAAGGTTTTAATCGAATAATTCTGCTAATTTATTTTCCAGCGATTTACCTCTTAAATCCTTTGCTAGAATATTCCCGTCAGGATCCACCATAAAGGTAGCGGGAATGGCATTGATCTGGTAGGTGGCAGCCGCTTCAGAATTGAAATATTTCAAATCAGAAACCTGAGTCCATTCCAAACCATCTTCTTCGATGGCTTTCAACCACATGTCTCTGGTCCTATCCAGGGATACCCCAAATACTTCAAAACCATCTTTGTTATATTTGTTGTATAATCTTACCACATTGGGATTTTCTTCCCGACAAGGTTTACACCAACCCGCCCAAAAATCTATCAAAACGTACTTTCCCCTCAGATCTGATAAACTGACCATTTCTCCCTCCGGGTTGGGAAGGGAAATTTCCGGTGCCGGCTGTCCGACAGAAAGAGACCTCATTTCTTCCAGGTCCTGTTTCCAGGAATTGATCAGCTTCATGTCCGGATACCGGGCTGCCAATTCCGTAATGACACTATCCAAATAATTGAAATCGGTTCTTGGATTTAACATCCCCAAACCTGCCAAAGCTGCAAAGCTTCCTTCCATTTCTGCGATGGCTGTTTTGATCTTTTCTCCATGGTTAATTTCCAATTCCATTGCACGTTCCTGAATCGCCTCAACTTTCTCCTGATCCTTGTCAGCCATGGCATCGTAAAATTCAGCATTCAATTCGTTGCCCTCTTCTTGGTATTCCAAGGTCAAATCATCAATGGTCAACAGCAATTGGCTATCCTTGGAACCTGAAAGAGCCAGTTCCTCAGTATCAAAATTGAAATTTACCATAACATCCTCATCGTATAATGCTAAACGGACTGTTTTTAAATCCATCAGGTCCAATTCATAAAAATTGGGGCCTTCCAGCGATAATTCATATTCAAATTTCCCATCATTCCCTACAGAAATCGTGTCCAGGACGTTAACACGATCATTATCATATTTAAATATAACCACTTGCCCTTCAGGATGATTTTCCAAATTTCCTTCAATTAAAACTGCTCCGTCAAATTCAGATGATTTTTCTGAACATCCATAGCCCAACCATAAGAATATTGCAAATGATAGGCAGCTATATAATGTGTTTTTCATATTCATTTTTCCAATAATTCCATTAATATTTTACTCGCAACTTTCGGGTCTGCCTTTCCTTGGGATTTTTTCATTACCTGGCCCATAAACATCCCCAGAAGTCCTTTTTTGCCTGACTGGTATTCTTTAACTTTTCTTTCATTTTCTGCAAGGACAAGTTCTACTATAGGTTTAATGGTGTTTTCACCACTTTCCTGAATTAGATTCATTTCCTGGGCTATTTCAAGAGGAGATTTGTCCGGATTTTTGATCAACTCAGGATAAATTTTTTGGGAGGCCGCCGTGAAACTTACCTTTCCGTCTTCAATCAATAGAATCAACGAAGCCAATTTTATTGGACTAATCGGAAAATCCTTTATATCCAAAGTCAATTCATTTAAATAGGATTTCACAGGACCCATCATCCAATTGGAGGCTGATTTGTAATTTTTTGTTTCTACACATAGCTCATCAAACCAAAGGGCAATTTCCTTACTGTCAGTCAAAACCCCGGCATCATACTCTGGAAGTCCGTATTGGGACACAAATTTTTCAAATAATTCCCTCGGCAAGGTAGGCATTTCTCGCTTTATACTGCTAAGCCACTCCTCGGAAACCACCACCGGACTAAGATCAGGTTCTGGAAAATACCGGTAGTCATTTAAATCTTCTTTGGTCCTCATACTACCTGTCAGCCCGGTGGTAGCGTCAAAGGTCCTTGTTTCGGAAACGATTTCCTCTTTGTTTTCCAGCAAAATGATCTGCCTCTCATATTCATGTTCAATGGCTCTGACCACATTCCGGAAGGAATTCATGTTTTTTACTTCCACTTTTTTCCCCAGCTCCTTCTCTCCTCTTAACCTTACCGATACATTGGCATCACATCTCAGGGAACCTTCTTCCATGTTTCCATCACAAATCTCCAAATATTTGACCAGTTTTTTAATCTCTGTAAGTAATTGATAGGCTTCTTCTGAAGACCTCATATCCGGTTCCGTCACAATTTCAATAAGGGGAACACCGGCCCTGTTAAAATCCACCAAGGTATCAATTTCACCTGCCAGGTGTATGGATTTACCGGCATCTTCCTCCATGTGGATCCTTGTAAGGGCAACCTGTTTCTTTTCACCACTAGATAAACTGATCGGTACAACCCCCCCCACACATATGGGGTTTTTATCTTGGGTGATCTGAAAACCTTTCGGTAAATCAGGGTAGAAATAATTTTTCCTTGCAAATATATTTCTTTTGGTAATGGAAGAATGGCAAGCCAATCCCATTTTGATCGCAAATTCTACCGCTCTTTTATTGACCTTCGGCAAGGTGCCTGGGTGACCCAATGTGATCACAGAAATATTGGTATTGGGCATGTTTCCATAAGTCGTTGAGTCGGATGTAAACATCTTACTTTGCGTTAGCAATTGTGCATGAACCTCCAGGCCTATGACAAGTTCATATTTGCTTTTTATTTTATCGGTAACAAAGGATATCCGCTTTTCTTCAATCATTTTTTAATTTTATCGGTTGCCATTCCAAAAATGGCAGAGTTTTAATCCAAAACCAAATCTATAATTTGTTAAATTAACTGAGGGAAAACCTTAATAGTTCTTCGGCTTTTTTCAGCACCTGGGGCAGTCCGGATGAATCCTTCCCTCCTGCTGTGGCAAAAAAAGGCTGTCCACCACCGCCTCCTTTTATTTCTTTTGCCAATTCTCTGACCAATAACCCCGCATTGAGTCCCCTTTCTTCAATTATTGTTTCATCGATTATTACTGCGATCTGCGGTTTTCCTTCAATATCTGCAGCAAGCACCGCTACTAAACGGCCCATCTCATTTTTCAGTTCAAAAGATAGCTTTTTCAAAGCCTCCGCATGGGGCAATTTAACCAATCCCAGAATTAAATGGAAACCGTTCACGGATTTGGCCTGGTTTTTAAGGCTTACCTTGATTTGCTCAGTTTCCTTTTGGTGAAGACTTTCTATCTCTTTTCTCAAGTTTGATTTTTCAATAATCAGACTTTCGATTGATTTTTTTACATCTCTTGGACTTTTTAACAGTTCCTGGATTTCCTGGATCAGGTAAAGCTGATCCCTTACAAAAATTTCTGCTTTTTTTGAGGTAATGGCCTCTATTCTTCTCACCCCTGCAGAAATCGAACCTTCCGAAACAATTTTGAAAAACCCGATCTCACCTGTGGCATTTACATGGGTACCGCCACAAAGTTCAACGGAAAATTCCGGATCAAAAGTGATTACCCTCACAAAATCACCGTATTTCTCACCAAAAAGTGCGGTTGCACCCATGGATTTTGCCTCCGCTATGGGGACATCTCTTTTTTCAATCAACCTGATGTTGTCCCTGATCTTTTCATTGACCAAATCCTCCACTTTCTCCAGCTCTTCCTCCGATACTTTGGTGAAATGGGAAAAATCAAATCTGAGAAGCTCTTCATTCACCAGGGACCCTTTCTGTTGGACATGATCTCCCAGTACAGCTTTAAGGGATGATTGCAACAAATGTGTTGCCGTATGGTTGTTTTTAATAAATTTCCTTTTTAAGTCGTTTACCTGACAGGTAAACTCCCCCTCCGGTTTTTCCGGAAGTTTGTCCACGAAATGGACAATCATATCATTCTCCTTCTTGGTATCCAATACTTGGATAGTTTCATCCGAGTGGCTTAGCAGGCCGGAATCACCTACTTGTCCGCCACTTTCGGCATAAAAAGGCGTTTTGTTTAAAACGATTTGGTATTTGTCGGTATTCTTGTCTTTGATTTTCCTGTATTTGACAATCCTGGAGTTTACAGAAAGGGAATCATAGCCTACAAACTCCAACTCATCCTCCTTATTTACTACTACCCAGTCGCCGGTTTCCAATTTAGAAGCAGACCTTGATCTTTCCTTTTGCTCGTTCATGGCTTTTCCAAACCCCTTTTCATCCACAGATAAACCATTTTCCCTGGCAATGAGGGAAGTCAAGTCAAATGGAAAGCCATAAGTATCATATAGCTCAAATACAATTTCTCCTGGTATGGTTTTTTCCTGTTTGGAAACAAGACCCAGCTTGATTTGTTCCAGATTCTTCAATCCTTTATCCAATGTTCTCAAAAAGGAAATTTCTTCTTCCTGAATTACCTTGCTGATAAAATCTTCCTGCTGGCAGAGCTCCGGATATACGTCACCGAAATGGGCGGTCAATACAGGTACCAACCGGTGTAAAAATGGTTCTTTAAGGTTAAGAAAGGTATATCCGTACCTGATAGCCCTTCTAAGAATCCTTCTAATTACATACCCCCCTTTATTATTCGAAGGTAATTGTCCATCGGCAATGGTAAAAGATATGGCCCTAACATGATCGACAATCACCCTAAAGGCAATATCCGTTCTTTCATTGTCGCCATATTTAAGACCACAAAGTTTTTCTGTGGCCTCAATAAACGGCTGGAAAAGGTCTGTATCATAATTGGAGTTCTTTTTTTGGATGACCCTTACCAAACGTTCCAGCCCCATGCCGGTATCCACATGCCTGGAAGGTAAATCCATTAATTTACCATCTGTAAGCCTGTTAAACTGGATGAAAACCAGGTTCCAGATTTCTATCACCTGAGGATGATCCGCATTTACCAACTGATCTCCAGGTAAGGCATCAATTTCTGATTGGGGCCGCAAATCAAAATGGATCTCTGAACAAGGTCCACAAGGTCCTGTATCTCCCATCTCCCAAAAATTATCCTTTTTGGAGCCAAAAAGTATTTTGTTTCTGGATATCAATTCCGCCCACAAGTCTACTGCTTCATCATCCCTGTCCAAGTCGTCTACTGGATCACCTCCAAAAACCGTAACATATAACCTATCCTCCGGTAACCGGTAAATCTCTGTGAGTAACTGCCAGGCCCAGTTGATGGCTTCCTTTTTAAAATAATCTCCAAATGACCAGTTCCCAAGCATCTCAAACATGGTGTGATGATAAGTATCCACCCCTACCTCCTCCAAATCATTGTGTTTTCCTGAAACTCTTAGGCATTTTTGGCTGTTAGTAACCCGTAATGCTACGGGAACATCATTTCCTAAAAAATAATCCTTAAATTGATTCATGCCCGCATTGGTAAACATCAAGGTAGGATCGTTCTTTACAACAATGGGAGCTGACTTAACAAATTGATGCGCTTTGGATTGAAAAAATTCAATAAAGTTGCTTCTGATTTGTTTGGAATTCATTTGATTGGTTCTTAAGTAAATGGATATTTCGTGATAATAAAATTATTTGGATTATATTTGTAACCAATTTCCTTAGCAAGGACAGATTTGAATCAAGCCTATCACCTGGCTTTTTTCGGATTACAAAATTAGAAGTTTTAATGTATCATTTGTTAAATGAGTAGAATAAAATATTACTATGACCCCAAGACCTGCAAATACGAAAGGTATGTAAGGAGTAAATGGGACGTGACGCTTAACCTTTTAGGTTTTCTTTCTTTATCGTCAATTATAGCCGTTGGATTACTTTTGGTTTTCAATTATTATTTTGATAGCCCAAAGGAACTTATCCTGAAAAAAGAAAACAAAGAGTTGCGGCTATATTACGAAATGTTGGAACAGGATTTAGGGAAACTGAACGTCATGATGGCAGATTTGCAGGAAAGAGATGATAACCTTTATCGGGTCATTTTTGAATCTGAACCCATTCCCACCTCAGTAAGGAAGGCAGGCTTTGGCGGGGTTGATCGGTTCAGGGAAATTAAAGAAAAGGGGCTGAACCAGGAAAAAATGATTGTTTCAGTGTCCAATAAGGTAGAGACCTTAAAAAGACAACTTTTCATTCAATGGGAATCTTATAACGAACTTTCGGAGACGGCAATGAACAAAGAGGTATATTGGGCCTCTATCCCAGCCATTCAACCCATCCACAATAAAGAATTGACCAGGCTGGCCTCTGGATATGGTATCAGGCTTCACCCCATTTTGAAAGTAAGGAAGATGCATTCCGGCGTAGACTTCTCAGCACCAAAAGGCACACCCATTTATGCCACGGGCGATGGAGTGGTAAAACTGGTCCGTACCGAATTTGGCGGATATGGAAAATACATTATGATCGATCATGGGTTTGGATTTGTATCGCGCTATGCCCATATGAATGATTTTAAGGTAAAGGTTGGGGATAAAATAAAGCGGGGAGATCAAATCGGGACAGTGGGCAACACAGGTTCCTCCACCGCTCCTCATGTCCATTATGAAGTTATCAAGGATGATAAATATGTGAATCCGGTAAATTATTTCTTCAAAGATCTGGAACCTTCCGAATTTGATAAAATTTTGGAATTGGCATCGCGAGAAAACCAATCGCTATCCTAAGTATTAAAGATCAAATTGAGCGAATAAAAAAGGCCCTTTCTTAATTGAAAGGGCTTTTTTTATTTAGCCTGAATTTCATCGATCAATTTATTGCCTCTTGAAAAATAAATTTTGTATTTTTGATTTAAAAATATTTTTAAAGTTGCCGTACCGAGAAAAAGAAATAGAGAAAAAATATTATTCGATTGGAGAAGTGGCTGATATTTTCCATGTGGCCACCTCCCTGATTCGGTACTGGGAGGGCGAATTTGATATTATCAAACCTAAAAAGGACAAAAAAGGTAACCGGAGATTTACCAAAGATGACATTGAAAAAATAAGATTGATTTACCATCTGGTAAAAGAAAAGGGCTACACGCTTACCGGAGCCCAGGAAATCATAAAAAAAGACCTTTACCAGGTCCAGGATAAGGCGGCGATGATAGACCGCTTACATAGCATCAAACGTTTTTTAGTAGAAATAAGAGAAAACCTGGATGGCCATCACCCAGAAAGATAATTCAGTTTACTATAATGTAGCTTTAAGTTTGGTACCTAAATTAGGCCCAAACATCTATAAAAACATTATCCGTTATTGTGGATCAGCGGAATCTTTTTTTGCTCTTAATAATGGTAAAGCCGCCAAAATCCCCGGAATTGGCCCCAAACTTCTTGCCTACCGAAAAGATAAAGTCCAATACCTTCGAGAGGCCGAAATTTTGGTTGAAAACGCAATTAAAAACCATATTCAGATTCATTGCTTTTTGGACAACACCTACCCACTAAGGCTTAAATCTATCCCAGATTCACCTACCGTAATCTTTACCAAGGGGAATATTGACTTAAATCCACCCAGATCGCTGGGAATCGTCGGAACACGAAACGCTACCAGGTACGGTAAAAATATCACCCAAAAAATAGTCGAGGAGCTGGCACCCTTTGCCCCAACCATAATCAGCGGTCTGGCTTATGGGATAGACATTGAGGCACACCGGGCTGCTTTAGGCCATCAATTGCCCACCATTGGTGTTTTAGGCTCAGATCTTAACACCATTTATCCTGCGGCCCATAGCCATTCTGCTTTTCAAATGATGGAAAATGGCGGTTTATTATCCGAATATCAATTGAATACCCCCTTCAATCCCAGCAATTTTCCCCAGAGAAACAGAATCATTGCCGGCATGTCAGATGCCCTGATTGTCGTGGAAGCAGCCCACAAAGGTGGTGCCTTGATCACCGCTGAAATCGCCTACAGTTACAACAGGGAGGTTTTTGCCGTGCCCGGAAACCTGCAATCAAAACACAGTGAAGGCTGCAATAATCTTATCCGGCTTATGAAAGCTGGCATTTATATGGGCGCAAGAGAAATTATAGAAGCGCTTTCCTGGGGAAATGAAAACAACTCAAAAAATCCTACCATTCCCCTCCCCGATTTAGACCAATTGGATCCAGGAGAAAAAAAAATAATGCAAATCATTACAGAGAAAATGGAGATCGAAATAGACCGGTTAAGCTGGGAGATGGGGATGCCAATTTCAGAATTGGCAGTGAAATTATTGAATCTTGAGTTTTTGGGTCTTGTAAAATCCTTGCCTGGAAAAAAGTATGTCCAAGCACATAAAAAATAGAATATCAATACATGGGGTATTAAAAGTTGAACTTTAGGTGCTTTTATTTATTTCAGAAGTATTTCCCTGAAAATCCCGTTTTTTTACATTCCTGGTAATTCTATTTGTGCTTTAAAAAATAAAAATCGTTATATTGGATGCTCACGATCCAAATAGCTGCTATGAAAAACACTACCCATCTGTTGCTAAGTTTGGGATTACTATTCTCCCTGTCCTGTTCCTCAGGAGAAAACAACAAATCAGCATCTCTTGCCATGAAAGTCGCCAATGCCTATGGGTATGATCATCTGGATGATGTAAAATCCATATCCTACACCTGGAATGTAAGAAGAGACAGTGTCAATGTCCTCGTCAGGGATTGGTCCTGGGATATTTCCAAAGGAGAGGTCTATTACTCGGGACCGGACACTACCGTCACTTACCTGATTTCCGAAAAACCCGATGATTTGGATGAGGTAGATCAAAAATTTATCAATGACAAATATTGGTTGTTATTTCCTTTTCAATTGGCCTGGGATACGGGATTTGAACAGGAAATAATTGAAAATCAAACTTCTCCCATCTCTGGAAAAACCACCACAAAAATGATTGTCCGATATAACGAATCAGATGGATACACTCCGGGAGATGCCTACGATCTATATATCAATGATAAAAATATGATTGAGGAATGGGTTTTTAGGCGAGGTGATGGACCGGAGGGGAGGGCTTTTACCTGGGAAAACATAAAGGATTTCGATGGGGTAAAAATCACACTTGACCATTTCAATGCAGATGGGGAAAAAGTCATTTGGTTTTCCGATGTAAAAGTAACCCGATAAGCCTTGTTTCAATCCGGTAAACGCCATCCTCTAAAGCCAGATTGGGTCTGTATGAGTGCATGGCCTTTAAAGTAACCATAAATTTGAGCCTCCCCTGATAGGCTTTTTCCTCCAAGTACAATATCTGCCCCCCAAGAGGGCTTAATTTGATGATCAGGGTTGATTTTCAGAGTACCAAGCGGCTCTTTGGAAATAGCAATGAGGTTGTCAAAAATAAATCCCATTTTTCCATCCGGTAATTTTATCCTATACCAATTTTTAGTTTTCCCTTCGATATATAGAAAGGTATTGATGGGGAATGTGCCGATTATCCGGGATTGGGTATAAGGTAAATTCCTGATATTGGCCCTCGCAGCAGTGATGATCCCGTTATTTTTAATTCCTGTTGTATCCTTTACGTCCAACGAAAGCAAATCCGGTTTTTCAATGACGAAAGGCAATGGATCCGTTGCACCCTGTCCTGACCTATAGATTCCAAAATGTAAATGGGGAAAAGTAGTGATGGCATTGCCGGTATTGCCCACCAATCCGATGGTATCCCCTTGCAGTACCTTTTGACCAAATGAAACCAGTTGACTGTCCAAATGGGCATAATATTGGGAGTGGCCTTGACCTGAATTTAACCAAATTATTTTACCGCCCAACCTATTGTTCCCCACTCTTCTTATCCTTCCGTCCGAAGCAGCTAACACCGGGGTTCCCCTGGGAGCAAATACATCTATTCCTTCATGTTTTCTCCTGTTACCCTCTCTGGGATCACCCCAAAAGCTGGCTATATTTTTTGTGGTTTTCTCCGGAAGGGGAAAAGACAAGGAACCTTCAAAATTGATGGACAATTCAATCATACCTCCTCTGAATAACTCCGGTTGAATCCTTAGAACATGGATTCCCTCATTTTCAACCGCATATTGTATGGTGCCGTCAGATGCCGCATGCCATAAACTATGCAGTTTCTCCTCATCATCAGAAATTTTTTTTCCGTCAAATACATCCAAAAAAAAGGAAGAAATACTGTCCGTAAAAGTTTTTATTTCTATGCTCACCTCCTGCCCTTCCAAAACGGGATATCTCCAAAATTTTGCGACCGGGTGTTTGGGATCAAAATAGGATAGTTCTGAATAAGGTAGGACTATCATTAAACTATCCCCATGGATAAAATGCCCCTGCTTTTTCCATTCCTGCACCACAGCAAATTCCTTCAAATCGGAGCTTTCCAAAGCCTTTAAATATTTCGAATAGGGACTTTCTTTATTCAACAATTGATCCATTTTAAGACCATTGCAGGAAATAAACACAAGGGTGGATACCAGGATTAGGGGAAAGGATTTCATTATTTGAAATGTCATTGATTATAGTAAAATAGCGGTGGATGGATCCACCGCTATAAGGTAAAAGGTTTCTTTTAGACCATCCTGTATTCAGACCCAACATCCATTTCTGAGGGGTAGAAATATTTTGCTTATACGGTCATTTGCCCCTTGTGTTAATATTATTTTAATAAATCTTATTAATAAAAATCAAATACCATGCTAAAACCGTTATTATTCTAATTATTAATTTGTCATTTTAAAAAAATGATTCCTTAAGCCAAAGCACTTGAGTTCGTTAGTGTTCAACCACGAAATCACATCAAAGAGGTGTTCTGATTATAGGACACAGGTTGAAATCTGTGGTTACTATTAAGTAACCAATCCAGGTTTGGTTTTCGGAATATTCAACCTCAGGTCAAAAAAAAACCCGGTAATACCGGGCAGACCTTTATAGGGGGAAATCAAAGATTAAACATAATTACTCAACATAACGGGCATGACCAACATTAAAATATCTTCATTTTCTGACATGTCTGACGGCAGAATAAGCCCAGCCCTGTTAGGAGCGCTGAATTTTAAGGTTACCTCTTTTGCGGTGCTATTGTTAAGCATTTCCACCAAAAATTTGGCATTAAATCCTATCTCAATATCCTCTCCCTCATGCTCACAGGACAACCTTTCATTGGCCTCATTGGAAAAGTCAAGGTCTTCGGCGGAGATCTGAAGTTCACTGCCGGTCAGTTTGAGCCTCACCTGATGGGTGGTTTTATTCGCATAAATGGCAATTCTTCTGAGGGATCCCAAAAATTCAATTCTATTAATGGTCATGTCATTATGATTGTCTATTGGGATTACATTTTCATAATCCGGAAAACGTTCATCTATCAACCTGCATATCATCTTGATGTTATTGAATTTAAAATAGGCATTGCTACTGTTAAACTCAACAGTTACAGGTACATTCTCGGAAGGAAGTGTGGTTTTAAGCAGGTTGAGTGCCTTGCGGGGAATAATGATGCTGGCCGGTTCCGGGGAGGCAATGTCTACCCTCCGGTAACGGACCAGCCTGTGCCCATCTGTAGCTACAAAAGTAGTATTGGTTTCACTCAGGTTGACATAGACCCCGGTCATTGCGGGCCTCAATTCATCATTACTGGTTGCAAAAATCGTGTTGGCGATAGCACTTCCGAGCACTTCGGTAGACATTTCAATTGATGAGGGATTGGTTACACTTGGAATTCGGGGAAAATCGGTTGCATTCTCTCCCGCCAGTTTATACCGCCCGTTATCCGAACTGATTTCAATGCTGTAAGTTTCTTTATCAATGCTGAAAGTAACCGGCTGCTCAGGTAGGTTTCTCAGGGTTTCTATAAGTATTTTAGCAGGAACAGCTATATTTCCATCTTCCTTGGCCTCCACATCTATTTCAGTCATCATAGAAGTTTGCAGATCAGAAGCGGTAATGGCCAACTTGCTGTCCATAATTTCAAAAAGGAAATTTTCCAAAATCGGAACTACAGGGTTGGTGGTCACTACCCCATTGATCGCGGAAAGTTGTTTAAGCAGAGAAGAAGAAGAAACAATAAATTTCATATATGATTATTTTTTTTAAATGCAAGGGCAATATTTCAATTAAAGGAAAGGAAACATCAGCAGCTTTTCAATCAATGTTTGGGGATTTAAAACCGCCATAGGCCTAAAACAAATCCATTTTTACAAGCATCGACCAATTCCTAAGCTATACATCATCAAGGAACATATCCGCGGAGACAAATCCTCGCCTATTCAGATTTTCCTATAACAGGGTAAATTTAGGAATAAAATTATAAAAGGCCCTAATTGCCGTATGATTTGATCGAAAAATCGGAACAATTTTCTAGTTTCCAAAATGGATGAATAAAAATGCCTTCAACTGTATTCATATTTTCTTTTTTTATAATAAATCCTGACCATCCCGACGACCATAATGACAACAATAGGTAAAAGGATATTAAACATCTGCCAAAATGTTTTTTGATTCCTGACCCTGATCTTATTGAGCGGCCTAATTTCGAATTGTTTGGTTTTGGATGAAATGATACCGTCGGGATATACCATATATTGGAGCGCATTTTGAAGAAAAGATCTATTGGCCACCAGCATATCGGAATAATGGTCTCTTCCTAAAGGTATTGGCGTTTTTGATTGGGGGTCAATCCAACTTTTCACGACATCGCCATCGCCAGCAACCAGAATTTTACCCATATTTCCACTTTCCCGAAATAAGGATTGATCAAAACCATCCGGTACAAACCTGTTTTTAAAATAGGAGGTAAATTCCCCTTCAAGCAAATACATTAAGGGGAGGTTCGATAAAGAAAAAGCATCTACATCGGGTTCTCTGGCCATATCCTCAAAGGCTACCCTTACCGGTGCCTGCATCACCCGGCTGTAATTGCTGGAAAAAACCAAGGGCGTTTTGTCCACACCTTTTGCCATGACCGTATCCAATGTACTGACAAACCTGAATTGTAATTGATCCAGGCCTTTGGTGATGGGATGAGATGACATTCTACCCGCCTGAACATAAAAGGGCCAAGGTAATGGAACAATCTGGGCCTGATCACCAAAATCCCCACCGATTACCGGGTGATATCCAAAATTAAGATCCTGGATCAAATCCCTGTTGATCCTGATTCCATACCGAAACAACAAATCATCCAGGCCGGTGTCAAAAGGCATAGCAACGGTGCCTTCCCCATCCGCATCTTTTAAATCGACCGCCATCTGATCTACAAAAAACAAAAGGTTGCCGCCATACATCAGGTATTGGTCCAGGAGGTATTTTTCCCTTTCTCCATAAGGTACCTTCGGGCCTGCTATCAATAAGGCTTCAAAAGTCAAAAGGTCTTCAACGGCTTTTGCCTGATCAAAAGGAACTTTATACACCTCAAAATCCTCATTCAGGGCTTCCACCATCCCAAAGCCATCATCCTCCTCCATTTCACCTTGACCAATAATGACCCCCACGGCCCTTGGATGGTGGCCATAAAGCCGCTTTATGGCCTGACTGATTTCATATTCAAGGTTTTCCATGGAAAGATTAAGTATTTCATCAGGCCCCATGCCCTTTTCACCTTTCAGCAACAAAACACCCGACTCCGCATCCTTCGTCCTTAATACGATCCCAGGAAAAATCAACCTGGATGCTTGCCCGCCGCCTTGAGAAGAAAAGAGGTTGGTGGGGTTGATGCCGTATGAGGCCAATTTATAAATATAATCCTCCCTGATGTCCGAAGGCAATGTCAGCGGATCCCGGAAATCAATTTCAATATTTTCTGAACTATAAGCCCTATATGCCTTTAAGGTACTTTCAATGTTTCTTTGAAACCGTTTCATCCCCCCAGGAAGATCTCCAGTCAATAAAATCTCTACCTCCAGCGGGGCATCCATATCAGCCAAGACTTCTTTGGTCGCTTCTCCCAGCGAATACCTTCCTTCTTCTGTAAGGTCCACCCTAAACTTCCACCATTGATTTAATACAATGATCACCAACCAAACAAAAACAATGGCCAAAACTCCCCAACCGATTTTTTTATATTGGCTATTCATTTCCTCGATACTACCATCCAAGTCAAAATCAACCAGCTTATGATCATCCCCACAAAATAAAATAAGTTGTTGGAAACAATTACTCCCCTACCCATTTGGTCATAATGGTAAATGACGCCAAGTTCTTCCAATATAAGGCTGGTTTGACCCGGCTGAAGGGCGGCAATGGCTCCAAACCCACCATGAATCAGAAAACAGGCAAATACCGCAATGACAAATGCCACGATCTGGTTAGAGGTCAATGCTGAACTAAAAAGACCAATACTTGAGAACAGTGCCCCTACAAGAAACAATCCGATATAAGAACCAAAAAAACCGGCACTGTCTATGTTACCCACCGGATCACCCAATTGCACTACACTGAAATAGTAGACCAGCGTGGGCAATAGTGTAAATAGGATCAATACCAAGGCAGCCATGTACTTGGCCAGAATGATTTGATGGTCCCTTAGTGGCGAAGTTTTTAACAATTCCCAGGTGCCTGCTTTCTTTTCTTCCGCCAACATCCTCATGGTTACGGCAGGGGCGAGAAATATAAAAACAAATGGGGTATAACTAAATAACGGATCTAAATCAGCATACCCATAGTCTAAAACACTGGTACCGGGAAAAATCCAAACGATCAAACCAAGCGAAACCAGAAAGACACAAAGAATAAGGTATCCTGTAAGGTGATTGAAGAATGCATTGACTTCTTTTAGAAATAGCCGCCACATAATTTTAACTTTTGGTTAATTTGTAAAAGATGGTTTCCAGACTATTTTCTTTTTGGCTTAAATTGGAGAGGGAAAGATTTCTTTCTTGTACTTGCTTCATCAGGCTCTTTTTTAATGCCGTAGAATCAGTACAGGTAAAAAGCAAAGACCTTGGATTTTGCACCTCACAATTTAAAAAACCCATTCCCTCAAACCAGGCAGGATCCATGGGTTCCTCGGTTTCCAATAACAAGGTAAACTCCCCATGTGCCGATTTTAATTTATGTAATAGTTCATTGGCAACAATTTTCCCTTTGTGTATAATGACCGTTTTTTCACAAACAGCTTCCACTTCCTGCATGATATGGGTGCTGATAATCAGGGTTTTATTTTGACCTATTGATTTAATAAGTTTCCTTATTTCCAATAATTGATTGGGATCAAGGCCAGAAGTAGGTTCATCCAGAATAATGATTTCCGGATCATGGACCAGACTTTTTGCCAATCCCACCCGCTGTTTGAACCCTTTAGAAAGCTGACCGATTTTTTTGGTTTTTTCCGGCATCAATCCACATTGTTCCATGACGGTTTTCACCCTTTCCTTAAGTCGGCTCCCCCTCAATTGGTAAAGTCCTCCCATAAAAGTTAAAAATTCAGGAATGTATAGGTCGGGATACAAAGGGTTATGTTCCGGCAAATAACCAATCAGTTTGCTTATCGCTTTGGGATGCCTGTTAACAGAAATTCCATTGACCAAAACATCTCCGGAATCAGGAGATAAAAACCCAGTTGCTATTTTCATAGTTGTGGATTTTCCTGCACCATTAGGTCCCAAAAAACCCAGAATCTGCCCTTTTTTGGCATGGAAACACACATCCTTCAGGACTTTTTGGTGCCCAAAGCGCTTAGAAAGGCTGTTTATCTCTATGGACATGTATCCGTTTATCTTTAAAGCGGCAGCTAATTTAAATCCACTAATCCTACAAAGGTTATATTTTTTTAACGCAATAAAAGGTAAATTGAATATGGGCTGTCCCTTTAATTAAATCAAAAATCCATTTTTCCAATAATTTTCTCCTTAATGACTAATTTAGACAAAAAAGGTCCGGTTCTATTATGAAACGGACCTTTTGTTCAATTGATGGTGGCCTAGGGTTCCAAAGCTTTTACGCCGGGCAAGGTTTTTCCTTCCATCAGCTCCAAAAGCGCTCCCCCGCCTGTAGATACAAAGGAAACTTTTTCTCCCATACCGAATTTATTGATAGCAGCTGCAGAATCACCCCCTCCTATCAAAGTAAAAGCGCCATTTTCAGTAGCCTCCACCAATGCTTCGGCAACGGCTTTTGTTCCCTCTTGGAAACTGCTCATTTCAAAAACACCCATTGGGCCGTTCCATAGCACGGTTTTTGAATTTCTTATTACCTCTGAAAACTTTTTTCTGCTTTCAGGCCCGATGTCCAAACCCATCCAGCCATCCGGAATTTCTCCTTTGCTGGCTATATCTTGCTTTTCATCGTCAGCAAAGGCTCTGGATATAATTGAATCTTCCGGTAAATATAAATTTACCCCTTTCTTTTTTGCTTTTTCTTTCAATTCCAGCGCCAATTCCATTTTATCCTCCTCCAAAAGAGAATCACCTATGGTGCCTCCTTCAGCTTTGGCAAAAGTATAAGACATCCCACCACCTATAATCAGGTTATCCACTTTATCCAGTAATTTATCTATCAAAAGGATTTTGTCCGAAATTTTGGCGCCTCCCATAATAGCGGTAAAGGGTCTTTCCGGTTTTTCCAAAATTTTCTCGGCATTCTCCATCTCTGCACTCATCAGGTATCCGGCTACCTTGTCATTAAAGTACTGGGCAATAACCGAGGTAGAGGCATGGGCACGGTGAGCTGTACCGAACGCATCATTCACATATAGATCTCCCAATTGGGCTAATTTTTTAGCAAAAGCCTCATCTCCTTTTTCCTCCTCTTTATGAAAGCGCAGGTTTTCCAACAGTAATACTTCTCCCGGATTCAGGCTGGTTGCCAGCTGGGTAGCCTCCATACCTATACAGTCTTTGGAAAATTTTACGGATACTTCCAGTTCCTTGTTGAGTTCGGTAAGGATATGCTTTAGTGAAAATTTGTCTTCATAACCAGATTTAGGCCTTCCCAAATGGGACATCAATATCACGGCACCACCATCATCGAGGATTTTTTTAATCGTGGGAATGGCAGAAATGATCCTCGTATTGTCTGTGATGTTAAATTGGCTGTCCAAAGGAACATTAAAATCCACCCTAACCAGGGCCTTTTTCCCTTTAAAATCAACATTATCAACAGTTTTAATTCTCTTGTTCATAAAATGCAGGTTTAAAATTTACTCAAAAATAGTGAATTTATTTGGCAGCAGCCCTTCTTAATCGGTCATTTATGGCTTTTCCCAAGTGCATTTCCGGTAATTCCTCCGCCAAAATAACCGTAGCTGCGGAATTGTCCAGCTTGCGCATGGCTGAAAATAAATTTCTGGCTGCTTCATCAAATTCCCCCGTATTACTTAGCATAATCTGATCAGATGCTTCCACCCCCTCAAAGTAATTATTGAAGGATAATACCGCAAATTTAATTCCCTGGGCACGGTATTGGGGTATCAACTCCTCCAGGTCACCAAGAATAACGGGCTTTCTGGGGGCATAATGGCTTTTCAACATCCCGGGAGATTTTGGGTTACTGCTGGATTGGGGTAATATTAATACCTTTCCCACCACTTTTTCAATGGCCCCTACCTCAATACCTCCCAACCGGTAAATAATGATTTGGCCCTCTTCCATTCCCACTATGGTACTTTCAAGCCCTACCTGGCAATTCCCTCCATCCAGGATATAGGGGATTTTGCCAGAAAGCTGATCGAAGACATGAGATGCCTGGGTAGGACTGATGTACCCAAAAGGATTGGCACTGGGAGCTGCCAAAGGGAAATCAAGAGATCTCAGTAATTGAAGTGTAAGTGGATGATTTGGAATCCGTATTCCGACAGACTTGAGGCCGCTGGTGACCAGATCCGGAACAATCTCTTTTTTATTCAAAAGAAGGGTCAGTGGACCGGGCCAGAATATTTTGGCCAATTCCATCATTTCATCGGGTGCCTCTTTGGTATACTCCGGTAACTGATCCAGGTGCCCCACATGAACGATCAATGGATCGAAACTGGGCCTGTTTTTGGTCTTATAAATCTTCACTACCGCAGATTCATTAAGGGCATTTCCAGCGAGCCCATATACGGTTTCGGTAGGGATGGCTACCAAATTTCCAGATTCCAACAGGCTTTTGGCCATTTTGATATCCTGTCCTATTTCGGTCATTATTCCTTACAAAATTGCTCGACCCATTCCTTGGCCTGGGTATATCCCAAATTTAAGGCCATTTTTAAATGGACACAGCCTTGCTCCTTTTCTCCAAGGGCGCTCATTTCAGTAACCCCCAACAGGTAAAAGGCAGGCCCATATCTTTCATCCAATTCTACGGACTCTTGGAGTGTGGCGATGGCACCCATCGGATCATTGTTACCCAAAAGGGCTTTTGCTTTATTAAAATGTACCTGAGCCTGGTTGGGATTGGCCTGTAAGGCCACATTAAAATCGAACAGGGCATCTTCATACATTTCCATGGCCAATAGGGCAAGGCCACGGTTATAATAAACATCTATCTGTTCCAAATCAAGTCCATTGGCCCTATTATAATCAATTAATGCGGCTTTAAAATCCTCTTTTTCCATCAGTGCATTGCCTCTGTTGAAATAAGGCTTGTAATTCGCTGAGTCCATGGCGATGGACATGCTGAATGCACTTATGGCCGAATCCAGGTTGTCTAGTTCAAAATAGGCCACCCCTTTTGCATTCCAAGCGCCGGCATGGGCCTGGTTTTCCGAAGTGATCCTGTCAAAGTAAGTAATGCTTTTATCCAACTCCTGGCGTTCCAAAGCCGCTATTCCCTCCTTGAACAATTCATCCTCAGAAGGACTGCAGGACCAAAAAAGCAATAATACCGCGACAAATGTTAAATATTGTTTACCCATTGCAAAATTTTTGGCAAAGATAAGGAATCTTGCCAGCTGATGGAGAAAACTTAATGCGAAAACTGAAATAATCAAACTGCAAAAGCAAAAAGGAGGGATTATAGAAGGATTTCCGATTTGCTGGTTTTTTCCAGCATCCTTAAAATAGAGGAATTGTGACCAACCAATTCTGATGCCATTTCGAAACTTACCCATGCAAGGGCTTTACTTTCCGGGCTGATCACCAAAGGTTCATTCATTTCCGCTTCTAACAAGAAACGGACATCATAATGAAAATGCCGGGCATCTTCCTGATTGGCAGGAATAATATGACAGTCTATATCGAAAATAAAACGGTCCACCATCCGCAAAGAAGTTAGGCCACTTTCTTCCCTGGCTTCATTCATTGCCACTTCCAAAAGATTTTCATTGCCATCGGCATGGCCTCCCAATTGAAGCCATTTTTGTAATTTCTGATGCAGGGTCAACAAGGTATGGGTGCGTCTTTTATTGACTATCCATGAAGAAGCCGTGAAATGACCCGATTTCCTTTCCCTGCTAAACGCCAATGGGTCTTCCAATAAAACCAAGAAATCCGGTAGAAAGGCTTTTTCCTCCTCAAAAGGTGTCCTGTAATTTTCAATAAGATTTTTAAGTAATTTTTTATCCATTTTTAACCTATTTTGAATAATTGATCCATGTACTGATCGAAGGGCTTGGCATCATAATATTGATGGTCAGCATATACAGTGACCAATACTTTAAGAAAATTGGGTGTCTGGTTCAGGGAAACTTTTTCTATGCTGACATTACCGAAGAGCTGATCCATCTTTCCGGTTATCATTTCAGGATTATAAGGTGGTTTGAAGTATAATTTTTCAGTTGTTTTTACCTGGGTGTTGTTATCCTGCATTTTTCTGTCCTGGCTTACCTTTCTATATCCCAAATCTAGCATTCGTTGGCCAAATCCAAAGAAAAGATTGGAAAATATTTCCTCAGTAAGTGGATCCTGGAAACTGATGGCAAAACCGTTGGCATAGGGTGTGTTGAGCAGGTGAATTTCAGGCTGAGGGTCGACACCTGCCTTCTTAAGGTGATAATTTTGGTATATTTTATCCAGCATCTTAAGACCTTCCTCAGATTCCATCCAAATGGCAATTTCCTGCTCCCTTGAAGCAGATATATCAAAATTTTCCTTTATGGTTTCCAAATCATTTTTTCCGGAAAATAAACCATTCAATAAATCATCTATGAATTTCATTTTTTCCTTATTTTACCATTTTGTTCTGTAAAAATCAATGATTCATCTTCCATTTCCCTCAAGACCCCCACCGTAATGTCATTTATATCCAATTTTGACAATTGCAACAACTCTATTAATGAAAACGCTTCTCCCCCCTGTAAAGTTTTAATAACATGATCCCGAATGACCTTTATTTCTTCTGCCCTATCCTTTTTCTTTTTATTTTCAATACATATGTCACAGATATTACACCACTGCTCTTTGCTTTCACCAAAATAATCTAAAATCACCAAGGTGCGGCAAATGTTTTCATTCTTAACGTACCGGATAATGCTATCAGCTTTGGATACTGCCTGATCTCTTCGGTGGCTGATCCTTTTCTTGTCCAATGGCAAAGTGCCCGCATCCAGTCTCGGGGTCAAAAAAGTCACCTGAGGCATTTCTTTTCGGGCATTGTATGCGATGACCCCAAGTTCATCCAATTTATTTAACAATTGAACCAGCGCCTTTTCCGGTAATTGTAACAATTTGGCCAATTTTGCTTCCTGAATTTTTATATAGTTCACAAACAATTCCCCTCCGTGCATGCGTAACAACAATTTGATCAATGGATCCAGCCTGGCGTAGGCGATCTGAATTTCATAAACCTTGGTTTGGTTAACCAAAAAACGGAGGGTTGAAGGCAGGAATACACTTTCTGAAAATAACATCAGAGATTCTTCCTGCATGACCTTAAAGGAATTATAGGTTAATTTGGGATCCAATTGATAGGTTTGGGTGAAATCCACCATGTCAAAATCATAGCTATTCATTTGACTACTGCCAACCGCAATCCGGTAATAATTGGCAAGACATTGGTAAACTTTTTTTATCTGGTCAATCGGAGGATAAGAATTTTCTGCCCGCTCCTTTAATAACAACAGATCCTGCTCCTGGACTAGCTGAACGGCATAGGCTTTCTTCCCATCTCTCCCTGCTCTCCCTGCTTCCTGGTAATAATTTTCAATGTTTTCAGGTAGATCCAGGTGTAATACCAGCCTGACATCGGGTTTATCAATCCCCATTCCAAAAGCATTGGTAGCCACCATCACCCTTACCTTACCCTGTATCCAATCCGTTTGTCGGGTGTTTCTAAGTGCCTGGTCCAGCCCGGCATGGTAAAAGGTAGCTTTGATACCCAATTGATTCAGTTGAAAGGCGGTATCCTTGGTTCCTTTTCTGCTTCTGACATAGACAATGGCGCTACCGGGAACTTTTTGCAATATTTCCAGGGCCTTTTCAAATTTATTTTCAGCCCACCTTACTGAATAGGAAAGATTTTTTCTTGCAAAAGACTGAACGAAAATTCCGGGAGTTTTAAGCTTTAACTTATCAATGATGTCTTTTCGAACCTCCAAAGTAGCGGAGGCGGTTAGCGCAATGAAGGGCACACCTGGGTGAATTTCCCGCAAGGCGGCAATTTCCAGATAAGGGGGCCTGAAATCATATCCCCACTGGGATATGCAATGGGCCTCATCCACTGCGATCATGCTGATATTCATCCTCCTGAAACGCTCCAGAAAAAGCTCCGTCTTCAACCGTTCTGGGGATAGGTACAAAAATTTAAAATCTCCATAAACCGCATTATCCAGCAAGGTGTCAATTTCCCTTTTTTGCATGCCTGAATGGATAGCGATGGCTTTGATTCCCCTGCTTTTAAGCTGGTCCACCTGATCCTTCATCAAAGCAATCAAAGGACTTACGACCAGACACAAACCCTCTTGCATCAATGCAGGCACCTGAAAACAAATGGACTTCCCTCCACCTGTTGGCATTAAGGCAAGGGTATCCTTCCCTTCCGCTATAGAAAGCACGATTTCTTCCTGCAAAGGCCTGAAATCCAAGTATCCAAAATACTTTTTCAGCGTATTTAATGCCAGGCTTTTCAAATTACCATCTCATTTTTTCCTTGGATAAAAAGGCGGATAAACCTTTTTCGAAATGAGCTGTCTTTCTTGCTTTGGCATTTTTTATGGCCGCATACTCTAAAGCCTCATAGAAATTTTTTCCCTGGATGGTGACCAACATATCTTTTATATCCGCCATGGATTGATCCGAGTTATCCTGGACCAAATTGGTGGCAAATTGGCCAACATGGGTTTCAATGTCCTCCTTAGGTACCATTTGATAGACCAATCCCAATGCTTTAGCTGCTTCTGTATCAAAAAGGTTCCCTGCCAATAATAGGTTACGGGTTTTCCCGGGGCCCAATTTTTCCCTGGCAAAAACCATCACCAAAGCAGGTAAAAAACCGATTTTAACCTCTGGAAAACCAAACTTAACATCAGGTACCGCAAATACAAAATCGCAAACCAATGCCAAACCGCAGCCACCCGCTAGTGCGGATCCCTCCACCTGGGCAATAACCACCTTCGGGTATTGAAAGATTTTTTGAAATAAAGTAGCCAATTGCCTGCTGTCTGATAGGTTATCCAGATAAGAATTATCTTTGATTTCCTTTAAATGAGAAAGGTCCGCTCCGGAGCAGAAAACGCTTCCCTGCCCTTTAATTACGACCACTTTTACCCTCTGATCATTTCCCATCTCCTCCAACCCTTTGAGCAAGCCCCCGATCATTTCACTATCTAAAGCATTCCGTTTTTCAGGTCGGTTCAAAATCAGGGTACCGATTCTATTTTTAACATTCTTTAAAATCAACATCATTCAACATTTTAATTTCACAAATTAAGTGGGGGAAATCCATTCACAGGGAGCTGCTCCGCTACTTGAATTTAATTTTATAAGCAGTATTCAGCCTCCCTTTTGACGGAATATTGTCTAAGGGAATCCAATTACCGCCTTTAAAGGAGAAGATTTCAAATTCTTCCTTGGGATCAAGGTACAAACTGTCTTGGAATAAACCCACTTTGTCTTGTCCTGGCAAAAGTATCTCAAAGTTAGATCCAGCTGATTTCCCCAACAAATCCCTGCTTTCTACCGCTTGATTCTTAATTTTGTTAGGAAGGACATGGTACCGGTAATCCTCCTCCGAAACATTTTTCAGATAAGAATACCACTGCCCCTTATAAATATAATCAACGGCCACACCTTTGCCTAATTGATAAACCATCAATTCATCCTTACTTAAATCTGCTGTTTTTAACCCTATACGGTAAAAGGCAAGTAAAACCATAGGGATAAGAATAAAAACCAGTTGTTGCCTTTTTCTTTCTTCAAAGTAAAAATATATGGATAAAAGAGAAGCCCAAATTAAAATCATTTCAGTGAGGTGTAAATACAGGTTTTCCATTCTGGAAAATGGAAGGTATTGGAGACTAAAAACAGCTTGATTAAGGGTTTTGACAAGGAAATTGACCAATTGCCCCATTATACTGGCCAAACCATCAAAGGAAGAAAAAATCAAAAATGGCAGGCCTGTTGCCATTACCAGAAAAGCACCTGGAATGGCGATAAGGTTGGAAAAAATAAAATAAGTGGGAAAGACGTGAAAGATATGAATGGAAAGGGGAAAAGTGGCCAGTTGTGCCGCCAGACCTAAGGTGGTGATTTCCCAAAGATACTGTATCCATTTTTGGGAAGGTGTCCACATTCTGGAAATAAGTGGTTGGAAAAGCAGTATTCCTGTAAGGGCGGTATAGGAAAGTTGAAACCCTACCGAAAAAACGATATATGGATCAAACATCACCAATACCATGGCAGATAAGGCCAAGGGATTAAAAATGGAGGGATTTCTGGACCTCATCTGCGCCATGGATATCAGGGTAAACATGGTGGCCGCTCTCAAAACCGAGGGAGACATGCCTGTAATCAGAGCGTAAAACCATATGAAAAGCACCACCACGGTCAAAAAAGCCACCCTCTTCATACCTTTCAGCCGAAGGGGTTTCCAGATCAGGAAAAAAAAGCCATAAATAATCCCCACATGTAAGCCGGATACGGCCAGAATATGCATGGCTCCCGCGGTAACATAGGCTTCGCTTATCTCACTTTCCAGCTCTTCTTTCTGCCCCAATAATAAGGCTTTGGCAATCTGGGCGGCACCAGGATCGGGGATAAAACTTTCAATTTTACTTTCCAGGCGGGCCCTCAAATCCAAAACCATATGTTGCCAACTCTTTTTCCTCTGCTGGGGAACGATTTGTAACTCCTCCCCAATAAAATGACTGAAATAGACCTGTTTATTACCCATAAATGCCGCATAATTAAATTCGGAAGGGTTTTGTTGGGAAGCAATTCTTTGGGGTTTCCCATTCACCAATATCACCATCCCCGGCTCAAGTGGAATTTTTGAACGGTGGTAAATCATCAATTTCCCTTCTGCGGGCAGCAATAATTCCCCCACTTTTACAGCCATTACCTCTACCGAATTACCTATGCTGTTAGGTTTAGTAACATCTACACCGGTTACTTCAGCCATATAGCCTTCTATATTCTTGATGTTCATTAAATGGGATTCCTGCTGGGTTACATCATGAAGGGATATGAAAAGAAGTCCCGCACCAATAAGGTTGGCGTAGGCCAGTAAGGGAATCAATAATTTGAAACCTGGATATTTTCGGATAGAATTTATAATTACCAAAATCAGATAGCAGACAAAAAGAATGGGCAAAAGGAAAAAAAGATGTTCATTAGCCCATATCCCGGCAAGGGGATAGCAAAGAATCCCGAAAAGAAAGAAAACGGTATACCTCAAAAAAGGAAACTCATTGAACTTCATGGGAAAATGATGAAAAGTTGCTGAAGTTGAATTGATAGAAACAGATACCAATGCCCATGAAAAATCATGGTACCGAGAAAGCTTTTATCCCCTATTCCCTTTTCAGGGAACTTTACTTGATCTGATCACTTCCTTACAGGGTAATCAGAAAAGGGAATACCTAAAATCCGCAGTGCTTTCATGTAACCAGTTGATTCTTATGAAGAAAAACCTTCCAGGTTTCACCCGTTTAATTTGAACAACTAGCTGATTATCAACAAAACCTGGAAGGTTTGCGGATTAAAGGGAATAATAAAACTTAAAATAAAAATTTATTTTTAGAATTGGATGATAAAAACCATAAAATTCAATCATTCCAAAAAATAGGCAATCAACTTAAAGGTTTCAGGATTAAAACCTAAATCCTATACTGAACCCGGCATTGACCTCCACTGGAGCAAACCTTTCACTTACTTCGCTGTTAAACCCTCTGGCAATATTTACATAAGGGCCTAAGACAAATTTATCATTGTGCACCCATTTATAACCGGTTCCAAAACCAATCATTATACTGTTTAGGTTGGTCTCCATGGTCTCCTCATCAATGATCTCCGTAAAAGTGCCCCCTCTGTATTTTAAAAAGGGCAATACGTAAAAACCGGATGGATCAATCGCTATAACAAAATAATAATTATAAGACAACATCACACTTGTGGCATTAAAGTCTTTGTCGTCATCACTGTCCGATATATAGGCAAAGCGGTCCATAAACATCACCTCAAGACCTATAGATTGATTTTGATCGATAAAATACTCATACCCCAATTCCAATGAGCCCACAATGATGGTGTTGGCGATATTGATTTTAATTTCGTTTGAGGGTAATTTCCGGTCCTCCAAAACCTGTGCCTGGGCCGTAAAAAGAAAACCCATGAGTCCGGTGATCAGAGCAAAACTACTTATTACTTTATTCATCTTTAAAAATCTGTATAAAATGTCATTCAAAATTCATTCCAATTTACTTTTAAACAACCCCGAATCAATATAGTTTCATTAGATAATGTTTAATACCACATTCGATGAATATGTCGCCTATTTTTTTAAATCCAAATTTTTCATACAAACCCACAGCGGTCAACTGGGCATGGAGGTAAATTTCCTTACCCTCTGTTTGGGGACTGCTTTTAATATCCGAGAGAACGGCCTTTACCAGGGACTGTCCCACACCTGAACCTCTAAAAGGCTCTAAAACAGCAAACCTTTCCAATTTCACACCCTTATCCGTAAAACGCCATCTTGCCGTGCCTGCTGCCTGCTGTCCGGAAAAGGCCAGAAAATGGGTTGATTGGTCTTCATATTCATCGTATTCTTCACTTGGATCCACCTTTTGACCCTTCACAAATACTTCTTCCCTGATTTTAAATGCTTGTTCCAGGATGGCCTTATCTGTAATTTTTGTAACCGTTATACTCATTCCGGATTGATATCATTCAATTCACTTTTATCATAAGCCTCTATGATGGATTTCACCAGGCGGTGCCTGACCACATCCCTTCCGGAAAGGTGCACCGTGCCTATCCCTTTCACATCTTTAAGTATCCTGAGCGATTCCCTTAACCCGGATTTTTGTTTGGGAGGGAGGTCCACCTGGGATTGGTCGCCTGTAATGATCACTTTGGAATTGGGTCCCATACGGGTCAAAAACATTTTTATTTGTTCACTGGTCGTATTTTGAGCCTCGTCCAAAAGGATAAAAGCGTCATGCAGCGTTCTCCCCCGCATGTAGGCCAAGGGGGCGATTTCAATTACCCTGGTTTCCTGATAAAATTTCAATTTTTCAGTAGGCACCATGTCTCCCAGGGCATCATAGATGGGTCTGAGGTAGGGGTCCAGTTTTTCCTGCAGGTCGCCCGGCAAAAAACCAAGGTTTTCCCCTGCCTCCACTGCCGGACGGGTGATGATGATCCTTTTAACTTCCCGGTTTTTTAAGGCCCTGACTGCCAAGGCCACGGCGATATAGGTTTTACCTGTACCGGCTGGTCCCAGCGCAAAAACCAAATCATTTTTAAAAGCGGCATCCACCAGTTTTTTCTGGTTGGGGGATTTGGGACGGATCACCAGACCTTTATTGCCATATAGGATGATATCGCTTTTGACTTGCAGGGGACCAAAGGGCGTTCCTTCCAAGGAAATGTATTCTTTCACATTTTCCGGAGTAACCTGACCAAATCGGCTAAAATGCTCCAAAAGCATGTTCAAGATGTCGTTAATTTTCAGGATTTCCGGGGCTTGGCCTTTTATTCTGATTTCATTTCCCCGGGAAACAATTTTACTTTGAGGAAAAGCTGCCGAGATCTGCTTGATGTTTTCATTTTCAGAACCAAGGAAATCGAGCAAAGAAATGTTTTCTAATGTAATGACTTTTTCTACCAATATTTTTCCTTCTAAGGATGTCTTTTCAATAACAAATATAAATTCCCTATTTTTGTTAGGCACTCTACAAAAGTACAAATTTTTAATTGACTTGCTTATATGGCGCTGTTAACATTCATCTCTGATTTTGGAACCGACGATTATTATGTTCCTGTGGTAAAAGCAAAGATGCTTTCCATCAACCCCCAATTGTCTATTGTGGACATCAGCCATAATATTGCCCTTTATGATATTGCCCATGCCGCCTTTGTACTCCGTGCTTCCTATAACGAATTTCCAAAAGGTACTGTTCATTTGGTGTCCATTAATACCACCAGCAGCATCACTGAGGGATTTATCGGGATTAAATTGGACGAACACATCTTTGTAGGACCCAATAACGGAATTCTGAGTATGCTGGCCGATCATGACCCTGGCATCGTGGTGAAGTTTTCCGACATCCACCTGAAAAACAGCACCTTCCCGACCAAAGACATTTTGGCTCCCATCGCCGCCAAAGTGGCCAGTGGAGCGGCCATTCACGATTTTGGTGGGCCCCTTCAACATATCAAAAGGATGATGGGCCGACAATTTAAGGCCAGCAAAAAACAGATTATCGGATATGTGCTCCGCATCGACCATTACGGGAACCTGATTACGAATATTCCGCAAGAGGTATTTAATAAATTAAATCCAGGAAAATTCAGAATTGAATTCGGCCGGGAATCGATAGAAAGCATCCAAAACAATTACGATGAGGTGGAGCCGGGA
Source organism: Cyclobacteriaceae bacterium (assembly GCA_040905165.1). Taxonomy (GTDB): domain Bacteria; phylum Bacteroidota; class Bacteroidia; order Cytophagales; family Cyclobacteriaceae; genus Cyclobacterium. The sequence goes on along the minus strand of JBBDSA010000035.1, from coordinate 8,928 downwards.
GATTGCTGGGCTTTTTTTAACAGCCTGGGATTGCTGGAAATAGGCATTAATCATGGGCATGGCGCCGATTTATTGGGGATGAAATACGACAGTCCCATCTATATACAATTTGAGGTTTAGGGTTCAAAACAGATGGAAACGGGAAAAAATCTCCACTGACTGGATAGTTGAGGGAGAATAAATTTGAAAAATTTTAGGAAGGCAAAGCCAAATTAATTGTTTAAAAAAAATTCTTTGCCCATATTTGCATCCCGTTCAGGAAGGAACTGGAATTTCAGTCTGAAAAGGCTTACATGGACAATTTTCTTTGACTGAAATTGTTCCAATAATTTGCCTTGGTGGCGGACCTGCCTAACGGCAGGTAAAATTGGTAGACTTACCTAACGGCAGGCAGGTGCGATGGTCTCAAACACCACGCTTGAAATATTGAATTAGTAAATGCCTTGGTGGCGGAATTGGTAGACGCGTTGGTCTCAAACACCAATGAGGTAACACTCGTGCCGGTTCGACTCCGGCCCAAGGTACATAAAACCCCTTCAGATGTAAATTTGAAGGGGTTTTCTCGTTTTTTGGCAAACCATTGGCAAACCATTCGTATTAAATAAATTAAAAGGTAGATTTCTTACCATTTGGTAATACATCAAACCAGAAATGGATACTTGAACAAATAAAAGGTGTTTGATTCGAAACCATTCTTTTTTCTATATTTCGTATAAAGGCTCTTTCCTTTTTCATTTTCGTATTTAATAATGAGTGAAAAATCATCCAGGATGGCTGGTTTTAATTCTTCCTTTGGGTTGTGTAACTTGGACCCCGGATATACCTCTTTAACCCCATCTACAATCTTTGATTTTATTAGGACGTCGGCATTGATACTAATTGTTTTTTTTATTTCAAATTCCATTGAACCTTTACTGGATAAGTGATTATTGGAACGAAATGCTTTTTTTATTTCATCTTTATTTGAAATAATCCCCTCCTGTTTGATAGCTGGATTTTGTTCCGTGATTTTTATATTAAATCCATCAAAATTGGAATTGTTTTTTAAAACACATTCATATCTCCATGTCAATTCATGACCCTCTTCGTAATTGATAAATTTTTGGCCATACATTGGCCCATTCATTGTCAAGTATAATTTGGGTTTTAACAGAAAATATTTGTCAAAATAAAATTTTAGGAACCAACCAATAACTAATAAAAATATAGCTATTAAAGTGGTTGAAAGGTCTAAATCTTGAAATGTATTTCCTAAGCTATTAATATTCATATGACAATCTTAATCAAATTTGGCAGATAATTTATTCAATATAAGGTCAAGGTAAAAATTACCACTAATTTCCGATATATTACAAGTAGGAGGTAGATCGTTTTCTGCAATTCTGCACTATTCAACATACAGGGTAAAAATTGGCCTGTATTTTCAAATGTGCATCAAACCTAAATAAAGGGAAAAACAGCCTTCACTTTAGACAAGTTGATTGAGACGTAGTAGCTGTACCAGGTTTTCTTCACACATCTTAACCAGCTTGGTAATTTCCCCTTTTTCGGCATATAACTCTTTTAGTTCTTCATATCGCTTGGCCCATTGTCGATAGGTCTTAGGGGTAGTTCTATCTTTAACCAGCTTTCTTAATACTGGATCCTTCATAAATACTTTTATTTCCACATCCTTAAAAATATCATGCTTTTCTATTGGCATATCGTAATCAAAAACAACCTGCTGTACCTTTTCCAAAAAAACATCCAGTAGGCTGCAAATTCTAAAATCATCCAGCAGGTCTTTCACATACATTAAAGGAATTGGATTAATTTTCCTGGCCTGGACAGCTATCATATTTAACTCCAGCTCTAGGCGAAGGGTAGGTGTGATTTTTTGCCTATCATGTTCCTTTACCTCCCACTGTTTGTTATACACCTTGAATTTGCTATGGGTCTTTTTGATGTATTTTCCATAGGTGCGGTGCTTATTGCCAAACTTCATATCCTGGAATATATCAGGGCCCAAGGCAAGGCATTTTATAATAATGTTGCCTGCATCCATAGGTAAATTGCATCCAACAGCCATCTTCTTGATTTTGGCTTCTAAAAACCCCTTTCCAAATCTTCCTGTCAGCAGCTGAATTGTTTGCTTAATCTCTCCATAGGTAAAATCCCCATGGTTGTTTCCATGGTAATACTTATGCCAGGAATTCCGGATAAACAATTTATCATACAGGATTTCAACCAGCAGGTTTTTCAGGTTCCCATAATACTTGGTTACCCTGCCCATTCTGAACTTAGGCTGAAATATCACCCCACAATATTCGAAAGTGCCATGGATTTCACGTAGCACTTCCTGCGGTGGCGTGATCTGCATTTCCACAACTAAATCATCTATCATAATATTGGCTTAACCCCTCAGGTACATCATCATGGAATCCTGATTTGGAAAAGGTTCCGGAATGAACCAAATCTCAATTTTTTCTCCATCAGGGCACAGCTTCACCCATACCTCCACATGTATTCTTGCAGAGGCAATAAAAGGACATGTACCTTTTCCCCATCCTTCCGGAGAAATCTTTTCTATGGTGGTAATAAAAACCGCTGCACCTCGTGCGATGCCTGCAGAGGACAGCACCCTTTTTTCTAGTGAATGGTATTGTATCCTTTCAGGAATTAAGTCCAGTACATCCATTAACTTATTGGCATCCATTCCGGGGCTGGACCATTCGTTTAACTTGTAGGTTTTGCTTTGATCATCAAACCTGGTATACAAAGCATGGAATTTCGGTGTATTGAGTAATTTCTCCATAGCCTTAATGCTTTAAAGGTTGAAGAGCCTTATCTATGTCGGATCTTAAAAAATAAACACGGTTGCCTATTCCATATGGCTGAAGCTTTCATTTTTTGCACCAGTTATGCAGAGTGGACAGTTCAATTTGGAAAAGGTCAGCGACCTGTTTCCGGGTGAGATACTCCTCCCTTTCCTTTACAGGAGTAAGCTCGGATTTGATGGATTCAAATTGGTCTTTTACAATTTGGGCAATTCGTTTTTCGAACTGCTCTGGGGTCATTTGTGTAATTTGAAATGTATTCATTGCTTATCAGATTGTTTATGATAGCAATGATAGGTTAGGGGAAAATTAGGGTTTCCCCTAAAAATAACTTTTAGAATTCTTTGTACTGTATATGATATTTTTCCAAAATCAATTTTGCGTCGGAAACAGCTTTGGGTGTTGAATAGGGGGATTTTTCATTATCAAAATCCTCATTCTTTAGAGGGTTTAAATACGGCTGAATATTTCCTTTAGTCCCACCAATTAAATTAGATAGAAGATCTGCAAGTGCATGAGGAATTTTAAATTTGGGATAGGTTTGTAAACACTCTATTATCCCCAACTGATGCATAATTATAACTTTGGCTGCCACAGATAAACTTCCTGGTTCCTGACCAATGCTTTCCAATTTTTCATTGATTGCATGAAATTTTCTCTCTGATTCAGAAGACAATTCTAAATACAAATCTGAAAGTTGCCCTTTAGCATTAGCTAAATCTTTATATAAATATTTGACTGCATCAGGATTGCTCTCCAAATCAATGATAAATTCATTCACCAAGGTTATTTTCTGGTCTAAAGTTTTCACCTTAACAGATGCCAATTCATCCATTAATTTTTCAAAGTTATGATCCTTTTTGATGCTAAAAATCAATTCATTTAGCTGTATCTCTTCTTTAATCCGAAATCTTTCTTTGTTTATCGTTTCATGAAATGAGTGAAGGTAGGCATAGGCATTTTCATCATTTGGATCTTTAACTTTGATATGTTCATACAATTCATTTCCTATGTCAAAAATACAATCCGACAGCACTTGTAAAGCAAAATATTTTTGCTCTAAATTGGGAAAGTTTCCTATCTGAATGTCAGATTTAAAAACAAATACCGTATCGTTTTCGGTTTCAATAAAAACTTGGCCTCTCAGGTGTTTTATGGATTCTTCAACACCATCCAAAAATCCCTTTAATTCTTTAAAAGGAAATTTTGAATCTCCGGATTTAAATTTTTTTAGGATTTCCAGTAGCACTGTTGAATCTTCTTTAAAAAGTTTCGTTGTCATTATCATCTCATTTTGTTTTTTGATATTTAATAGAATAAAATTTGGTCCAATATCATAAATTTAAGTTTCAATGTTAAGTTTTGTCAACCTCAACGGCCAAAATTCCGGTTGGGTACCAAATATTATTTGGAATTGCACATTTTAATACCGCCAATCCACATGCGCCACTAGAAGCCTGTTCATTACCAAAGTTCTTTCTTCGATTTCTATCCTGTAAAGTTTTATCCTACTTCATAGAGATAAAAAATCATTTAAAATTATCCCTTATCGATCTTTTCTCTCCCCTGGCCATAGATATACAGCCACTCAAATGAGTTATCAATTGGTTCACACCTACCTGAAATAACTCGATATTTAAAGCCTCTGGTGGAGGGTTTGGAACAAATGCAATTTTGTGCCATTTAAGTAATTTACATAATTGACCAATTTTATCATTTTCAAAACTGGCATAGAGATTATGTGCGAATTCATTTCTGATTTTCTTGGTAAGAAGCAAGTCTTCTTTTACTGGTTTTTCAATAAGTCCAAGCGAATAGCTCATCGAAATTTTTGCGCTGAATGAACTTAAAGGGCCAAATCCTTCAAACATTTTATTAACCTCTTTGTCATTCTCTGGAAAATATGCTCTTAATATATGTTCCAGGGACATTTCTAAAAATGTCCCTCCGATAATGGCAATACTTCTATCATCGTTCGGATTTAGATTGAAGAGTTCATGAAAAGCAAAATGTGCTATATTAAAATCAAAATTTCTATCCATGGGTTTTCCTGATATGATGTGTTTTTTTGATTCTTTTGTCATAATCAACTTTTAATTATAGCCCCAAAACCTTTTTAACCTCAGTCCCTACTTCTTGAATTCCCAATACCGTTTGTTATTTATATCCGATACCTCCTGATCAAAAGCAACCAGATCGAATGGTATGCATTCTTTTCTTTCCACACTTATTTCTTTTGGCCATCGCTTTTTTGCAAACAACTTACTAAATCTAGCCTTTAAAAAGCTTAAAACTAATTTGGTACCTGTAGAATGATATGTTTGGGGTCACCGATAGGGCCCGCTGAATTTTAAGATCGTCCTCCAAACCAATAATCACCCCTTTTACTTCTTGATTTAGTTCAGCTACCATATCCTTCACATATCCCATATACCGGAGTGCCTGTCCAACCACCACATCACTTACCCGACCTCTTTTTAGCTCAACTACAAGAAACTCCTTTTTATCTTTGCTGATTGCCAATATATCAATTACTCCAACATCGGTTTGGTACTGTTTGCCAATCAATTCTCCATCTTCCTCGTAAATCTTGTATTTTTTACCTAATTCAGTATGCTTCCAATTCATTGCCAAAAACTCTTCCAGGTGTTTTTCCATGGCAAACACGGAGGGATCCTCAATGCTGTCATCAGTGGTGATAAGTGTTGGAGGTCTATGGCCTTGAATCAGGGTTTTAATCTCTTCTGCATGCCCTGTTATATCTGCTTGTGTACCTATAGACCCTGTGGAACTCTTCAATGCCTCGCTCATGGCATTTCTCTCGATAATTACTGGATACCAATTCACTTTCCTTCGATGGGGCAGAATTCCGTCTTTTACGTAGTAATATTCAGAAATAATCTCTCCTACATAATATCCTCCCTCCCCATTTGGACACAAAACAACATCCCCTTCCTTCAGCCCTTTGGAAATGGTCCACAAAGCGCCGCAGGAAAGACCGGCAGCCACTTTGCTCTTTTCTGGGAATTTTTCTAACCAAATCGGGACGAATTTTTTGTTGAATTCGCGCCAGTTATCCGGAAGGTCATTGCCCAAATCCTGATGGATATCAAAATTGGCTCCAATAAAATTCCCCTGATAGCACTCTTCTGCATACATGCTCTTGGCCCCAAGCATTACCCGTGAATATCTTTTCATAAAATAATTTGTTTAGACCTTCTAGGTCCAATATTTTCATCAAGCCTTATAATACCAATATTTGGAGACACCATATAAATATAGAAAACACTTATACCTGGTATATCATACAGCCTTTGGCCTTCCAAGTTAGCTTTTCAATTATCGTCACTGGTTTCAAATCAGGTTATTCCTTCCATGAATATTCCAATCTAATTTTTCCCTGTGTTTTGAAATTAACCATTCTTCCATAGGCTTACGCATATAATCCGGTTCAATTTTCAAAAAAGTTAGTCCAACCTTATTCCCATCAATTACCGCCGTTATGATTTTTTCCAGCTGGGAACCTGTCCTTGGATCCTTTTTAATGAAGTGATTTGTTATTCGTTGTCTGGCAAGTTTAGAGGAGGAATGACCCACATAAATTGGAATAGGATGCGATCCATCCGATATCCAAATACAATATACAATTGCGGAGTTCTTTACCAAATTTAGTATATCTAAAGAATTTTGGCATAAGAATGCCTTATCATATTTCAACCATAGAATTTTACTTTCTGAAAACAGTGTTTTCCCTGCCCTCTCGAAGATTTCTTCCAATTCTTCTCTATCAAATTTAATTAACTCCATTGCTTAGTGGTAACTGCTGAATTTGTGCTTTCTCATTTTTTATAAAGTGGATCGTAGGCAAAATCGTTTTCCTCCTATCAGGGTACTTTTTTCTAATTTATTGGCATTAAATTTCCCTGGCTTTTACTTTTTAGTCGTTCAATCAATAAGTCCTCATTCATTCCTAGTTCTGTAAGAATCAAACAATAAACCAACAACCTTAATTTTGATTGATAGGCATACATCTGTTCCGGTGGAATCACCTTTTCCCTTGGCCTTAAAGTTGGATGAGCAAGAAAATTTCTTGTTTTCACTACTTTTTCAAAAAAGCCTTCGGGATGGTTTGAAATAATTTCCTTAAAGAACCTGCGATGACCAAAGTATCTGATTAGCCTTATTTGTAATGTTTCCCCGAAAAACTTAGCCTTTTCGTTCGATATAGAATACCACTTTTTGAATAATTCTTCCAGTAATGGATCCTCTTTTTTGGTGATTTTAGAAACTAGCCTTTCGCTGAAACCTTTCATGACCTCCTCTCTTGAAATGTCTTTCTGGTTTCCTTTCTTAATGAAGGAATCCAATTCAAATACCCAGGTCAAAAAAGCATTTTCACTGTAAAGTGAATGGTTCAATTCCATTAAGAAATATGAATCCATTAACTTTTTTAGCCTGGGTTCTGCTTGTAGAAAATTCTTGATTACCTCTATAAAAAGATTCGCATCAGAATATCTAACTATTGCCTCATCTTTATCTTTTATTTTCCAGTGATAAAAATCTCGGGAATCGGAATGAACATAGTAAAACTCTTTTGCCACTTTAGGAATAATAAACGAAACCTCCTCAATTTTAAGTTGCTTCCTGAAAAAAAGAGAAAATATTTTGCGTAAATTTTCAATCCATTTTTCTGCTTTTGAAAACTCAATTGACTCATGAAAATGAACGGTTAATTCAATAATTTCTTTTACACTATTATATCTGCATTTAAAGGAAAAAGTTGCGTAGCATTCCAAATTAACGTCAATTTGCTCAGTTGAATAAACTTTTTCAATTATTCTCTTTTCAGCTGAAAGGAAAAACTTTTCCCCCTCATGGGAAAATTCTACAGTGTTTTTTTCATACCACTCCTCTAATCCGCTGATTTTTAAAACCAATTTCTCTGGGAACACCTCTTCTAAATTAGATGTTTGACCATTTAAAATCATGGATTTACAATAAATTTTATAAAACCCTAATTGAGAAGAGGATCCCGAAACAACGTGAATTCCGAAAATCGATAGCTCAATATCCTTTCCCTCTTTGAGCCGAAAAACTCCAATGGCATTTATTATTTTACTTGTATCTATTCCAGATCCAAAAGGAAGATCTGCCTTTATCGCAATGTCGATTGGAACCCGATATAGCTGCCCTTCAATTATATTTTTATGGATTACTAAATGACCAGGAACCATTTCTGGATCTTTAGGGAATTTGAAAAACCCAACATACTGATGGTCTGGCTCAAAAAATCGTTGGAACATGGATTAAATGTTTAAACTTAATTTTCTTAATGGTCTTTATTTTTACTCTTATATCCCGCCCTAGCAAACTCAATCGCTTGTTCTCTTCCACTACTCGTCCAGATCTCTTCAGAACCAAGGGGCTTCGCCTTCCATTCATACTCGTCAACCTTTGTCACCCAATCAAAATGTGGGTATCCAGTTTCAAAAACCTGATCACAGCATTTACCTACTTCTACGTCAGGCTTAAATTCACTTTGAATTACCACACCCCTATTAAAATCCGGATGTTCGATAAATTTTCTAAGGGCTTTCAGGTGGTACTTGTTAAGCAAGTTACTCTGAATAATCAAAAGCGTATTGTTGTATTTATCCAAACTGGAAATAACCTTATCCAAATTTGAGTCATTAACCGGAATAGAATTAAATCCCTCGTTTAAAATAAAACTTTGTTCAATTTTGTCGCTTAATAATGTCTTACCTGATGAAGGTTTTCCGAAAACATAAATCATAACATTCTTCATCCACATCGTTTTTAGATTTGATTTTGTAATTCTTAAACTACCAAAAAAATAACAATCCCAAGCCTATTTTTCCACAATCCCATCACCCCGCATCCGCATTCCCATTAATCCGATCCAAAATGCTAATAATCTTAGTAATCTGAGCATCATCAAAAAGACCAAAGGGGCCATTGTCATTCAAATCCTTGAATGGGGATTCAAACAAGGCACTTTTGTCGATTACCCCATTCTGGGTCAGGTAGCCAATGATCAGGTCTACAAATTTGATTTGGGCGGCATTCAGATTTTGGGCCTGTATAAAATCCG
>JBBDSA010000034.1:0-1326 GCA_040905165.1 Cyclobacteriaceae bacterium | reverse complement strand
ACAAAGCTCCTGAGGAAAAGCCAGTTGAAGACAAGGCTCCTGAAGAAAAGCCAGTTGAAGACAAGGCTCCTGAAGAAAAGCCGGCTAAAGACAGCGAAAAGAAAGATTAATATAAAATTGTTACCATGAACAAGGAAAACTGTTTCCAACTGGGTTATATCGCCAAGGTTCATGGTTTACATGGAGAATTTTTGTTGGTATTGGATGTGGATTTCCCTGAAGATTATGAGGAAATTACCCATGTTTTCGTGGAAAGAAACAACCGGTTGGTACCCTTTATGCTGGAGCATTTGGTGCCACAGCCCAATAAAAAGTTTTTGGCAAAATTCGAAGAATTTGACCATGTGGATCAAATAAAGCCATTTGTCGGAGCAGGGATTTACCTTCCTTTGGAAAAGTTGCCTGAACTGAATGAAGGTCAATTTTATTTTCATGATCTGGTAGGATGTACCGTCATGGATGAGGAATTGGGGGAACTGGGAGAAGTAAAGGTCGTATATGACCTGGAAACCCAGGACCTTATTGGCATGGAATATAAAGACAGGGAAATTTTGATCCCCATTAAAGAAGGGATCATTCTAAAAGTAGATAAGGTGGAGAAAAAAGTTTTCTGCCATTTGCCGGAGGGCTTGATTGACATATATTTGGAAGATTGAGATGCGAATTGATATCATCAGCGTGGTGCCGGGTATTTTGGAAGGGCCTTTTTCACAATCCATACTGAAAAGAGCGGAGGAAAAAGGACTGGCCAAAGTACAGCTCCATGACCTTAGAAGTTATGGTATCGGCAAACAAAAAAGTGTGGACGACTATGCTTTTGGGGGCGGAGCCGGGATGGTCATGATGATTGAGCCTATCGCAAATTGTATCCTAAATCTGAAAAGAGAGCGGGACTATGATGATGTCATCTACATGACTCCCGATGGAGAAACCTTCAATCAGTCCCTTGCCAATGCTTTGTCCTTAAAGGAGAATCTTATCCTTCTATGTGGCCATTATAAAGGGGTGGATGAAAGAATCCGGCAGCATTTTGTGACCAGGGAAATCAGTATTGGTGATTATGTGCTTTCGGGAGGAGAGCTGGCAGCAGCGGTGGTTACTGATGCCGTCATTCGGCTGATTCCCGGGGTCCTGAATGACGAAACATCCGCACTGACGGACTCGTTTCAGGATGGTCTCTTGGCCCCCCCGGTGTACACCAGACCTGCCGATTATCAGGGTTGGAAAGTTCCAGAGGTTTTGTTGTCAGGCCATGCCGCCAAAATTGATGAATGGAGATTCGATCAGTCGGTTCGCCGAACCCAAAGTAGAAGGCCGGAATTACTT
>JBBDSA010000033.1:0-8283 GCA_040905165.1 Cyclobacteriaceae bacterium | reverse complement strand
AAGGTCGATTATCAGGAAGTTGAAACTTATTACAACTCAGATAACGTTGACTACAGTATGACCTCGGATCTTCGGGTGGATGCCGTCAAAGACATGTTGGGGGATGAAATTTCCAATGCACTCAACAGCCTGGCCGTTGATTTCCGTACCGTTATCATTTTATGCGATCTTGAAGGATTTACCTATGAAGAGATGGCCAAAATCCTGGACATTCCTATTGGAACAGTGAGATCAAGACTTCACAGAGCCAGGAATTTGTTGAAGGACAAATTAAAATCGTATGCTGAAAATATGGGATACGATACGGAAGGAGATGAATAATTTATCGAACTGACAAAAAATTGAAATGGACAAAAATTTAAACCCATCCAGGAAGAGAAAATTGAACTGTAGTGACGAGAGCAAGTGTTTTGAGCTGTTAGAAAGTATTTTGGACGGAGAAGAAACCTCGGCATCCAAAGAAATTCTTAATGAAAAACTGGCTAAATGTCAGCCCTGTTTTGAACATTACCATCTCGAACAGGTCATCAGGGAGGTTTTAAAAACCAAGTGTACCAAACAGTTGGTGCCCTCTGAATTGGCGGACAGTATCCGTCAAAAAATACAGGAAATAAAATAGAAGCTGTACATGACCAAAGGAAAGGCCATCATCTTCTCAGCACCATCAGGTTCTGGCAAAACCACCATTGTTAAACATTTACTGAAAAAAATACCGGATCTTGGGTTTTCCATTTCGGCCTGTACCAGGGATAAAAGAGGCAGAGAGGAAGTAAATGGCAGAGATTATTATTTTTTAACCCGGGATGAATTCAAAAAAAAGATAGATCAGAATGAATTCATAGAATGGGAAGAAGTTTATGAGGGTAATTTTTATGGAACTCTGAAAGAAGAAATCCAGAGAATTTGGGACAATGGCAGACATGTTATTTTTGATGTAGATGTCAAAGGTGGATTGAATCTGAAAAATTATTTTGGGGACCAGGCCTTGGCCATTTTTGTGAAAGTTCCCAGCCTTGATGATTTGAAGCACAGGCTAAAGGACAGGGGTTCTGAATCGGAAGACAGTTTGTCAAGGAGGATTTACAAAGCAAAATTTGAGATGACCTTTGAGAATAAATTCGACATCACTTTGGTCAATAAAGATTTGGAGGCTTCATTTGAGGAAGCGGAAATGCTGGTAAAATCATTTTTAAAGAAATAATTGTGAAGGTAGGCTTGTTTTTTGGGTCCTTTAACCCGATCCATATCGGTCACTTGATCATTGCCGATATCATGCAGGACCAAACCGATTTGGACGAGGTTTGGTTTGTGGTGTCACCTCAGAATCCAATGAAATCCAGCAATTCCCTATTACATGAATTCGATAGATTACGAATGGTGGAACTGGCCACCGCCGATCATTTTAAGTTCAGGGTGATAGATGCCGAATTTCATATGCCCAAACCCAGCTTCACCATTGATACCCTGGCTTACCTATCCGATAAATATCCGGAAAAAGAATTTGTTTTGATTTTGGGGGGTGATAATCTCAATCATTTTCATAAATGGAAAAACAGTCCTGAAATCCTGGCCCAATATGGTATGTATGTTTATCCCCGGCCGGGCAAAAACAAAGTGTGGGAGCATCCCAACATCCAATACATTGAATCTCCCCTTTTGGATATTTCTGCCACCTTTATCCGAAAAATAATTAAAAAAGGGGGGTCAGTAAGGTACCTTTTGCATCCGGATGTGACAGATTATATCCGCAGTAAAAATCTTTATCAATAGCTCCTACTTATTTTTACCGGTAGAAGCCAAAGTGCTTCTCCTTGTATTTATTTTGGCTGATAAATGTTGGGCGACCGCTTTGCCTTGATCCACCCCGTTTTTGATGGCAGGCATATAATGTATTCCACCATAAAATCTACTGATAGCGGCTTCATCAGCGGCTTCCCGGAAGGAGTCAAATTCCCTGATTCCCAAACCATACTTTAATTCTGTGGAATCTACAAAATGAAAAGGTTCTCCTAATAGTTGTGTCAGGGCTATTGATGCTGCTGTGGAAACGACACTATGACCACTTGTATATTCCGGAAATGGCGGGGTTTGTAATAGTGGAACCCATTGCTCGTCGATGTGGAGGTTGATATAGGTTTCAGGCCGGATCAGTATACTCCTGTATTTCTCATCCCAGCAGGAGATGAAGGAATCAAAAAGGTACAATGAGGTCACTGCAAGGGTTTCGGAGGTTTCTTTCCAATCCAATCCTTTGGTTTTGGAAGCGATACCGGCGATACCTACCCAATGGCCACCCGGCGTGATTTTTTTCTCGGCATACATCACATGACCTTTTACATTCATTTTATAGGGATTGCAGTCCCAAAAATAGGCAATGTCTGTTTGGTGCGCATTCAGTTGGTTTCCGGCTTCCATTACCTGTTTGGCATCCATGTAAAAATTACTTTCCGGCAGGGTGTCGAATGGGGGCGGGGGAGCAGGGATGAATTGGTCGGCAGAGTCCAGGATAAAGGTTCTGATTTTATTCCAATTCGGTTCTATTCCTTCAATATACGCGGGAGGGGTGGGAGTCCAGGTCCCCGGTATGTTTTTGATGGTATATTTTTCAAATGACCTGCTTTGGTGATAATTGTCTTTTGCAGCATATTCCAAAATTTTCTTCGCAATGGTTTCACCCAGTTCGACAGATCGCTGGAATAGGGTGTTGGGCATGCCTCCATCCTGGATTTTTTGGTAAATTTCATCCCTGTGGCTGAGCATTTCCTGTTCAGAAAATACCATTTTTGTGGCCACTTCATAGAAGGCGGACAGGGAGGCCAGGGGAAATGAATAGGTCGCGTCTTTCAGTTCCAGTTCGATGGGGCTTGCCCCGTTCAGTTGATTCATTAATGATAAAAACCGGTCTGGATCAGAAATGACGGCTACTTCGTACGCCGCTATTGCAGGATAGGCATAAATTCTGCTGGCCACAGGTGGAGAGAATATATCATGGACGATGAGGTCTGTGAGCTTTTCGTTGGCCTGCACTAGGGGGGCATGGCTTGCCAGCATTTCTTTATAATCCTCCTTTTCTGTACAAGCGAAAAAAAGAAAAATCAACATCCAACCTGACTTTAAAATGCATTTGATCATAGTGCTCATTCTTGTTTTCATTGCGGGAAAGTACACAATTTATCTATTCTAATGGAAGGGTTTACGGTCCATTTTAACAAAAACTTTCCCGGTTGGTAATCAGGATAATTTGCAGTTGCTTTATTTCCCCCTTGCCACTCTCGCATTGTTATGGTGTTCCTGGTATTTATGCAGCAACAGATTGGCCACTTCCTTGCCCTGTTGCTGGCCATTTACGATGGCATCCATAAAATGAATCCCACCATAAAGTTGAAGTCTGAATTCCAATCACTAAAGAGGAAAAAAATTTTCCAATTTCTCAGGATATCCCTATCTTTGAAGTGTAAGGTTTAATAAAGGAAAGAATAGACAGCTTTTGGCTGCCTGTTCTTTATTTTAGATCTGGAAAGAAGAAACTAAACCTTCATGATTTCTTCTTCTTTTTTATCAAAGTGGTCATCAATAATAGCGATATAATTATCCGTTAATTTTTGTACGGTGTCCTCCCCTCGTTTAACCTCATCTTCCGATGCACCTTCTTTTTGTAGTTTCTTTAAAGCATCATTGGTATCCTTCCTGATGGTACGAATACTTATTTTACCGTTTTCACATTCGTTTTTAACCTGTTTCACCAGGTTTTTTCTTCGCTCTTCGGTAAGGGGGGGTATGGTAAGCATGACCATCTCACCGTTGTTTTGTGGGGTAAGTCCCAGGTCAGAATTGATAATGGCTTTTTCAATTTCAGGAATCATGTTTTTTTCCCAAGGTTTGATGGCTAATGTCCGGGCGTCTGGAGTGGTAATGGATGCGACCTGCTGTATGGGTGTGGGTGTTCCATAATAGGACACAATGACCCCGTCCAAAAAGTTGGGCATGGCTTTTCCCGCTCTTATTTTTACCAATTCTGCAGCAGTATGGGCCACTGCCTTTTGCATCAGTGATTTTGCTTCTTCCAGATTCAGTTGTATCTCTTCCATGCTTAACAGGGTTATTTTGAAGTGATTAAAGTTCCGACCTCGTTTCCATTGATGAGGTTTAATAAGTTGCTGGTTTTATTCATGTCAAAAACAATGATGGGCAGGTTGTTTTCCTGACAAAGGGTAAAAGCAGTCATATCCATTACATTGAGGTTTTTTTCGTAAACTTCCTGAAAGGTTATGTTGGCATACCGGGTTGCTGTTTTGTCTTTTTCGGGATCAGCAGTATAGACGCCGTCTACCCTGGTTCCTTTCAATACCACCTCAGCTTCTATCTCTATGGCCCTTAAACTTGCAGTGGAGTCAGTGGTGAAATAGGGATTGCCTATTCCGGCACCAAAAATCACAATCCTTCCTTTCTCCAAATGCCTTATCGCACGCCTTCGAATAAAAGGTTCACAGACACTTTCTACCTTAATACCTGACATCAACCGGGTATACATACCGTTTTGTTCCAAAGAACTCTGCAAAGCCATGGCGTTGATCAAGGTGGCCAACATGCCCATATAATCTCCCTGAACCCGGTCAATGCCCACCTTTCCGGCCTGCACCCCCCTAAAAATATTTCCTCCTCCGATGACTATGGCAATTTCGACCCCCAATTCATGCACCTTCTTGATTTCAGATGCGTATTCCTGAAGCCTTTTGGAGTCAATACCATAATTGTTCTCACCCATCAGGGCTTCTCCACTTAGTTTGAGGAGGATTCTTTTATATTTCATAGCTGACATTTAAAATTGTCCTTTTCTAAGGATCAATCGGCCTTTTTCCACTTCACATCATCTCCGCTTATGCCGTTAAAACCCGACAAATATAAATCGATGTTTTTAGAATACTAAATCTTCCTCATTAAAATTGGATCAATAATTGGTTTTTTTCTACCCCTTCTCCCTGCTTTACCTTTACAGCGGAAACCGTTCCCGATTGAGGCGATTTTATGGTGTTTTCCATTTTCATGGCTTCCAAAACCAATAAAATATCGTTTTTTTCTACCTTATCTCCCGGCTTCACCTTGATTTCCAGAATTAATCCGGGCATGGGAGCTACCAGGTCTTTAATTTCCTGCCCCACTTCTTTTTGCCATCCCAACTTTTCCAAGAGCCTTTCCCTTTCCCCGATTATTTCCGCATGACAGGTTTTTTGGTTAATGCTTAAGGTGAGGTGTCCTTGGCTGTTTGGGGATAATACCTCAATCTGATGTACGCGGTGATTATGAAAGACCAAATACCGGCCCTCTCCCAATGGTTTGATTTCCAATTTCATCTCCCTACCATTGACCCACCAGCCATTGGCATTATGCACCACATTTAGAGATTGATTGTTTAGTTTAACTAGTCCCATTTACTTACTTTTGGATTTAAAATTGAAATTAAGCCATTTCCATTGGAAGAGATTACAGAAGGATGAAGGTAATTAAATCAAAGTGGTTTTCTTGGATCGGTAGCAGTAAATTAAAAAATATGCCTTATCAACATTGGTTTAGAATATTTGGGATGGCTTTATGGGTGACCCTCATTTTTTCATGCAAACCATTAGAGGTACCCAAAAGCGAAAAGGCTCTGGGGGAGGAGGAAAAACCAAGTCCAAATGTGATGGAAAATATCATGGAGGATTCTCTAAGTGTCCTTCTAAAAAGGAAGGAATTGCTGGCCGAAAAAGAATATGGGATCCAGCAATACAGGACTAGCAGGCAAAGGGATTTTGACCTGATCCATACCAGCCTGCAACTTCAATTTGATTATGAAAACCGCCAGGTTTCCGGTAAGGCACAGTTATCCATTAAACCTTATTTTTATGACCAGGAGCAGCTAATCCTGGATGCCAGGGATTTTGAAATACACCAGGTTTGGATGGAGGAGAATAATGACACATTGCCCCTGGCATTTAATTATAACCAGGAAAAACTGAAGGTTTTTCTTCCCGGGGTTTTTACCAAAGAGGATACTTTGAAAATCGGAATTGAGTATACAGCCATGCCCGAGGAGGGTGCTGATCCGGTAAGCGGGGCCACCTCGGATACCAAAGGCCTATATTTTATCAATTCAGACGGGCTTGAATCCAATAAACCTGTTCAGATCTGGACGCAGGGGGAGACAGAAAACAGTTCAAAATGGTTTCCAACCATTGATAGCCCCAATGAAAGACAAACCCATGATATTCAATTACGTATAAACCAGGATTACCTGAGTCTGAGTAATGGGGAATTGATCCATCAAACCAGTCACGAGGATGGAACCAGGACTGATCATTGGCGAATGGACCTTCCCCATGCCCCGTACCTTTCTGCCATTGTTATCGGCAAATTTGCGGAAGTAAAGGACAATTATGGTGATCTTCAGGTCAACTATTATGTGGAGGAAAAATTCAGGAAAGGTGCGGAAAAAGTCTTCGGAAACACCCCAGAAATGATCCGTTTTTTTTCGGATATACTGGGGATGGAATTTCCCTGGAAAAAATACGATCAGGTAGTGGTCCGGGATTTTGTATCCGGAGCCATGGAAAATACGACCCTATCCATCTTTATGGAAGCCCTCAATCTGGACGAAAGAGAGGCTTTGGACAGTGAATGGGATTATATCATCGCCCATGAATTGTTTCACCAGTGGTTTGGGAATTATGTGACCACAGAATCCTGGTCCAATTTGCCTTTAAATGAATCCTTTGCCGATTATTCAGAATACCTTTGGTTTGAGCACAAGGAGGGGAAAGACCAGGCCGATATCCACCATTTCAACGCCATGGAACAATATTTTGAGGAAGCAATGGAAAAACAGGTGAATATGATCCGCTTTTACTATGATGACAAGGAGGACATGTTTGACAGCCACTCTTATGCCAAAGGAGGAAGAATATTGCACATGTTAAGGCAATTGGTGGGAGATGAGGCCTTTTTCAAATCGTTGAATCTCTATTTGACTTCCAATGCCTTTTCATCTGTTGAAATCCACCACCTCAGGTTGGCATTTGAGGAAATTACCGGTAAGGATTTGAACTGGTTTTTCAATCAGTGGTTTTTGGATGCCGGGCATCCAACATTGGAAATTTTATGGGATGACCTGGATCCTGACAACCTTTTATTAACCATAAGGCAAAAACAGGAATTGGAAGACACCCCACTTTACCGGCTACCCTTCAAGGTGGGCATATACAAAAATGGAATAAAAACCGAAAAGGAGTTTATATTGGAAAACGGCTTCCAACAGTTTGCCATTGAAAATGGAGAAAATACTGATTTTGTCATTTTTGATGAAGGCAGGACCTTATTGGCTGAGCAGATCTCCTTTCGGGGAAAAGAGCGCCTATCGGGCCAATTTAAATGGTCAAAATCAGGATTGGCAAGGGTAGAAGCATTAGACAGTTTGACCACCATGTTCAGTGAGGAAACCAACTTTTCTGAAATAATTATGCCCGCTTTGAATGATTCATTTCATGTGGTGAGGGAATTGGTGCTCCACCGGTTATCCACCAGGACAGACCATGCGTTCATCGATGGACCCATAGAGGAAAAAATCCTGAATATGGCCGAGGAAGATCCCCGGAATGCTGTGAGGGCGGGGGCCATTGAAGTCCTGGCCAACCTCGCGCCTTTAAAATATGAGACCCTGTTTTACAGACTCATCAATGAACCCTCCTACCAAATTGCTGGAGCCGCCCTTACGTCATTTATGGATTTGGAAAGGAACGGGGAGAAGAAGCAGGAGATTTTCGACCGGTTGAAAGACGAGGAAAATATCCGCATTTTGGCACCCCTGGCGGATTTCTTAACAGAGGGAAGCATTTCAGTGGAAGAGGAATGGTTTCATGAGAAGCTCCATCTCCTCACTGGGGAGTCCCTGTATTATTTCCTGGGATATTACGGTGATTATTTTGCCAGTGTGGAAGAAACTTCTAAACAGAAAGCAGTTGAAAACCTGTATGATTTGGGAAAGGACCATCGAAAAAATTATGTCAGATTTGCCGCCTTTCAATCCTTGTTTGGGTTTATTGATGAGAATGAGGTTTTGGAAAAGGCGATTGTCCTATGGCAGGGGGAGAAGGACGAGCAGATGAAACTTTATATGCAATATTACCTCGAACCCTATTTGGATAAGGATTAATAGGCTGAACCTTAGGGGAATATTCAGACAGCTGTAAAAAACCCAAGAATTTTTATTGTATTATTTTGAATGTTTGGTAAAAGGGTATAATTTTGCCA
>JBBDSA010000032.1:0-44603 GCA_040905165.1 Cyclobacteriaceae bacterium | reverse complement strand
GATTTTAAAAAAATGGTCGAACTCCAGAACTTTGACAACTGATCCTTTCCTGTCTTAATCCGGCGGGAAGGTTAAGGGATTATTCCTGAGATTATAAACCGGGCTTATTATCCAAGTGTCTTTTCAAAAAAGCCATAGATTGCGCTTTATTGTCTTCTAAAATTTTATTGACCTCATCCCAATCTATTTTCTTTTCCAATTTCTCTTCTTTTAAATCATCCTGAGAAGAGATAACCCTATCTGACAAATTAAAAATATTAAGAATAGATTTAAAACGTACGGCGCCCCTATCATAATTGATCAGAACAAAAAAAGGTTTGTTGAAAAGAATGGAAAAAACAGTGCCATGGAAAGAGTCGGTAATGATAAATTCTGCTTCATGGAAACTACGAATCCAATCCTCCACCCTGGCTTTCGTACGCCATTCCAAGGGACATGATTCATAACCCTCAATGATATCCAATTGAAATGGGACTAACTTTTTCTTTTCCGCTACGGCTTCAATCAGTTTTTTCTTATCTTGCGTAGCATCCAAAACGTATAGGAACATGCCACCATTTTTACTTTTTTTGCCATTGGACAGCAATTTTAAATATTCTTCGCGGTTTAATAACATGGTGGGGTCCAATGCAATGGATGCCTGACAATTCAAATATTTTTTACAAAAATCAATCCCTACATCTTCTCTGACAGAAATTCCATCAAAATCTTTGATCAATTCCTTACAATTCCGGGTTTGATCTTCTGTATATTTCCAGATATCAACTCCAAATGAAGGGGCATAAGAAATCTTTATTACTTTTTCATCTTTCAAAAATGAAAAAAATGCCACTTCAATATTTTTAAAGTACCTGACATTCCAAATTTGATCTGAGCCCACTACATATGCCTGAAATCCATAATTATCCGTTGCTTCCCTCAATTCATCTACTGACCTAAAGGTTTTTGTGATCTTCGGAATATGGATGTCAATAAATGGTTTAGTGTATTTCACATAAGCTTTATGCCTTACCCTTTTAGGATTGATCATGGTCACCTCTCCCTTAAGGTAAGAAACGGTTTCTTTTGCCAATCTCCAAATTTGTCTTGATAAGGAAACCTGATTTAATTGGGTATCAATTAACCAAACTTCATGTCCCATCTTTTCCAGTACGGTTTTGAGGGCATAAGCTTGAAGGATACCACCATAATTGGTATGTAAGGATAATGTCAGTATTCCAATTTTCATAAAATCTTCATTATTTGGTTAAGCTATTCCTGGAAATCATTGGTTGATTAGGTTTTAAAATTTTAAATTAATCTCATCAAATATAGGTTAATAATAGAGGGGAAGGTTAATTTTGATTTCAAGTACTATATAATGAATGTCTTTTTCAAAATAATTTCCTATTCATTTAGAAATTCAACCAATTTCCTGCCTAAAACCAAATGATCATGGTTATTTTTTACAAATTGATTGCAATTTGCAGATTTCTTTAAATATTTTTCCAAGGTTAACTCCTCTATTTTTTCTTTTAGTTCAGCAACATTTTCATAAGTTATACCTAAATCGAAACGGTTGATAATCCCATCAGGATTAACCCAGGTTGGGGTCAAAATGGGTGTCCCCACCACCATGGCTTCCAGGAAAGTATTGCTGAATCCCTCGTACTTTGAAGTACTTAAAAGAAATTTTGCTTGGGATAAAAAGATAAAAATCTCTTCCCTGGGCACTTTTCCGGCAAAAACCACATTGGGTAACAATTTTAGCCTGCCCAAATATTCTTTTGTCTCGATATCCATACTACTTGAGGCCACCCCTGCAATATTAAATTCCTCATCTGGAAATTCCTTTGCTACTTCGAATAGCAATTTAAGATTCTTAGGATAGCGAAAATTAGCTATCCATGCGATATAACCTGTCATTTCCGCTTTTTTGGATTGGTTTGCCTCTTCGATTACAATGGGATTGTATATTTTAAGAATTTTTTTGGATGGAAATCGTTTTCTCAAGGTCTGGTACTGAAATTCATTTTGAACCGAAATAAAATCTGCCGCCATATAAGCCCTAAAAATAAAAGCCCGATCAAATCTTGAATGAGTTGTCAGATCTCCTGTTTCAACATAAACATGCGAATCACTGGCTACCCTTAAGATCATTTTTATTCCAAGGATTTTACAAAATACTGCAATAAAAAAAGAAGCCCATCCAGGAATGGAGGAATATAAATAATCCGGCTTACTTTTTTTTAGTGCTGCAAAAATTTTAGGAAATCGGTAAAACACCCACCTTAACCACCGAATACCTTTGGAAGGATGGTAAACTGGTAAAAATTGGATCCACATATATTCCTGGGATGGTTTTCTTTGATCATTTTCCTCACTAAATTGAATAATTTCATATCCAAGTTCATGTAAGGCCTTTATCCACACCAATGTCTCAACAACTGCACCTCCAATGGGATTCCCATTTTCTACAATCAATTCAACGTTTTGAAATTGGGTAAAAACAATTTTTGTCATGGAAAATTAATATTAAATAATGGAATAAAATAAATTACAAGAAAAACCTTAAACAATTTTTTAAAATATGATACTTTTAAAACGCAATAAAATTTGGAAAGGTAATTTTAATATTTTTAAATTATAGATCCAAATTTAGAAATTTGTTATTCACATTACAGGCTGATGAATTTTTTTTATTAAAAAACTTTTCCTTGAACAATTAAGTTATGATCGCAAAGCTAAATATTTTACCATAAAATTGAATGCTTTGATTATCCATAATAATCAGCAAAGTGGGCCATCAAAAGTTCGTATATTAAAAGATTTTTATTTTACATAAAGTACATATTATTGAATATTAATTTTATTAATTCTAATATTGTCAGTTTTGTTTACTTAATTTATCAGGACGATACTCAATATTTTTTCGATAACTACCTCTATTATTTTTTAGGATTTTAATATTTTTAAAGAAGCGAAAATAAAAAAAAGTATTTATATTTGCTTTGATACTTAATGTTGTATATTTAATTTTATTAACTTCATGTGTTTATTTTGGTTAGGTAGAATCCAAAAGAATGTTTCAAATTATTGAAGATGAAGGGCGTTATTGGTAAAAAATGCGGTAGGCTTGAGTCTCTCGCCGCCAGCACACTTTTTCACCACTGCAAATTTTCCCTACTATAGGTATTATATATCGCCTATTATGTTTCCAACAGCAAGAATGGGGTCAGTAGCTGCGAACTGAGCCGAAAGCTTGAGTTATGGCAAAAGACCTGCTGGTTTTTCAAGCAGCAAGGTGATGAAGACGATGATGGAAAGCAGCCAAAACTTCCCCATGGTGGGGTAGGTGGAAGTGGACGAATCCTACTTGGGCGGCCAGGACGACAAGGCTTTCAGAAGAAACGAGGGTAAACCTACAGGTTCAACCGCCACAAGATGAAAGAAGAAATCTTTTAAATTTAATGCAAAGGATGGTGGCAAGGCCGCCTTACCCATATTAGAATTAATTTATTAAGTGCCTAATTCAAAAAGAATAAAAGAAATAATGGACAAGTATTCAAAATTAGAGGTAAAGAGAGTTGCTGATTTTAGTACAGATAGGATTTTAATCGATGTGAAGAATTGTTGTGTGGTGAAAGGGGGTTACGCATGCTAATTTTAAAGAAGATATATATATTAATAATAGATCCCCGTAAGATCATATTTAATCTAAGTTCTAAAGGTTTTTTAAATTGGATACCTGATTCGGTATATTTGAGGTTAATGCATAGGCTAAGACTAAATAAGGAACTAATGCTCGAAAACCCAAAAACATTTAGCGAAAAACTTCAATGGCTAAAACTCTACGATAGAAATCAAGAGTACACTAAGATGGTAGA
The DNA here is from genome assembly GCA_040905165.1 of Cyclobacteriaceae bacterium. Taxonomy (GTDB): domain Bacteria; phylum Bacteroidota; class Bacteroidia; order Cytophagales; family Cyclobacteriaceae; genus Cyclobacterium. The sequence continues at coordinate 40,737 of JBBDSA010000032.1, read as the reverse complement.
CAAATATCAAGTTAGAGAATATATAAAAGAACAATTAGGGGAAGAATATTTAATTCCTTTAATTGGTGTATACGATTCATTTGATGAGATTGATTTTGAAAATTTGCCTGCAAAGTTTGTTTTAAAATGTACGCACGATTCAGGTGGATTAGTTATTTGTAAGGATAAGAGTAAGCTAAATATTAAAAAAGCAAAGCAAAAAATAAAAAGATCACTTCAACGTAATTATTATGATCCAACCAGAGAATGGCCATATAAAAATGTCAAGCCTAGACTTGTATGTGAGAAATATATGGTTGATGAATCTGGTATTGAACTCAAGGATTATAAAATATTTTGTTTTAATGGTGAGCCTAAAGTAATTCAAGTTGATTTTGATAGGTTTAATGGGCACAAAAGAAATTTTTATGATACTAATTGGAATTATATAGCAGTAGAATATAAGTACCCTACTTATTCAGAGAAAGAATTTAAGAAACCAGAAAAATTAAAAGATATGGTCAAATTTGCAAAAATATTATCTAAAGGGATATCATTTATCAGAATAGATTTTTATTTAATAAATTCAAAAGTATATTTTGGAGAAATAACTTTCTATCCTGAATCCGGTTTCGGAAAATTCATACCAGAATCATACAATGAATTATTAGGCACTTGGATGGATTTGCCTAAAACTAAGGTGAAACAATAAGTCGGATAATAGGAAGTAATTTAGTGCTCAAAGTGGTAAATATAGATATATTCAGGAGTGCTGCAATGCCATTAAGTTAAGAAAAAATGAGCCAGTATTCCTTATGAAAACCGGCCTGCAATAAGTAACTTATTCCCCTATTAATATAAAATTTTACGTTAATAGGGTTATGTAAACCATACCTCTGAGTGAATTAAATGAAGAAATAAATCATTTGTTGAGGCCTTCTCTTAAAAAGTGTGGACCATCATTTTAATCTTCAAAAGCATTTTGTTTAATAAACTCCCTCTTTTAGCCTTAAAAAGATGGATCAATGCGTATTTACTTTTGTAGTATTTTTTCTCTCCTCTTATATCAAGGAATGAACGAAGCCCAAACCGTTGAATTCTCTTATAAGCCTGGCTATTATCAAGTTTATTATGTCTTTCCCTTGAGGCAATAGTGGAAGCCTTATACCCTGCTTCTTTGGATATTTGGATACTTAATTCATTATACCCTCCGCCAGGCCAACAAAGAAAATCTATCTTTTTGTTTAACTTCTCCTCAAGTAAACGTTTACTTTCAAATAGCTCATAACGGTATCTTTCTGCCATTTCATTTTTCGATTCATAAGAACCGGTTTTAATATTTGAATTCTTGAATTCGTCGGAGAACTTTTTCAACTCATTGAGAACATTCCGACTTTTATTGCTGATCAATTGTTGGGCTTTGGCTGTAAATGCCAAAATAAAATCATCTGATGGCTTAAACCTCCTTACGCCTAAGGCCCTGCCGAATTCAAATACGGGATAGCCGACCTCGACAAAATCCTTTTGGTTACCAGTCAACCAAAAAGGTTTTTGGTCTTGTCTTTCTAACCAGGCAAGCCAATGGTATTCATCCTGTCCCTTGTAAAAATCGACAATTTTATCAGATTTAAAATAGTAATTATGGCTCATGCTATGGCTTTGAACATCCAAGATACCACTCAGATCCAGTTGCTTAATTTCTTCCCAGTTCAAATAGCTTAAGGAAAACAAATCTTTCTTTTTTAATTTTCCTGCCCAAACATCTTCTAGGGTAGGCCGTATATCGGAAGATGGATCTACAAATTCAGGATTCACAAAAACTGTCCCTTTTAATTGATATTTTTTTAGGATAGGATAGGCAAATACCCAATTATCCAAGTATCCATCATCAAAAGTTAAAATGATTTGCCTTTTTAGGATTAGATGGGGGTTTTTCTGCAATTCATACCACTCATCCAAATGAAAGGTTTGGTATCGACCCCTGTGCAGGAATTTGCAAAACTGCTCAAAATGTTCTAAAGAAACTGACAGCCAATTCTGATACCAGCCAGAGTTGTGGTTCCCGACACTGTGTAGCATTATTACACTCATTCCATTCCGATTTTAATTACAAACTGCATTTTTCCTGCTTTTGAAAGGGGTATTTTTTCCATCTTATGAAAATCGATCACTAAACTTTCTCCGGAGTATTTGTGGATCTGTTTAACAATGTTATCAAACTTCGAAATTGGGTTTAAATCTTCGGGCACATAGTTGACAATAATATGACTCTTGTCCTGTTGAATGATTTGAAAGTCTTTGATCCCTGGAAAAGCCTTCATGACCAGAGTCCAAAAAGTCCCTCCCACTCTATTGCCATTGGGGAATTCAATTATTTCAAATCTCCTTCCGATTATTTCATTTACCAATTGCAGATTCCGGCCACATTTACATTTATTTTTTTTGGAAATTTTTGCCCGATCCCCGATCCTATACCTGATAAATGGCATTACATAATTGTGTAAATCAGTCACCACTATATCTCCTTCCCCTTCTTCGATGGGTATCCCTTCTTCATTCAACACTTCCAAAATCACGTTTTCCATAAAAACATGGAGACCGTTCTTTTCCTCACAGTTGCTTGCTATTTGCTTCATATCACGTGCCGCATAAAAGTCGTAAACAGGACACCCAAAAGTTCTTTCAATTTCTTTCCGCTGAAAACCGAAAAGTTTTTCACCTCCTATATGTATTGCCTTAGGTCGATAGATTAAACCATGGGTGTTAAAATAATGACAAATAGTCATTAAAATTGAGGGATATGATTTAATTATTAATGGGCGGTATGATTTCATTGTCCGGTAAATTTCTCTAATCCCTTCATCTGATAGATTATAACCCGAGACAACTTTTTTATTCTTTATCCAATCCTTAATAACAGCAAATTTTCTTTTTTTACTCTTTTCTATATCAAAGGCAGCACCCCATATACTCAATTCTCTATCATATATGCTGGCACCCATCATCTCATATTTCCTCATCTCAAGTGCCTGATAAAAAGATTTTTTGGCGGAATCAATGAAAAAATGGAAATTGGAACCAGTGGATCCACTTGTTGAGTTTGCAACAAATCTCTTTTTATCCAGGTTTTTTGCCACCATTTTACCAAACTCTTTCCTTACGATTTCTTTTGTAAGGAGGGGAATTTTTACAAAATCATTAAGCGTTTTGATATCACATTTACCAAGCTTATGTTTTTTGGCGATTTCGCTATAATAGGGAACATTTTCTACCGCATGTAGCCAGATTTTTTGAAAACTATCTAATTGATATTGCTTCAACTGGATTTCAGGCATATACTGACTGGTGTTTAAAAAGTCATATAAGTCTAACGTTTTATCTCTTTTTATATAGCGATAGTAAAAATGAGTGATTAACTTTCTCATATTAATTAAATTTTCATGGGGACATTCACTACTTACTCTTGATCAATCATCAAATTTTCCTACCTCAACTTCTATTGAAAGCTTATCTTTTAGGAAGAGAATAGAATCAGCCCCTTTACATTATAAAATTGAATTGACCAAGCCCGAATTTAATTCTTTTTCTTCAGTTAATTCAAGTGTTGAGGACAAAATCCTATCAGATAATCCAGATAAAAGGGGACATAGTCATCTGTTCCTCTGTGTACTTCCAGGTATCCGTCCCAAAAGAAGCTGCATAGGACAACCATTTCTCCACTTTCTCTCCTAAAAAGGAAAAAAACGCTGCTTCGATCTTGGGAAAATATCTGGGATTCCATACCTGATCACTGCCACAATATATGCATTAAAGCCATAGGCGCTAAATTTTTGACCAACTGTGTCCAGTGAGTCAAAAGTTTCCGGGATTACCCCTCCTGAAGTATGACCAACAATTCCTTTATACAGATAGGGGCTAAACAAAGACAAAACTTCCTGCTTGGTATAAGTGACGGGGAATATCAGATTTTTTGCATACATATACATCACTGTGGTGGAGGCATCAAATCGATCCGAGGTACCGGGAAATTGAGACCATATCCCTCCATCCATTTTTAAGATTTCCATGCTGCTAATGATGCCGGAAATAATATCGAAAAACGGCTCCTCTTCTACATACTTGGAATATTCCGCCATCGTATAGAAGTACCAGCCTATGCCCCTGCCCCAATTCTGAGAACCCACTTTAATTTTGCCTTCCCGCAGTACTGCATGAGCAGGCAAAAAAGAATGAAGATTATTAGCTGCGTGGCCGAAAGGGATCTGGTCTACTCTAAATTCCCTATAATTATCTTCATCATTGTTTATAAGTAGCTTGTCAAAAAACTTCGAAATATTTTGCATTAAAAGAGTATCCCCCTTATTTAAGGCATATTGGGTGAGCCCCACGCCTTAAGAAGTGATTTAATACTGCCCAAAAAATAATAATTTTACCATACCTTTCCATCCCTCCTATTTTAAAGGGATAACTCTCAGGAATACTTAAAATGATCCGGTTTCTTGAAAGAATGCTTTTTGTTATCATCAATCTTGGAAGTTTCTGCTAGGCTTTGTTTTTTCGAAACGCCCCTTGGAACAATGGCTTTACGTTAAACAAAACACGGATAAACCCAAATATTAGGCTAATAAAAATATTTTTTTTCATAATATAACAACTAATTAAACAAGAAGCCATAACTTTATCCCAATACAGTCCTTCTATTGCCGTACAGTTTAGTCAGGAATGTAGCAATTTGCCATGACAGGATTTTCTTTGAAAAAAACACTTTCTTCAAATGGTTTTTTTGTCGATGGCCTATTACCTCATCTTTGGAATGAAAATTCCTTCATCGCAAGTAGAAGATAACCAAACAAAGTTAACGATCCAATTCGAATTAAATTTTGAAGATAGTCTTGGCTGAAAGGGAAATGTTTACCCTTATGAGCATTTTGCAGGGAACCATTCTTTTTCAGTTGTAGACCAAAGGTTTTTAAAGGTAACCATGTCCCAACATGTATCTAGCAATTGATTAAGTTCCAAGATGGAAAATTGGGATTAAAAAGGCATCTTGGAAAAGTAAAGTGACTGATATAAGGCAACGGGTTACTTTCTTCGAATATATACGAATAGGCGACCTGTACAGCACATTAGAAGGAATGGTCTCAAATTAATACCTAAATAGTGAAAACAGGAATTATTACAAGTTTCTTTTTTTTTGAATATGATAATTAGCAAGATAAGACGAAAATTGAAAAAATGGAACGTATTTGCAGGACCTGTAAATGGCTCTTTAATGCGCAAGATGGGCCATTCCCCCCGCGAAAAATTACTTATAATTCATGCCGATGATCTAGGGTTGTCCCAGTCACAAAATAAGGCTACTATTCAATCAATGACCGAAGGTATAGTAAATTCGGCAAGTTTGATGATGCCTTGCAGATATGCATATGAAGCCATTGATATGCTAAAAGATCACCCGGAATTGGACATAGGATTACACCTAACATTAACATGTGAATGGTCTGAATATAAGTGGGGCGCCCTATCCCCTGCCTCCGAAGTGCCTTCACTACTTAATGAAGAAGGACATATGCATCCCGATTGTCTCACCTTTTTGGAAAATGCTCATCCTGAAGAAGTTGAGATTGAAATGAGGGCTCAGATCCAATCATGTATTAGAGCAGGGATTATGCCTTCCCACCTGGATTCGCATATGAGTTGTATATTTAAAGGAAGGCCAGAATACTTGGTTTCTTATCTAAAAGTGGGCAAAGAATTTGGCATCCCTGCAATGGTTAGACCTGAAGTTCTAAAGTCTGCCTCAAACAACCTTCCTCATCTGTTTAAAGATTTAGAAGTTGGGGATTTACTTACAGTGGACCATGTTTACATCGCTTCAGAAAAACAATATGAGTTGAAAGGAATGAATTGGATTTATTCCAACCTTTTAAAAAATCTGCAACCAGGGATCAATGTTTTACTCATACACCCTGCATTTGATGATGATGAAATGAAACGTATCACTTCCGGGCACCGCTATTGGAACGCCGCATGGCGCCAAGCAGATTATGATTTTTTTATGAGTCAAAAATCCAAAAACGCCCTTCATCAGTATAACATAAAATTGATTACATGGAAAGAAATCAATGAAATAAAAAACAGCAATAAAAACACAAGAAGTTCCACGGGTATTTAGTAGCAATATTCACACTAACTTAAAGTAAAAAATGTTTTCCGTAATTATCCCACTCCACAACAAGACTGATTTTATTCTTAGGGCGATAGATTCTGTTCTCCAGCAAAACTTCACTGATTTCGAAATCATTGTCGTCAATGACGGCTCCACAGATGGAAGTGACAAAAAAGTTGCTGAGAGAAATCATATTAAACTTACACTAATCAATCAAGATAACCAGGGTGTGTCAGTTGCAAGAAATTCTGGGATCTCGCAAGCCACGCATGAATTTGTTGTCTTTTTAGATGGCGATGACTTTTGGCACCCCCAATTCCTTCAACAACTTAAATTACTCATTGAAACTGAACCTCAAGCAGGAATAATAGGAACTGCGATAAGCCATTATTATTCTAACCAACCCAAGGAGATCAATCCGAATTTTAACTTTGTGGGTGAAAATAAACTGTCGTTTGATTGTTACACTGCAGCTCAATATTTTCAACAGGCAATAAAAAGCACGCTTATCACCGCCTCATCCGTTGCGATAAAAAGAGATTTTTTTGCCATAAATCCAGGTTTTGATCCCAAAATCAAGTTCGGGGAGGACATTGATGTTTGGTTTCGAGCCATATTATTTTTTGGAGAACTATATTATCTCCCGACTTCATTTGCCTTTTATAGTCAAGAAGATCAAAACGCTGCTACAAAAAGGAATTACCGCTTAGATGAAACCTTGATGCCGAAAATCATCAAAGATGATTATTATCGGTTTGAAACCATACAAGATCAACTCACTTTTCAAGCCTTTCATGACTTTAGAATTAAGTGGATTTATCTTCGCCTTTACCCTCTATATAAGCTGAAAAGCAACAGAAAACCTATATGCGATTTACTTGCAAAAGCCCAGCGTAAGTTTTTCCTTGCGAAAGGAGTTTATCTCTTACCTTTCGGGCTACTGCATCAATTAAGTTCTTCTAAACCTTTTAAGACCTTGGTCTCGAAATACCTGAATTATTGCTATCACTTCATTTACCGATAAAAACCCAAAATGTGACTTTTTTCAACACCTTGGGTTTTCACGTACCATGATTTTTAATTTCCGAATTGGCCAATCTTAAAATAATCGGTAAAAAAACCCCATAAAGATACTTTCTGAGCCTATGGGACCGGTGGTTTGGCTTTATTTTAAAGATTTGTAAAAGCCGAAATTCCCTAGGTAATACGGTATATAAAAATTAATTTTCGATAAAATTAATCACTTCTGATAAATGCTTTTTGTAGTCATAATTTAAAGTAAAATCAAGAAAAGCTTTTTCAGCTTTTGCTTTTGCATCGGTATCATCCGCAATGACATTTTTTAATATCATAGATAGTTCCCCTTCATTATCCTTTTCAAAAAGATAGCCGTTGTCTCCGTCACGGAGAATCTGGTTGACGCCTACAACATTGGAGCCTACACAGGTTAGTTTGTTGAACATCGCCTCAAGTAACGCAATCGGGGTTCCTTCAAACCAGGAGGGAATTACAAAAATATCAGAAAGTTGGTAGAAATCTTTAATTTCTTCATTGGCCACGTTTCCCACAAATACAACATGTGGGTTAGCACCATAATTCAGTTTTAAACTTTTCAATAAGGGTCCGTCTCCGACCAATAACAAGGCTGTTGGAAATTCTCTCCTAAATTCATCTTCCAAAGCCACGAACGCCTTAAGTAGTGTTTCGGGGGCTTTAAGTGGTTTAATACTGCCCACAAATAAAATAATTTTTCCATACCTTTCTAACCCCATCGATATTCGGAGTTCCTGTTTACTTTTTCTGCTTTTTTCAAAAGGTAAAATGGGAGCCAGATAATGGACTTTTCTCCCGTAACGTCTCGTATATTCTTTAACAATTGGGAGCGAAACCCCTGCAATTCTTTTAGCATGTTTAAAAAACAACTTCGCCACCCAGACAGGCTTCCACGCTTTCATTGCTCCACCATGAATATGAATCACATAATTTATCCCGAAAATGAAATGTAACATAAAGACCGCGTAAGCATTATAAGAAAAATTACTAGTGTAGGGCAGATAGATTACATCCACTTTTCGCCAAAGTATTTTTTTAGAAAATAAGTAATGAAAAACGGTTGAAAAAGGTCCTAGTCCATATCTTCTCATTATAAAATGTTTGTCTTTTAACGGTACTACCTTGTCTTTTTTGTTGGAAATATTCATACATGATGACAACACGACCATTCTTTCATTGAGAGAAGATTCCAATAAATTGTTCACTAGATAAAAATTATAAATTTCCATCCCACCTATTTTACAGGGATAACTTTCGGGCATATATAAAATGATGCGGTTTTTGGAAGAAAAGGTTTTCGTGATCATCAATCTCGGAAGTTACTGCTAGGCTTAGTTTTTTTCGAAGCGCCCATTGAAACAATGCCTTGAAGTTAAACATAACACGGATAAACCCAAAGGTTCGGCAAAAAAAATATTATTTTCTATAATACCACGGGTATCTCAACAAGAAGTCATATCCTTATCCCAATACAACCCTTCTGTTACCTTTCACTTTATTCAGGAGTGTAGAAATTTGCCATGAAAGGATTTTCTTCGAAAAAATTTTTTCTTCCAATGGTTTTTTAGGTGATGGCCTTTTACATCATCCTAGGAATAAAAATTCCTTCATTGTCACAAGTAGAAAATAACGAAACAAAGCACGGTTCATTGATAAACTCTCACTTGTTTTTAGTGATACAGAACATGCCACTTTACACCACAAGCTTACCGTTCTATTTGCTTCGGCTGTTTTCACCCCTAGTTGTTATAAAATCGACTTAGGCTCATAACAAAAAGATTTGATGGATATATGGAATTATGGAACTGATCCACAAGCGATCAAGGAAAGTGATCTGGTTAATCCCATTGGCTGGTTATTCTTCCTATCGTTCTGAGGTAGCGGAAATGCTTGCTGCCATGGATTTCGTGGAAGGGTTTGCACCCAATAATAATATGGTTTCCTTAGAGAATTAGTTAAGTGTTTATAAAAAAATGCTAGGAATGTTATCTCTTTGGATTTATGAATTGAAATTTAAAGCTTGATGATCCAATTCAGAAATTGACTTCTAACCATGAGATAATAGCGCTTTTGATGAATTTTCCGAAAATAAAAATTAAATTTGTACTTAAAATTTATGCTTTCAGGATAAATTGACGTAAAATAAGTTTATGATGCTCATTCCAATAATTTATAATAGCTATATTATTTTTATTTCGTTTCTATATAGCCCTTTGACCTTCCAATCACCCGATTCATTCAGATTTAATTCACTATTACAAGGTAATGGTTTATTAATATACCAAGATAGTTTGATTCTAGAGGAAAATTTTGAAAATGAAACCTGTTGGGAGGGAAATTCTTATGCTTATCAACAATTTGCGGAAGACCATGCCTTTGAAGTGGTTAATCATCCTGTATTTTCCGGGGATAAATCAGGGAAATTTGAATTAAGGTATGGGGATAGGATGGCTACCAAAAATGGCGGACCTAGAGCAGAGGTTCTCTTTCCAAAGCAAAGCTACCACGAAAGATGGTATTCTTTTGCCGTTTTTTTTCCTTCTTATGGATGGAAGGACGATCAGGACGATGAACTGATTTCCCAATGGCATAGTGGAACAGGCACCCCCACGCTTTCACTAAGGGTAAGTAATGGTAATTTAAAGTTAAGAATCGGCCATAATCCTCAAATCCCTAGTTCCCGATGGGATTTTTATGAATTTGGAGCTGTACCCAAAGATGAATGGAATGAATTTGTTTTTCATGTAGTGCATTCTCAAAAGGAAGATGGACTGGTAGAGGTTTGGAGGAATGGAGAAAAATTGGTCACTCATAAAGGCCCAAATTGGTATCCGGACAGCAATTACCCAAGATGGAAAGTGGGAATATATAAATCCAGTTGGAGAAAAAGGAAAACTAACGTTGAATTAAGGGTTATCTTTTTTGATAATATTAGGATAGCCAGCGAAAATGCTCAATTTAAGCAATTGACGTCCTTGGATCATTAAATATTTTTTGAAATAGGTTCTAACCTAACTCCATCATTATTTTTAAGGACTTTCTTTAAGATAAATGCTTATTTAAATTAAATCATACGGTTTTGATTTCAATCATTATACCTCTTTATAATAAATCCGGATTCAACTCCAGGGCTTTGGATTCCGTCTTCAATCAACATTCCCAGATTTTGAGATCATTGTAATTAATGACGGCTCAACTGATGGAAGCGAAAAAATTATTGGAAAAAAATATGGATCAAAAGTGAAGTTGGTTCATCAAAATAACCAGGGGGTTTCCGCCGCCAGAAATACGGGAATCCAACTCGCCAAACACGATTATATTTCATTTTTAGATGCTGATATTTGGCATTCCGATTATTTGTCACTTGTCAAACAGGCAATACATTTGAAGGGTTTCCCGGGAATATTGGGAACCGATTTTAAAAGATTCAAATCATTTGAAAAATTGACCGATTCCGAATTGGACAATAAAATGGGTGGATCTGAACCCATTTTAAAGACCTATTCCATTGCTGATTATTTCAATCAGGCTTCTATTAAGCAGTGGATCCCCCAGCTTGGAAACAGGATCTTCATTTTTAAGTGGATTTACTTTTTTCCATTTCCTGTTGTGCATTATGCATTTAACAAGAAGTACCCTGATAGGCTATGGGCAAAATATTTAAATTTTAGCTTTAAACACTTTTAAACAAATTGATGAATTTGTCCCGTTTTAATTCAAAATAATTTGGGTAGAAGCGGTAATTTGCCCAGCAATCTGATTTGGGAAATAAAATTTATTGATTAAACATGAGGAATGGGTTCCATAAAGTGAGATAATATTTCACAAAACGTGGTGCTTTATCTCAAAAAGTATTCCAAAATTATATGTCAAACAATTATTTTTTCAAAAAGCCCTAAAGTTTTATCCTTTTTTTTTAATAAAATAATTTAATTTAAATTTTTTATATTAATACTTCATTCGTTGATATTTATAATTTTATTTGTTTGAAATTGGATTTTTTCATTTTAATCAAGGCGTTTCCCCTATTTGTACCATTCTTTAAACCTATTTCGATTTGGAATTTGAATCCCTAAAGGGTTAAAAATTTCAGGTTTAATTAACCGAATATTTTAATTTAATTAAATTTCTGTGTTCAAAGCGAAATAAAACCGTTTCATGACATTAAAATTGCTATTTGATATAAAACTAATTTTGAATGTTATGTTTTAGATAATTAGTTAAGTTTTAAAAGGTAATCTGAAAATCAAATAATTTATTTTTTTCGTTTATATTAAAAGGACTTTTTCCTTTTTATTTTTCATTTCCTTGACCATACCGTTTTGAGGAATGGGTTTTAAAATATGGCTTGGTATAAAAATTGTCTGTTACGGATAAAATGATGAGGGTTTGCTTTCAAGGTATTTAATCATCCATAACTTAAATTCCAATACCTTTTAAGGTCTTCTAATACACCTGGATTTAATCAAGAAAATAATTATATAAATTCAACCACCAATTAAATTATTAATTATGATCATTTTACGAACACCTTTAAGGTGGCTTTTTGCCACTTCGCTGACCTTGTTATGTTTTTCCTGTCAGATGGATGAGCAATTAATGGCTCCAGATGAAAATTTATCAGGACTTGATGATGATGGTTTAAAGCTTCTTGAAGTTTATTCTCAAGCCCAATTAGGAAATTGGAACATTATTTATGAAGAAACCTTTGAAGAAGAGAACCCTTTTTATGCTTACGTAACCAAGCAATTTTCTGAAGACCACTCCTTTAAGGTATCCAACTCCCCCTCTTTTAAAGGAAATCATGTAGGGAGATTTGAATTACGCAAAACGGATGACAAAGCCACCCGATCCGGCAAAAGGGCAGAGATTCTTGTTGAAGCACCTTCTGACAACGAAAATTGGTATAGTTTTGCCGTTTACCTGCCTTCAAATGGGTTCGAAAAGGACAGTGATGACGAGGTGATTACCCAATGGCACAATGGCGGCACACCAACTTTATCCTTAAGGGTAGTCAAAGATGATTTTATTTTTAGAATTGGGCATGATGACGATTTAAGGACGGCCATGTGGGACCATTATGACTTTGGAAGGGTACCTAAAAACGAATGGATAAATTTTGTCTTCCATATCGTTCATTCCGAATACAGTAAAGGATTAGTGGAAATTTGGAGAAACGGAAATAAAATTCTAACGCATACAGGCCCCAATAAATATAAAGGGGAACGTATGCCAAGATGGAAAGTGGGAATCTATAAAGACTCCTGGGCAAAGAAATCTACCAACGTAGATACCAGGGTTTTGTATTATGATAACATAAGAATGGGCAATGAAAAGGCCTCTTACAAAGAAATGGATCCCAGCGAGGATAACGACAAGGGTTGGGGTCCATATATTCCGGAAATCAAGTCATTTACACTTATCAATACCATTGGCAACAAAATTTTGGGATTAGTCCCCAATAATGGTATAATAAATATAAGACCATTAGACGACAACAGGATATCCCTGCGTGCGAATTTTGCAGAGGATTTTGAAGGAAGCGTGGAGTTTGAACTGAAAGGACCTAAGAATTTAACGGTAACGAGAAATGAAGCAGAATACAGTTTATATGGATATGATAGGGGCAATTACCATAATCACGGGGGCACACCAAAAGGCAACTATACTTTAGTTGCGACACCTTATTTGGGACATAATAAAAGTGGTAAAATAGGAAAGCCGGTAACTTTTAAATTTAAGGTGACTGAAGAAAAGGGAAACGATATTATCAATGGGATAATCGAAAAAACCACCAATAATGATTTAGTTAATTCCATTACCGATTCAAGAAATTCAGAAAATTCTGACCCTTCCAGCAGCAATTTGGTAGGTCACTGGAAAATGGATGAAAACAGTGGAAGTACAATACAAGATTACTCTGGTAAAGGAAATCATGCCAGAATTGAAAATTCCTCAGATATTTCCTGGGTTTCCGGAAAGCATGGAAATGCATTAAGAATGAATGGTAGAGTAGACCGCTTTGCCACTGTTCCCCACAACTCATCGGTGGACCTATCGGAAACCATCACCATTGCTGCATGGATCCGACCAACAAAAAAAGGGAGAAAGCAAATCCTTTCCAAAGGAAATGGTTATGAATTGAGCATTTTTGAAAATGGAAAAGTTGAGTTCAGAATCAACAGGGGTACAAATGCAAAAGATTATATGATACAATCCAAAAAGGATTATCCTACCAATGGGAGTACTTGGATGCATGTGGCTGTTACTTTCGATGGCCGAAAATCAACATTGTATATCAATGGGGAGGAGGATAATTCCTCCACATACAATGCTACACGCATCAATACCAACAGGGCTCCGTTACAGATTGGCGCTAAAAATGAAATTAACCGATGGATTGGGTCACTGGATGATTTAAGGTTATATAATGAAGCTTTAAGCTCCTCACAGATAATGGATATTTATAAATAAAGCACCATTAAACTTACAATATTAGGTATAAATCATATCCCCCCTATAGAGCTTTGGAACGACACATATCGTTCCAAAGTTTTTTTTTTATCCTCATTCCTAAATTCAAGCCTATTAAAAAATTGGATTTATAGAAGGGAAAATTCAAAAATTAGGTCAGGTCAACTATTTTTTTTTCTATTCGGTCCTCAAAAACTTTTTTCAGGAAAATTTTGAGGTAGCCCTAACCCGCTAAAAAGGTCACCGAAAGCCACCAAAACTCATTTCTTAATGAATTAGTACTCCATTTTCAATTCTTTAAGCATACATAATATATACGTATTTATGCATTTGTAAATATTTTTTTTGTATTTATTATCTAGATCACTATATTTACAACACCGAATCAACCCTAAAGCCAATTTCAAAATTTAATTTTGAGAAAAAAAGTTTTTAAAAGTTTTTATAGTAAATAATTCAAGTATGTTCATTGTTCCAAATTCCCGCTCAAAGGCAAAGTATGCAATGTTCTTTGCACTTTTTATGTTTGTTGGCCGATTCCTGTATGCACAGGATGTGCCATTTGATATTTCCACCCTCCAATTCAATGGATTTCCTGCTCCGGAACGGGGTACATCCCTGGAATTTGGACCTGATGGAAGGTTATATCTGGCCGATTTAAAAGGTGAAATCAGGATATATACCATCGAAAAAACTGGGCAGAACACTTACTCCGTAACCAATTATGAAACTTTGTTGGATGTCCAGAATATTCCCAATCATGATGATATCGGGGTCCTGGCAAGGGATGGAAGGAGTTTAAGGCAAACAACGGGCATAACGGTTGTAGGTACGGCTTCCAATCCTGTCATTTATATAGGATCAAGTGATCCTAAGTGGGGGGGGCCATCCGGAGACAGGGTACTGGATACAAATTCCGGAATCATCACCCGCCTTTCCTGGACAGGTTCTTCATGGGATGTCAATGATTTGGTTAGGGGTTTGCCAAGATCGGAAGAAAATCATTCTACCAATGGGCTGGTATTAAAAACAATCAACGGGAAGCCATATCTGTTGGTCACAAGCGGTGGTAATACCAATGCAGGGTCTCCAAGTACTAATTTTGCCTGGACCAATGAATATGCATTATCAGCCTCCATACTTTCTATTGACTTAAATGCCATTAATGCCTTACCTACCCAAACCGACCCAAGCTCCGGCAGGAAATTCAAATATGATATTCCCACACTGGATGATCCCTTTAGGGAAAATGTGAATGGAATCTATGATCCTAACCATCCGAGTTATAACGGTATCGATGTAGGGGATCCGTTTGGAGGTAACGATGGATTGAACATGGGCATGCAAATAGTAGGAGGTCCTGTACAGGTTTTTTCCAGTGGATACCGGAATGCCTATGACCTGGTCGTGACCGAAACCGGTAAAGTTTTTGTGACAGACAATGGCCCCAATTCCAATTGGGGCGGTCTACCTGAAAATGAAGGTGACCCGGCAAATGTAACCAATAATTATGTCCCTGGGGAATTGGGCAATAATTCTACCAATCCCGCTCCATCCGGTGAATACGTCACCAATCGGGATCATCTGATGATGGTTACCGATGATATCAGTAATTATCAATTTGGAGCTTATTATGGCGGCCACCCTGCTCCTATCCGCGCCAATCCCGGTAATCCCTACACATTAGGCGCCTCATTTCCTTTTAATCCCGGTGGAGCAGGACTCTATACCAAAAGTATTGATGATACTTATAGCTGGGAACTCATCTACCCTTCCTATTCGGAAAATGAAATTTTCCGAACACAGATCTTAGAGCCGGTTGCACCCAACCAACCTGGATTTTTGGCCTATGCCTCCACTACCTTGCCTGCCAACTGGCCTCCAGTACCTTTGAGCCTGGCCAATCCAACCAATGCAGATTACAGGGCACCTGATTTGAATAATCCAAATGGTCCACAACCGGAAATAGTGACCATGTGGCCCATCAATACCAATGCCATAGAGGAATATACTTCCTCCGCATTTGGAGGTGCTATACAAGGTGCATTAATTGCAGGAAGAAATGGTGGCCGACTTCACCTGGTTACCCTTAATCCAGATGGTTCCTTAAAAGATATTTTTGAAAATAAGTGGAATTTAAATGGAGGAAATGCTTTGGGAATTACCTCCAATGGAGATACTGAGGTTTTCCCCGGAACCATTTGGGTGGCTACTTTTGACGATCGCATCAATATTTTTACACCAGCAGATTTGGCCCTTTGTCCTGAACCCAGCGACCCCTCATTTGACGCTGATGCCGATTATGATAATGATGGATATACCAATCATGATGAAATTGACAATGGTACCGATTATTGTTCCGGTGGGTCTAATCCTTCTGATTTTGATGGCGATTTAATTTCTGATTTGAATGATTTGGACGATGACGCGGATGGTACACCTGATGAATCGGATCCCTTTCAATTGGGGAACCCCACTAACCTCCCCATCGATAATGAATTGTTTTCAGACAATACAGATGAACTGGGAAGGCCTTTTGGTTATTTAGGACTGGGTTTGACAGGCTTGATGAACAATGGGGACCCCAATCCCAACTGGCTGAACTGGCTGGACGTACTGGATGAAGGGCCATTGCCCAATGACATTTATGGGGGCGCTGCAGGCGCTATTCAAATTGCCATGACAGGCGGTACGGCCAACGGTACTTCGAACGACCAGGATAAGGGATTCCAGCTGGGGGTAAATGTGAGTTTAGAAACCGGAGAGTTTCTGATCAGGGCCGCTTTGCTTGGATTGGAGGGTCCACAAATGTTTTATAATATTGATCACGATGGAGAATTGGGCATACAAATGGGTGATGGTACCCAAAGTAACTTTTTCAAATTCGTGTTTACTAAAACTCATGTGGTTGCGGCTTTGGAAACCAATGATGTTCCGGACAATGATCCGCTCATGGTACCTATTTCGGTTGGAGAAAGGCCAAATTCCAGCGAAAAAGTTGAATTTATCTTAAGGGTCTCTTCTGTAATGGGAATTGTAGAACCTATGGTTCAAATTGGAAACCGGGATGTGATAAGCTTAGGTATTAAATCGCTGACCGGTCCACTACTGGATATCATCCAGAATAGCTCCCTTCCTCTGGCAATTGGGGTTTATGGATCATCCGGCCAGGAAGGCGTGGAGTTCATGGCCACTTATGATTACTTCAAAGTTACGGCGGATCAGCCTTACCTCATCAATAGATTTTTAAACCTTACCAGCCAGGTTGGTTCTGGGGATAGGGAATACGATTTAACAGAATATTTCAATGATAACAATGGGGTGGAAAATCTGAATTTCTCTTTAACCAACAGCAATTCAGCAATTGGAGCCACCATTTCCGGTAGTCAATTGACACTGACTTTTCCCAGTGAACCGGCTTCCACGGAGATTACCCTCCGCGCAACCGATCAAGATGGCTATTATGCCGAACAGAGTTTTGTCGTAGATGTCATCCCTGCAGAGCAGATTTTGTATAGGGTAAATGCAGGTGGAGGGGCCGTATCCGGCGAAGGTACTTCACCCAACTGGAAAGAAAATACAACAGATGGGGTCTATGATGGCGATGGATATTCCGTTAATTTAGGTACATCTAAATCCACTGTTTTTAATTATGAAGATAGGCATTCTTCGATTCCTTCTTACATCAATAATAATACTTTCACAGGAATATTTGAAAAAGCCCGTGAAAATTCCAGTTCAGAAAATATGATTTACAGCATTCCTGTGACCAATGGGGATTATAATGTCAATTTATATTTTGGAAATGGCACCAATGAGAGTTCCTCCACCGGAGCAAGAGTTTTTGATGTCCAAATGGAGAATGAACTAGTATTGGATAATCTTGACCTGGTGGAAAGATTTGGCCATGGTGCTGCCGGAATGGAAAAAATTCCGGTAAATGTGACTGATGGCGTCCTGAATATTGAATTTGTTAAGCAAATCGGAAACCCGATGGTCCATGCCATTGAAATCCTGGGCACTCAGGTATCCGATCCGATTATCATTGTAGAGGAAATAGAAGACCAGCTGAGTATGGTAGGTGAAGTGCTTGACGGGACCCTTAGGATCAGAGCCGAAGGCGGAGTAGGAACTCTTTATTATACTGCTACCAACCTGCCTCCTGGAATCGATATCGAAGAGGTAAATAGCAGGATTTACGGTACCGTGGATGGCAGTGCCATTGCCGGTTCCCCGTACCATGTAACTATTCAGATCAAAGATTCCAATTATCCTGTTCAAAATTTGGAGTTCTTCAACTTCACATGGACCATCGACCAACAATCCTGGAATATCAGCAATGAAAACCAAAACTATACCGAAAGACATGAAAATTCTTTTGTCCAGGCAGGTAAATACTTTTATATCATGGGAGGAAGGGAAAATTCCACCACCATTGATGTTTACGATTATGAAGCGGATTCCTGGAATGCCCTGGTAGATGTAGCCCCCCTAAGTTTCAACCATTTCCAGGCCACAACATACAAAGGATTTATTTGGGTAATAGGTGCTTTTCAGGACAACGACTATCCGGATGAAAGCCCGGCCACTCACATCTGGATTTTTGATCCGGTCAATGAACAATACATCATGGGACCTGAAATACCTGAGGAAAGAAGACGGGGTTCAACAGGATTAGTAATGTATAAGAATAAATTTTATATTATAGGAGGAAATACAATCGGCCATAGCGGGGGATATGTTCCCTACTTCGATGAATTCGATCCGGCAACAGGCACCTGGACAGCCTTAGCCGATGCTCCCCGTGCAAGGGACCATTTTCAAGCTGTGGTGATTGGTCATAAATTATATGCAGCTTCCGGAAGGTTATCAGGTGGAGATGGGGGTGTTTTTGAACCTGTAATCCAAGAAGTAGATGTTTATGATTTTGATACCAAAACCTGGTCTACCCTGCCCAGCACCCTCAATATTCCAACACCAAGGGGAGCTGCAGTAGCAGCCAATTTTAATGATCAATTGTTGATAGCCGGAGGTGAAATTCTCGACAGCGATGATGCATTGGCCATCACAGAAATATATAATCCTTCCACACAAACCTGGTCCAGTGGATTGGATATGAATTTCCCAAGACATGGTACACAGGGAATCGTTTCCGGGAACGGATTATTTGTAGCTGGCGGTTCTCCTAAAAGAGGAGGCGGCCGACAAAGGAATATGGAATACTTTGGAATAAATAATCCAAAAGGACAATCCCTATCCGGGAGTACCATTTCAGCAGTGGAAAACCTAAAAGTGGACAGCGAAGGTCAACTTGTGGCTGATTTGAGTGTTTCAGGGGGAAATCAAGCCATATATATCAAAAAGATGTACATAGGGGGGAATGATGCCTCTGATTTTGAATTTGTGAATGGGGCATTAAATCATGCGATTTTATCCGCCAACAGTTCTAATCCCATTCCGCTCACTTATAATGGTACAAAAGAAAATCTGGATGCTAAATTGGTCGTGGAGTATGGGAACAATAATCTACTTGAGCTTCCCATCCAAGGGTATGTATCAGGGATTATACCCAATGCTCCCACAATAATCTCTCCTGCTGATCAAGCCAGCGGTATCGAAAATATTTCCGAATTAACCTGGGAAGCTGAGTCACTGGCCGCAGCATATTGGCTACAGATATCTTTGAATTCCAATTTCTCTTCCACCGTAGCCAATGTTCAGGAAATTACCGGCACTTCCTTTACCACTCCTGAACTCCAGGATCTCACCACCTACTATTGGAGAGTAGCAGCTTCCAATGAGGAAGGGGTTTCACTTTGGTCCGAAGTCCGGAGTTTTACCACCCAAGAGACCGAAACCGTACTGCCGGATGCTCCGGTGCCTGCGAGTCCCGAAAATGAGGCTACAGGCCTTTCAAAAACCGTTGAGCTGAGCTGGGAGGCTGGATCATTGGCCGCTACCTATAAGGTTCAGGTATCTTTGGTTTCCGATTTTTCAACAACCGTAGTCAACGACCAGAATATTTCCGGTACATCTTTTACTACCCCTGAATTACAGGCAAATACCCTATATTATTGGAGAGTGGCTGCTACTAATCTCGAGGGCGAAGACTCTCCTTGGTCAACCGAATGGATCTTTTCCACTGCCCCCGACCAGACCACATCCTCAGAGCTGGTGGGCTACTGGAAAATGGAAGAGGGAGCTGGAAGTACACTTATTGACTATTCCGGCAAAGACAATAATGCTACCCTTGTTAACAATTCGGGAATCACCTGGGTTAGTGGTGTAGAAGGTCTTGCCCTAAGACTGACAGGATCATTGAACAGGTTTGCTACAGTATCCCATAACAGCAGTCTGGATATAAATGAAGCCATTACCATCGCCGCTTGGATCAGGCCTATGGGACTGTCAAGAAGACAGATTCTTTCTAAAGGTGGGCCTAATGGCTATGAATTCAGCATCTTCGAAAACGGAAAAATAGAATTCAGGTTCAACAGGGAAAATGAGGGAAACAATTTCATGATCCGGTCCAATGCTGATTACCCGACCGATGGACAGACCTGGATGCATGTCGCTGTCACTTTTGATGGTACCACCTCCACAATTTATGTTAACGGTGAAGCGGACAATTCCATTTCCTATTCTCCTACACAGATCCTATCCAATACCACCGACCTGATGATCGGCTCACGAGAAGCCAACAACAGGTGGGACGGCGATCTGGATGAAGTAAGACTTTACAGGGGTGCGCTGGCTGATTTTGAGATATATGAAATCTACAACGGTGAACCTGTAGCGCCAGCTGCTCCCCAGTTAAATACTCCCGCTGATGGATCAGTGGGTCTGGTTCCTTCCGGCCTTATTCTGGAGTGGAATGCGGTGGAATTTGCCGGGGACTACAGGGTCCAATTTGCCCAAACCCCTGATTTCTCAGGCAATCTGATTGATCTAGCAGGCATAACAGAAACATCCTACTCCACTCCCGATTTGCTCTTCAATACCACTTATTACTGGAGGGTGGCAGCTTCAAATACGGCCGGAGAGTCACCTTGGTCTGAGGTCAGGAGTTTTACCACTGCATCCGAAACCATGGCCAATGACCTTGTGGGACACTGGATGATGGATGAGGGAAGTGGCAACACCCTGATCGACTATTCAGGAAACGGCAATGATGCCACCATTCAGAACACCTCAGGGGTAAGCTGGGTGGAAGGACAGGTGGGGCTAGCCCTCAGGCTGACCGGATCGCTGAACAGATTTGCCACTGTGCCCCATAATGCCACGCTGGACATCAATGAGGCCATCACCATCGCTGCCTGGATCAGGCCTATGGGATTGGCAAGAAGACAGATCCTTTCTAAAGGTGGACCTAATGGCTATGAATTCAGCATCTTCGAAAACGGGAAAATAGAATTCAGGTTCAACAGGGAAAGTGAGGGTAACAATTATTTGATCCGGTCCAATACTGATTACCCGACCGATGGACAGTCCTGGATGCATGTCGCCGTGACTTTTGATGGTACCACCTCCACGCTTTATGTCAACGGAGAAGCCGACAATTCCATTTCCTATTCACCCACCCTGATCCTCTCCAATACCACCGATCTGATGATAGGTTCAAGAGAAGCCAGCAACAGGTGGGACGGTGACCTGGATGAAATCAGACTCTACAAAAGAGCACTTAGCGGAAGTGAAATCGCTAACCTTGCCACTTCGGGTCAAGGACTTAGAATATTAGGGGATTTCAATTCCATTTCCGAAAAAGAAAAAGATGTTGATTCGATCTCCGGTCAAACAGAACCCGCATTGGTTACCCGGATGTTTCCCAATCCTGTAGATGATGTAATTAACCTTGAAATATCAGGTGTGATGGAAGATAAAGTTCAAATCTATATCTTTGATATGAGGGGTGTCCAAATTATGGAAGGAGAATATGAGATTAAAAAGGGTAGACTTGCCATTGATATTTCCAAACATCATCTTGTTCAGGGAATGCATGTTCTTTTAGTTAACAGAAACGGAGGGCAAGATGTATTCAAATTCATAAAAAGATGACCCCTTTTTCATCATTTAATTTCTAATTTCTAAAAACCGTCACTTTCTGTAAAAAAGTGACGGTTTTTATTAGCTTTACATTTGGCTACATATAAAGGCATAAATTGTATGAAAAGAATTTTATTTTTTATTGGAGGTTTGGTGGCAGGGGGTAAGGAAAGAAGGTTTATGGAACTTCTAACTTTTTTAAAAAAAACAGGTGAATATGAAATGATGGTTGTCACCACCGCTAAGGACATTGATTTCCCGGCATTTACCCAACTTGAAATACCACTAAAAATTATAAATAAAAACAATTTTTTTGGTATCAGTATCTTTCCGTATCTATTTTATCGTATCACTGCTGAATTTAAACCTGACATCATACATACCTGGGGCCGGATGCAAACTTTGTATGTATTACCTACCAGGATGATCCAAAAAATCCCTTTAATCAATGCTCAAATCACCAATGCTTCCCCTAATATTTCTGTTGGCAACAGGCTCATCGATAAATTAAACTTTCGCCAATCAGATATTATTCTATCCAATTCTTTTGCAGGCATTCAAGCCTACAACCCGCCAAAAGAAAAATACAGGGTGATTTATAATGGGGTAAATCTCGATCGTTTTAGGAACCTTGCAAATCAATCAGGCATTAAGGAAAAATATGGAATCAAAACCCCCTTCGCCGTAGTGATGGTCGCTACCTTTTCAAAAAACAAAGATTATGAAAGGTTTTTTAAAATAGCGAAAAAAGTACTGGCAAGTCGAAATGACGTAAGTTTTATTGGAGTAGGCCACTTTCATAAGGGAAAAAACAGTCTATACCAAAAGTGCTTGGAAATTTCGAATGGTCATCCAAAATTAATCATGACAGGGCTAATTTACGACGTTGAAGACTTGGTGAATGCCTGTGATATTGGTGTTTTGCTTTCCAATAAGGAGGTACATGGAGAAGGCATTTCCAACGCCATATTGGAATATATGGCCCTGGAAAAACCTGTCATTGCCAATGATGCGGGTGGAACGAGGGAATTAATAAAACCCGGTGAAAATGGTTGGTTGATTACGGAAGAATCCAATGATGAAATAGCTCAAATAATTTCTGACTTATTGGATCAACCTGAAACAAGACAGAAATTTGGCCGGGCCGGTCAAAAACTCCTGGAGAAAAATTTTACCATTCAAAAAATGGGCGAGCATTTTATAAAATTGTATGAGGAAATTTTATGTGGCCGTATTATGCCTTTTCAGCATCAACCAGAAGAAATTTCATTATAAAATCCCAAATGATATAATTAATTAGTAAACCATTAGGCTGCCAAAACAGGAAATAAAGGATGAAATTAGTTTTTTTTTTTAAAGCTTAAACTACACTTTTTTCTAAATTGATCTAAACCGAAAAATAAAAAATGAATCAAGAAAATATCAGACTTGTTGAAGGTGATGCGGTTTTACAATTATTGGAAGATCCTGTTTTTTTTGAAAGATTAAGTAACCTATATGAAGAAAGCACAGAAACAACCATTTTCCAAAGTCCCGGATTCATTAGGTCATGGTACTTGATCAAAATTTCTGAATTTGTACCGCTTATCGCCATTGATCAATCCAACAGTTCGCTTGAAGCAGCAGTTTTTTTAGCGATTAAAAGGGAATCCTCCGGTCAAATAAAAAAGAGCCATGCTAAAATTGTGGGTCTTGGTGAATACGATGCCGAGTATCAAACTTGGCTTGTAAGGGAAGGTAAAGAGGAAAGTTTTTTGTCCAAGGCATTTGATTTGATTCTCCAGAATCACCCCAAATGTAAACTGGTCTTTCGGTTTATTCCTTCCGCAAAAAGTTTAACCTGGTTAGATGAAAATCCAAAATGGAATAAATTAAGTGTGGTACAGCCCTACCGAAGACCCTTAATGCAGATGTCGCATCCTGATTTCAGGTCGGTGTTTAAAAAAAGACATTTGAAAGCAAAATACAATCGATTTGTCAAGGCCGGAAAAATGGAATTTGAAGAGATTACAGAAATCAACCGATTTATTGAAGTCTATGATGAGGTCATGATTTTATATGATTTCAGGCAGGGTGCACTATTCAATAAAACACCTTCCACCTCCAATCCATTGAGGCGGCCCCTATTTATTTCTCTTTTTGAACAAAATATATTGCAGGTATCCGTATTAAAATTGGATGATGTCATCACTTCATGCATTATAGGCATGAAATCTAAAATATGGGTGCATTTATCAGGTTTGGTTACCTATTCCCCCTTTTATTCCAAACACTCCCCAGGCCTTGTACATTTATTTGTTTTGGGCAAATATTTGGAGAAACAGGGTTTTGAGTATTTCGATCTTACACCGGGAGATGATGGTTATAAAGAAAGAATGGCTTCAAATGCCGATGAGGTTTATGAACTAACGATATGTAAGGATCCTGTATTCAAATCGAAAAGAAAACTCCGGAAAAAGTTACATGCCTTTCTTTTATCGAAGGGAATCAGGCCCATGACCTTCAACGTGAAAGTTCAGCTGTCAAAACACCTTATCAAATTAAAATTAAATCACCTTAAAAACAGAATATTTCTCTCAATGGGGCATCAATCAGGAAGCACCTCGGAATCCATTCAGCTTGAAAAAAACAATATCCAGCATTTATTGGCTTATGATGATCATTTAGGTACTTCACGGTGGGATTTTCTTTCGGATGCCTTTAAAAGGGTGGAAGCTGGAGAGATCTGTCTTTCTTGGGCTGAGGAAAGAAGGCTACTGGTCAGTATTTGGTTTCAGGAAATCAATGATAAAACAAACAAAAATGAAGATGAACCTGCCTTTATTCATAAGGGTACCTATATTCACCCAAAGGCACTATCCAGGAAAGAGGAAATTATGGAAATTGCCTCCTCAATCCTTCCCTCTTTGGGACCATGAAACTTGAAAAACTGCTGGTACAGGCAACGGCAATCTTTCCTGTTAATGGAAAAGTGAATTATCTTTCTGACAATTTTAAAACACATTAAAATTTGGGAATGAAAATTTTTATACAAGAAGAGGCAACTGATTTATTGAGGGATGAAAAATTTTTAAAAGCTTGGGACCTCCTTCTAAGTGTTTGTCCCTGGGCTACTGTATTTCAAAGCAAAGACTTTGTTTTAACATGGTATGCATATTACAAAGAATTCATTCCTATTGTTATAACGGATTGGGATGGTCAAAACCTTAAAGGGATATTTACCCTAACCATAGATAAAAAGGGAACAATCACGGCCGCAGGAACCAATCTAGCTGAATACCAGGTTTGGCTTTCCGCATCGGTAGATAGCCATGATGTTTTAGAAGCATCCATTGGACTATTAAAAAAACACTTTCCCCGACGAACAATCAGCTTAAAATATCTACCTCCCAATACCCCCATTAAACAGTTTGAGGTTTCAACAAAATGGAATAAAAATATTTTCATAAAAGCCCACCTCCAACCTTTGATGGCGAGCAATGAGCAATTATTGAACAAGGAGTTAAAAAAGAAAAACCGTAAAGAAAAAATCAATAGGCTTAAAAGAAAGGGAAATCTTGAATTTAAAATCATTTCTAATATTGAGGCATTTATTGCCATCATAGATGAATTGATTATTCAAAGTGATTTTAGAAAAGGGGCTATGTATGACAAAGTGGCTTTTCAGCAGGAAGTCCAAAGAAAGGAATTTCTGGTCCGTCTATTTGAATTGGGATTATTACATGTAAGTATACTAAAATTGAATGAAGAAATTATTGCCTCCAATGCTGGAATTGTTGGTTTCGATATGGTCCATCTACAAGGAATCAATTCCCATTCCCCTTTTTATGCCAAATACTCGCCGGGCATATTGCATTTTCTGATGCTTGGAATCGAATTGAAAAATACGGGGAAAAAATATTTTGATTTGACTCCTGGTGGTGCAAAAGGGTATAAAGAAATGTTGGCGACAACCGCTCAAGAGGCTTATGAACTTAAGATTTTTCCCCGATTAGATAACTTTCTGGCAAGTGAGAAAGAATTTATAAAAAATAAAATTAAAAAAATCTTTGATAATTTTCCTAAATACAAAGATCAGCCCAGCAAGATGGTCCATCACCTTCAACATATTAAGAAAAAATCCTCTCTTCTATTTAGAAAAGGTTTCAAGGTTTTTGATTATGAAGGAATCAATAAAATTTTCAGCGATCAGACCAAAACCTATATCAAGGTCAATTCAATTGGGCAGGAAGTTCTTTCCAATCAATTTCAGATTCATGAAAACAATATTCATGATTTAATGTGTTTTGAGGAATCAAAGGGAATCATCTCCAGGAAGGAGTTTTTATATGATTGCATGAAAAGAATAGAAATAGGGCATCACTTTTTTTGCTTCACGGCCGGAAATTCTCTGTGTGCCGTCCTCTGGTACATCCCTACCCATGTAAAAACAGGAGAGCCCTTTTTATCGAAAATTAATGAATTTAATCATCCAACCCTGGCATTTTCTTATTACCAACCCATCTACTTACCGGAAACCAAATGTTTTTTATTTTCGGTTCTGAACCGAATTAATGTACCTTTTCCGATACATTTGCAATTTTCAGCTAAGCAGAATAAGTTAAAAAAATACCTGAATCATAAAATATAATTGAATTAGGCGTTTTATAAATGGAAAAAATATAGCTATATTGCCTTTAAACCTAATTTTATGGAAAAAAGGTATAAGAGTCTCTCCCTAATTGAATTTCAGAGGATGTTTCCCGATGACAGGGCTTGTCATAAGTATTTGGCAGACCTCAAGTGGAAAGACTGTTATAAGTGTAAAAAGTGCGGTTATACCAAATATTGTAAGGGAATAAAAGAGTTTGACAGACAATGTAATAAATGTGGTCGGCTTGAGTCCCCCACGGCCGGCACTCTTTTTCACCAGTGTAAATTCTCCCTGCTTAAAGCCTTTTATATCGTCTTTTATATTTCCGCCAGCAAGAACGGGGTCAGTAGCTGCGAACTGAGCCGTAAGCTTGAGCTAAGGCAAAAGACCTGCTGGCTTTTCAAGCAGAAGGTGATGAAGGCGATGGAAAGCAGCCAAAACTTCCCCATAGTGGGGGAGGTGGAAGTGGACGAATCCTATGTGGGCGGCCAGGATGACAAGGCCATGGGAAAGAACGAAGGCAAAAAGAAAATCATGGTGGTAGGTATAGAAAGGGGTTCGAAAGGTGTTTCCCGCTGGTTTGGCAGGGTAGTGGAAACTGCGTCTAAGGCCAATCTGGGAGGGTTTATGAAGGATCCCTACATCAACGAGTACACCTACAGGTTCAACCGCCACAAAATGAAGGAAGGATTCTTTGAAAATCTGATGAGAAGGATGGCCGCCAAGTCCCCGTACCCATATAAAGAATTTACTTATTAAGTGCCTAATTCAAAAATAAAAATTAGAACTAACTATGGAAAAACTAGAAACAAAAAATTATTTACAAAAAAGAATTGTCCATTTTATTTTTAGTGAAAAATGGTACAATAGAATAAAGGTTTTGAAAATAATAATGAACTATAAATTAGGTGTTCCTCATGAATTATCACCTTTATTAAAGGAATTAATTTCTTCTAATTGCATTGTACTTGATATCGGGGCTAATATGGGGCAATATGCTTGCAGAATTAATGATATAGTCAAAAATGGTAAAGGACACGTACATTGCTTTGAACCTGTAAGTGACAATTTCAATTCACTCAAATATTTGAAAGAAAAATTGGGGCTCAAAAGTGTAACAATCAATCAGTTAGGAGTAAGTAATGTTGTCGGAGAAACAATGATCTACATACCTGTTTTTGATAATGGTTTGGTAATAGGGACCCGATCGACTTTACGAAATATCAGTGAAACAAAACACAAAAAAGAATTAATTAAAGTAACAACGATCGATAGTTATGTCACTGAAAACCATATTCAAAAAATTGATTTTATCAAATGTGACACTGAAGGAAATGAAATCAATGTATTAGAAGGCGGAAAGAAAACAATCACAAGACACCTTCCTGTTCTGTCTTTAGAAATTTCTTATAAAAGCAAAGGATTGGATTGGCTTTTAGATTTAGGTTATGAAATGTATTATTATGATAATAAAATAAATAAACTACATAAAATAGTAGATTATCAAAGTGGAAACTTAATCCTATTAAATAGAGAGCATATTGAAAGGATGCAAAGAATCATTGATTAAACCCATGCTCAAAGTTTTCATTTTCAGCCTATATGTATAATCGAATTAGGCATTCATCAAATAACACTATCTTTTCCAACAACCTTTTTAAGGAAATTTGTTTTAAAAAATTCTTAGAGGAGTATAATAGCCTCATAATTTTAATTTTTAAACAAACTTAAGATCTGTTTTGAAAAAGTTTTACTATAATGGACCAAGTGCCTACTTCATAAATAAAATTAGATTTATTATAATTATCAACACATGAAATTTAACGCAAGGAATATTTTGGCCTATTTTGTTGCCCAATTTTTTATTTTCATGGGCTTGGTTAACCGCGCCAAAAAAAATGCTTTAAAGGGAGATCATATTTTGTCGATTTATTTTCATCATCCATCAAAAAAAGAATTTGAATTCACCATTCAATGGTTAACCAAAAACGGCTTCACATTTATCAGTATAGCGGACCTAAAAAAGGTATTAAATGGATCTTTACCTTTCCCAAAAGGTGCAGTTCTTATCACAGCGGATGATGCCTGGGCATCAAACTTTGCAAATTTGGCTGCGGTAGCTATCCAAAAAAAAGTACCCCTCACCATATTTGTTCCTTCTGAGGCAATCGAAGAGGGGAATTATTGGTTCAACTATGCCAAAAAGGCGAAAAGGCTAGGAATGAATTATCCTACTTCTCAGGAGCTAAAAAAATTTCCCAACCAGGAAAGAAACGCCATCCTATCTGAAATAAAGAAAAAAATAAATTTACCAAGGGAGGCCATGACCATATCAGAAATCCAGTCGATCGCCCAATCGCAATGGATATCCCTGGGAGGACATAGCCACAGCCATCCCATTTTGCCTAATTGCAATAATAAGGAGCTGCAACTGGAACTCTCTGTGAATAAAGAAAAATTGAATAAATGGATTAACCATCAAATTGACACATTTGCTTACCCCAATGGGGATTTTGGCATAAGGGAAAAAAATGCATTAAAAAAAGAGGGTTTTCAATTGGGATTTTCCAATAAGCCGGATTATCTTACACCATCGGCATTAAAGCTAATATATGAAATACCAAGGATTGGGTTTTTAGAAGGAGCTTCAAACGCCGAAAATATATGCAGGTTGGTAGGCGTCTGGCATAAAAATGTCTTAAGGTTATTTCGAAAATAAATATTTGGTTAGGCTATTTGGACCACTGACCTAAATCTACAGGGTCAGTAGTTAATATGATATGCAACTGGCAACTTTCTGGTTTCTGAGAGGGTAATTAAGCCTTTTCCGGTCGGATAAAAACTATTATTTCACAATAAAAAATTATTGTATATTTGAATCAAGAAGGGAAGTATCCAACTTTAGGGTAGAAGATCAAGAAAAAAATCATGGTTGAATGATAATATTAGAAAATCCTGATGCAAAATTTTTCAAATGAACCGATTCGGGATCATCTTGATTTACCACCAGTCGAAACCATCCCAAAAACTTCTTTTCGGGACAATGATCTTATACCCCTGAAGGTACTTTTCGTGTCTTCCGGGAACATGAAAAAATTTGACATTGCTCCATTTATCAAAATACAAGGAGATTCCTTAAAATCAGAAAATATTAATATAACCTATTATAAAATTAAAGGTAAAGGTATATTAGGGTATTTAAAAAATATTTCAGAATTACGGAAGTTTCTTAATAACAGAAAATTCGATCTTATTCATGCTCATTTTACACTATCCGCCTGGGTAGTTGTTTTATCATTCCCAAGAATTCCTATCGTCTTGTCCATAATGGGAACGGATGCCTTTGGCAGGTTGAAAAAATTCAGTAAAATTAAATTCTATAATAAATACCTTACACTAATGACAATGTTAATCCAACCTTTTGTTTCTTTCATTATTTCTAAATCTTATAATATTGAGCGCCATGTTTGGCTAAAAAATAAGAGTATGGTCCTACCCAATGGGGTGGACCTGGAAATAATTGATGGTAAAAGGGTTAGTTATGCCAAGGAGTTGGGCTTAAACCCGGATAAAAAAAACATCTTGTTTTTAGGTAATCCCAAAGATATAAATAAGAATTTTAAACTATTAGAGGGTTTAAAAGAGAATTTACGCCAATCAGGAATTGAAGTCATCAATCCTTACCCGATCAGCCACAAAAAAGTGATAAAATTGCTTTCCACAGTTGACGTTTTAGTGATGTGTTCTTTTAAAGAAGGGTCTCCAAATGTGGTAAAGGAAGCAATGGCATCCAATTGCAAAGGAGTGTTTACCGATGCGGGAGATGTACGGAATATGGTAAATGGTACCAGAGGATATGCCATCATCAATTGGGATGCCAGCGAATTGGAAAAAGCACTTTATAAAGTAGTTGCCATGAAACACTGTGATGGAAGGAAAAGAATAAAAGAATTGGGCTTGGATTCAAGAATAATCGCAAAAAAACTAAGATCCATTTATAATAATTTGATACAATAGTAATGTTGGCAGTAAAAGAAACAGTGGAAATTTACCCAGGTTTAAATGCCAAAAATGAGAAACCTGATTCCAACAATTTTACTTTAAGTTATGTTCTATTATTGGTATAGTTTTAAAAATTGTATTATTCATTGGAATTAAAGTTAAAAAAGAGGTAATAAAAGTATAATTCATTATTAAAGTATTAAATTTATAATAATTATTTATAATCGTTATTTCTATCATTTAATTCACGATGCGTATAATTTGATCCCCGTAAAGAATGGTTTTATCAAAAGATGAAAATTCAACCATACACAAAAAATTGAAAGTATTGTTTGTATCCTCAGGCAATCTTAAAAATTTTGATGTTGCGCCATTTATTAAAGTCCAGGGAGATTCTTTAAACAGTAGAAATGTAGAGGTTGAATACTTTAAAGTATCGGGAAAGGGATTGAAAGGGTATTTATCCAATATAGGCCCACTCAAACAACTACTAAAAAATTCAAATTTTGATTTAATTCATGCCCACTTCTCCCTATCAGCATGGGTTGCCGTACTTTCTTTTCCAGGCATTCCAATTGTTTTGTCTTTAATGGGTACAGATGCTTATGGAAGAATTGATAAATTTAAAAAAAACCGACTTTATCTTAATTACTATACCCTGTTGACCTTATTGATCCAGCCCTTTGTAAAAAAAATCATTTCTAAATCCCCAAATATTGAAAAATTCGTTTGGCAAAAAAGGAAATCTATTGTTCTGCCCAATGGTGTGGATATTGAAAAATTTTATTCCGTTGAAAATAATTTTCGGAAAGAACTTGGCCTGAGGGAAGATAAAAAATATGCTTTGTTTTTGGGAAACCGTAAAGATCCGAGAAAAAATTACCAACTTCTGATGAAGGCAAGGGAAGATTTGGCCAGAACAAATATTGAAATAATTGCTCCTTACCCCATCCCCCATCATCAGGTTTTTGAATACCTCAATTCAGTAGATGTTTTGGTGATGTGCTCCTATGAAGAAGGATCCCCCAATGTTGTAAAGGAAGGGATGGCATGTAATTGTAAAGGAGTCTTTACAGATGTAGGGGATGTGAGCTACCTCTTGGAAGATACAGAAGGATATGCCATAACAGGGTTTGATCCCATCGAATTGGCTGATAAGATCAGAAAAGTGATAGCCATGAAAAAATGTAATGGAAGGGAAAGGCTAATCGAATTAAAATTAGATCTTCCTTCGGTTGCAGAAAAACTTAAAAAAATTTATTTGTCTGCCCTTCCATAAGTAAAATATTTCATCAATTTATAACTTAGTAAAAAGGTTGAAACATTTGCCTCCCTTTTTAAAGGTGGAAAAAAAGTCTCTTTATGGATCCACTTAAATTTTAATGGGGAATTTACTTTTAAAAACCTCCTACTTATCACCAACATAAACCGACATAATTAGGAAATTTTTCCAGCTCTGGTATTCTCACCAAGTCAATCAAGGCCTCCTTTTGAGAAAGCAAATCCATATATGGTTTTGGGTCAAAATTCTTATGGTTCAGCAGCACAATATCCGCATTTTCTAATGCTTCCTTGGGATCATTGGTGATCAGGTCTGAAAGGTGAGGAAGGTGTTGTTCAATAAACTGTTTATTGGCACCTACCAATTTAGAAATATGCACATTTTTATCGTAGATTGAAAGATTAAATCCTTTTCCAATCAGTTTTTCTGAAATATCAACGGAGGGGCTATATCTTAAATCATCTGTACCTTCTTTGAAGGATAATCCCATTAAGGCAATATTCCTTTTCCCTGTCCTGTTGATCAATTCAAATGCAATTCTTTTTTGATTTTCATTGGATTCATGTATGGCATTAAGAACAGGTGTAGAAAGGTATTGATCATGGGCTAAGGTAACGATGCCCTTTAGATCTTTAGGTAAACAGGATCCCCCATAAGCAAATCCAGGCTTAAAGTAAACTGGAGAAATATTGAGGTGGGTATCCTTACAAAAGATATCCATCACTTTGTGGGAATCAATATTCAAAGATTTGCAAATGTTCCCCACTTCATTGGCAAAAGAAATTTTCAGTGCATGAAATGAATTGTTCACATATTTGATGATTTCCGCTTCTTCTATACTGGTCATTTCTATTGGTGCCTCCAATCCTTTATACAAAGAAGCTACTGTTTCCAATGCTTCGGGATGATCACCACCAATTACCGTCACAGCCGGAGAATAATAATCTTTCACCGCAGAACCTTCCCTCAAAAATTCAGGATTGGAGACAACGGAAAAACTTTCCCCCCTTTTCTTTCCTGAAAAAGATTCAATTATTTCCCCCATTTTCCGGTTGGTCCCGGGCAAAACGGTACTTCTGATGACAACCACATGAAAATCAACTTTTTCTTTTAACACTTCCCCAATTTGCTCCGCCGTCTTATAGATATAGTTAAGGTTAAGATGACCTTGCGGGGAAGAAGGTGTTCCCACGCAGATAATGCTTAATGAGGTAGATTTCACTGCGTCAAAAGCGGAGGTAGTTGCGGATATTTTACCCTTATCAAATTCCTCCTTGATGATTTGATCGATGTCCTTTTCAACAATAGTCGGTAACCCACTATTAATCAGTTCTACTTTTAAAGGGTTGATATCCACACCCATCACTTCGTGTCCATTTTTTGCCAGACAACCCAGGCTTACACATCCTACATAGCCTAATCCGAAAACTGAAATTTTCATATTGTTTATTTTTTATATTTTAAAATTTGTGAGATCATAAACTGATTCATATCATCCCATTCCTTCAGAAGATTTTCCCTAATTTGTAATTGTTTTTGATGGTCCAATTCGGCTGAAATGTATTTATTAAAGGGTTCTACAGCTAAATTTCCAGGGAAATGTTCCAAAACCCCTTTTTCGATCAACAATTTATTGGCTTTCATTTCCCGGATACCACAATAGATACTTGGCACACCCAACATCGCCCCTTCCCTTGCCATGCTATCTCCAGAAGAAACCATTAATTTGGAAAAATAGATCAGGGAATGAATATCGTCAATAGGCTCCTCTAAAATGGTCCAGTTTTCAGGAAAATTTTCCTTAATGGTTTTATCCTCTAATGAAAGTAAAATTGGAATGCTTTTATCAATCAGATTTGAATAACTACAAATGATGGCATCTTTCTGATCATAATAGTTAAATGACTTATTACTTACTTCTCTAACAAAAACATATCCATTTGGTTTTAAACCGTATTTTTTTAAAATATTTTCATCCGGCTTAAAATAGCTTGGGCTAAGGTAACTCCACTCCTTAAGACAATTAAATATCTCAATATTCTTACCTGGCTTTACGATAGGAGGGAAAAATATTTTTGTGGAAAGTTTAGCATTGATCTTGTTAATGCCTTTTCTTTCCGGATCGTCATAAAATTGAATGAGTGGGACACCTGAAAGTTTACATGCCAATGCCAAGGGGGCACTGCTAGCTGCTACACAGATACTGATCTTTTCTTTATTGATAATTTGTAAAAAAGAGGTAGTCCTCAAAACATTTCCATTCCAGAATATGGACCATTTTGTCCCCTTACTGCTCCCCACTTTGATGCGGTTAAATTCAGAATATTCTTTATCTATAATTTTTGGTAGCTTACCCCTATCTAAATAACATACTATTACTTTCCAACCTGAATCCGTAAGTTTTTTTGCCAAGCCTTTGAATAAATTTAGTTGGGCAGGATGTTTGATATCTATTAAAATGTTCATGGTAAGCCTCTAATTTCAAAAGTAATAAAGATAAAAGGATAAGCTGTGAAAAACACATTCTTTTAGTAGTGGTATAAAATCAAATTTTTATCAACCTAAACTACTTTTTTTAGATTTAATTATTCTTATAAATTTTAAAGTTATAAAACAATATAAATGAATAAATCAATTTAAAATATCATGGATTTAAACCAACTTACAAAAAACATATTGTATGGTTATTTCTTAATAAAACTGTTTATTTTAGGTTTCGCCTAAATAATATATCATCAATTTATTTTCTCAATTATATAATGAATTTTCTTCAGCCATTTGGCTTAAGGATGGTGTTTCTGATTTTTTTATTTTTTTTTGTTGTTTTGATTTAATTCCTAAAGGAATATACAAAAAACAATACATTAAAGACATAGATGAAATGATATGCCATCTTCCTGAAATGAATAAAACAACAAATGCCAAGAATAAAAATAAAAAGCGAAGATAGTCCTCCCTGGATTCTGTTCTTTTCCAAACTGAAAAAAAAGCCACAAAAACCATTAAAATATATAAGGAAAATCCTAATATTCCGCTGGAATGCATGATGGTCCCAAAATCGGTATGCAAACTTCTCTGTCCCAATTTACCTTTACCATAGTTGCCCGCATAGGCAAATAGTTCATAACCAAACCATGGACTATAATCATAGTAAACAAACATGTCTTTATAAACCATTTCAAATTCCATGAGCCGGGGTTCATTTTCCAAACCTCTTTCATCCAATTTACGGTTTTCATACCTTTCCCAAAAAGCATCCAAAAAACCAGTTTGAAATACAACCAGTACACTTACTAAAGCAATGATGAATCCATATTTTAAAAAATCAAAAATTTGACTGAAATTCAATAATTCCACCATTACAAACATCGGAGCCAAAACTGTAAGTAGCATCACGGTTCTCCTAAAGGTAAGTAGAATAAAAAAGGCAGCAACTAAAAACACCAAAAGGTATAATAAGTTTTTATCTTTGATGCCTTTTCTCACCACGATATAGGTAGCAAATGGCAAAATATTAAGATTATCCAGTGAAAGAACCCCATAAAGAAGGCCTGATGTAGTGCCATAGTAACCTGCACCCGTAGGCATGAATCTAAAAAGGGTGGATAAAGTGACGTTGATGATAAAAAGGATCAAAATAATGAATGCGGCTTTACTCAGTTCTTCAAAAAGCTGATGTCTTGAATATTTTCTCGAAATTTCTGATAAGAAAGGGATAAAAAAGAATAATAACATGGCACCAAAAAAAATCGGTCTTATTTCAACTAAATTCCTGGAATAAGGCAATAAAAAAAGAAAATATAGTACCAAAATGACGGCAAAAACATTGCGCTTAATAAATAATGGGTTGTTAATAGCATAGAAAGCAATGATAATGAGAAATATCAAATATCTAATGGCGGCGGACATGCTCATTTCTATTAAATCATAACAAAAAAATATAACCGGCATATATAAAATAGAAAGCTGTCCTTTCTGCCATATAATATAAACCAGGAAAATGGGAATGGATAATTCAATTAAAAGAAAAAATGCTTTCATCGGCCAGCAGAATTTTTATGATCCTTTTTCATAAAGATGAGCATCTGAAATTTAACTTCATTCAATAAAAAATAAGATTCTAACCAAAAGGAGAAAAACTTATAATGCTGCTTTATTTCTTCCAAAAACCCCTTTAATTTTAGATTTTTTATCTCTTGACTCCTCATAATAACCATAATTCAACCCTTTGTATGTCAATTCTTTTGCAGCCACATCATTAAGCACTGCAAAAACATTCTTCACTCCTTTTTTCATCTTAATCTCATTGACATCATTAATAAATTCTTTTTTGCTAAAATTATACCTTAATACATAAAGTGTCAAATCCACGTGTTTCAATAGTTCATAGGATTGACTGATCAATCCTACAGGGGGAGTATCAAGAATAATGACATCATAATTTTTTTTCAACTCCTGCATCAGGATTCCAAATCTTTCGGATGCTAAAAGGTCAGATGGATTAGGAGGAGTTTCTCCTGCAGTAATAATATTGAATAGAGGGAATTTGGTCGGTTGAATGACATCAAATACATTATTCACTTGTTCACTCAGGAAATTTGAAAGGCCAATTTTACTTTTTAATTCAAAGTCCTTAAGTGTATTTGGCTTAAACATATCACAGCTTACCAAAATGGTGCTTTTTTGGTTGAGGGAATAAATTGATGCCAGATTAATCGCGGTAAAGGTTTTCCCCTCACCGGACAAGGTGGAAGTAATGGCCATTGTCAATTGTTTGTCCTTAGGAATAACAAAGCTGATATTGGTCTTCAATGACCTGAAAGTTTCTGAAATCACTGATCGAGGTTCTTTTAAAACCACCAAAGGAGTTTTAATCTTACTTTTACAAATTTTACCCAAAAGTGGTACTGCCAAGTCCTCCTCCAGCTCAACAGGGCCTTTAATTCTTTTATCCAAAAAAACGATGGTGCTGAAAAACGCCACCGGAAAAGCAAAACCTACAAACAAAGCCACAATATATACAGCTATTTCTTTTACTTTTATGGGTTTGTCAGAGGGTTGCGAAAATTCTACGATCCGGCTTGAAGAGGTGTTGGATGCCATAGCAAGAGCTGATTCTGCCCTTCTTTGCAATAGAAAGGTGTAAATACTCTCATTTAAAGTAAAACCTCTTTCAATCTTAATTAAATCCTGCTGGGTACTTGGTAATCGGGTGAATTGATTTTCTGCCGTCTGAATTCTATTTTCCAAATCTGCAATCAAATTTTGAGTATTATTGTGGGTATTCCTCAATGCTTCCAATAACGAGGCATTGGTATCATCTATTTTCCTGGTAACTTCTCTGACCAATGGAGAGGCTTCAGTCAATGTGTTCAGATAATCGGACCTTTCCCTTTGTAAGGTGATTAAATTTTGAATAAGGCCATTCAATACCGGATCTTCGATCCCAATTCCGGAAGGAATAATGATTTGATTATAGCTTTCCCTGACCAGGTAGGTTTGTAAATTCATAAAATACTGCCTCTTCCATTTTTCCTGCGCAAGTTGTCTTTCCAATTCGGTGATTTCCTTATAAACAGAACTTCCTTCCACTTCAACGTTGTAGGTTTTGTTTTTACTTCTATATGATTCCAAACTGGATTCAAAATAATTTAAGGAATCGGCTACGCCTGAAATCTGCTTATCTATAAAATCAACTGTATTTTTTGAAACCCTGTTTTTTTCTTCCAATTCCATCCCCATGTATACCTCCATTAAATTATTAAGGTATTCTGCACCCTTCACGGGATGGGAGGTATTTAAAGATAGCCCTAAAATGGAAGATGACTGATCTATAGGCCATACTTGTAAATTTTCACCTGCGTACCTTCCGAGAAGACTGTTTTTGGTGTTTAATTGAATCAGAATTTCTCCTTCAGGTGCATTTTCAATTAGCCCGACCTGAATTTTGGCTAAAGGAAAATCAATCCACTCCCCAAATTTGAATTTCCTAGATTTAAAATTTTCAAGGTCGATAATTTCGCTGGGTAAACCTGGAAGAAATTTATAATAGGATTCTCCGGGGAAATCAATAGTAAAAGATTCCTGATCCGTCCAGGAAATCTTTATTTTATCTCCCAAGATCTGAGGATGGTTCCAATCTACTTGTACAAAAATTGGAGAATTTTTATACAACTCCTTATCAACCAACATCCCTGGTTCGAAATAATCCACACTCAAATCCATGATTTCCAGAACTTTCTCTGCCACAGGTTTGGATTTCATCAAAATGGCCTGATTGGAAATGGCCTGACCAGGAGGTTGATAACCAGATCCCTGAGGCATGCCAGTCAAATCAATCAAATTAGCGCTTCTATTATCTGTAATCATAAATTTTCCTCCCACCTGGTAAACGGGAGGGGTGGATTGGTTGTAATAATAAGCCAATCCCATAGTGAAAATCATGAACACCAGTATAAATGGCCAATAATTAAGAACTTTTCGAATAAATTTTATCGGGTCAGATTGATTCTTTTCTTCCATGTATAAAATTTCATTATTATTTTTGACGGATTTCATAATCGTGTTGTTTGTTCTTGATGCTGTTTATTTCACAATTCCTGCTTTTATAATGCTGATATGGAAAAGAGGTCAAAAATACCATTAAATCCTTACCTGTTGATTCATTTCTTAAACGTGGATTTAATCCTAGCAAGGAAACTATAGGCGTTTTTGGCTAAAATGTAATTAGTAGGACAAAGGTAATGTATTTTATAATTAATAAAACGTATTTTGTATATTTTTTTTTGAACTTCAAATCAACGTCTGCCTAGTCTAGCCAGGTCTATGACTCATTAACTGAAACTTGCTCTCTATCCCTAGTCTTTAATTTCCGGGTTGCAAATTCAATATATTCCTTTAACAGCACAATTTAATAATAAAAACTGTTTAATCTTCCTGATTATTGTACATTATTAACGGTGGGAAATTGTATTTCTCCTTTAGGTCAATAATTCTCGTTTTTCTTTAAATCATAGTGTCATTCCCCAAACCTAACAAAAACTATGTCAAAAAGTAAAAAACTGGAAAATTTCCAAAAAAACATTTTTATAAGCACTTTAATGTTTTTTAAAATATTTTTTTTGCATTTTATTTTTTTATTGAAAGCATTTATTTACCTTTGAGTACAAATTCAGATTCCTGTAAGCTTGCTGATAATTGGTTTAGTAAATTGCCCTAAAAGCCTAATTGAGAAAAGGAAATGAAAAAAGATGGCAAAAACCTAAAAACGGACTGATTATTGTTTGGGAAGATCATGCGATGGCGGAAATTCCTTTTTCTGCATTTGTACAGTGTTATTTTATATAGTAATAAGATTTTGAACAATGACACACTTTCAAAAAACAAACGTTCCCATCTTAGTTTGTGGGGACTTAGTTAACTTATCATTGGCCTTTTTCATATCTCTCTATTACATAGAGGTCAATGATGCTTTTTTTCAGGAAATGCAATTGTTTATTTTACCCACGCTCGTATTTCTTTGGCTGATCATCGGGAATTACAACAAACTATATTCAAATTGGGAAAATGGGCAGTTTTTGAAGCTAAGGATTGGCAACTATTTAAAAACCTATCTTTTCCTTGCCGGATTTGTTGGTCTGGTTTTCCTAATATTTTCTTTTCCGGAGGACGTAAGAAATCTACTTTTAGCAATATTGCTTGGAATACCTACTCTTGGAATCTTCACCAACCTTCTCCTTATTCGGGTTTTTAAAATGAACCAGGATAGAAAAGGCAGGGTAAACACAATTTTGGTGGCCGGTTTTGGAAATCAGGCCAAAAAAGCAGAATCCTTTCTGGCTTCTAATCCATTCACCAGATATTCGCTGCAAGGGTTTATTGACTGTAACCTAGAGGAGAGCGAAGGAAGGAAATCGGATAGGATTGTAACCGATCTTGACAATCTTACTCATTATTTAAATGACCATTACGTAGATGAAATCATCTTAGCCCTTCCCTTCCATGAGGTTAAGTCCATCAAATCCATAGTGAAAATAGCTGATTATCATGGCGCAAGGGTGCGTTTCATTCCTGATTACCAAGATGTGTTCGGTGAAAGATTCAAGACATTTCAATTCGGGAACCTTGAAGTTGTGAATACCAGACAGCTGCCCCTAGATAATTCCTTCTTAAGTCTTTTAAAAAATTTCTTCGATATTGTTTTCTCCATCTGCATATTAATTATGTTGAGTCCAATTTTTCTGATCATTGGAATTCTTGTCAAATTGGATGCTCCGGGACCCGTTTTATATTTACCTGAAAGAATTGGCAAAAACAGTAAACCGTTCCGTTTGTATAAATTCAGAACAATGAATTGCTGTGATGATCCTAAGTACGGGATCAAATCAACCACCGTCAATGATCCCAGAATAACGCCTGTAGGAAAGTTTCTCCGAAAATACAGCCTTGATGAATTGCCCCAATTTATCAATGTCCTTGTTGGCAATATGAGTGTGGTGGGGCCCAGACCACATAGGATACACCTGAACCAGATGATGCAGGCAAGCGAAGAAAAATACATGATAAGGCATTATTATAAACCCGGGATCACAGGATGGGCCCAGGTAAATGGGTGGAGAGGACCGCTTGAAACTCCCGAGCAAAAAAAACAAAGAACAAACCACGATCTTTGGTACCTGGAAAACTGGTCCTTTTGGCTGGACCTGAAAATTATTTTCCTGACTGTTTTCGGTTCCAAAACCCATAAATCATCTTTTTAAAAAAATTGATTTAAGATGCAAAACCTGGACTTGGAATAAATTCACGCAGAAGATTTTTTCTACATGTACCTGGGAGCCTAATCTGAAAAATAATAAAAAAATAAACTGGTCATTACATCCGATTAAATTATCTAAATTATTTTTGTGAAATGGCAAGGCTCCATTTTAAGAATGAGCCTGGTTTTATAAGGTAACCTGTATTTAAATTTTCAAATATTAAAACTTCTTGCGCTATAATTTTAATCCATAAACATGTTATACATGATTTCAAAAGTTGCCAACCCAAAATCAACCCCATTTAATCCTTTGAGTTACGTTTTTAAACAATATAAATGATGATTGC
>JBBDSA010000031.1:0-45547 GCA_040905165.1 Cyclobacteriaceae bacterium | reverse complement strand
AACCTGATCTTCAGTGATTTAGCTACCGGGTTCGATTCCCGTACGGACTACAACAGATGATGTTTGTCAATTTTTGTTTATTCATTAGATTGATAAATTTTGTTTGTGGTTGTTAGTGGTTAAAGTGAATAAAAAAACCTGGTCTATTGATCAGGTTTTTTTTTGGGTTTTTTAAACAAAGCCCTTTTCCAAAATTATTCAATTTTAAATTAAGGCCTCAAAAAGGCTGACCCTGGGATGATCCCGGGGTCAGCATTAATAATTCTTATGTGCTTTTCGTTAGATTATTATTTTTCAATGATCAGCCTGAGTTGTTTTCTTTCACCCTCTCTGGTGATTAAAGTAATCATATATACACCCTGACCTAAGCCATTTACAGGCAAAGTATATTCCTGCTTGGGTGCCTTCATTACATTCAATTCCATTACACGTCTACCTGATAGGTCATGAACGGTGATCCAATCCAACACGATATCCTCCTCTATCCGCAAATAGGCATTCTGGCTGGTTGGATTCGGATAAAGGTGAACTTCCGGGAAGGTATCCTGCGGTACCTCCACAAGGCCTGCTTCCTCGTGAATCATTAACCTTAGGTTCTCCTTGCCGGAAGTGGTTTTGCTGATCTTTTCCAGAATGATTCCGGTAACATTGGCCTTATTCACCGATGCCTCGAAATTAAGGTTCATCACCCCATCGGTTACTTCAATATTTTCGAATACCAATTCGATTGGTTGATTGTTGCTTTCTACAAAGATGTCAAAATCATCCCTAACGAGGTTCCCTTCCAAAATAATATCGAAAATGCGGTTGCCTGCCTTAGCGGAAGGACCCCATTTTCCGAACCAAA
This sequence comes from Cyclobacteriaceae bacterium, assembly GCA_040905165.1. GTDB lineage: Bacteria > Bacteroidota > Bacteroidia > Cytophagales > Cyclobacteriaceae > Cyclobacterium. Next base: position 44,700 of record JBBDSA010000031.1, on the reverse strand, counting down.
GCTCAGTGTGATAAGTCTTTACCCGATATTGTCCGTTTTCCACCGGAATGGAATATTGTAGATTAGAGGCAAATCTTTCGGTTTGGAATAGGACTTCAGGAATGCCTGAGGTATAGTTGAAAGTGCTCGATGAATTGTAATAATCAATAAACGGGACATCTCCCAGGTGCATGTTGCCGTTAAATTCGATGTTTTCCGAAGTTCCTGTATTCAGGAATAACATCCATTCCGTAGCTTCCTCCAAAACCGTTATGGTAATTGCATCTGTATCGGCATTTTCAAATTTATCCATGACCCTTAAAGAAACCACATATACCCCGGGAGAAGTAAAGATATGGGTAGGATCCATTTGTTCAGAAGTAGTACCATCCCCGAAATCCCACCTAAAATCCAGTAAACCGGCTCCAGTGGAATTGCTTCCTTTAAATTGAACTTCCAATGGTGATTCACCTTCCATGGTATGGGCCTGTAAAAGTGCTTCAGGCATTTCCTCACTTACCGACACCGATTTAACCGAGATGCCTGAAATAGAAGCATTGTTATTGGTGGCCACTAAATCGATGTCCAATTCCCCATCGGTAACTTCAATATCCTGAAAGGTCAAAACTGTAGGATGATTGGCATTTTCAACGAAAATATCAAAATTGCTTTTAACCTGATTACCTTCCATCAAAATATGATAAACCCTCATTCCGGGCGATCCTGCTGGCCCTTTCTTGCCATACCAAAGTTCATTATGATACGTTTTCACCGAATAAATGCCATTCGGGAGTGGGATGGAATAGGTGAAATTTTTACCAAATCTTTCTGTCAGAAATAATTCAGGGTCACCATTTGGCCCAATGCTATAAGTGCCGGAGTTGGTGAAGGTCGAACTGGAACTGCTTTCTCCAATAAATTCATCACCCTCAAATCCTACGGTTTTATTGCTTCCTGTATTCACAAAATATTCAAACTTAGGGTTTGAGCCATCATCACTTACTAAAATATTAACTTGCTCGGTATCCACCATGCCATATTCATCCCTAACAGTCAGCGCAACAAGGTAGTTGCCGGGAGATTGGAATAAGTGAACAGGACTCAACTCATTAGAAATACCTCCATCCCCAAAATCCCAGCCAAAACTAAGGTTTGAACCGAAAGAATTGGTACCACTAAATTCAACGGTCAATGGACTGCTTCCACTGGAGACATTGGATTGAATATTGGCTTGGGGCAATGGCGCACTATCCCTTAGAGTGAAGATTGAAAATCCTGTCAGAGAGGCATTATTTGTGGATGCTTTTAATCTGATCTGTAAAATGCCATCAGTCACGTCAACATTTTCAAAAGTCAATGCTGTGGGTTCGTTGTTGTTTTCGACAAAAATGTCAAAATTATTTTTTACCAACTCCCCTTCTAGGTAAATGCTATAAATCCTTTTACCTGCTCCCCCTGCTGGTCCGCTTTTACCATACCATAATTCATTATGGTAAGTTTTAACAGTATAGGTTCCGTTTTTCACAGGGACGGAATAAGTGAAATCCGTTCCAAATCTTTCTGTCAAAAATAGTTCTGGGTCGGTAGAATTAATGCTATAGACGCCTGAACTGGTGAATGAGACCCCAGATCCATTTTCTCCTTCGAAGGTTTCCTCCAAGTAGTCTACTGAATCATTACTCCCGGCATTTACGGCCAAATGGGCATCAGCCACAGGCAATCTGCCCAGCTCTCCCTCGTTGACAATGGAAAATCCAGAAATAGAAGCATTGTTTACAGCTGCTATAAGGTCAAGATTCAGTTCTCCATCAACCACCTCAATATTCTCAAAGGTCAAATCAAAAGGATCATTTTCGTTTTCAACATAGAAATCCAAATCGGCTTTAACCACTTTCCCTTCAATTAAAATATCAAATATCCTTTTGCCGGGTCCTTCATTACCCCCTCCTGGCTTGCCAAACCAGGTCTCTGCATGGTGGGTAACCACCGTATAATTCCCATTGGGAACAGGCACCCTATAGTTAAGGTATTCACCGAATCTTTCTGATTGATAAAGAAGAACTGTAGACAAAGCTGTATTGGTAAACGATTCTCCTACAGAAACAATATCCCAGTGCTTTCTATCACCTAAATAATTGTTTCCCTCATAATCTACATTATTCAATGATCCTGAATTATAATATACGGCTATTTCTTGGTAATCTCCATCTCCGAGAATTTCAATCCAATGCACCTTGTTGTCTCCATAGGAAATTTCGAGTTGGATATCAGCCTTCAATTCATCCCCTACATAATCAATTTCCAATTCTTCAACATGTCCTAAGGGCCAGAAAACCATCTCTTTCAATGAACCGGAAATGACATTGAAAGCTTCAGCACCTTCTCCTTTCAATTTCATGGATTTTATCCAAACCCCGGTATTGCCCTCCTTTACAGCAATTTGAAACTTCTTGGGTTCCCCTTTCCGCACCAATAAAGCTTCCGGACCTTTTAATTGGCTTGGAACTATTGCATCTCCTTCAGGTTGGTCAAAACCAAAGTACTCCATGTTTTTCTGGTTACCGCCTCCCCTATTGGGTGAACCACCCAACACATATAATCCTTTTCCGGACACGATTCCCTGCGAACCATGTCTCGCACCATTCAAAGCACCCAGTTCATTCCATTCCTGTGTCAAGGGATCAAACATTTCCGTTTTGGCCAGGGCTTGGGTTTGATCAGGTACTTCTCCCCCGGCCACAATAAGCTTGTCCAAATAATTATTTACAATGGCTCCTGCTCTGGGGGTTGGAATATTTTTGTCCGCAGGAAGGGTACTCCAGCTTTTGGAATTGAAATCGTAAATATCAACCTGTGGAATGACAGGGGCAAATACACCCCCTGAGCCTCCGGATTGTCGTCCGGATACTACATACATCCGGCTCCCAATTGTAGTGGCAAAGAAATGATCCCGGGCGATAGGCGCATCATCAAGTACTGTCCATTTCCCGGTCTCCGGATCAAATTCATCAAAGTAGTTGACATACCCACCGTTATGTCCTTGGGTGTTTCCTCCTACCATATAGAATTTACCATTATATTGGACCAATCCTGTGGAACCCCTTTTTCTGGATTCGGGGATTTCGGGTCCTTGTATCCATTTATCATCCGAAGGGTCAAACATCCAAATATGGTCTGCCGGCAACTCCTCCGGGTAATCATTGGTCTTAAATGCACCAATCACCCAAATCAGACCTTCGTATTCAACGGCCTGGAAATGATTAAATGGCATAGGATTAATTTCCGGGAGAGTGGACCATTCATCTTTCTCATACTCATAGATATCAATGGTTTTGGCGCTCTCCCTTCCCCCAAGCAAATAAAATTTATTTCCTGCCTGCACAAAAGCGTTTTCATGTCTCCCCGTATAATTGGTTGATTCTCCCTTCAGCGTCCATTTTTGCTCCAGCAACGGGGGGCTAATGGTCCAGGTGAAATTAAACGAAACGGCATCAGAACTTACATCATCTTCATCGTCAATAATAATGGTAATTAAATAGGGACTATTGGACAAGGCGTCCTGCCCAATGGCACCATAAATCGTTCCATTGGTAGGTTCCAGATAAACGCCGGATGGAAATCCCTCTGCCGCATAACTTAAATTACCGTTGCCCCCTGAAGCTTCCACAAACATACTTCCGTCCAGTTGATGCCCCGAAAAATTAAATTGATTTGCTATCGGGCTGAATTGAATGGGATATTGTATGGGTTTTCCCAGTATTTCAATACCATTGACCAAAGGGTTTTCAACCTGCTTTATAAAGCCAATATTCAGCTCTCCGTCTGCCAAGGTGATTTCATATTGTTTCATCCCCCCTACTTTATGACCAAATTCCTCAATCAGATCAAATTGGGTTTCAACCAATTCTCCCTCAATTTCAATATCAAAAACCCTTTTTAGTAAAGTGGAAGTACCCTCAAAGCCGTTGCCCAAATAGAGATTGACCAGATATTTTCCATCAGGCAAAGGAATTTTGTATTCCATTTTGGGATCCTGACCATATCTTTCCTTACTAAAAATTTTGGTATACAATTGGTTACTGATATAGTCGGGGATAGAAATATGTCTTCCGTTAGCATCGAAGCTCTGTGATGAATTTTTGCCTGTATTTACAGAGTATGCTTCTGAAACAAATGCACCGGTCACCGAATTGGCCATCCAATCAATATCCCCAACTTCATCCTCCAATAAATTCCCTCCTGCATTGATCCTCAAAAGTATTTCTATGTCCTGCTGTACCAAAACATGAATGGTTTGTTCAACAAAATACCCATCAGCGTCGGTTGCTCTAACGGTAATGTCAGCCGTAACTTCGTCGTTGGGAAAGGACAACCTTAATACATTTTCTTCAATATTGGCTCCAATTAGGGAGTTGGTATTCTTGGATACTGAAAAAGCCAGGTTATTGGACCCGTTATTATCCCCAAAATATTCTTGCAGGTTAATTGTAAGGTCGGGATCATTCATAAGGCGCTCAACCTTCCTGAGGTTTCGGAGGATAAAAGGTTTCTCGCCAGATACACCGAAGTAATTCCAAACGCCAATAAAGCTTTTTATTTCATTGTGTGAAGAGCCATAAATCCCTATAGCCAATGGGAAATTTATATTTTGAATGGCCTCCTTAATTTTTCCGGTGGCAGTAATCATCCCAAGAGAAACAGGTTCTTCTTCATCGTACCGATAAAAGGGTTCCACAGTGCCCGTGTAGGGATTTACTTCAAATGAAAGTTGAATCAGGGTATTAGTACCGGGGCGATCTGTTTCTGAAATTGGTATAAATAAGGGGGTTTGATCTTCCTGATTATTGATTTCTTGAGCAGCAGTGATTCCGGATGAGGTAAATACCAGTTTAATAAAATTACTTTGGGTGCCATCTCCTATTTGAATCCCAACTTCTCCCGGGCCATTATAATCATACAGCTGCCCGGGAGAAGACAAACCAATTAAACCGGATGTAATGGTAAAACGCCCTGTTTCTTCTCCTACATTCACTCCAAACTGAAAACCTTTCTCCTGGTTGTTGGCTGAACCATTAGCAGTACCTCCTGTCATAGAAACCTGAATGGCTCCGGCCGTACCGCCGTAGATATCTGGTGGCCCCGGACTTTCATTTCCCTTATCCAACCAATTCAACCAATTGGGATTGGGGTCCGCATTGTTCATGAGTCCTGTCAGGCCCAGTCCTAAATAGCCATATTCCCTCCCCAAAGGATCAGCCTGATTGGTAAATAGCTCATTTTCAATAGGCAAATCACTGGGATTACCGATTTGAAAAGGATCTTCCTCATCCGGGATACCATCTCCATCATCATCCAAATCATTAAGATTGGAGACCAAATCCTCGTCATAATCTGCTGGGATGGATCCCCCGGAACAATAGTCAGTGTCGTTATCCAACTCATCCTGATTGGTATATCCATCATGATCATCATCTGCTCCCGGATCAAATTCCAGATCGTCAATATCAATACAAAAAACATCATCAGCTGGGGTCAACACCATGATTCTGTTATCAAAAGTGGCTACCCAAACCGTACCTGGAAAAATATCCCCGTCCGCATTGCAGGTTATGCCCAAAGCATTACCACCGTTTAAGTTCCATTTGTTAAATGTTACCTCTTTCAGGGAACCATCGGCATTTAAATGGACCAAATGCAGGTCCCCTCCATTTTTACCGGCTATCAAAGCCCCTTTCAAAGCCCCATCAAAATTAGAAGCTTTGTATTCATCTAAGCCATTTGAATTATTGGGCAAAACCGTTATGATTTCAGGTTGGGGTCCATTGGTATTCGCCAAGGTAGGGGCAATGAAATCTGCCCCCCTGGTATCTTTCATGGATAGGGGAACAGGCGGCCAATTTGCAGGTAAACTATTTCCTGCATAATCATCAAATCCATGCTGACCTGGGGCTATGGGCTGTAAAATCACTGTCCTAAATCGATCAGTGGGGGTAAAGACGGGGGCCTGGTTGGCGTAGTTATTATCGTCGCCCATGAATTTAGTATACAATCCAGCTCCTCCTGGCTCAAAAGGAAAAGCAGAACCTTTAACATAAGTTTGTCCGGGATTAGCCCGGATAGGGGCAGGATGTCCACCATAAAAACTTCCCACTTCATAGCTGTCAAGATCATTGGCAACCATCAGCAAATGATCCTGATTATCCACAAATTCACCTGAAACTGATGGGTTCAAAGGACTTGCCCCAGGTTCTGAGGCTTGATAATTATTGCTGACCAGTAAAGAATTCCCTTCATTTATTGGTAAACCGCCCCAGTTAATATTGGCTCCGTTGTCGGTAACATATAACCTATTTGTTTCGGTTACCACCAAATCATAACTGTTCCTGAATCCGGGAGAAAAAATCTGAACTGGTCCATCCTCGGTTACCATCCCCATATTCAAACCATCATTACCCCCAAACGGATCATTTACATCTCCGCCGTCATATCCGGGATCATTGGGGTCGTAAATCCCATTTACATTGGCCCGGCTGGGATCATCCAATGTTGGGATATCATATTTAAAAGGCCTTCCAGAATGATCGTCTATTTGAGTGGGCATGTCCTCAATGGCTTCCAAATCCACACTCAATATAGCCGCTGAAAGGGCATATTCAGTGATATAAGTGAAGTTTTTTGATGGGGCACCGGCATTGGTCAGTCCCCCGCTAGCTACCAATAAATAAGGCTTACCATTAATATGGGTCAATTCCAGACCATTGGTAGAATGGTTTTCTTCCGACCGTGGAAGCCCCCTGACCAAATCTATGCTTTCCCAGAATGATCCCGTCCATGTAATTCGGGTGATGGTCCCCGAATTGGTATCCAACAATTTGTCTCCGCTTGGCCCACCCCATTTCGGATCGCTGGAACTGATGTATAAAACAGGATTGGAGGAAGTTCCCGCTACGGTTAAACCTGTAACTTGCCTGCTATCCCGTTTATCAAAGGCAAGCTTTCCGTTGTCATCATAGTTAGGAATGTTTTTCACGTTTAACAGCGTTTCCTCTCCTACTACCTCATATTCATTGGCACCATTTTTTAAAATGGTGTAGATTTTTATTTCCCCTTTTAGCTGGGCCACATACAACCTTTCATCAGGACCAAATTGGAGTGAGGTACCCGAACTGATTTCTTCAAATTCATTAAAATTTAAAGCCGACTGGTTAAAACTTATAGATTGCCCCTGCACATTTAACACGCAGGTCATCAAAATTGAAAATAAAAGATTATTGATGACAAAATAAAAATTATTGCCCCTTCTCATTGTACCGTATTTAAAATAAAACCAAACTATTTCGCAGCAAAAATTACAATATGCGTTCAATGGACAATGATAGCTAGAATAACTTAAATTTCAAATATAAAATACATTTTAATTAATTTAAAATACATTTTTATGGTTTTGAATATTGGTGTTGTCTGTTTTAATTTTTACCTTAATTTCTGTTTAATATTGGTTATTTTTGCTTTTCATGACCAAAGCTCCAAAAAATTATTTTGTACTGGTTCTGATTTTGGGCTCGCTCAGTACAATAAGTCCATTCTCTGTGGACATGTATCTACCTGCTTTTCCTTCAATCGCCGAAGCGCTTAAAACGGATATTTCAAAAGTGCAGCTGTCCTTGACAAGCTACCTAATTGGAATAGCCATCGGTCAATTGTTTTATGGGCCCCTACTGGACAAGTACGGGCGGAAAAAACCGCTATACGCAGGCTTAAGCATTTACATCCTTGCCTCGGTGGGATGTGCCTTAACCGCCTCCGTAGACGCTCTTATTACCATGCGTTTTCTTCAGGCAATTGGAGGATGTGTGGGGATGGTAGCCGCACAGGCATTGGTGAGGGACATTTTTCCGGTAAATAAAATTGCCCAGGCATTTTCCATGTTAACCTTGGTGATTGCCGTCTCTCCCATGATTGCACCTACCGTTGGTGGTTATATTACCGCTCATTTTGATTGGCATTGGCTTTTTATATTATTGGCGATCATCACTTCTTTGATTCTGTTGGCAGCCAAATGGCATCTTCCGGAAGGAGCAGAACCAGACCCGGGTATTTCCCTCAGGCCCAAACAAGTCACTAAAAAGTACCTTGAAGTATTAAAAAACAAACAATTTTTGACTTATATCTTAGTGGGAGGAATTGCAGGGGCAGCTCCCTTTGCCTACATTGCCGGCTCCTCAGACGTATTTATTAATGTTTATGGATTGTCCGTTACTGAATATGGCTGGTTGTTTGCATTTCTTTCGGTGGCCATGATCGGAGCTACCCAACTAAACCATGTACTCCTCAACCGATTCAGTAGCCAAACTATCGTAATTTTTGCGCTCAGTTATCAATTGATCATAGGATTGATCATTATTGCAGGTGTATGGACGGATACTTTCACAGTTGGGATGTTAATATCATTCATGTTTATTTTCCTCACTGGCCATGGATTAAGTGTACCCAATGCTGCTGCCATATCCCTGGCACCATTTGATAAAAATGCGGGCAGTGCATCGGCCATGATGGGATTTATGCGCATGGCAATAGGGGGCATCGTGTCCGCATTGGTAAGTTTATTCCATGATGGGACAGCCAGGCCCATGGTCATTTTAATGGCCGCGTGTATCATAGGTGCCAGCCTGGTTTTGATGGCACAGGCTTACCTTTCCACCACAAGTCGAAGTTGATACATTTCTCCACTTTTAGCTATTAATGTCACCAAATAGCCCCCCTGTCTTAAACGGTTGACGGGAAGGACATAAAGGGGAACAGCTGCATCTCTTACATCCAATTCAAAAACTAGCTTTCCAGAAAAATCATGTACCAAAATCATTTCCAGGGATAAATCTTCATGCAATCGGATGAATGCCTCCTGACTGGCCGGGTTAGGGAATAATTGCACATTTGGAAGCTTCTTTTCAAAGCTTTCCTGAGGGGCAACTTCCTGTTCGCCATTTTCCATTATCCTGGCATTGGACGTGCCAGCTCCGGACATGCTTTCTATCACCAGCCCTGAAATTGAAGCATTATTGGTCTTGGCCCCCAGATCAATGTTAAGGATACCATCGCTTACCAAAATTTCTTCGAAAACCAAAACCAAAGGCCTATTTTTGTTTTCAACGAAGAGATCTAAATCATCCTTTACCAGTTTTCCTTCAATGAGTATATCAAAAACCCTATTACCAACTTTACCGGCAGGTCCATTATGACCAAAATACAATTCATTGTGAAGGGTTTTCACCCTATAAATACCATTGCTTACTGGGATGGAATATTTCAGATTGGATCCAAACCTTTCTGTTTGGAATATTTCCAGGTCACTTGCAGCATTATTTTTAAAGGTCTTGGTACTGTTATAATACCCGGGAAATGCCATATCGCCCATATATTGGGTCCCATTGTATTGCGTATTGTTAACCGTACCTGTATTCAGATTAAGCGACCATAACTTAGGATCCCCGGAAACCAGGTTGTTTATATTTTCTTTGGAGTGGATAGAAATACCAGAAATCGAACCGTTGTTAGCGGTTGCCATCAACCTGAGATTCAAATTCCCATCTTTGATCTCAACCTCATTGAAAGTCAATACCGTCGGCTGATTATTGCTCTCCACAAAGAGGTCTAGATTCCCTTTTACCAAGGCGCCTTCCAGATAGATATCAAACACCCTGTTCCCAGCTTTACCAGTACGGCCGTTTCTGCCAAAATACAATTCATTATGGTAGGTTTTTATCGTATAAATACCATTGGCCAAAGGTATGGAATAAGAAAAATCCTTGCCATTTCTTTCTGTGGAAAAAAGCGTAGGAACTTTAGCTTCATCAATGGTATAGGTTTTGGACGAAGAATAGGAGATTTTGGAACTGTTCTCCCCAACAAAGGAATCACCCAAATAATTAGTGGTTTGGTTACTTCCGCCGTTTATAAATAATTCAAACACACTTGGCTTTTCAGAATCCAGGCCAGGTGAATTTACTGTAATTACTATCTGATCGGTACTTTTATTGCCCTGGCCATCTCTAACCTCCAGCTTGACGGAATACGTTCCTGGGTCAGAGAAAATATGAGTGGGGTTTTTAACTGACGATAAATGACCATCTCCAAAATCCCATGAATAGGCAAAACCTGAGTTTGAAGAAACAATGGAATTATCAAAGAAAATTTCTAAAGGTGCTTCGCCACTGGATTTAGAAGCAGAGATCTTGGCCTGAGGAAGAAGAACTACTTTCGTTGCGTCATTATATATACCAAAACCAGAAATGGTGGCGTTGTTCACCGAAGAAACCAAATTCAGGTCTAAAGTTCCATCTTTAACTTCAATATTATCAAATACCAGCGCTAGAGGGTTATTGATGTTTTCCAGGTATAAGTCAAGATTTTCCTTTACCAACTTTCCTTCAATGGAAATACTAAAAACCCGCTTTCCTGAACCCCCTTTAGCCCCACCTCCAGCTACGCCAAAATAGGTTTCTTTATGGTGGGTCACCACAGTATATTTACCATTGGGTACAGGGATTTTATAAGTCAGGTTTGGAGCATATCTTTCCGTCTGATAAAGCGGATGGACACTTAACTCTTGGTTGACAAATATTTTCCCACCGGAAATAAGGTCTGGATATTTCACATCCCCTAAATAAGTATTACCCAGCATTTCCAAATCGAAAGATGAACCAGTGTTATAATAAATGGCAACACCCTTATTGCCGGTATCAACTTCCACATTTCCCACCAGTGTAATGGTCTTTTTCAGGTTGTTGCCATAAACCACCTCAATTTGGGCCGGTACTTTGGAACCCTTCCCGGTATACTGGATTTCCAATTCATGTACATACCCATTAGGCCAAAACACCATATTGTCCATTTTTCCTGAAGAAAAGCTGAACATCTTGCTATTTGAACCGACCAAGCGAATGGATTTTACCCAGGTGCCCATATTTCCTTCACTCACAGAAAGTTCTACTTTCTGAGGTTTTCCTTTCAAAAGGATTACAGAGGCTGGGCCGGTAATTTTTCCAGGTACCAAAGCCATTCCCTGAGGTTGGTCAGAACCAAAATATTCCATATTTTTCTGGTTTCCTCCTCCTCTTTTTGGAGACCCCCCCAAAACATACAGCCCATTTCCGGAAACAATCCCCTGAGTACCATGCCTGGCGAAATTCAAGGGGGCCATTTTTTCCCATTTTTGAGTTACGGGGTCAAAGGCCTCTGTCACAGATAAAGATTTGTTACTTCCCATAATTTCCCCTCCGGCCACTATTAATTTTTCCAGGTAGTTGTTTACAATGGCTCCTGCCCTTGGAGTTGGAAGATTTTTGTCAGATGAAAGGGTACTCCATTTATTAGTATTGAAGTTATACACATCCACTTCTGGAATTACTGGAGCAAAAACCCCTCCTTCGCCCCCTGAACGTCTTCCGGCTACGACATACAAATTATTGCCAATAACATTGGCAAAGAAATGATCTCTGGCTCTTGGTGCATTTTTTAATATCTTCCATTCACCGGTTTTGGGGTCATATTCATCAAAGTAATTGACATAACCTCCGTTATGGCCCTTTGTATTGCCACCTACTAAATAGAATTTATCTTTATATTGGACCAATCCCGCAGAGCCTCTTCTGCGTCCGGCAGGGATTTCAGGGCCCTTGATCCAGGTTTCATGGGCGGGATCAAATATCCAGATGTTTTCCGTAGGTTTCTCAGAAGGAAATTTATTATCCTTGAAAGCCCCAATTACCCATATAAACCCCTGATATTCTGTGGCTTGAAAATGGTTGAAACTCTCCGGATTGATATTGGTCAGGCTGGACCATTTATTATTTTGATAATCATATATATCTATAGTTTTGGAATTTTCTATACCCCCCATTAAATAAAACTTATCACCGGCTTGTACAAAGGAATTCTCATGCCTTCTTGTATAGTTGGTTGATTCGTTCTTAATATTCCATTTTTGATTGGTTAATTCTGGATTAATGGTCCATTTGAAATGGAAAGAGGCGGAATTTGAATGGGAATTCTCCGAAATGGTTATCGTGACATTATATGGACTTCCTATGAATGCATGATCTTCTATCTTCCCATAGATAGTACCATTGGTAGGCTCCAACGATATCCCGGGAGGTAAACCATCAGCGGAATATTTCAGGTTTCCATCGCCACCCGAAGCCTGTATTAAAAAACTTCCATCCATTTCTTTACCGGGAAAATCAATTTGATCCTTGATCGGGGTATAGGTGATCGGGGACGGAAATGAATTACTCAGTATTTCAATGGCATTAACTAATGGGTTTTCCTTTTGCTTCAAGAACTTAATATTCAATTCCCCATCAGTGACATTGACTTTATATTGCATCATACCACCTACCTTATGTCCAAATTGTTGGATAAGATCAAATTGATCCGCTACCAGGTTATCTTCAATCTGTATATTATATACCCTTCTTGAAAGCTTAGAAGTGCCCTCAAATGAATTTCCCATGTAAAGGTTTACCAGGTACACTCCATTTGGCGATGGAATAATATATTCCATTTCCTTCTCAAGACCGAACTTCTCCGATTTAAACAGTTCGGCAAAAGTTTGATCGGTAATGTATTCCGGTATAGATGAATGTCGAATATTTGAGGGCAAAGTACCTGAGTAAACCTTTCCGCTTTTGACCGAAAAATCAGAACTTGAAAAGGTTCCTGACACATTATCTGATTTCCAATCGGCTCCATTGGCACCTCCCGATATGGCCGGACCACCTACGTTGATCCTAATTATTACATCCTGGGATGTCACTATGACAATAAAGGATTGTTCGGCAAACAGCCCATTGGTATTGGTGGCCCTTACCGTAATCTCTGAGTTTGCAGGTTGGTTTGGAAAAGAAATTTTAAGGAGCTTATTTTCGATTTTGGTCCCGATTTTGGAATTGGTGTTTTTTACAACAGAAAATGTTAGGTTGTTTGGCCCTCCGTTGTTGCCAAAATATTCCAGCAAATCAATGGCCTCTTCAGAACTGTTCAAATTTCTGGTCAGATCCGACATATCCATTATTGGGAATGGGCTTTCGCCATCAACTCTGAAAAAATCCCACACGCCTATAAAACTTTTTGAGAAATCATTCGAAGAACCATATATTCCAATGGCAAGTGGGACACTCATCTTTTGTAAGGCATCTTTTATTTTTCCTTTTGCAGTGATGGTGCCCAATGAAACCGGGTTGGCATTTCCAAACTTATAAAATGGTTTTACTGTACCCTTAACAGGATCTACTTCAAAAGAAAGTTGGACCATGGTATTGGTACCTGGCCTCATTTGACTTGGAATTGCCTTAAAAAGAGGGCTATTATCCTCCACATCATTAATTTCCTGGCCAGCTATTATTCCGTCTGTTGTAAAAACCAATTTGATGAAATTGCTTTGGGTCCCATCTCCCATTTGAATTCCGATTTCACCCTTGCCATTATAATCATAGAGCTGGCCTGGAGAAGACAAACCGATCAGGCCGGAAGTTATCGTGAAAACTCCGGTTTCCACCCCCACATTCGCTCCAAACTGAAAGCCTTTTTCCTGATTATTTTTTTTCCCGTTCGCTGTTCCGCCTGTCATGGATACCTGAATGGCACCTGCTGTTCCCCCGTATATGTCATTGGGACCGGGGCTGGCACTTCCTTTATCCAGCCAGTTTAGCCAATTGGGCTTTGGTGCGCCATTGTTCATCATTCCTGTCAAGCCAAGCCCTAAATACCCATACTCTCTGCCCTTGGGGTCAGTTTGATTGGTAAAGAGTTCATTATTGATTGGAAGATTGCCGGGATCCCCTATTTGGAAGGGGTCATCTTTATCGGGGATGCCATCTCCATCATCATCCAAATCATTGAGGTTGGATATAAAATCTTTATCAAAATCATCCGGAATGGACCCACCCGAACAATAATCTGTTCCGTTGGCAATTTCATCCTTATTGGAGTATCCGTCATGGTCATAATCCGCTAAGGGATCAAAATCAGGATGATTTTGATCCCTACAGAAAAAATTGTCCTCAGGGGTCAAAACCATAATTCGGTTATCGAAAGTGGCCACCCAAATCGTGCCTGGAAAAATATCCTTGTCGCCATTACAGGCAATACCCAAAGCGTTGCCGCCATTCAGTTTCCACTTACTGAATTCAGCCTTCTTAAGAGATCCATTGGCATTGAGGTGCACCAAATGCAGTTCACCTTTGCTTTTTCCGATTACCAATGCACCTTTTAGGGCTCCCTTAAAGTTCGAGCCTTTGTATTCGTCAATACCGTTGGAATTATTGGGAAAGACGGTAATGATATTTGGATTTGGCCCATTAGGGTTATTGAGGGTTTGGGCAATATAGTTGGCTTCTGCAGGGTTGGCTTTGGCCAAGGGGACCGGTGGCCAGTTGACAGGTAAGCTGTTGGCGGCATAATCATCAAAACCAGGCTTACCTGGTGCAATGGGTTTTAAAATCTGGGTTCTGTATTTGTCGGTAGGGGTGAAATCAGGAGTCACATTTTTCCAATTATCATTATCCCCTATAAATTTAGTGTATAAGCCTGCTCCACCCGGACTAAAGGGAAAGGAATTTCCCTTTGGATACGGTTTTCCGGGGTTTGCACGGACAGGATCGGGATGACCGCCAAAAAAACTTCCGAAGATATAATTTTCAATATTATTGGATACCATTACCAAATGATCCTGATTTTCCACGTACTCCCCTGAAGGAGATGGCGTGGAAGGATTTGACCCCAATTCTGCCGAATTATATTTATTGTTTACGGATTTGGGCAAACCCTCATTGATGGGAAGACCCCCCCAATTGGTATTGGCACCATTGTTAGTTGCATACAGCTTGTTATTTTCGGTAACCACCAAATCATAAGAATTCCTATATCCAGGAGAAAATATCTGCACAGGTCCATTGTTGGCAACCATGGCCATATTTAACCCATCATTTCCTCCGAAGGGGTCATTGACATCAATACCGTTATATTTGGGATCGTTTGGATCATAGACCCCGTTTACATTGGCTCTGCTGGGATCATCTAAAGTTGGAAGGTCATATTTATAGAGCCTCCTGGAATGCCCATCCGTTTTGGTAGGTAATGCATCGATGGCATTCAGGTCAACGCTAAGTATGGCAGCAGAAAGGGCATATTCAGAAATATAGGTAAAATTCTTAGAGGGGGCTCCGGCATTGGTCATACCACCACTCGTTACCAGTAAATAGGGTTTTCCTTTGATATAAGTAAATTCCAATCCATTGGTGGAATGGTTCTCTTCAGAGCGGGGCAATCCCCGCACCAAATCAATGGCCTCCCATTTAGATCCGGTCCAGGAAATCCGGGTAATGATCCCTGAATTGGTGTCCAACAACTTGTCTCCACTTGGCCCACCCCATTTGGGATCACTGGATCCCACATATATTACCGGTTTAGCCGCATTGCCGGCTACCGTAATTCCGGTAATCTGCCTGCTTACCCGTTTGTCGTAAGCCAACTTACCGTTATCATCATAGTTGGGTATATTTTTAACGTTCAGAATGGTTTCTTCAGACCCAACGTAGTAAGCATTGGGATTGCCTTTTTTAATGGTATAAATTTTAATCTCCCCCTTCAATTGAGCTACATAAAGCCTGTTATCAGGACCAAATTTTAAAGAGGTGCCGTTTTCAATTTTTGGAAAATTTTTAAAATCCAAAGCGCTCTGGTTAAAACTTATGCTTTGGCCATTGGATGTTGAACCTAGTAAAAACAAGTAAGATGTTATTAAGGCCAGACTGACAAATGAAAAATTATTGCCCTTTATCATGATAATAGTATTATTTAGCGGTAGTTTTCTAAAAATTATATCCAAAATAATTTAGGTAATCTTAATAAAAAAAAAGATTAAGTCAAAATTAAATCCATTTTTTTTACTTCAAATTACAATTTTTTATATTAATAATACTTTTTTTGGAATCAAAATATTTTTCCGGGTTTTATTTTTATTTATAAACTATTTTTGTTTTTTAATATTAAAATCCCATGAAGCTATTGTTTCTTGATCTGGATTTGAGGGTGATGTGTCCAATACTTTCTTTCTAAAATTCAGTCAACTCCTGGGTAATCGCCACCGAAATGGGCAAAGAATTAGCCTCTTGAAGCAGTAGTCTAATTGGGATGGTCTTTCACCAACACCTCTGTAAACCTTTCTCCGGATAATTATCAAAAAAAAAAAAGAAACACTACAATGTTTTTTGAACCACATAAATTCTCTGTGATCCACCAAATTTTTTTTTAACTTTGCGCTTTATTTAAAATTCAGCGCATCGCATGATATCAGTAGATAACCTTTCATTAAAATTTGGAAAGCGAACCCTTTTTGAAGAGGTCAACCTAAAATTTACCCCAGGTAATTGCTACGGGGTAATAGGAGCCAATGGGGCGGGAAAATCCACATTTTTAAAAATCCTTACAGGGGAAATGGACAGTACTTCGGGTATTGTGAACATTACACCCGGCCAAAGAATGGCTGTACTTTCTCAGGATCATTATGCCTTCCAGCAGGACGATGTACTTAAAACAGTCATAATGGGGCATAAAAAACTTTTTGAAATCATGACTGAAAAAGATGCCATTTACATGAAAGTGGATTTCACAGAGGAAGATGGTAATAAGGCAGCTGAATTGGAGGCAGAGTTTTCAGAAATGGATGGCTGGAATGCAGAAAGTGATGCCGCAGCATTATTATCCGGACTGGGCGTAAAGGAAGATCTCCATGGCAAACTGATGAAAGACCTTTCCGGCGACCAAAAGGTAAGGGTACTGCTGGCACAGGCACTATTTGGCAATCCCGATATTTTGATCCTTGATGAACCTACCAATGACCTGGATGCTGAAACCATCAACTGGCTGGAGGAGTTTTTGATGAATTTTAAAAACCTCGTGATTGTGGTCTCCCATGACAGGCATTTTCTTGATGTGGTGGCCACCCATATCGTGGACATCGATTTTGGAAAAATCAACATATACTCTGGCAACTATTCATTCTGGTACGAATCTTCTCAGCTGGCCGCCAAACAAAAAACTGATCAAAACAAAAAAGCCGAAGAAAAGAGAAAAGAACTTCAGGCTTTCATTGACCGGTTTTCTGCCAATGTGGCCAAATCAAAACAGGCCACAGCCAGAAAAAAAATGCTCGAAAAACTCAATGTGGATGAGATAAAGCCATCCACCAGAAAATATCCGGGTATTATTTTCAAACCTGAAAGGGAAGCAGGTGATCAGATTTTGCTGACCGATCAGCTCGAACTGAAAAATGAAGGCACCACTTATTTCACAGATGTAAACCTCATGGTGGACAAAAATGATAAGATTGCCTTCCTGTCCCGTACCAAACAGGCGGTCACCAAATTTTTTCAGATCATTATGGACGAAACACCCCTTCAATCCGGAAGTTTTAAGTGGGGCGTGACCATCAATAAAGCCTATATGCCAAATGACAACGCTCCTTATTTTGATTCGGATCTAAAATTAATTGATTGGTTAAGTCAATATACTGACAATCAGGAAGAGGCCTATGTAAGGACATTTCTAGGGAGAATGCTGTTTACCGGAGAAGAATCCTTTAAAAAAGCATCCGTGCTTTCGGGGGGAGAAAAAGTGAGGTGCATGATTTCCAGAATGATGTTGCAAAATCCCAACCTCCTGGTTTTGGATGAACCCACCAACCACCTGGACCTGGAATCCATCCATGCCTTGAACAATGCCATGATCGATTTTTCCGGAACGGTATTGTTTTCTTCTTATGACCATGCATTTGTACAATCAGTGGCCAACAGGATTATTGAATTTACCCCTTCCGGTACCATCGATAGAAGAATGGATTATGAATCTTACCTGGAAGATCCGGAAATCAAATCTTTGAGGGATAAAATGTATGCGAAAGCTTAACTAAACATTTTGCTCCAAACTGCCATTATTTCGGAAAACCTTATTAAACCGCTTAAAAAATTCAGCTTTTCTGATCAACAGTTTCTTTGGGTCATGAGGATGAATATTATCCTGGTTGCACTCATCGCTGTCCTATTCGCCTACTGGAAAGCCAATATTTATGAGTTGGTAGCTGAAGCCTCCATCACTTTACTTGTTTCTTTATTAGTACCGCTTACAGCTGGTTTATACTGGCACAAATCCTCCAAAACCGGTGCCTTATGGTCCATTTTTTCCGGCATGGCTGCCTACCTACTTTTTATTTTCATCATTGATATCCAAATTCCGGCACATTTGGCGGCATTGATGGTAAGCTTAATGGCCATGGTGGCCGGTTCTTACCTTTATCCAAAATCAAATTATTATGAATAATTATCCTATCATTACCCTGAAAAAAGGGAAGGAAATTTCCGTACAAAGACAACATCACTGGATTTTTTCCGGTGCAGTGGAAGACAAGCCAGAAAATCTGGAGGAAGGGGAAATTGTCAAAGTTTTGGATTTCAAAAAACGGTTTTTGGCCATTGGTTTTTATGCATCAGGTTCCATTATGGTTAGAATGGTTTCCTTTGAAGAGGTACCGATTTCTGTTGATTTTTGGGAGGAAAAAATTCATTCTGCCTTGAATTTAAGGAAGGCAACTCTTTTTTTGGAAAGTTCTAAAACCGACGCTTACCGCCTCGTCCATGGTGAAGGTGACCATTTGCCTGGTCTTATCATTGACATTTATAAGCAAACCGCCATCATACAGGCCCATCACCTGGGCATGTACCAACAGGTTTCCCAGATTGCAGAAGCCCTTAAAAGGGTTTATGGCAGCGGCCTGGAAGGGGTTTATGACAAAAGTGCCGCCACCTTACACAGCAACGATTCCAGCCAAGACGGGTGGGTTTGGGGGCAATCCAATCAGCATATCATTAAAGAAAATGGCCATCTCTTTGAGGTGAGCTGGGAAAAAGGGCAAAAAACCGGATTTTTTATAGATCAGAGAGAGAACCGGTTATTGTTGGAGAAATACAGCTCTGGAAAAAAGGTTTTGAATACCTTTTGCTATTCAGGAGGCTTTTCTATTTATGCCCTCAAAGGCGGAGCCAGGGAAGTCCATTCCGTAGATATCTCTGCCCCTGCGATTGATTTATGTAAGCAAAATTTGGAAATCAATGGTTTTAATCCTTCCCTTCATCCTTGTTTGGTGGAGGATGTACTTTCCAATTTAAAAAACATTCCAACCGATTTTGATCTCATCATTTTGGACCCGCCGGCATTCGCAAAAAATATCCGGTCCAAACACAAAGCCATTCAAGCCTACAAAAGACTCAATTCCATGGCCATTAAAAAAATCGCTAAAGGAGGAATATTATTCACCTTTTCCTGTTCACAGGTCATCGACAGGGAATTGTTTTACCATACGATCACATCGGCCGCCATGGAAGCGGGCCGAAAAGTGAAAATCATCCATCAAATGACCCAGGGCCCAGACCATCCCATTAACCTTTTCCACCAGGAAACTTCTTATTTAAAGGGCCTGGTTTTATATATTGAATGAGTCAAGTGTTCATTCAACGATAAGAATTATGCATCAATTAAAAGCTGTTCCAAATGATGATCTGGAACAGCTTTTAAATTTAGGTTTAGACATTTACTCCGGTAGTACCTCCACCTTTTAGGGTAAGTTCTATTTTTTGGTTTCCTTTCCAGGCACCGGCGGTAAAGTCAGGTACATCAATGGAATTGGATCTATTGGCAACGGACCATTCACTTAAAGGTGCGACGGAGCTCCATAAAGCGGCATCATAGACATCCTGATCTAGTGGCAGTCCATTCCTAAGGCAATCAATAAGCCTCCAGTCCATCATGAAATCCATTCCACCGTGGCCTCCGATTTTTTTGGCCATCTCCCCTACTTTTTTCACAATTTCAGGCGTATATTTTTCCTCAAGGGCCTTTACCTCTTTCTCTTCCATCCACTCATGTCCTTTTGATATCCGGGGTACAGGATATTTGCGGGCCATCGCTTTGGTTCCACTTATCAGGTGAATTCTTGAATAAGGCCGGGGTGAGGTCACATCATGCTGAACCATAATGGACTTTCCATTTTTGGTTTTTATTAGGGTCGTATTCATGTTGCCGCGAAATTCCTTGGTTGCAAAGGTTGCATAAAAAGGATCCTCCTCAGCCAATTGCTGTGCATGGGCTTTCATGTGGAAATCATGGCTGGAGAGGGCTGTCAAATAATCCATTTGGTCACCCCTATTGATATTCATGACCTGACAAACCGGCCCTAAACCATGGGTTGGGTACAAGTTGCCGTTACGGAAATTTTCCTTTAACCGCCACATGTCCTGATAACCATCCTCTTTATTAAAGTTAAGACCCAACAAATCATGGATGTAAGCCCCTTCACCGTGAATGATCTCACCGAAAAAACCGTCTCTGGCCATATTCAAAGTCATCAGCTCAAAAAAATCATAGCAGCAGTTTTCCATTTGCATGCAGTGTTTCTGCGTGCGCTCCGAAGTCTCAACCAATTGCCAGCATTCCTCTAAAGTGGTAGCCGCCGGAATTTCTGAGGCAGCATGTTTTCCTGCTTCCATTGCATATACGGCCATGGGTGTATGCCAATCCCAAGGTGTGGCAATATAAATCAAATCCAAATCATCCCTGTCGCACATTTTTTTCCAGGCATAAGTTGATCCACTGTATGTGGTGGGATTGTGAGAAGTACCTTCC
This sequence comes from Cyclobacteriaceae bacterium, assembly GCA_040905165.1. Classification (GTDB taxonomy): domain Bacteria; phylum Bacteroidota; class Bacteroidia; order Cytophagales; family Cyclobacteriaceae; genus Cyclobacterium. Next base: position 23,988 of record JBBDSA010000031.1, on the reverse strand, counting down.
AGGTTTTTCAGGACTTTTTCTACCATTTCAGGCCTGAGATCACACAATGCCCTGATTTCCACCCCTTCTATTTTGCTCAATCTGTTTACCGCCCCAGGGCCTCTACTCCCCAAACCGACCACCCCTACCCTTACCACATCCAATTTTGGAGCGGAAAAGCCGGACATGTTGAATCGTTGCACCTGTTTTCTTTTACTTTGGGCATATACCCGATCCAATTCTTGCGGGGAAAGGCTGGAAAAACCACTGCCCATCATCCCAATTCCGGCAAGACTGGAGAGTTTTAAAAACTCCCTCCTTTTATTACTCATATCGCTCAATGTTTATTTTATAGTTCTAAAATTAATTTTAATATCGGTTTAATGCCATCATATCTTAAAGAAAATTTTCTTTTTATAGAGGAAGTAACAAAGGTACCACATGATACTCAGAGTAAATATTGCATTGAAAAGGGCCAGCCAATTTTCAGGTAACCCTAACGGCTCAAATATTCCATAATTAAAAATTTCAACAAAACCTGTCAACCAGGAATGTCCCAAAACCTCGGCGAACAAATAGATGAATATGGGATTCATACCCACCACTATAAAGAAAAATGTCCAATTTTTAACTTTTTTTATATCGATCAGCCAATAAAATAAGGCCAAGGTAAGAAGCGCCCAGCCCCCTGAAGCAAAAACAAAGGAACTGGTACTGATCCTTTTTATGATAGGGGTAATTCCCAACCAATCCATTCCATATCCTATCAGCAGACCAACCACACCTGCGATGACCAAATGCTTAACTTTTGTCATATCACTCTTAGATGACATCAATAATTTGCCGCACATCGCTCCCCAAAGGGTGTGGACGGCAGTGGGAATACAATTGATGGCAACCCAACCACCATTATTGATTTTGCCCATAAGGATCATATCTGTAAAAGAACCAAAATTTTCCCCCTTAACAAAAGGGCTTGATGGTTCATAAACCCTATAGAGAACTTCAGTAATTATCAGCAACAATAGAGAAATACTTAACTGAATTTTAAAAGGTTGGTTAATCAACAGATAGGTCAATAAAATTGTAAATGACAACTGCGTCAGTACGTTCCACAATTCAAAAACCAGTTCACCCGCATATACACAATGAAGTCCGGTCCCAAATAAAAACAGCAATAAACATCTTTTTAAAATATGCCTGGTCACTTCTTTCCGGTCTCCTGATGTGGATAACCTTTTATTCAGTGAAAAAGGCATGGCCACCCCAACAATAAACATGAAAAAGGGTTGGATCAAATCCCAAAACCGTAAACCATTCCAGGGATGGTGGGTAAATTGCTGAAAAAATCCAAATAAAAAAGTTCCTTCCGGAGCCATTTCAATGAAAGCCCTGTAAATCAGGGCTGCCTCGGCCACCAATAAAAACATGGTAATTCCTCGGTAAGCATCTAAAGAGACAAGTCTTTGCCCTGGTAATTTTGAACTTGTTTGCATTTAAATCAGAAAATAGGATTCATTGTTCCAACTGGGACCTCATCTATATAATGTTGGATTTTCAAATATAGCTTTTCAATAAGGGAGTTCAAATAGTACTTATTAAAAATATTATGAATGGTAAGTTGGTAATCGAAAAATATTTTAATTACTTTCACAGATAGTTCAAATTGCGCTATTGTAAAATAAAGACAAAAATTGGATACCTATCCCAGTGCCCCTTACACTTTTTCACAGCGTTTGACCAAATATTTAAAGACTTGTTCGAACCATTAAATCAAAATTAAACCATGAAATTCAAATTTGCTTTTCAGTTCCTGTCCTTGCTTTTTGCCATGGCTTGTACCGAAGTTAAAAAAGAGGAAATAGATGAAAAAATGTACCAAACCACTTTCAGAATTTTGGAAACAGAGGATGAGCATTTTTATGACAGGAATATCTCTTCTTATCATTGGGCGATGCATGGGTTTGGATTAAGCAAAGAGGTGCTTGAAAAAGTTTACCCTTCCAATGCAAGAAAAATACTAGGGCTGACCAATTCTCCCCAATAGGGCCGAATTGCCGAAGATATTCTATTATTATTTAGGAAAGGTGAATTTGTCTTCACCCATATGAGGTAATGAAATCTAAAGTCATTAGAAAGGGTTTTGGAAAAGTAGCCTTGAGTTTTCAAAGGCCTTTATCAAGAATTTCAAGAATGATCCGGTAATAGCCTTCTGCATATTGCTGCATTCCCAAATCAGAAGGGTGGGTTCCATCAACGGTAGCATCCATCGTAAGACCGATTTCCTCTTTTTCCAATAAATAAATATCCTCCACACCTTCCCAAATTAATGTTTTGAAGGCATTCTTAGTCCATTCATTTCTAACCTTATAAGCTTCTTTTCGATCAAAGTTTACCCATTCATCCATATACCCTGCATGTTCTACCAGAAGTATGGGTACTTCGGGCCGGCTACCTTTTAATTGTCTTACTGCTTGGAGGATCCGGTTCGTCACCTCTTCTTCAGAAAATTCATCCCTGACTAAATTGGGTATGCAATCCAGCACATAAAGTAAACTTTCGGTCTGGCTCATATAGTCTATGATGGGTTTCTCCAATTGCCCATTTCCCGAAAAACCAAGGTTGATCAAGGGCTGATTGATCTTTCTTTCCAAAATAGCCGTCCAGGCCATTCCAGGCCTTGATGCACAGGCTCCATGAGCAATTGAGGTTCCATACACCAAAATGGGAAGCTTTGATTTATTCTTTTCCAAAAATGAAAATTCAAATTTTTCTCCGGTACCGATTTCCAATTCCAATACTTCATTGTATAAGGGAAGATAAAGATCAAACTCCCTGGAACCCACATATCCGTCATTTAACACGAATTCATATTGAATGGTATCTTTAAAGGAATAATTTCCTTTAACCCAAATCCAATCTTCATTCTTGTTTTTGGTATATAAGTCCAAGCCACTTACCCCGGTTGCCGGCATGTGGGGCATGTCCAGGTTCCCTTTTACCGTATACCGGACTTTTATGCGATCAGCATTGGTATTAAATCTCAATTTAACACCTGCTGAATGCCGGGAAAGATGCCATACAGGGGATCTTACTGATTTTTCAGCCTCATCGGGCAGGCGGTGGTATTTGATTCCCTCCCATGCCTGCCCATGAATGATCCCAACCTGGGCTTCCATAGGATCATTCCATATCCAGTGTTCCTGAGCAAAAGAAGAGCTACCCGTAAACAGGCAAATAATCAAAATCAATTTTCTCATGGTGTTGACGGGTCCTTTAATTATGTAAAAGCGGTTTATTTGTGTTTTTAAAATAAGGTGCCTAAAATTATTCAATATGAATCATTTTCTCATCAAAAAAAATGAGGTTTAATTTATTTTTTTTTTACGGTAAAATATTCCCTCAATACCCTCATAAAAATAATTTAAAAACGGATTGTATGGTTAAAAAAATCAAATAAAGGTAAAGCCGTATATAGTTAGGTTAAATTATTATTAAAAGTTTATTTAATTATCCAAATTATAAATAATCCTCCTTTTAAAAAATAGTTAAGATTGGTGCCTAACCATTGTCCCTTTTGTATTTATGATTATAATTTTATTAATTTTCGGCAAAAGTTAGAAAAATCAATTTTTAAAGAATTTTATTTTTAAAAACCATATGTGTGGAATTGTTGCTTATGTAGGTCCAAGAGAGGCCTACCCGATAATATTGAAGGGTTTAAAGAGGTTGGAGTACAGGGGATACGACAGTGCCGGAGTGGCCCTTGTGAATCATCAACTAAAAATTTTTAAAAAGAAAGGCAAAGTGGGAGAATTGGAAGAAAGCCTCCTGGGCAAAGACCTCCATGCCCATGCAGGCATTGGCCATACCCGTTGGGCTACCCATGGTGAACCCTCTGACAGGAATGCCCATCCCCATCGGTCCTCCTCCAAAAGGTTGGCCATGGTCCATAATGGGATCATTGAGAATTACAGTCCTTTAAAAAAAGAATTGGAGGGGAAAGGCTACCATTTTGAAAGCGATACAGATACAGAGGTTTTGCTGAAATTCATTGAGGACATTCATCTCAACCATTCCGGAACATTGGAAGAAGCCGTTCGAATTGCACTGAAAAGGATTGTTGGTGCCTATGTGATTTTATTGTTGGATGAAGACAATCCTGATACCATTATTGCCGCGAGAAAAGGAAGTCCCTTGGTCATTGGGATAGGAAAAGGGGAACATTTCCTTGCTTCTGATGCTTCCCCGATTATAGAATATACCAAGGAAGTGGTTTACATCAACGATTATGAAATTGCCATCATCAAGCCAGATGAATTGATTTTGAAAAACCTTGGTAATGAAAAAGTTACCCCTTTCATTACCAAGTTGGATATGGAATTGGCCGCCATAGAAAAAGGGGGCTATGACCATTTCATGTTAAAAGAAATCCACGAACAGCCTACCACCGTTTTTGATTGCCTGAGGGGAAGGTTGGACGCTGCTGCCGGTACGATCAGAATGAGTGGTATTGATAGGAATTTAGAAGTGCTTACCAATGCCAAAAGGATTGTCATGGTAGCCTGTGGCACCTCCTGGCATGCAGGACTTTTGGCAGAATATGTTTTTGAGGAACTTTGTAGGGTTCCCGTGGAGGTGGAATATGCCTCAGAATTCAGGTATAGAAACCCGGTGATCAATCCGGGAGATGTGATCATTGCAATCTCCCAAAGTGGAGAAACGGCGGACACCCTGGTGGCCATAGAAAGAGCCAAAGAACAAGGGGCTTTTATTTTTGGTGTAGTAAATGTCGTGGGATCCAGCATTGCGAGGTTTTCCCATGCGGGCGCCCACACCCATGCCGGACCAGAAATCGGTGTAGCTTCTACCAAAGCATTTACCGCACAATTGACTGTATTGTACATCATGGCCCTGAAATTGGCCTTGGCTAAAAACAGTATTTCCAAGGAGAGATTTTTACACCTGATGAATGAACTTGCAGCGATTCCGGAGAAAATCAATATTGTTTTAGAGACCAGTCCTGCCATTAAGCTACTGGCTGAAAAATACAAGGATGCCAGGGATTTTTTATACCTGGGGCGGGGATATAATTTCCCAATTGCCTTAGAGGGGGCCTTAAAATTAAAAGAAATTTCTTATATCCATGCAGAAGGTTATCCTGCTGCAGAAATGAAACATGGTCCGATCGCTTTGGTGGATCAGTCACTTCCTGTTGTATTTGTGGCTACCAAGGATGCTTACCATGAAAAATTGGTCAGCAACGCACAGGAAATCAAAGCAAGGAAAGGTATTGTAATCGCCGTCATTACAGAAGATGATCCGGTATTTACGGACATTGCTGACGATACGATGTCGGTACCTGCCGCCGATGAAATCATGGCCCCACTTCTTAGCGTAATCCCCCTGCAATTGCTGGCCTACTACATAGGATTGGCCAAAGGGTTAGATGTAGACAAACCCAGAAATCTGGCCAAATCTGTCACCGTAGAATAGCCTACTCCATTTCTGAATTTTATAATATGAACCATATTACCAGGCACCCCTTATCCACCTTGGGGTATCACTTTATCAAGGAAAAATTCCTTCCTGAAGGAAAGGATGAGTATTACCTAAGAAACAGACAAAACAGGAGTGGTGCGATCCACAGGCATTTAAATGCCCAGGAAATAGAAATTTTGGTGCGGAACCGGAATCAATCAGATGATTGGAACAAAATCCTGGTATCCGATGCATTTAATCCGGAATTGGTCAAAAACTGCAAATTTTTCGGTTTGATAAGGATCGGAAAACTGGAGCCCTGTTATCTGGAATACCATAACCTTAGAATGCCGGTAGGTATTTACAACAGCACCATCATCAGTTGTGACATTGGGGATAATGTGGTCATAGATAATGTCAACTACCTGTCCCATTACATTATTGGCAATGATGTGGTATTGGTCAATGTAAAAGAAATGGCTACCACCAATTATGCCAAATTCGGTAATGGCATCATCAAGGATGGTGAAGAAGAAGATGTGAGGATCTGGTTAGAAATATGTAACGAAAACGGGGGCCGAAAAGTGGCCCCTTTTAGTGGAATGTTGCCCGGCGATGCATGGCTTTGGTCCCGAACCAGAACTGATTTTGAACTACAAAAAAAGTTGTTGGAATTCACCCAAAAAGCCTTTGATGATAAAAGGGGTTATTATGGCAAAGTGGGCGACCGGTGCATCATTAAAAATTCCCTTATCCTGAAGGATGTATGGATAGGTTCGGATGCCTATATAAAAGGAGCTAATAAACTAAAAAACCTGACCATCCATTCCACACCGGAGGCCAGTTCACAGATAGGGGAAGGCTGTGAAATGGTGAATGGAATTGTGAGTGAGGGATGTACGGTTTTTTATGGGGTAAAAGCCGTAAGATTTGTCATGGCCTCCCACTCTCAATTAAAATACGGGGCCAGATTGATCAACAGTTATCTTGGCTCAAACGCGACCATTTCCTGCTGTGAAGTATTGAATTCGCTAATATTTCCAGCGCATGAGCAACACCATAACAATTCATTTTTATGTGCGGCCCTGATCCAGGGGCAAAGCAACATGGCTGCGGGCGCTACAGTGGGATCCAATCATAATTCCCGGGGCGCTGATGGAGAAATCATTGCTGGGAGAGGGTTTTGGCCCGGACTATGCGTCAGCCTGAAACACAATTCCAGATTTGCCTGTTTTAATATTCTGGCAAAAGGTGATTACCCAGCAGAAATGGACATCCCGCTCCCCTTTTCCTTGATCAGCAACGACGAGGCCAACAACACTTTGATCATCATGCCCGCTTATTGGTTTTTGTACAATATGTATGCACTGGCCAGGAATGCCTGGAAATACCGGGACCGGGACAAAAGAATTGAAAAATATCAACTTTTGGAATTTGATTACCTGGCGCCAGATAGCATGCAGGAAATTCAAAAGGCCATAAAATTGCTGGAAGAAATTACAGGGAAAGCCTTTTTTAAAAGTCAAGGCTTAACCTACCCCTCTGATGCCGATGCCCAAAAAGCAGGAAAGGACTTATTGGAAAAAAGGGATCCCCTATTAAATGACCTGAATTATGAAGCAGAAAGATGGGAAAACAGTCGTAGAAAAGTAAAATTGGTCAAAGTCCCGGAGGCATGGCAGGTTTTCAAAAACCTCATAAAATTTTATGCCCTAAAATGTCTTTTGGAATACCATGAAAACCAGGAGAAGATCGATATTTTTCATTTGAAGAATTGGGCCGGGATTGATTTTTCAGGGAAAACCTGGGTGAATGCCGGTGGACAATTGATGACCGATGAAGATCTTAATGCCCTAAAATCAGCCATTAAAACAGGAGAAATCAAAAGTTGGCAGGATATACATCTCCGGTATAAATCCATTGGTGAGGATTACCTAAGGCAGAAAACCCAGCATGCACTGGCATTAATGTTCTCGGACTTAGATATAGAACCGGAACAATTAGACAACCAATTTCTGAACGAATGGGTCAAAACTGGTATCTCGTTCAGATCCTATTTATCCAGGCAGGTGTTTTTGTCCAGAAAAAAGGATTACGATAATCAATTCCGGAATATGGTATATGACAATCTGGAAGAAAGAGATTTGGTGATCGGGTCCTTGGAAGACAACCCATTTATTCAATTTGAAGAGGAAAATTGTAAAGCCTTCATCAAAAAAATTTCAAAATGGAAGGTTGATCAAGGATTTTAATCCAAAAACCTAACCTATGATAGCAAGCAGCGGCTGACCATATTTCAGTATTTTGGAAACATTGAAGTGATTTCCGTTTTTTTAATAATACAAAAACATTAAATTAAGAATTGATTTTGTTCAACCATTAAATTTGGAGGATTATATGAGAAAAAATCTACTTCCTTATCATATCCTGCTGCCATTCCTATTCTCCATATTAAATTGGTCCTATTCGCAGCCATGTCCCAAAAGCGGAGTTTTTGGCCCTGAGCAGGCTTCCAATTATATCGAAATAACATCTGAAAACCACACCGTCAAATTATTTTTGGAGGAGGTAAAGGTATTTCCAGGGGGAAAAGAGAGAATTTATATTCTTTTACCGGATATTCTTACAGAAAACAATACGCCCATCATCAGATGGAACGAATTGGTTTTGAAAAAAGCTTTGAATTCCAAGGATAATTGGAGGGGAGATATTGATAAGGTTGGATTCTTCCCTACTTCCTGCTTTCCTGATTTAAATCCATCCCTATTTATCGGTGGGGAAGCCAATGATGCTTTGCGCTATGAGGTGAATGGCGAGCAGGTCACGCTTGAAGGAAAAATATATTTTACTTCAGGAAATGGAACCTTGATGACCCTTAATTTGAAGGTTGAAAACCAGGAGATCCCCAAACCTTTGATCAACGACCTGGATGGGGCGGTTTACATAGAAAAAACCAGGCCCATGCAAAAACTGGAAATAAAAAGCGGTGAGTTATTGTATGACCCCAATTTAAAAACTTTAAGAGTATCCGGTACAGCAGAGGGAGGGGAAATAAATCAGGTAATTAATTTCTCCATTACTGATTTTGAAGGGTCCGAAGGACTTTTTCCTGTAAATGAAGGCAATGCCAACGAGGACGCATTTTACCTCTACCAGGTAAAAGGTAATATAGCGCAGGGATTGGAAATCAGGAAATATGCCTTGCCTTATGCATCTTCCCCGGTGATGTCCTATTTTGAAACGCTTCCATTTAATCTGGAAAATACCGACTTTGATCAAATGATTCTTTTAGGTGAATATCATGGCAAAACAGTTCTGGTAGATCCAAAACCCAAACCTTTAACAATCGGATTATATAACCACGCTTTTGAAGGTAAATCCCCCACACTGGATCAACTTAAAAAGATGAACAGAAATCCTTCCATTGAATTTTTTAACTGGCAAAATAAATATGTCATCCAGTATGAAAACCTGCCTATTTGGGGGGTAAACTATTCCGGCAACCGGGCAAATGACAGCCTTTATACCCTATTGGTTGAAAACATCACACTGAGTGAGGAGGCGCAAAGGCAGAATGGTGGTCAAAGGCTCACTTACACCCAGGTTGATGCCATAAATAATGGGTTCTTGAATATTTTCGAACAATTTGATCAAGACAGCGATACTATTCAACTAAAACAGGATATTTTGGAACTTTTTAAGGAAAATAATATGGAGGTAAATGCAACATTGGAGGACGACTTTGAATCTTTCCTGGTCACTACAGTTTCTGAATTCCGGGAAGCAGAAAAATATGCCTTAAATGAGGATAGTCAACAACCGGCAAATCGAATCAATTCTTCCCAGTTATTGCCCTCCAAAATTCATATCCATCCCCATTCAGGAAGACCCATTGAAAGAAAATTTACCTATTCAGATACCGATATTACCATACAATATGAGGATGACATCATCCGGCTGGAAGCAGAAAACACCACGCAAGGCAAACAAACCAAAGAGATCCCTTCCATACCCGATGTATTTGATATCCAACAGTTTTATGCTGTTCTGAGTCATCTTCCCTTACAGGAAGACTATCAGGAAAACCTTTCCTTTTTTGATTTAAGGCCAGTCCCTAAAATCACCTATATCAATGGCAATAGACTTGAAAGGTTGTATTTGGAATCTAATTTTATCCATGTTGAAATTAAAGTAAAGGAAAAAACCGCCATAGACGGGCAGGAAATTTTCCAGGTTGAGGCATTGTTCAATGGTTTAAAAAACCCTTTATTTGCAGAATCTTTGGAGGAAGACAGAACAGGAGAATATTTTTTAGGCGGATCCATCCCTTTTAAAATATTACATGGCACTTTCGATGAAGGCCTTTCATTTCAACCCTATCCATCCAGATGAAAATATCCTGTTTCTTACTTGTAGTTATTTTTGCTTCCTGCACCCAACCCAGGGAAAACGGTGGTGGTCCATTAGCAGAAAAAGCAATGGAAAACGGATACCTGGCCCATGAAGGGTTCACAAGATCCATGTCCTTTGTCCATGACTGGTTGGAACAGGCAGATCCAAAAACAAGATTGATTCCAAGAAATCTATCCGATTCCAAGGATTATTGGAATGCAAAAGATGCCGCCGCGGACAATTATCCTTTTATGGTACTTACTGCAGCCGTATTAGACCGGGATCTATATGAAGGAAGGATGAGGGAAATGCTGGAAACAGAAATAGCATTGACCAGCAGATGGGACAGGCTTCCCGACACCTATTATTTTTCCAAAGAAGCCTTCCAGGAAGGGGAAATGAACAAGGATGAAATCATCTTTGGTGCTTCAGAATATGTTAAGGACGGGCTATTGCCCCTTACAGAATACATTGGTGAAACGGCCTGGTCCAAAAGGATGATCGGGATATTGGATGATATTTGGAAGCATGCCGAATATGAAACTGAATTTGGAAATATACCCTCCCTCAATGTAGAAGTAAACGGAGAACTTTTGCAGGTCTTATCCCGGGTTTATTGGATGACCGGGGAGGACAAATACCTGGAATGGGCCAAACGACTTGGGGATTATTATCTTTTGGGAGCGCATCACCCTACTCAAAACTTTGAAATTCTGAGGCTTAGGGATCATGGTTGTGAAATAGTTTCGGGATTATGTGAACTGTACCTGGCCACGGCCTATGCCGATACTGTAAAAAAGCAAGCCTATCAACCTCAAATTTATAAAATGCTGGATCGGATTTTAGAAGTAGGCACCAATGATCATGGCCTTTTTTACAATCAGATTAATCCACAAACCGGGGAAGTTTTGGATGGGGGAATTGCTGATACCTGGGGTTATACTTATAACGCTTTTTATGGGGTGTTTATGGTGGATCAACATGAGCCATACAGAACGGCGCTGTTGACCGCCTTGGGAAACCTGGACAAATATGAGTATTTTGACTGGGAAAGGGGAAGTGCGGATGGTTATGCAGATGCCATAGAAAGTGCTTTAAATCTTTACAATAGAGAAAAATCAGAGGGCGTGTCCGATTGGATAGAAGGCCAGATACAGGTAATGTGGTCCATGCAGGACTCTGCCCATCGTGATCAAACAGAACAATTCCGAAATATGGGCATCATTGAAGGCTGGCATGGGGATGGCAATTTTGCGCGTACCACCATGATGTTTTGTTTATGGAAAACCCAGGGGACCACCGTCTTGCCCTGGAAAGAAAATTTATACTTTGGAGCCGCACCTGATAAAAACGGTATACAGTTAGCCCTCCTAAGTGAGGCCGATTGGGAAGGAAAAATAAAATTTGATCACCCAAGGCACCAAGCCATTTTTAATTTACCTTTGGATTATCCCAGGATCAATCAATATCCTGAATGGTTTGTCGTGGTACCTGAAAAAAATTACCGCGTAGAATTTTATTCAGGTGAGGCCGACCGTTTATTTACCGGAAAGGAATTATTGGATGGGATCCAATTGAAAATTGAAAAAGACCAACAAATAAATTTATCGGTATATCCTGTTGAAATGGAGAAATAAAATTAAGGATTCATCTAGGCGTATGCTTTAAGAAAATCCCTTTTATAGGCCATGGGTGTCATGCCCACCTTCTCCTTAAACCTTCGGTTGAAATTGGATAAGGTATTGAAACCGCTTTCATAGCTGACTTCACTAACATTAATGTTTTCTTCTTGAAGCAACTTACAGGCATGGCTAATCCTGACTTCCGCCAAAAAATCTGAAAAAGACTTGTTCATCCGTGATTTAAAATAGCGGGAAAAAGAACTGGTAGTCATGTTGATCAGGCCAGCCACCTCTTTCAAGTGGATGACTTGTTGGAAACGGTCCATTACAAAAGCATACACCCTGCTCATACGGTCCTTTTCTGATTCTTTGTTGGCATTGATATAGCCAGCCTTCAGGATGGTACGTACCTCTGTTGATCGGGCCATCAATAACAAAATTTCCAGGAGTCTGATTACCCTTTCCAAACCCTTTTTTTCTACTAGCCCCATTAGCAAGGGTCTTATCCTTTCATTGGATTCTCCCAGGATTTCCAGGCCCAAGGAGGCCTTGTTCAGCAGATTTCTCAATTCGTCAAACTCTTCCTTCTGGATTATGGTTTGTCCGATGAAATTCTCCGGAAAATAAACTACAATTCCATGGGTTGTTAATGAACTGCCTTTTTCAAAATATTCCCGGTCATTTCGCCAAAGGTGGGGAAGATTGGGTCCAGTAAATACCAGGTCATACTCCTTAAACGTTCGCATATCATCCCCTACAAAGCGTGTACCCCGACCCTTAAGCACCAAAAACAACTGATATTCGGGATGGAAATGCCAGTTTTTATCAAAATAGGGAGCAATTAGTTCTTTCACCACAAAGGCATTCTGTTCTGGAATTCGCGATTTTTGAAAGGGTATATTCACCAGCTAATTGCTTTATGTTAAAATATAAACCAAAAATAAAAAAAAATGACAAAATACAGTCATGATTAGATATAAAACAGTGAGAAATACACTTATAAAACCCCCAAATTAGTACATTGAAAATAATAAGACAATATTACCCAAACGCCAGGTATAATGAAACACTTAGGGTTAATCGCCATCGCCATGCTCCTTTGGATGGGCTGTGGCTCCAAATCTACCAAAATAGAACTTTCGGATGGGCCAAGAAGAGCAGAACTTCTTTTTTTAGGTCATGAAAGTACCCACCATGATTCCGAAAAGCTGATGCCATTGCTGGCCAGACATTTGTTTCAAAAAGGGATCAATCTCACTTATACGGCAGACCCGGGTGAACTGAATGAGGAAAACCTCAGGCTTTATGATGGACTGATGATTTTTGCGAACCACGATGAAATCACAGCAGACCAGGAAAAAGCGCTGAAGGCCTATGTAGAAGAGGGAAAAGCTTTGATTCCCCTACACAGTGCCTCTTTCTGTTTCCGAAATTCTGATTGGTTTGTGGAAACCGTAGGTGGTCAATTTTCTTCCCATGGAACCGGGGATTTTACCGCCACCATCACGGATCCCTCCCACCCTATCATGGATGGAATATCAGAATTTGAAACCTGGGATGAAACCTATGTCCACAGCCAGCTCAATGAGGACATGACCGTTTTGATGGAACGGGTGGAAGGCGACCACCGGGAACCTTATACCTGGATAAGAGAACAAGGTGAAGGCAGGATCTTTTATACCGCCTATGGGCATGATGAAAGAACCTGGAGCCAACCGGAATTTCAGGAATTGGTGGCCAACGGTGTTTTATGGGCAGTAGGTGATAAAATCGCACAGCAGGTGGCTGAATATGACATTCCCAAGCCGGTGTTTGAAGATGCTGAAATCCCCAATTATGAGAACAATGACCCTGCCCCCAGGTACCAATTACCACTTTTACCAGAAGAATCCATGAGATTGGTACAAGTTCCCGTAGGCTTTGAATTGCAGCTTTTTGCTTCAGAACCGGATATCATCAACCCCATGGCCATGTGCTGGGATGATAAGGGGCGTTTGTATGTGATTGAAACCACAGACTATCCCAATGAAGTAAGAAAAGATGGCGGTAACGATAAAATTAAAATACTGGAGGACACCGACGGTGATGGTAAAGCCGACAAAGTTACCGTTTTTGCTGAGGGGTTGAATATACCTACAAGCATGGTCTTTGTCAATGGAGGCATATTGATCTCAATGGCTCCGGATTTTATTTTCCTGAAAGATACCGATGGTGATGGTCAAGCAGATCAAAGGGAAACCATTATTACAGGCTGGGGTAAAAGTGATACGCACGCCGGCCCTTCCAACTTAAGGTATGGCTTCGACAACAAAATTTGGGGCGTATTGGGTTATTCTGGTTTTCAGGGCCAGATAGATGGGAAGGATTTTTCTTTCAGTCAAGGGGTATACCGTTTCCAACCTGATGGTACTGATTTTGAATTTTTAGGCAACACCAGCAACAACACCTGGGGCCTGGGCTTCTCGGAAGAATTCAACGTTTTTATTTCCACAGCTAACGGACAACACAGCGCTTACCTGGCGATGCCCAATAAATTGGTAAGAAGGCCGATCCATGGAGGGTCTGTCAACGCAGTTCATGGCATAGATTCCCATTATGACATGCCTCATCTCACGCCATTTTTGAGACAGGTGGACTGGCATGGGGGCTATACCGCCGCAGCCGGACATCATTTATATACCGCAAGAAACTTTCCCAAATCCTATTGGAACAGGATCGCCTTTGTTGCTGAACCCACGGGAAGAGTTCTGCACAATGCCATATTGGAAAAAGATGGTTCCGGGTTTGTGGAAAAGAACGGCTTCAATATATTAGCCAGCTCAGACGAGTGGTTTTCACCGGTACATGCTGAAGTGGGTCCTGATGGAGCGCTTTGGATAGCGGATTGGTACAATTTTATCATCCAACACAACCCCACGCCCAAAGGTTTTGAAAACGGGGAAGGTAATGCATATATCAACCCCCTTAGGGATAACAAACACGGAAGAATTTACAGATTGGTTTATAAAGGTTCCTCTGAATATAAAAGCTTGGACCTTGACCCATCCTCAAATACCGACCTGATCAATGGGTTAAAGAGTGACAACATGTTTTGGAGGATGACTGCGCAAAAGCTGATTGTAGAAAATCAAAATACAGCAATTACCAATGAATTGTTAAAATTGGTGGATAGCCAATCCGTAGATGAAATCGGGCTGAACAGTCCTGCCGTACACGCTTTGTGGGCCTTACACGGAACCGGGGTTCTGAATGGAAGTAATGAAGATGCCATAAGGGTGGTTACCAATGCCTTAAAACATCCTGCAGCAGGTGTGCGTAAGAATGCGATGATGGTATTGCCTAATGATGAAAATACACTTCAGTCCATATTGGATGCCAATCTTCTCAATGATAAGGATTTGAACACCAGAAAAGCCGCTTTCATAAAGCTGACCGATTTGCCTAGTTCAGATCAAGCCTCCAAACTTATCCTGGAAGCAAGCAATGATGAGGATAATGCAAAGGACAATTACTTACCTCAGGCTATTTTTGCCTCTGTACTTTCCCATCCTCAATCGTTCAATGAACTTTCCAACAGCATCTTGGATGTCAAAAAACCTGATTCACTGATGACTCTTGGTGAAAGAGTGACCAAAAGTTTGATCGAAGAACAATACCATCTGGATAGAAGAGCGGGAATTCCATTTCCTCCGGCAGTAAACGGAAAAGAAATCCTGATACAAGCTACCATCAGCAAAGACGATGAACCCTTGGAAGGCATTATTTTGGCCCAGGGCAATAATAAAAACGGGTACAGCTTATTCATTCAAAACAACAGGATAAACTGGTTGGTCAGACAAGAAAGTAAAACCTATCAGGCGGTATCCACCGGATCACTTCCCAGTCAACAATTTGAATTAAAGGCCACACTGGTGGAAAACGGGAACATGTCCATTAGCATTGATGGTCAACAGGTGGGATCAGCCATGGCACCCGGCTTATTCAGTACCGCTTTAATTCCTGAAAGGGCCCGGATTGGACATGACAATATGGGTACCGACCAGGTAGGTACTTATCCTGACCGGTTTTATTTCAATGGACGGATGAACAGCCGCTCTTCTTACCTTAACCTGAAGTTGCCTGCAAAGGGCTTGGGGGAAACTTCTACATCTGTAGATGGTGTCCAAAATGAGGTTGCTTCTGCCGGTTCTGTAATTATCGAAATGGGTGTCATCCAGCATGAAATGAAATATGATAAGACCACCTTTACGGTAAAGGCTGGACAACAGGTGACCATAGATTTTGTCAATAATGACTTTATGCAACATAACCTGCTTATCGGACAAGTGGGAAGTCTGGAAACCATTGGCAAAGCTGCTGATGAACTGGCCAGGGATCCCAATGGGGTGGATATGAATTTTGTGCCCAAAATCCCTGAGGTCCTGGCCGCTACCCCCTTGGTCAATCCGGAAAACAGCGAAAGCCTCGTTTTCACGGCACCCACCACACCTGGGGAATATCCCTACCTATGTACGGTCCCCGGTCACTGGCGGATCATGAACGGTATCATGATCGTAGAATAAATTTTTCAAAAAAATCCAAATCCAATGGCTTTAAATATAAAATTGGGAGTGACTACCTGGCTGTGGACGTCTCCATTCAGTTCGGACACGGTCTCCCTTTTTCCAAAAATCAAAAAAATGGGATACGATGCGGTAGAAATTCCCATAGAGGACCCGGCTTTGATCAACACCAAAACAGTTCATGATGCTTTGCAGGACAATGAACTTTATCCCATCATTTGTGGCGCCTTTGGTCCGAGCAGGGACCTTACCCATGAGGATCCCTCCTTCCACCAAACCAGTTTTGATTATATACGGGATTGCCTTGAAATCAGTGCTGCTTTAGGTGCCAAATTTGTGGCAGGTCCCATGTATTCCGCAGTAGGAAAAGCCCGTCTGGTTTCTCCTGAACAAAAGAAAATAGAATGGGAGCGGGCGGTAAGCAATTTATATAAAGTCTGTCAAATGGCTGAAAACTTAGGACAGGAAATCGCCCTGGAAGCCCTCAACCGTTTTGAAACCGATCTGATCAATACGACAGAGGACCTTATGAGGTTGATTACCGATATCAACCACCCTGCGGCAAAGGTATTGTTGGACGGCTTCCACATGAACATCGAGGAACCGGATATTGAAAAGGCCATTTTACAGGCCGGTGACAAACTGATACATGTTCAGGTTTCGGAAAATTACAGGGGAACCCCCGGCACAGGGCAAACGCGATGGGAGGATTTTAAAAGAGGATTGGAAAAGGTGAACTATCAAGGCACCGTCACCATAGAAAGTTTTACCCCGGAAATCAAGGAATTGGCCGGAGCAGTTTGTATATGGAGGCATTTGGCAGAAAGCCAGGATGCCTTCGCTTCAGATGGCTACCGTTTTCTCAAATCCTGGGCTTTTAGCTGAATGAGACCAAATGCATAACCATAAAAAAAATATGCCATGAGTGATAAAAATCTGAATATTGCCGTAATAGGATTGGGATTTGGAGCAGAATTTATACCCATCTACCAAAAACACCCAATGGCCAATATGTATGCCATTTGCCAAAGAAATGAAGAAAAACTCAACGAAATCGGGGACGCATTTGGGATAGAAAAGCGCTATACCGACTATGATGAACTGTTAAAGGACCCAAATATTCACGCTGTTCATATCAATACGCCCATTCAGGCCCATGCCGAGCAGTCGCTAAAAGCCCTTAGAGCAGGTAAACATGTTGCATGCACGGTTCCAATGGCTACGACTGTTGAGGAATGCCGTCAAATCGTAGAAGAGACCGAAAGAACCGGTCTTACCTATATGATGATGGAAACCGTGATCTACAGCAGGGAATTCCTCTTTGTCAAAGAAATGTATGAGAAAGGAGAAATGGGCAAGCTGCAATTTCTCCGTGCCAGCCACCAGCAGGAAATGGCCGGATGGCCCGGTTATTGGGAAGGCCTGCCTCCCATGCATTATGCCACCCATTGTGTTGGACCGGTATTGGCATTGCCCATGGCCCAAGCAGAATATGTATCCTGTTTTGGTTCGGGAAGAATTGATGAAAACCTCATCGAAAAATATGGTTCTCCCTTCGCTATTGAATCCTGCCATATCAAATTGAAAGATTCCGATCTTTCAGCAGAAGTGACCCGTTCCCTTTTCAATACCGCAAGGCAATACAGGGAAAGTTTTGATGCCTATGGTTCAAAAAAATCATTCGAGTGGACCCTGATCGAAAATGAGGACTGTGTGGTGCATACCGGTGAACGACCAGAACGGGTGAAAATCCATGATTATGCCCACTTATTGCCGGATGAAATCGCTCCTTTCACCAGTGCAGGTGTATATGATTCGGATGATAATCAACATCTTTCTTTTATCCAGGGAGCAGGTCATGGTGGTTCACACCCCCATTTGGTGCATGAATTCCTGTCTGCTTTGCATGATGGCAGGCCTCCCTATCCGGATGCCCGTCAATCTGCCAACATCACCTGTGTTGGCATATTGGCCCATGAATCTGCTATGAAAGATGGGGAAATCATGAAATTACCCGATTTTACTTTGAAGGCTTAGGTATAGAACAAGTTTCTTCACAACATTGGCTTTTGGATAATTTTTGACGTTTTCACTTTTTGCTGCAGGCCTGTCCTGACGAAGTCAGTGGTATTCCCTGACGGTAGTCAGTGGTCAAAAAGGCAACCTGTCCTGTCGGAAGTCAGGGAAACCCCGCTCCGCCATGGCGGACACGCGCTATCTATGCATCTTCAAATCCGGACACCAAATAGGCCTGTCCTGAATTTTTTTAGGAGGGGCTCAGCGGGTTTGCGGGGGGAAGGATTTTTTTGTCTTGATTTCCTGCCTCAGCAGACAGGGCTTTTACTGATTTACACGGATTATTTTTCTTAAAAAAAAGATCAGCGTAGTTCCGCTCAATCAGTGTCATCCGTGTTCAAGAATAGAACACGGATTAGGCGGATCCAAATGATTGCCACGGATAAATTTTTTTAAAAGAAAGAACTGCGAAAATTAGCCTAATCAGCGTTATCCGTGTTCAATCAGAATGGAACGCGGATTTAACGGATCCAACTCCTGCCTAAAGGCCGACAGGCAGGTTTGGTTACTTTTGGATCAAAGCCTGCCCCGGGCAGCGAAGTGAATCGGGGCCAAAAGTACAGAGGATTAAAGGTTTAACAACTGGTTTTAAGGTAAATTTAGGATTAAATTTCAATCTTCTTCAGGGTTTATTCTCCTGAAAACCTTTCCAATATTCGCTGGGACTTGTACCCATTTCCTTTTTGAAAGCATTAAAAAAGGTAATCCTTGAATTAAATCCGGATTGTTCGGCCATAGCGGCTAAAGTATAATTATCCAGATACCCCTGTTTAATGAGTTGGATGGCATGATTGATCCGATATTGGTTCAGCAATTCATTGAACCTTTTCCCAAATTCACTATTGATAACATGGGAAACCTGATTTTTTTGTATCCCCAACAATTTGGAAAATTGGGTCAAATCCATTCCTAACTTTAAATATACCTTGTCTACTTCCAGCAAATTAATGATGCGCTTTTTTATGGGGGAAATTTCATCTCCATCAAGGGGAATATCCAATTTTTCATTGGCCAGGTCTGCCTGGTGAATTATTGAAGAAGCGGGTTGGTAGTATCTGGTTTTTTGGCTCTTTGCGTTAGAAATAAATATTGGTTTGGATTTAAAATTGATGAACAGGTTCAAAAAAAATATACCTAATAAGGAAAGTTTTCTCAAAATGGAATCAAAACCTTCCGGTGAAGAGAATTGGAATACGCTTAATCCTTCCATCACCAAAAAGGAAAACTGGAATGCCACCACCCATCCCATAAATAGCATCACCATCACCAGGGAATTGATTGGGGTACGCTTGAAAACATCTTTAAATAACCAGGGTTTTAAGTGGTTTATCCAATACAATAGATAAAGATAATATCCGGTTTGAAGTAAAATACGGAAGATATAATGCAAGCGCATGGGAATCCAGCCACTGGCTAGGTTGACAATTTGATTGGGATCAGCCACCATTAATTTTACATATTCCAATTTGAAAACTGAAGGTTCCAAAAAGTAGGGAATCAAATCCAGATAATGGATTCCCACCGGAATGAAATGTATCCAATCACCTTTTCTCCAACCCCGGGTATTCAATAAGGAATTCCTAACATAAAAATAAAATAATGGAGCACATACATACATCAAAGGACTGATCACCCTTAACATCAAGGGCATGTCCAAAAGGTATCCGGCTTGAAACCATAAAAAATAAATCAGCAGAAAAATATTGTAAAAGAATAGAGAAGCATCCAGAAATCCATCATTGGAGGTAACGGAGATATCCTTCATCACCAATATCAAACTATTGAATACTCCTAAAGACAATAAAATAATAATAAAAAGAAGCTCGAACTCCATCCCAATCAGTCAAAAACAGAAAATTTTTACCAATTATACAGAAAATTGGTAAAAATTTTAGTCAAAGTTCAATAAAAAAATTATTCAGAAGGGTTTACATAAGAATATGCAAAAAATCGTTATTACTTCCCTTTACGGTCAATATTATTACTGGCTATTGGAAATTTTTTACGTTTTAAACTCAATTGGTAAAGCAAATCCAAACCCGCTTAATTTTTCAGAATATTTAATATGCCCTTCCTAATGGTCCCTAATTCACGGATTTCATTGGTCCAGAAATAGGTGCCAATGGAAAGGGGTTTTCCGTTATAATTTCCATCCCACTTTTTGTCGGGGTTTTCTGTATAAAACACCCTATTACCGCTACGCTCAAATACCTGGATTCTTACCCCGGCGTAAAACCTTAATGCCGGAACCCCCATAAATCATTTATTCCATCCCCATTTGGGGTAAAGGTATTGTTTACCATGATGTCATTTATGTCGGGCCGATGCCTGGTGATTTCGAAAAACTTATCCAAAACATTCCCATCCCTGTCAGTAACCCGAATAATAATGGAAAAGATGGTCTTTCCTTCTGCCCTTTGGGCACTTTTCCAAAACAGGGTATTGTCCTTGACCTCAAACAAAAGATTATCATATCCCTCTTCCAGAAGTTTTACGTAATGGATATCATCCAATCCGTCTGACACATAAAATTGTCCAATTTCAAAATAGGATGAATCTCTTTCAGCTGTAAATTCTGAATTACTCAATTGCACATCAGTAGGAGCTGCTTTGGGAAGCACCTCGACAAACAACTTAGGAATTAGTTTATAAGGGTTCAAAATACCATCCGGTAAATTAACTTGACCATTTACTATATAAGTTCCATTCTTAAAAACATCCACAAGCTGAGCCTCCCAAAAGATAGGAACTTTTACCAATCTTCCATACCCAGTCATCATCAATATACTATCCTGTAAATCATTCTTCCACACTGTATCTCCCCAGATTACTTTTCTTTCCAGGTTATCCAATATCGCAATCATAATCTGTCCCGAACATAATCCGGAACCCCATCCTGGTTACTATCTAAAAAATCCCCTGAATTGGCAAGGTCCGTCTGCTCGAGCGTTTCAATATAATCAGGTACGCCATCATTATCAGCATCCAAATACTCCCCCGGATGATTCCAATCCGTACCCTCATACAATTCCTGAACATCAGAAACGGCATCGAAATCACTGTCTTTATTGATCGTTTTGATGGTGAATTGATTGCTACCCGACCATTCCTTAAAATTTTCAAATCCAACGATGGTACCAGAAATTTACACCGGCAGCATTTGCCATTCATCCTCCGATTTACTTACTAATGCCTTTAATAAAAAGGGCTTTGGTTCAAAGGCTTCATCCCAACTGAAAAATAGGGTAGTTTCATTATCTTTATCCTTGGATATAGGATCAATTGACCAGGAAAAAGGTAAGGATGGCCCTGAAGGTAGGGATTGCATTCCGATAGCATATCCCGAACTCACATGATGAGTTGTCAGTTTAACCAAGGTCCTGCTTTTTATTCCCAACGCCATTTCATAAGTTTCTCCTGAAACTAGGGTACCGGTTAACAACTTTGCCTCAGGGCTTAATTATGGGATATAGGTCGATTCTCTTAACTGAACTCCCGCTGGGTGAATCAACCGGCTGTTATCCTTGAGTTGGATAGCCGGAGTGCTCAAAGTCAAACCGCCTTGTTTAATACTGACCAAGGCATTGCCCGTCAAAGTCAAATCTTGGGCATTTGCCTTAAAGCCTATTAGTATCATTATCAACCCTAAAAATTTTTTCATTTTCTATCTTAAAACTGTGATACTAAAAATCACGTTCTTAGTACTCTTCATTTTTCCCTCTACCTTACCCAGTACCAAATTACCCCTGGTCTAGGATTCTCTGTACTCATCCAGGGTGCAGTTACCCAACCTGAATTACTAGTGACCAATGTGCCCCACCAGTTCCCTGATCCGTTATCTGTTGTGAAAGCATTATTGGGTGTAGACCTCCATGGCATTCGGGGTTGTAATGAATTGGAATTGGCCAGGTCATAACCATAACTATCAAAGCTGATATCCCTGGTAATGTCGGTTTGAGAATTGTTTGTTTTTACAAAAGTATATTCCTGGTTGGCCGTAAATATCCCCCCCCACCTGTTTCTGGCAGTAGCCTCCAGCATGTATTGAAATCCACTGGCGCTCTTTTTTATGGCATCCGCCCAGGCAACAATCGAATAGTTGGTTGACAATCCAGGTGAAGCCTGATTTCTCAATATTGCATTTTCAAAAGTCCACCCTGAAAAGCCTACGTTACACAAGATCAGGGTCCAGCCCCCACCATCGGTGGTCATATCCGCATAAATCCGGAAAGGCTCCCCCGCATTTATCGTGGGATGAGCAATCCAATAAAACCCATCCTCCGCTTCTGGATAATCCTGTTTTATCTGGTAGGCACTTGTAGATGCGGTTTCCATGCTTAACCCATCATTAAAACGAATCCTCTTTTTCTCTCCAAAAGGGCTTAATCCCAACGAACCCCCTAACCTACCATTGGCATTGATATAGTTGTTTCCGGTATTGATTACCCCTCCAAAATAGTTAGTAACCAAAATATCCTCTACTGTCAAGGTGGTACTGATAGATTGACTTAAAAAATTCCCATCTGCAGCCTGTATGGCGGTGATGGTGGTTTCTCCCGGATTTATTACCTGGACAGTTGACCCTGAAATGGAGGCCACCAAAGGGTTACTGCTGGTAAATGAAAATCCACCTTCACTATCACTTGATGGCGGTGTGATTTCAAAATTATCAATAAAAGTGTTCTTTAAAAGGGGATTAAATTCCTAAAATACAGGGGTTAAACTGCTTTGTGCCCATGTCCTGGAAACCATGCAAAAAATCAACAATAGCAGAATTAATTTATTCATATAAATTACCAAATCATCCCCGTTCCATCCTGGAAAAGACTGTAAGTCAGCATGAATTCATGTGTAGAATAGGGCAAAAGGTAGGATCGCAGCATCGGTATTTCATATATGTATCCCATACGTATTTCGCCAAGTACAAAACCCACTTGAAAGCTGTTTGCATATGCTATCCGATGACCTGCTCCTATCCATATACGATCCATCAGCAAGGCCTTAAAGTTAAATTCCACGTTTTCCGGAAGATCTGCCTGAGTTCTCCACATCACATTTGTGGCCAAAGCTACGTTGTCCGTAATCCTGTTTCGATAACCACCCTGGAATATTCCCGATGCCGATTTGCCATCCATAAAGACATCTCCTTTATTCAGCCTACCTTCATTTACATTATGTACAGCATAGCTAATATAATAGTTTTTATGGGTCAGTGCCATTCCCAAATTAAAATCCAATATTTCCATATTAGCAGAACCACCAAGATAGCGACCCACAGTTGGGTCTAACGCTTGCCCGGTGGTCAGGGAATTGCCATCAAGCCTTACTGTATTGTAATTGATCCCTATTCCCAACCGAAGATTGGTCGTCTTCGAAAGCCTGACCCGAGAGGCATAACCCAAAATAAGCTCTGATTCCATAAAAGCACCATTGGTATCGCGATGCAAACTTAAACTTATTGCGTTCTTTCCCAACAAACCAGGGTCTGTTTCTCCGGCAAGTTGTCCAAAATCAAGTTCCGCAGATATAAAATAGGTTTTAGGGGCCCCCTCCCAGCCCAGCCACTGGTTCCTTACAAATCCACGTATCATGGAACCCTCATAAGCGGCAAGCCCGGGATTGTAATAATGATGCAAATGGCTGAACTGACTGATGTATTTTCTCGATTGGGCATTTACCATCGATACCGATAGAAGCAAGATTGAAATTAGAAACAGTTGCTTTTTCATATCTTTTAATATATCATTTTCAATTGGTTACCTATTTTCTAAGCAGATTCAACACCCCTTTTCTGGATTCACCCGATTCCCTAATTTCTATTACCCAGTAGTAAGCTCCTATGGGCATATCCTTACCATTCCATTTTCCATCCCATC
>JBBDSA010000030.1:0-1427 GCA_040905165.1 Cyclobacteriaceae bacterium | reverse complement strand
AAGAGGAACCGCAACCGGAGGAACCTGAATTGCCCTCTCCCGATCCAAACTTATCGGATAATAATTCCCTTATCAACATGAATCTTGGCAGTAGCGAGGAGGTTACCTATAATTCAAATTCTTATGCAGGAGAACCCAGAGAAAGTATTTTTCCCTATACTACCTATACCTATAAACAAATTAGTGCCAGCAAGGAATTACTTTTTCAAACGGAAAGAAATGCTCCTGAATTACGTATTGAAATTCCCGTAGAAAATGGCATATATAAGGTAATCACCTATCACAATGAACTCTATTTTGGGATTAACGGTCCCTCGGCCATAAAAGGCAGAAGGGTTTTTGATATTGAAATAGAAGGAGATTTGGTCAAAAATAATCTGGATTTGTTCAGTGAAAGTGGTAATAATCCTCTGGAATTGTCATTTGAAAATATTGAAATCAAGGATGGGAAGATCAGTATTAGAATGAATGCCTCGTCGAACAGGGCCACCATTTCAGGGTTATCTGTCATTCCCCAAACGAAATCAACGGATAATGGATTTGAAGAATTTCAACGATTCATTAATGCAGGATCCTCCAAGGAGGTTTTTTATAATAATGAAAAATATAATGGGGACAATTCTTATAATAGTTCCTCTACCTATTTAAATAGGAATGCAAGCGACCAGGAATTATTCCAAACAGAAAGACATGCACTCAGTTTAAAGTACGCTATACCTGTACCCAACGGTACCTATTCCGTCAAAACCTATCATAATGAAATGTGGTTTGGCCATTGGGGACCCTCTTCCCAGAAGGGAAGGCGGGTATATGATATCTTACTCGAAGGAATAGTGGTGAAAAATAAATTTGATTTATTTGTAGAGACTGGGAATAAACCAGCTGAATTGATTTTTGAAGAAATAACCGTCAAGGATGGTGTATTAAATTTGGATTTAACGGCCTATTCCAATAGGGCTTCCATTTCAGGAATTGCCCTCATTAGAACTTCAGCTTCCTCCGGGGAAAATTTAAGGGTGGTTTCAAACGAATTTTCTAGTGAAGGAAAATTGGAGGAATTGATTCCGGAATCTTGGGAGACAAACACATCCCCCAGGTTATATCCAAATCCTGCTTCGGAAAAGGTTTTTGTGGATTTGGGCACCAATGCCGAAAATTACCGGTATTTTTTAATCCATGATATGCAGGGGAGGTTGGTAAACCATTTTTTCCCAGAATACCTAAGCAGGGATAATGGAAAATTTATCATCCCTATTTCCGGTTTAAAACAAGGTGTGTATCTGGTAAGTCTGGTTGATAAAAACAATGAGCCTGACAAATTCCGATTGATAGTGAATCCTTAAAAACCAGGA
Organism: Cyclobacteriaceae bacterium; assembly: GCA_040905165.1. GTDB lineage: Bacteria > Bacteroidota > Bacteroidia > Cytophagales > Cyclobacteriaceae > Cyclobacterium. The sequence goes on along the minus strand of JBBDSA010000030.1, from coordinate 75 downwards.
GCTTAATATTTACCAAAATGCCATTTTAATCCAATTTGGAATATTAAGGGTCTCCTCAGGAGACCTTTAATATTT
>JBBDSA010000029.1:0-45696 GCA_040905165.1 Cyclobacteriaceae bacterium | reverse complement strand
ATTTACAAAACCACGACAATTTAGTTTAACGCTAAGTCAGGAGTTCTGAATTTATAGCTTTAAAAGCCCTCAAAGTTAAGTTAAAGAAGGGGCATTTCCGATGTTGGCACTGAAATTTTCCTGATCATCCTGGCAGGAACCCCTCCCACCATGGTGTAGGGAGGAACGTCTTTGGTCACCACCGCTCCAGCGGCCACCGTTGAGCCTTTCCCGATTTTAACTCCCTTTAATACCATGGCCCTGGTTGCCAACCATACATCGTCTTCAATAATGATAGCCTGGGGTTTGGATTCTTTGTCTCTGTCATCCACACCATGGAAGTCACCATCCATAATGATAACTTGATTGGCTATCTGGCAATTTTTGCCAATCAGGATTTGATGACGGGCAGAAATGATGGTGGCCGTATTTACAAAAGAATTTTCGCCAATGATCAGCGTAGCACCACGTTCCGCATAAAGTTGGGTAACGCCCATATGTGACCATATCCTGCAATGATCCCCAATCCGAATATTTCCGCTTCCCTCTACCCTTAAGTTTCCCCTCACCGTCACAAATTTTCCCACTTGGCAATTCCTAAGCCTGATCTTTCCATTCAACATCCTTAAAAAGGCATTGAATAAATCCAATGCAAACCCGGTATATACCCTGAATTTTTCGTAGCCACCTTGAAAAGGTCTGCCATATAATGCAACACTTTTTTGGGAAATTTTTTCCCGAATTCTTTCCTTAATCATGGGGTTTTTAAAAATTTAATTCAATATATGGCCTGAAATTATATTTTCAAAATAAAGGATAAATTAAAATTTTTATTAAATTTATTTCATATTTGTACATAAAACTATTGTATATTAAATATAAACTAATTAATGTAATTGAAATATAGATAAATGAAATTGATGATTGCCAGATTTTTTACCCATAAAATATACCAAGTAATTTGGTTCAAATTATTTTTATTTTCCTGCTATTCGCTTCCCGCTCAGGAAATTGAAAACCGGCTGGGATACTTCGACCTGAACCAAAGTCTGGAGGCTCAATTACCCCCTCTTGGGGAATTGATTGAAAAAGCAATATCCAATCATCCTACCATCAAACTCAACCAGGAACTGATCGGATCCGCGGAGGCAAGGGTAAAAATAGCCCGGAAATCCTGGTCCAACCTCCTTAGGGGATATGTTGATTATGGATATGGAAACCAAGCGATAATTGCCACTGGTTCTCAAAGTGGAGACCTCTCCAATATTGCCAATGGTTATCGAGCGGGCGCCAACCTTAGTATCCCATTATCTGAAATTTTTACAAGAAATGACCGGATAAATCTTTCCAAACATGAATTGGCTGCCACTTTTTTTAAAACCAGGGAAATGGAACTCGTTATCTCTGAACGGGTCATTGAAGAATACAACAATTTATTGCTGGCACAGCGGCTTCTCACCATCCGGTTTCAGATGCAGGAGAAGGCCCGAAGCAATGTAGCCCTAATGGAAATGGAGTATAATCTGGGAAACATCGATGGTAGCGTTTACCTTAGAAATGCCGAAATACATACCATTGCCCAATCTGAGTACGAAAGTGCCAAAATGGAATTTTTGGTGGCTGCCCAGAAATTAGAAGTCTTAATCGGTCAACCTTTAGAAAACCTCCTCCCGGAAAATGACAATTAAGCAGATCATACGCCTTCTTTGGAGAAATAAATTATGGATCATCTTAGTCCCCATACTGGTGGCATTGGGCATCTATTTTTTCACGAAAAACAAACCCCAACAGTTTGAAAGTAAATCCATCATTTTTACCAGCCCTAACACCAATAGTGGTGCTACAGAAGGCGGTGTAGTCCGGATGGATTTTTATACCTCCAACAACATGTTCGATAACCTAACCCTGATTGTAAAATCAAGGGAAACGTTGGAAACCGTTTCCTTGAAGTTATTGGGGCAGCACCTTTCACTCCCTGCTTCTGATCCAAAATTTATTTCAGGAAAAGAATATAAAGAACTTTCAATTCACATTTCTGAAGATCTGTGGGAAAAACTTGCCATTACAGGCAATGCGGAGGCCACTTTTCAAAATGTTAAAAACCATTATGAAACCATTCCCGACTCCCCCATTGAATATCTTTTGAGAGAACATCCGCAATATGCGACCACCAAAATCAACGAAAGGCTTTTTGTGGCCAGAAAAGCTTCCAGTGACATGATGGAAATTTCTTATAGAACCAGCGATCCCGGTATCTGTTATCAAACCCTGATATTTCTAACCGAGGCATTTATGGAGCGCTATTCAAAAATGAAAGAACTGGAAAACATGAATTCCATCAAATATTTTCAAGACCAGTTGGTGATGGCGCAGACCAAATTAAGGGAAGCAGAAGATAAGCTCAAGGATTTCATGACCAATAACCGCATCCTCAATTATTATGAACAGGGTAAATACCTGGATATTGCCAAACTGGAGCAGGATCAGGATGAAGAAAAATCGAAAAGATTACTTTCAGGAACTAAATCCAATTTGGAGGAAATCGAATCCATGTTTGACAATTTTGATAAAAGGCAATTGATCATTCAAAAAATCGCTGCACTACAGGAGGAAATTGTGCAGAAAAACCTTCGGCTACAGGGTTTAGGCCTTCAGTCTTCCCAGCAGGCTTTGATGACAGCCCTAGAAAGTGACATTGAATTTTTAAAGAAGGAAATTCAAAAGGAGTCAAAGGAACTGTTTAAAAACAGCAACAGCTTACAGGGCGTTCAGCGGGAAACCATACTGGAAGAATGGTTGAGACTTAAAATCTTATTTGAAGACCAAACCCAGGCTTTGGAAGTAATGCAAAGCAGAAAAGCATACCTTTCTGAAAAAATCAATGAATTTGCTCCCCTTGGAGCTGAACTGAATAAACTGGAAAGAGAAGTGGAGGTGAATGAAGAGCAATATCTTTCCATCCTTCACGGATTAAACATGGCTTTCCTCACAAAGTATGATCTGGAAACTTCCTCCTCCCAAAAACTTATTGATGTCCCCTATTTCCCTAAAATCCCACTTCCATCTAAACGGATGATTCTTGTTGCCGGGAGTTTCATAGGAGCTGGTTTCATGGTATTGACTGGGGTATTTGTTTCATTTTTCCTTGATAGAACCATCAAATCCAAAACCAATGCAGAAGAAAACACAGGATTGAAAGTGGCTGGAGGATGGATCAACGAAGCAAAATTAAATAGAAACATTCACCGGGCAAAGCTAGAGAACAAGCAGATCAAACAATTTTACAACCAAATCCAAAAACATCTCCCACAGGAAGAAAAAATAATTATTGCTTTTTACAGTTTAAAACCTGGGGAAGGAAAATCCTTTTTAATAAAAAAACTGATCCCTGAATTTCAGAAGCAAAATAGGTCGGTGGCATTTTGGGAACCATCAAATAATGGTGAAGTACTCAGCAGCGAACATACCTTTTATTCCCAAGAAAAGCACTTTTCCGGTAGCCAGGATGTGTATTGGAAGGAAAAAATAGCAGCCTGTTTACAGGATGTCATTCTCTTGGAGTTTCCCAATTTGGAAGAGGCACACCTGAATTACCGCTTAATCAATAAAGCCAATATCATGATCATGGTATTGGACAGTAGCAGACAGTGGAATGCTGCAGATGCCGAATACCTTTCCAGTTTAAAAGAAATGGTGGAAATTCCACATTTGGTCTGGTTGAATAAAATGGAAGGGGATGAATTGGAAGATCTGAATGGGGAAATTCCCAGAACAAGGTCCAAGATGAGGACAAGAATAAAAAATCTGGTTTCCTAATGGAAAATATTAAATCCATCCTATTGCTTCCATTTTCCGGATTGCTGTTGGCAGCTTTAATTTGTGTTTTTATTCTATTTTCTGGCTTGTTGGGAATTGGAGCCATGATCTTATTCCCATTTATCCTACTATTTTTCTATTTCGTTTTCAATCATCCAAGTAATGCACTTGTCATCACCTTGGTCTTTGCTTTTATGTCTATTGGAATGATCAGGTACATGCCGAGTCTTCCACTGGGTTTAACAGTAGATTTTGCATTGGCATTGACCATTGTAAGTGCCCTTTTCCAACCTAATATCAAGATCGATTATTCCAAAATCAATAATGGTTTGATGTTGGTCACCCTCCTTTGGATGGCTTATAATTTGGCACAGCTTATTAATCCGGAAGCAAGAAGCATCGCCGCTTGGTTCTATGCCGTTAGGGGCACTGCCATTTACATGTTTATGGCAGTTCCCCTGACCCTCCTCTTTGCCCATCGTAACAAAGACCTTAATCGATTTATAAAAATCATCCTTATTTTTTCTCTTTTTGCTGCCATTTGGGGATTGAAACAATATATATTTGGTGTAGATGCTGCTGAAAACAGGTGGCTTAATGAGGGATCCAGGTCCACTCATGTACTCCTTGGCCATCTTCGAATCTTCAGTTTTTTTTCTGATGCCGGCCAATTTGGTGCAGGCATCGCCCACGCCGGGGTGATCGCCATGGTTTTGGCCATGGGACCATTTAAAGTCAAATATAGAATACTTCTTGCTTTGGGAGGGCTTTTGTTTTTTTACCTCATGATACTCAGTGGGACAAGGGGTGCACTTATTGTCCCCATTGCCGGAGCATTGACCTACCTTTTTGCCTCGAAAAATTTTAAAATCATGTTGGCTGGGCTATTGGCTTTAGGAATGGTCTTTGTCTTTTTAAAATTCTCCAATATCGGAAATGAAAACTTTCAAATCAGAAGAATGCGTTCTGCCCTGGACCCAGAGGACGCTTCCCTCAACGTTAGGTTCGAAAACCAAATGAAAATTGCTTCCTACCTATCTGGAAGGCCATTTGGCGGAGGTATAGGCACTTCAGGCTCCTGGGGAAAGCGGTTCAGTCCCGGTACCTTTTTGGCAGAAACCCCCAATGATAGTTGGTATGTTAAAATTTGGGCTGAAATGGGCATTGTGGGTTTATTGCTTCACTTGGGAATATTGTTTTACATCGGACTGATGGCCCTGTTTAAGATTTGGAAAATAAAAGACCGAGAATTACGGCAGAAATTACTCGCACTGCTGTCGGGCTATGTGGGGATTGCCATCGCTTCTTATGGCAACCCTCTTTTGGGTCAGATGCCAACAGGGATAATCTTATATATGTCTTGGTCCTATTTCTTTTTGTCTCAGAATTTAGATGAGGAGATCACCACTCAAAAAGCAATTTCAAACCATGCATAAGCCACTTATTTCGATAATAACCATCAATTATAATGGACTGTTCCATACCCTTTGCCTATTGGCATCCTTCCAAAAGGTAACCTACCCCAATTTTGAAATCATCGTGGTGGACAATGCTTCAAAGGAGGATCCCAGTAGCCTTTTAAATCAATTTCCAAATGTCATACTCCTAAAAAACCCCCTGAATGAAGGGTTTGCAGGAGGAAACAACAGGGGAATGGAAATCGCAAAAGGCGAATATTATTTTTTAATCAACAACGACACCGAAGTAAATCCTGATATTTTGGATGTGCTTTTGGAAAGGGCCGAAAGTAAAAACAATATAGGTTTGGTAAGCCCGAAGATCCTTTATCATGAGGATCCATCCATCATTCAATACGCAGGATTTACGGCCATCAACCCCATAACGGGGAGAGGCAGCGGCAAAGGTTATCAGGAAAAAGATAAAGGCCAATACCAAGAGGCCGAAATCACTCATTTGGCCCATGGTGCAGCCATGTTCATTCCCGATAAGGTGGTAAAAAAAATAGGAATGATGGCAGAACTCTATTTTTTATATTATGAAGAGATGGATTATTGTGAGCGGATCAAGAAAGCAGGATTTGAGATATGGTATGAACCAAAAAGTAATATTTTACACAAAGAATCCATGAGTGTTGGAAAAAATTCCTTGGTAAAAACCTACTATATGAGCAGAAACCGTTGGATATTTCTAAGAAGAAATGTGGATTGGCCCATTTTTATGCTTACTGCTACCTATTTCCTTCTGGTAGCCTTACCCAAAAATTTATTGTCATATGCCTTAAAAAAGGAATGGAGGCATCTGACAGCTTACTTTAAAGGATTCAAAGACAGTGTTTTTCTAAAAAACATTCATGGAAATCCAACGCTGGAAATTTTAAAATGATGAGGATAGGAATCGAAGCCCAACGGATTTTCAGAAAAAAAAGACATGGCATGGACATGGTGGCCATAGAACTGATCCAACATCTTCAGTCATTGGATAAAACCAATTCGTATTTTGTTTTTGTCAATGAAATGGAAGATCCCGGTATACTCAATGAAACGGACAATTTCAAAATTATACCTTTGGGGCCATCATCCTATCCAATCTGGGAACAGGTGCTGCTTCCCAAAGCAGCGGTGAAACACAAAATCGATATCTTACATTGCACCAGTAATACCGCGCCATGGCCTTGCCGTTCTAAATTGGTTTTGACCCTTCACGACATCATTTACCTGGAAAAAATCAACCTTAATTCCGGTACCTGGTATCAGAGATTGGGGAACCTGTACAGAAGGTGGAACGTGCCTGGCATCGTAAAAAAGGCGGATATGATTTTTACTGTCTCACAATACGAGCAAAAAAGGATCATGACTCATTTCGGATTGAATGAAAACCAGGTAAAGGTATCTTATAATGGGGTGAGTCCTCATTTTAAAACTGTCGGAGCGCAAGTCCGGTCCGAAATCAAAAACAAATACCAATTACCTGATGACTTCATGTTGTTCTTGGGCAACACTGATCCCAAAAAGAATCTGATAGGCGTATTAAGGGCCTTGCAAATATTGCAGGAAAGCGGAAACGCCTTTCCTGATCTGGTCATGCCCGATTTTGGAGAATCTGTTCTACGAAACATCCTGAATGATATCGGAGCCATTGCGCTTCTGCCGAAAATAAAGTTAACAGGATATATCCCCAATCAGGACCTGCCGGCAATTTATGCCCAAGCAAAATTATTCCTTTACCCTTCCCTGAGAGAAAGCTTTGGATTGCCCATTTTGGAAGCCATGGCCTGTGGCTGTCCCGTGATTACTTCCAACACATCCTCGATGCCCGAAATAGCCGGAGATGCGGCCCTGTTAGTGGATCCTTTCCAACCTGATCAGATCAAAATGGCCATCGAGAAATTATTGTCTTCCTCTGATACCAGGCAAAGTTGCATCAATAAAGGTTTAAAAAGACCACCACTTTTCAACTACCGGGAGGGAGCCTTAAAAGTACTGGAATCCTATAAAGCTATTTATGATACATTATGATCGGTAAAAATTATTGGCTTACCAGTGGATTTTTTACCATGCTACACCGGGGAATGGATTTTTTCCTGGGCTTTTTGGGTTTTATGATACTGGTAAGAATATTCAGTCCGGAGGAATTTGGGGTTTGGGTACTGTTGATCACGCTAATCGCCATAGTGGATATGGCAAGAAACGGTTTTTTACAGAACGGAATGATTAAATTTCTGGTAGGTAAAAATCGGGCCATCCAGGCAAAAATCCAGGGAGCCGCCTTGGTCATGAACAGTATTTTGACGCTGATTTTTTTTGCATTGATATGGATTTCTGCTTCCTGGCTGGAAGACAAACTGAATGCCCCCGGATTATCTGAAATTTTAAAAATCTATTCCTGGGTACTTCCTTTTCTGATCCTTCATTCCCATAATCTGATTTTGATGCAAGCCAAATATGATTTTAGGGCATATTTCATGGCTGGAATAAGCAAATCCCTACCATTTTTTTTAGTGATTTTGTATTATTTTTTTTCAGGATCCAACCTCGAACTCAGCACTCTGGCCTGGTTCCAAAATTCGGCTTTAATTTTGGCCAGCCTCATGTCAATTTTCCAGGTAAAAGAACATTTTTATATAAGTTGGAAATGGAATCGTTATTGGAATAAAAAAATATTCCATTTCGGAAAATATGTATTTGGTACCAACCTCATGTCAATGCTGACCAATAGCCTGGATAAGCTTTTACTGGGTGCTCTCCTGTCACCTATCCAGGTAGCCATGGCCAATACGGCAGGAAGGGTAATGAACATGGTGGAGATTCCGGTGAATTCCATTGCTTCCATCAGCTACCCCAAGGCCTCTGAAGCATTTGATAAAGCGCAGCTTAAAGAAGCAGGGAAATTATATGAAAAGACGGTGGGATTGATGCTGAGTTTTACCTTTCCCTTCTGGATCATCACTTTAGTCTTTGCACCTCAAATTATAATGATAATTGCCGGAGAAGCCTATTTGGACGCTGCACCATTTCTAAGGGTGATGGCACTTTTGGCATTAATCAAACCGTTTGATAGGCAATCAGGTATTTTCCTGGATGCTATCGGCAAACCATTTTTGAACACCATCATGGTTTTTGGCACTTTTATTTACGGTGCTGCTCTAAGTTATTTTTTGATTGAGATCTTTGGTTTAATGGGAGCCGCATATGGCCTGGTTTTGGCCGTACTGATTACTGCCATCATTAAACAATTCATGCTAAGAAAATTCATTCCAATCAGCGCTAAACATTGTTTGTACCAAGCTACCTCCATTTTCCCTAAAATGGGTGGAATCCTGCTTCAAAAATTAAAAAGGTCCTGATCCAACCCTCCGGATATTTCACCTATTTCTCCGGCATTTCTTCCCACCAATGAGAAAACCGGTTAAATTCATCTCTTCTATTCCTCCAAACGGCATCAATTTCCAGCACTTCCTGATGCATGGTGGCCATAAAATCTTTATTGGCCCTCCTAATATTCATAAAACCTGATAATTGACCCCATACGAACAGAGGAATTTTAGGGATAGCCGCCATAACTTTCCCGGGAGTCCTATTTAAAAACAATATTCCTCCAAATCCTAGAACAAAAATAGTAAGGCATGCCATCAATACAAAAAACAAGGGTACTTTTATCCAGAAAGCCAATATTCCCGCCAACAACGAAATGCCAACCAAAACTACCATTGGGGGCATTAATACCACCAGGGAGAAAAAAACCTGATTCCAGTCCAGACGGATCAATCCCCTTACCAAGGTGAGTAATCCTTTAACAATGTGCCCAAAATAACTGTTCAGCCAACGACCTCTTTGTTTGCCAATCTGTTCAGATGAGGTGATTTTTTCATCAAAAATTATGGCAGCCCCTGCATAGGCTATCCGAAACCCGGACCTGACTAAATCCAACTGTAAGGATTTATCCTCTGCCACCACCACCCCCTTCTTACTCAGTTCCTGCATCTCCATTTTAATATTCCTCTTGTAAATCCCCTTTTCTATGGACATTCCAGATCCGGCGATGGTGGATGAAGACCCCAACATATAGGGTACGTACCTTACGGCAAAATCATAATAATATTCTCCCAGTGCATCCAAAGCTGCATAGTTCCCATCGATATTTTTTGCTATCCTTTTACCCTGTACTGCTTTGAATCCGCAGGCATGGTATTTATTTAATACACTGAGAAAATGATCCGGAACCAAATTATCCGGATCAAGAACAAGCACATGTGTATGACTTGGACCCATACGCTCCAATGCCATATGTAAGGAGGCCACCTTACTTTTTAAAAGTGTTTTGGGTTGAATAATGGTCAGTTTTGGATCTTGTATGGCCTCCATTAAATCAGAAATGCCGTCCGCTACCAGGTAAATATGAAAATCAGCATATTTTTGGTTCAACAAGGCCCGGACCAGAGGCCATGAAATTTCCAGCTCCTTATAGACGGTAATTACACAGGCAAAGTCAGTTGGTTCCTCCTTCCCAATAACAGGGGGAAGGTTTTCGGGAAGAACAGAGGCTAATAATGAGGTGGACAGTGGAAACAATAAATAAAAACAACAAACCCATACAATAATTTCAAAGAGTACCAATGCTATAAAAATTAATGTTTATTTTTAAATCAGTGGATCAATTTACTTTTATCTTTAAGTATTAACAATTTTATTCCAACATATTAATATGAATTTTTCGATTGCTGAATTAAAGAAGATGCCCATCGTCATGACAAGCATGTCGAGGTGGGATGGGGATTTTTCATCGGCGTCCTGGTCACTGGCCAAATCATTCTCACAAACCCAGCCAGTGATTTATGTAGATTACCCATTTACGATATTGGATTTTATCAGGGAAAGGAAAAAACCGTCCCTGATCCAAAGAAAGCCTGCTTTGTTATGGGGCAAAAACCCCATCAAGCCCCTACCCGAATATGGAGAGTTTTTATATGCCTTGACGCCATTGTTAATGTTGCCCATCAATTGGTTGCCAAAAGGCAGGTTGTATGATTTCCTTGCAAAAAGGAATGACCGAAGGCTACAAAAAAGTATCAAAAAAGGACTAACCATAATCAATGCAAAAGATTTTATTTTTTTCAACTCCTTTAATCCCTTGTACCTGAGTCAAATTGAACCTTCTTTTGGGGCCAAGGTTTACGTTTATCAATCCAGGGATAACATCAGAGCCCTCGAGATTTACCTGAGAAAACATGGAGCCGAAAACGAAATCAAATCCATAAGGCAGGCTAACCTCAGCCTGGCCACCTCTAAACTGCTTCAAAAAGAGTTGTCCGAATTATCAGGTAAAGAGGTGGCTTATTTTCCCAATGCTGCAGATTTTTATCTCTTTAAAAAGGCTTTTGAACCCCATTTTCCCAAGCCTGAAGTACTTGAAAATATCCCGGGGCCAATTATTGGATATACCGGTAACATCTGCCACAGGATCAACTATATTTTATTAAAAACCATATGTGAACTTCATCCCGACAAAAGCGTAGTGATGGTAGGACCGCGCAACCACTGGGGGCATACGGATATTGACCTGGATAAAATTGATAATTTATATTTTTTAGGGCCGAAAAAAATTGAAGAATTACCCAATTTCCTGGCCTATTTCGACTTATTGGTATTACCATTCCTTTGCAATGAGGTAACCAAAAGCATTTACCCCCTTAAGATCAACGAATACCTGGCCTCCGGCAAACCGATAATAGCCACCCCGTTTTCTGAAGACATCCGGTCTTTTGATGGATTAATAGTTTTGGAAGAGGACCATTTAGCCTTTGCCCGAGCCATCAACAAAGAGATACAGGAAAACAATGGTGAAAAAGCTAAAAAGAGGTATGATGCCGCATCAAGAAATACATGGGAAGAAAGGGTACAATTATTTTGGAAGCTACTCCATCAAACGCTCTCTGTCTGAAAAAGCGCAGGGATGGTTCTAAGCAATATCTTTATATCAAACCAAAACGTAAAATTTTTTACATAATCATTGTCCAGGCTCAGTCTTTCCTCTTCAGACATTTCACCCTTTCCTCTTTTTTCAACCTGCCAAAGCCCTGTTATTCCTGCAGGTCCTAAAAACCTCAGTGCGTATTTGTCAGTGGTAATTTTTTCAGCTTCATATAATGGTAAAGGTCTGTTTCCAACCAATGACATGTCCCCTTTCAGTACATTCCATAACTGCGGCAGTTCATCAATACTGGTATTCCTGATGAATTTCCCAATCTTAGTCACCCTGGGATCGTTTTTTATTTTAATGAAAGCCGCATCCTCGTTCCCCTTATTTTTGGCCACAAATTTTTTTTCACAGACCATTTTTTCATCATCATAAAGCGGTTGTAAACAAACTCCTCCCACTTGTTCACAGTACTCACATAGCTCTTTAACTTTATTTCCATATAAATTAGCAGGATTTTCCCCAACTCCATTATCCATTTGCTTGTATTGATTCAAATGCTTGAGCGCATGGAGTTTGGAATCAGCATCCGGATTCATGGACCTGAACTTATAGAATTTAAAAATATTATAGCCTGTCCCTACACGCAGGGAATAATAAAATACAGGCCCCTTGGATTCCAGCTTAATCAAAATGGCCACCACCAAAAATAGTGGGGATAAAACCAAAAAAATGGCACTGGAAACCAGAACATCAAATAATCTTTTTGCCCAGGGCGATTTGTAAGTTTTAGGGTTGAATTTTCCCTTTTGTTTGAATTTCTTGGGATGGCTGATTTGAAAATCAACTCTTGTTTTTAGTTGGGTTTTATTTAGGGGCTTGAAAAATAGATCAGTTATACCACTTTTTAGGGCAGTATTTACTTCCGATTGACTGGCTTTTTCCAAAATCAAAAAAAATGGAATGGAACCATAGCCAAGCTGATCAATGGTCTCTTTTAAAGATAATCCATGGAGATCACTTAGAGATGCCTCACTTAAAATAGCTTGAAAGTCTCCATTGGAATTTAATAATGCATTATATAGGATCACACCATTTGAAAATACCTCCATTTCATAGGCTTTGTCCAAAGAAAGATTTACATGATGTATGAGTTCCTCATTTTCGGAAACCAGTGCAATTTTCATGGCCTGTTCAATTATCCACAGTTGCCAAAGACAGTTTTCCTGTTCTTCTTAAAATAGAATTAATCCTTGCTTCAAGTTCTTTAGGGTTAAATGGTTTTACCATAAAATCATCGGCACCTAAATTCAGGATATTTATCTTTTTTTCTGAAGACTCTGTGGCTGACAAAACGATCAAGGGTATTGAAGAAAAAAATCCGCTGGACCTGATCAGCTCCACGAAATCTGCGCCACTGATATCCGGCATGTTAAGATCACAGATGATCAGATCCGGTATATTACCGTCATGCATCCATGCCATTGCTTCCTCGGGCTTGTTAAATACCTCCACCTCAAATTTTTCTTTGAAATAATGTTGAATGATCAACAAAACAGAAGGTTCATCATCTATTGCAATAATTCTAAAGCTGCTTTTCATTGCTGTTTGATTAAGACATATACCTTTTTTTCTCTATAAAGATATCGCCGACCAAGCAAATAAAAAAGGGTTTTAAAGAATAATTTGATAAAAATTTAAAATATTTTATCATAAAAATTAATAAATAAACCAAAAAATAACAAAATACAAAATATTATATCTAAGAAACTGAATGTTGGATTTGAAAAAAAAAGTGGTAGAATTTTGATTTCTTCTACCACTCTTTTAATATTTAATCAGATAGTATTTATCAAAAATCAAAATTCGTCCTCTTTTAAAATCAGATCAAAATACTTAATGGTTTCTATTAAGCCATCTCTCAATTGGATTTTAGGTTCCCAACCCAATTCCTTTTTGGCCAAATCGATTACAGGCTTACGTTGCATAGGATCATCCTGAGGCAAGGGGAGGAATTTCAATTTGCTTTTGGAACCTGTCAGGTCAAGTACATTTTCCGCCAATTCCAACATGGTAAATTCTACCGGGTTACCGATGTTCACCGGGCCTATGAATGAATTGGGACTGTCCATCAACTTATGCATGCCGGAAATCAAATCACTGACATAGCCAAAACTCCTGGTTTGTTTACCGTCACCAAATATGGTAATATCCTCACCCCTCAGCGCCTGGACAATAAAATTGCTGACCACCCTTCCATCGGAAGGATGCATTCTTGGACCATAGGTATTGAAAATCCGCATTACTTTGATGTTAAGATTATCTTGACGATGATAATCGAAAAACAACGTTTCCGCACATCTTTTGCCCTCATCATAACATGCTCTTGGCCCGGTCACACTGACACTGCCTTTGTAGGATTCAGGCTGGGGATGTATTTCTGGATCCCCATATACTTCACTCGTGCTGGCCTGAAGAATTTTTATTTTCAAGCGCTTGGCTAAGCCCAACATATTAATGGCACCCAATACACTGGTTTTTGTAGTTTGCACCGGGTCAAACTGGTAGTGTACGGGACTTGCTGGACAAGCCAGATTATAAATTTCATCTACTTCTACGTACAGGGGCATGGTGACATCATGCCTTAATAATTCAAAGTTTTTATTTGGAAGTAAATGATGGATATTTCTTCTCCTTCCCGTAAAAAAATTATCTACACAAAGTACCTCATGCCCTTCTCCCAAAAGTTTGTCACATAAATGGCTTCCCAAAAATCCGGCACCGCCGGTAACTAAAATTCTTTTCATAATAAAATTTGAACAGGAATAGTATAATTTTAAAATATCAAGCTTGATTTATTTGAATTGTCGAAATTAATAATATATTTTCCATCTATATAATAATTGCCTAAAGTAATTTTTAATTATTTTAGTATTGTAGTTTACAATTTAGAACATACATTCATTTAAACCCAAGTTCAAAAAATGAAAATACGTCTTTCACACTCCTCCGTTATAATAGCGCTTTTGGTCTTTTTTACCCTAAACCAAGCCTTTTCACAAGCTGGTAAAAGGGACTTGTACGAATTGAAAATTTATCATATCGAAAACAGAGACCAGGAAAACATGATCGATGAATTCCTAAAAAATGCATTGATACCTGCAGCCAACCGGGCGGGTATTGAAAATGTCGGAGTATTCAAACCCTTGGCTTCCGAGGCCGATGCAGGCCAAAAGATTTATGTATTCCTGCCATTTAAAAATTCCAAATCCTACTTTAATTTCCAGGCAAAACTGGATAAAGACCAAACTTATTTAAGGGATGGAAAGGAATATATTCATGCCGCCCACAGCAATCCCCCCTTTAAACGAATAGAAACTTTATTGCTCCAGGCATTCATCGGTCATCCAAGAATGGCTACTCCAGATCTTGACAATCCCAAAAACGAAAGGGTTTATGAATTGAGGAGTTATGAAGCCGCCACAGAAAGGCTTTACCGTCAAAAAGTGAAGATGTTTAACAGCGGGGAGATAGATATTTTCAGTAAACTGGAATTTAATCCTGTGTTTTATGCAGAAACCCTCGCTGGGGCCAATATGCCCAATCTGATGTACATGACCACTTTTGAAAATATGGCCGAAAGAGATGCCCATTGGGATGCTTTCAGAATCGACCCTGATTGGGAAGCCATGAAAGATTTGGAAGAATACCAAAATACAGTTTCCAAAAACGATACCCGCTTAATTAGACCCACCGAATATTCCAAGTTTTAATTTTCAACTTTGATGAAAAAGTCAAGGGGAAAAGGGAAACCTTTCCCCCTTTTTTTATTATGTCATCAATGCCATTCCACCATCTTCAAATCCACCAATTCATTCCACTCAATTTTCGTTTTAATGAGATTCAGGTCCGACAGAATGTCTATGGATTTCTGTAAAATTGATTTTTCAATGGCGCCATTGGTTGCCCAGGAAGTTTGACTGATCCATTCCGATACGTCTTCCTCTTTTAATTGGTATTGCAAACCAATTGATTTTACTTTCTTGGATGGCTGGTTCATCATTTCAGCATTCATAACATATAGCGCATCTCTTACTGCTTTCACCACTTCCGGAGATTTGATCATGGCTTTTTCAGAGGCCACTATTACAAAGCTTGGCCATGGGGTCGGAATTTCTCCAACTCTTCGAAACCATCCTTTATCCACATAAGGTTTGGTAGTAAATTTTTCCCATAAAAATACCTTTGGCGTGTTATTTTTGAATGATTGAATAGCCCCTTCCAGATTTCCAATAATCTCAAATTCCAATTCCTCCGTATTCCAGCCCTCTTGCTTGGCTAATAAATAGGCCATTAAATGAGATCCGGACCCCATTCTGCTCACCAGAAAAGGCAAATTTTTCAGTTCAGAAACACTTTCAATTTGGCAGCCAGAAGGAACATGAATACCCCAGTTCAGCGCAGAAAGAACGTGAAAACCAATGATCTTACCGGGATTTCCCTCTGTTTTATCCTTAATAAAGCTTTCTGTCAAAATGATGGCGATATCAGCGGTTTGCTCTCTGATGGCCCGATTCATGGCACCTGAGCCTTTCGACTCATTGTTCCAGATCAATTGTATGTCCTTATCCAAAAATGGTTGCCGGTTTACCAATTGGGTCCATGGATAATTAAAATGTTCAGGCACACCAATGATATTAATTTTTTCCATAAAACAAATATAAAGAAATTTTATATTTTCGAACCGGCCAAATTAACCAGCCTTAGAATGCATTGTTTCGTTTTTGGGTATTTTTCATCCTCTTTATAAGGTAATTGTAAGGGGGTATTTATATCTTTGGCTATTGGTTGCCCAGGGATATATTTGAAATCGGCAACCTCTAAACAGTTAAACCTTAAATTATTCATTATGAAATTCAAACCTGGAGTTAAGTTTGGCGAAGAATTAAAAGATTTATTGGCATATGCCAAAGAAAATGAATTCGCCATGCCAGCAGTCAATTGCATCAATAGCAATACAGTCAACGCAGTCTTGGAAACAGCCAGAAAGGTAAATTCCCCGGTAATGATACAATTTTCAAATGGCGGTGCTCAATTTTTTGCCGGCAAAGGACTACCCAATGATAGGCAACAGGCCTCCATTGCCGGAGGTGTTTCCGGTGCCATGCATGTTCAAAAAATGTCCGAAGTATATGGTGTGCCTGTAATTCTTCACACCGACCATGCCGCCAAAAAATTATTGCCCTGGATAGATGGTCTGTTGCTGGAAGGAAAGGCTTATTTTGAGGCTTTCAAGAAACCTTTATTCAGTTCCCATATGTTGGATTTGTCTGAAGAATCCTTGGAAGAAAACATTGAAATTTCGGTAAAATATTTCAAGGAATTTGCCAAGTTAAAAATGGCGATTGAAATTGAGCTGGGTGTAACCGGAGGCGAAGAGGATGGCGTGGACAATACGGATATTGACAGTTCCAAATTGTATACCCAACCTGAAGAAGTCGCCTATGCCTATGAAGAGCTGAAAAAAGTGGGTGATATGTTTACTGTCGCAGCGGCCTTTGGAAATGTCCACGGTGTTTATAAGCCGGGAAATGTCAGCCTGAAACCTACCATCCTAAAAAATTCCCAGGATTATATCAACAAGAAATACGGTACCACCGGAAAGCCGGTTAATTTTGTTTTCCATGGTGGATCAGGTTCTACCGTAGAGGAAATACGGGAAGCCAATAGCTATGGATCCATTAAAATGAACATTGATACTGATTTACAATGGGCTTTTTGGGAAGGGGTATTAAAATATTACAAAGAAAAAGAAGGCTACCTGCAGACTCAATTGGGAAATCCTGATGGACCGGATAGCCCCAATAAGAAAAACTATGATCCCAGGGTCTGGCTTAGAAAAGGTGAAGAAAATTTTTGTAAAAGACTGGAAATGGCTTTTGATATGCTGAATGCCATCAACAGGAATTGATTGAAGAGAAAATTTTCCTCTATAGTAAAATACCTCTCCCAAATGAATTAGGAGAGGTGTTTTTTTCAATTAATTTTTTAATGAGATGTCCCTATGGCATGGACCTGAAATCCTATTTTTGTCAGTTCATTTTTATCCAAAAGATTCCTTCCGTCAAAAATATGAGCAGGCTTCAGCATGCTGTCATAAATTTTTTTCCAATCATACGATTTAAACTCATCCCACTCGGTCAGTACGGCCACCGCATGAGCCCCCTCACAAGCATGATAAGGATCTTTTGTTACCTTTAAAAACTCCCTGTTCTCCTCTGGAGCTCTGGTATTGAGGTAGTCCAAATCTGCGTAGACCTGTTCTGCATTTACTTTGGGATCATAACAAACGATTTGGGATTGTTCGTTTAACAAATGATCCGCTACATAAATGGCCGCAGATTCCCGGGTATCATTGGTATCCTTTTTAAAAGCCCAACCCAAAAATGCAATTTTTTTACCACTTACCGTATTGTAAAGGGTTCGAATGATTTTTTTTGCAAAGCGGCGCTTTTGGTGATCATTCATAATGATCACCTGCTCCCAATAATCAGCAACTTCATGTAGTCCATAGGTCCGGGAAATATACACCAGGTTCAATATATCTTTTTGAAAACATGATCCTCCAAAACCCACAGAAGCCTTTAAAAATTTGGGTCCGATCCTACTATCCGTACCGATGGCCCTGGCCACTTCATTGACATCCGCCTCTGTATGTTCACACAATTCCGAAAGGGAATTAATGGAGGACACCCTCTGGGCCAAATAGGCATTGGCTGTCAATTTGGATAATTCTGAGGACCACACATTGGTCGTTAAAATTCTTTCTCGTGGTACCCAATGTGCATAAATGTCGACTAAGGATTTCATGGCCTTTTTTCCCTCTTCATCCTGGTCTCCACCTATAAGCACCCGGTCCGGAGCCAAAAGATCCTCCACTGCGGTACCTTCAGCCAAAAATTCAGGATTGGAAAGAATTTGAAAATTTAATCCATTGCCGGTATGGGTAAGAATGTCCTTTAAAGTACTGGCAGTCCTTACTGGCAAGGTCGATTTCTCCACCACAATTTTGTCGCCTTTTGCCACCCTTGCAATCTGCCTGGCGCAAAGTTCTATCCATTTAAGGTCGGCTGCCTGGCCTTTACCCTCTCCATAGGTCTTTGTAGGGGTATTTACGGAAATAAAAATCATGTCCGCTTCATCAATGGCCTTGTCTACATCATTGGTAAAAAAAAGATTCCTGCCCCGGGCTTCAGCTACTACCGCACTGAGGCCAGGTTCATAGATGGGGATATTCTCTAAATTCTTATCATTCCAAGCCTCAATTCGGGCTTGATTAATGTCTACAACGGTAACTTTGATTTCAGGGCATTTTTTGGCAATCACTGCCATGGTAGGACCACCCACATAACCTGCTCCAATACAACAAATGTTTTTGATTTTCATTTTTATAAACTTGATAAAAAAAGGGATTAAAAATATAATCTTAACCCAGGTACTTGAAAATTTTTTTAGAATTCAAATATAAAATTAAGTATTAACAAATTTCAATTCTTTTTAAAAATATTGCCTTGCAAAAATAGTATCCAATTATTTAAATAAAAATAGCAATAAACTTTTTTATTTACAGACATCATGATTATTCAATTCCATTCAGCACAGGAACTTCCATTTTAAAAATATTTCAGAAAATGAAATTTAATCCTTCAGAACGAATTAATTCCTAAGGGATTTTTTTCAGAGGTAGATCCCAAAAGTAAATCAGGCTGGACTGAAAATGAAAGGAATTAAAGGTGTTCCCCTTTGGAAAATCTGGGTGACTCATGGGTTCAAACCGCCATTGGTAATTGTAGGTCCTGTTCATTTGGAATTTAGAACTGATCAGCAACCTGTCCCAGCGTTTGTCAAATAGGAAGCCAATACCAAGATCCACCCATGGCTTTCTGTTTACAGTACTTAATTGGGCATTATGATAATGGTCTGTGTTGTTATCTAACCTTTCAAAAATCAATCCTACCTTATTCATGCCTTTCACCATCGCGACCTCCAAAACCTGTACATTGCTTCCCAAACCTATGCCCACTCCCAATGGTTGGTCCCAATGGGTGAATCCACCCATGGATTCATTGGTATGCCAAGAGAAACTGCTGCCTTCCCTGACCCAGACATCCAAGGATTCCTTTTGATGGGTACTTTCTGCCCTCAGCTGAATGGATTTATTTTCAGTCAGAGGGATTAACTTGTTAAAGCCAATCAGGAATGCCCTTGCATGGGACGGATTTAAAGTAAAATCCCGCCAATTTAGAGCGTGATCCCTTCTACCGAATTCCCCGTAAAATTCAAAATGGCTCTTTTGTAAAACATAGCGGAAAAAAACGGTGATTTGTTGATCACGGCCTTTATCCGACTCACCTATCAAATCAGATCCCACAGATTCCTTGGTAACCCCCCAAAAAACAGGTAAAATATCAATAAATCCCCACTCTAGGGAATCGGCAAATGTTTGTACTGTTCTACTGGCACCTAAGTAAAGTCCTTTAATCCATTTGGGCTGGATGGTCACATTCAGGGCATTAAGATATTTTGTGCTTTTTCTCCTGGGTCGATGATATTGTTGGTTCAGGGCATCATCCTGGGAAACAGGATACCTTTTGGGAGTCAATGCCCCGGAAACCATTTGCATTTCCAACTTCCCAAAAAAGGTTTTGGCTGGTTGGTGCGTATTGACTGTGAAATGGGGAAATCCAGGAGCATGGTTTGAGAAGGTCAAAGCATTCCATTGTCCCGGTCCCCACCAGATATTTTGGGTAGCAAACCCGGCTTCAAAGGCTCCAAAAACATAGGTGAATTTGGATTGGCCAAAGCCCATTCTTGAATAGTGGCCATTACCGTACCTCTCCGGCTGATCTCCCCTGCTCCATTGAAAAAACCTATGTTGATCTGCTCCTGGTTTATTCAAAGGGCCATATCCAAAGTAAGGTTGGTTTTGTGCCAGAATGAACTCGGGCTGAACCAATATATGAAAATGCTTATGGCTCCATTCCACTCCCCCTGAAAGGTAAATCTGTCCACCTTTTCCGGGAATCATCCCATTTGGACTGTGCCAATAAGGCTTTTTGGAATTCAAAATGCCTGTTCCCCTTAAAGGAGTGGCCCGTATGGCCCATTTTCCTTTTTCCGGATATTCCACTTGAAGACTGTCATCCCTACCATTGGGAAAAGCAACCGGTCGGATTAAAAAAGAAAGTAAAGAAGCATCATTAGAAAGCACCTGGTCTCTCCTTAAGCTTTCCTCTAAAACCGGATAACCGGAAGGAAGGACCTGCCCATATAATGAACGGGCGCATAACCCTAATCCAAAAAGAAAAAAACAGGTAATCATTACACGCATAAATAGGGAGTTGGTCTTATTTGGATCCAAAATTACGCTGCACTTTCCACAAAAAGGATAAAGTCCGTCTTAATCCATTTAATTCCTTTTTCCGAAATTTCTTTCAGGCCCATCTTTGCGGACAAACCTGTACCATTTTACCTTAAATTCATGTAGATGCCGGATTTAACAAATCCAACATTTTTCCCGTTGCCTGATGAACATTATAATTATTTTCAAAAACCTTAAAGGCATTCTTTCCCATTTCTTGACGCTGAGGGTCTGTTAAATCCAACCATTTTTTCAGCATGGTGTAGACCCCATTTTCTGAATCTTCCCCAACAAGACCTCCCCCACCTTTCTCAATTTCCCTATAAACATTCACTTGAGGGGTAATCAATACGGGTTTGGAACAAGCCAATGCTTCTACCACTGTAATCCCAAAATTTTCTTGTTGACTGGGAAGCACAAAAGCCTCGCAACCATAAAATGCACCATATTTGGCCTCTCCCTGTAAAAAGCCAGGAAAATGAATATGCCTTTCAGAAGCAGCTATTTCCTGTAATTTTTTTCCAAAAGCCGAATTCAGGCCCGACCCCGCAATTACCAGATCCGGCAATTTGTAATTTTCCTTTCTTAACTGCAAATAGGAATTGATCAATAAATCCAAACCCTTTTTGGGATGGATCCGGCTTAAATACAACCAGTAGCCGTTTTCCACCATGGAGGGACATTTTTTTTGAAATTCCAATACCATATTGCTTCTGAAAGCAGGAGGAGGAGACACCCCATACCCTACATTCAATTCTTCTTTAGGTGCATAAGGTTGAAATGCATCCTTTGCGAGCTCCAATTCCCGTTCACAGGTAAATAAGACTCCATTTGCCCCATTCACCACCTTACGATCAAATAAGCGCCAAATGACATTTTGCCGTAGGGCTTTTAATCTTCTTCCCTTGCTAATTTGAAAATGGGGGTGCAACATGCCATGTGGCATGATATATAGTTTGGGGAAATTGGAATTTGCTTTGGTAAATTTTTTCCAGGTCTTGTAAGTTCCATAACTATGGTAAAACCACAGTCCATGAATGATTACAATATCAAACCGATTTAAATTGGCCAATAACCAGGATTCAAGTTTAGGGGTATATAGGTAGGGTTTAATACCGGGGCCAAGCGCATGAATGGGAAATTTATCCTTTCCGAGGAATTCACATTCAGGATCATCCAAACATATCACCTCATTTTCCACCCCTAAATCAGCCATGACAGGAATGCTGATTCTAATCCCTAAGCTTGGACCTCCCAAAGCGGGATCCATAGAAACAATTACTCTTAAAATTTTTTTAATCACAATTTCTTTGATAATTATTGCCAAATAAAATCCGGTTAAACCCGGCTACCATTTTCTCCGATTTCTACGTCATAGTGAAAAATAACGATAAAGGTAAGCCTACTTATTTAAAACTTTAAATTTTGGTAACTCCAATTTATTGGCAGATAAAATTTGGATTGAGTAAATTTTCTTTATTGTAAACCAAGGACGATTTTCCCGGTACCTGCAATACCTTCCCACCCATGGCCAAGACCACTCCATGGGCTGCAGCAGTATCCCATTCCATGGTTGGGGCAAGACGCGGATAAAGTTGGGCTTTGTCTTCTGCAACCAGCATGAATTTCAAAGATGATCCCATGCTGATCACCTCTGCTCCGGGATATTGGTTGATAATTTCTTCTGTTTCAGGGCTAAGGTGCGAGCGGGAGGCCACGATGGTTTTTATCTGCTTCACCTTTGGCATGGTTAATTTTATGGGCTTGAAGTCGCCTTCTTTTTTCCAGGCCCCTTCCTCGGAATTGCCCCAATATAACCATTGAAGCACCGGTGCAAAGACCACCCCTATGAGGGGAACCTGTTGATGGATCAAGGCGATATTGACAGTAAATTCCCCGTTCCTTTTTATAAATTCCTTGGTGCCATCCAAGGGGTCCACCATCCAGAAATAGTCCCAGGTTTTCCTTTCCTCGTAAGGAATGTCCCTGCCCTCTTCCGAAAGGACGGGCAAACCACTTTCTCTAAGGTGCTCCAGGATGACTTCATGTGCTGCTTGATCCGCCTGGGTAAGTGGGGAATTATCCTTTTTGTATTCAATGCCCAAATCTGCAGATTCATAAATTTTGATGATCGCTTCACCGCCTGCCAGAGCAGCCGCTTTCGCTATCTGTGTAAGTCTTTTGATATTGATCATGATTGCATCACTTATTCTAATAATTTCCATCAAATGAGACTCCTGCCTTTACCTTGCGCGACGAATTTTCCGCTATCTTCCTTCAAATCACCATTCCAGCAGCAACGGTTTCATTGGTATTGGGGTCAATAAGTATGATGGAGCCAGTTTGCCGGTTGCGGCGATAAGCATCCAAAAACAAGGGTTGAGAAGCTCGGATGGCTACTCTGGCTATGTCATTCATTCCGATCTGGGCAATTCCCGGTTCCCGATGAAGGGTGTTGACATTGACCCGGTACAATATTTCCTTCACCATGGCCTGACATTCTTTGGTCGTATGTTTGATGATCAGTTTGGTTCTACCGGTAAGCGGACGATTACTCATCCAGCACACCATTACTTCAATATCCTGCTCAATTCTGGGAACATTATTCGGTCTTACAATCATGTCCCCCCTGCTTACATCCAGTTCATCTTCCAGGGTCATGGTAACAGACATGGGTGCAAAAGCTTCTTCTATCAGTTCCCCATCAAATTCAATGGTTTTTATTCTGGATTCAAATCCTGAAGGTAAGATTTTCACTTCATCTCCTGGTTTAAATATACCTCCTTCTATCCTTCCCCCATAACCTCTGAAATCCTGGTGTTCATGGGTATGGGGTCTTATGACCATTTGTACAGGAAACCTGCAATCAATATGGTTTAAATCACTTGCAATGTGAACATTTTCCAACATGTACAAAAGGGTACTTCCTTCATACCAGGGCATTTTTTTGGACCTTTCCACCACATTGTCACCTTTTAGGGCAGAAATCGGTACAAACTGTACATCATTGATTTCCAGTTTACTGGCGAATGCTTTATAATCCCGAACAATATTATGGAATACCTCCTCATCGTATTCCACCAGGTCCATTTTGTTAACGCAGACAATCACGTGGGGTATCTTCAATAAGGAGGCAATGAAAGAATGTCTGAATGTCTGCTCCAGGAGGCCCTTCCTGGCGTCAATTAAAATAATGGCCAGGTTGGCCGTAGAAGCTCCCGTTACCATGTTTCTGGTATATTGTATATGACCGGGAGTATCTGCAATAATAAATTTCCTTTTAGGCGTAGCAAAGTACCTGTAAGCCACATCAATGGTAATCCCCTGCTCTCTTTCACTTTTCAGCCCATCCGTAAGGAGAGAAAGATCAACATAATCAAATCCCTTTTTTTCACTGGAGGCCCTTACCGCTTCGATCTGGTCTTCAAAAATTGATTTGGAATCAAAAAGCAGGCGCCCTATCAGGGTACTTTTGCCATCATCCACCGATCCCGCAGTGGTAAATCTTAATAATTGATTGATTTCCTGTATGCTCATTGGTATGTGTAAGGTATGTTTTCTTATTTACTTTTGATAATTGCATGATGTCTGATGACTCATTTCACCTACCTGCCCTTTGGATATGGGTAGTTTCCCAAAATAAGTAACCAAACAATTGGAGTGAACTTTATGATTGTGGAATATCACCATCTCTTAATGCGCACCATTTCTTCTATTCCTCCTGCCTCTCCAATGCTCCCATTTTAAAAATACCCGCTTTTTTTCCTGTCTTCCATGGCGGTTTCACCCCTTTTATCATCTGCCCTACTTCCCCGTTCGGTGGTGCGTGTGGTGGCCACCTCAATGATGATTTTATCCAGATCATCAGCATCAGATTCCACCGCTCCTGTAATGGGCATGTCTCCACAGGTCCTGTATCTAACCGTCATGGTTTTTACTTCCTCCTGGGGTTTCCTTTTGATGAATTCAGAATTGGCCAAAATCACCCCATCCCTGACAACACATTCTCTTTGATGGGAAAAATAAAGAGAAGGCAAATCAATATTTTCATGCTTGATGTATTGCCAAACATCCATTTCGGTCCAATTGGAGATAGGGAAAACCCTGAAATGTTCACCCATATGTTTTCTGCCATTGAATAAATTCCATAATTCAGGTCTTTGGTTTTTGGGATCCCATTGCCCAAATTCATCCCTGTGGGAAAAAAAACGTTCTTTCGCTCTTGCCTTTTCTTCATCCCTTCTGGCTCCTCCAATGGCAGCATCAATTTTATAATCCTCCAGGGTGTCCAACAAGGTAATGGTTTGTAGGGCATTCCTACTTGCATTGACGCCGGTTTCCTCCCGCACCCTTCCTTTATCAATACTTTCTTGCACTGCTCCCACAATAAGCTGCACCCCCAGCTTTGCGACCAGCTCATCCCTAAAGGCAATCGTCTCCGGAAAATTGTGGCCTGTATCAATATGAATCAATGGAAAGGGAATCCTGGAAGGGAAAAATGCTTTTTTGGCCAAATGGGTGAGGATGATGCTGTCCTTGCCACCCGAAAACAGCAAGGCTGGTTTTTCAAATTGTGCCACCACCTCTCTGATAATAAAAATTGCTTCTGCCTCAAGTTCTTTAAGATGTGTCAAATAATATTGTCCCATATTATAATTTAATTTTAAACTCCAATTTTTCGATGATTTGGGCAACGGCCGTCTCAATCTCCATTTCATGACTCTTAATAGCCAAAAAAGGATGATCGGGCGGCTCATAGGGGGAGTCGATTCCTGTAAAATTTGGAATCAGCCCTTTCCTGGCTTTATCGTAGAGTCCTTTCACATCCCTTTTCTCACAAACTTCCAGAGGACAATCCAGGTAGATTTCAAGAAAATTATCGGCACCTACCAGGTTCATTACCATCTCCCGGTCTTTAATGAATGGTGCTATAAAGGAGGAAATGACTACCAATCCAGCATCCAACATTAAATCACATACTTCAGCAATTCTCCGCATATTTTCCACCCTGTCAGCGACAGTAAAGCTAAGGTCCTTGTTCAAACCATTCCTCACATTGTCTCCATCCAAAAGGAAAGTTTTATAGTTTTTCTGATACAATTTGATTTCCACCCTGTTGGCCAATGTGGATTTACCTGATCCTGAGAGACCGGTAAACCATATCAAGACAGGTCGCTGCCCCAACAATCGGGTACGCATTTCCTGATTTACACTGAAGTTTTCCGGGTAAATTTCTTTAGCCATCACAAATAATAATAAAGTTTGATCCCCAATAAAGAAGCAAAGGTATAAATTATGGTCAAAGGAAACCCTAACTTTAGGTAATCTTTAAACCTGTAGTTTCCCGGGCCCATCACCATTAAATTGGTTTGATACCCGATAGGCGTCATAAAATCCCCCGAAGCAGCAAAAGCAATGGCCAGAAAAAAAGCTGAAACAGGGGCTTCCAATCTTGTCGCCATTTCAAGAGCGATGGGAAACATAATGGAAACTGCCGCAGCATTGGTAATCATGCTGGTCAACAGCAAGGTCAAAACGAAAAGTAAACTCACAGATACCATGACATGACTGCCTTCTGACAACCAAAATATACAATCAACCAAAATGGAGGCAGCTCCTGAATTTTTTAACCCAATTCCTATGGCAAGGGAAGAAACCAAAATCAATAATAAATCCAAATCAATAGACTTTCGAAGCAAGTTGAGATTTATAACCTTCCAAATATAGAGCATCAGTATCCCCCCAAAGGCCGCCAAAAACAGATCTATCCAGCCAATTATTCCCAATACCAAAATCATTAATGCCAGAATGGAAGGTGCAATATTTTTGTGCTTTTTTCCTGAGTCGATTTCCTCCCTTACGGTAATGATGATCAGGTCCTTGTTATTTTCCTGTTGAAAACTCTCTTCTCCGGAAAGCATAAGGAGAAGATCCCCAGCCACAAATCTTGTTTCTCCAATATTTCCCCGTAACTTTTCCCCGTTTCGATAAATGGACAGGATAGAGGCCTGAAATCTCTTTCGAAAATCACTGTCTTTAACCTTCTCACCTATCAAGCCGGAGGAAGCCGGAACCACTGCCTCAGTAAGTTTAAAGTAGCCATTTTCATTGACGTGGGTTTCTTCAGGAAGCACCAATCCCTGTTCCTGATTCACCAATGCTAAAATGGCCTCTGTTTTTCCGGTGAAAAAAAGTTTATCCCCGGACCTTAATGTTTCTTTTGGTGAAACAGGAGAAATTTCCCTTCCCTCTCTGGAAATTTCCGCCAGAAAAATCTCCTTTAAGTTTCTCAGCCCCGCTTCCTTAACGGTCATACCCTCCAAATCGGAACCGTTTACGACCATGGTCTCAATGATATAATCATTAATATGTGCGATGACCTCTTTTTTATTTTCTTCCCGTTTTGGCAAAAGAAGATTTGAAAACAAGGATAAATAGGTGATACCCAAAATAGCGGTGACGATGCCGATGTATAAAAATTCCTGAAAACCCAATAGTGGCAATCCATATTGGCTGATAAGACCATTCAAAACCAAATTAGTGGATGTACCCACTACCGTGATCATGCCTCCCAAGATAGTGGCATAAGAAAGGGGAATCAGAAACTTGGAGGCCGGATATCCGTTCTTTTCTGCCCAACCTTTTACATAGGGGATCATAAAAGCCACAATAGGGGTATTGTTCAGCAATGCCGATAAACCTCCCACTGTAACCATAAGCTTGGTTCGGAAAACGTTGGGACTCAATTTTTCATTGAAAAGTCTGTAGAAAAAATCGGAACCAATATTTTTCTGGATACCGGCCGTCACGCCGATCAATAAAAATATGACAATGATCTGTTTATTGGCCAAACCAGTAAGAAATTCTTCGGGACTGATAATTTGCAGAACAATAAAAATAAAAGCTGTAGCCAAAAAGGCAAAAGCAGGTCGCATCAGGTCCCTGTATAAAACATAAACCAGACCAACCACCAAGGACAAGGCCAATACCGGGTGAAGGGCATAGAAAAAAGATCCTACATTCGCCACAAAACAGACCGTTTTAGTAGGGTATTGCTTTTAAAATTGCCAAAAATGGTAAGTTCTAATATCATGGGTGAATTTTTGAAATTAATTTTGGGCAACAAATCATCCGGAAGGCTTGTATATAAATTGAAATACAAAAAACCTGTGTAAAAAGGATCATATGTAATATGGTAGACAAAATTACTTTAACATTCATTATTATCAAAGAATTAAAAGAATCTAAATCAGAATTCCCTTTAAATTTTCCCCTTTTTCAGCTTTAGTTTTGGGAATTTTTTCTAATTTATGGCTGATAATTAATTTTTCATCCCTAGATTAGCCTATGGTATGTCCCTCTTTACCTATCTGATTGACCAACCGACTTCCATCCAAATAATGGGAGATAATTACCATAAATGCAATTCTCCCTTTTACTTTTACCTGAAGAACAAATTGCAGAGCAGAAATGACGCGGGATTCCAATCCTTCTTCAAGTTGGATCGATTTTAATTTAATACCATACCAAAATGGCCAATAAAACAACAAAATCTGATTTTAGTGGGTTTTCATGGATTAGCCTATCGCTATTTATGCTACTTCTGGGATGTCAAAAAAATGATAAATCCGGTTTTGAATTTATGGCCATCGGCGACCTACCCTACCATCTCCCAGAAGATTATACCCGATTTGAACGGTTGATTGACAATCTCAATGAATATCATCCAAGTTTAACCTTACATGTAGGAGATATCAAATCCGGCAGCTCCCCATGTAATGATGAATATTTTGAAAAAATTTTATCTTATTTTCAAAAATTTGAACACCCTTTGATCTATACCCCCGGCGACAATGAATGGACTGACTGTCATCGGGATGCTGCAGGAAATTATGACCCGGAAGAAAGATTGGATAAACTAAGACAATTGTTTTTCGGAAAAACCCAAAGCCAGGGAAAACCGATGCCACTGAAAACCCAAAACCAATTTGGAGGTTTTGAGAAATTTGTTGAAAATGCCTATTGGGAAATAAACCAGGTCAGTTTTGGGACTTTTCATGTCGTAGGTTCCAATAATAATTTTGATTTGGATTCGGCTATGCATGCAGTCCGCATCCAGGTAAACCCTGAAAATCCCAACCTGTTTTCGATCCATCCTTACTATGTAGCCGGAAATTGATTGTTGAACCATAGGCATCAAAAGGTTTTTGAAACCCATCATTCTGATTATTTTGACTTGGTGGTCATCCAGGTAAGCAATATCCAATCAAAAGTGGCATGGGCGGTGATTACGGAAAAAAGACCGACTTTTTGAAATAAAAACCCAAAAAATGCAATAATCAGCACCATGGCCAAACCATAAACGCTGATCCTCCAATCAAAAAGGTGTAGGTATCCGTGCAACACTACGAACAACACGGCCGTTGTCCACAATCCCAGCAATGGTTGTAACCCAGCCCTAAAGAACAATTCCTCCCCAATTCCTGCACAAAGGGAAACAAAAATGATTTTTCCTTGATCCCATTCCCACTGGTTGATCATTCTATGGTAATAATTGCGGCGATTTTCAAAAAATGGCCTTTTAATTATCCAAATGGCAATAACGGAAGCAATTATTCCGGATATTAAACCCCAAAATATTTGCCAGCCCCAAGTCCACCCTTTGGTGAAAAGTTCCAAAACAGTGGATTCCTGGAAGAAATAAACCAAAACCAGGCCAGAAAACCCAAAACCCAGCAGGGTTAAAAGTCCTAACCATAAAATCTTTCTATCCATTTTAAAATGGGATGATGGACATTAAAAAAAAACAGCCATGAAAAATTCATGGCCTTATCCTGATAGGAATTGATCTGCTTTAGGAAGAAAATGAAATGTTCAAGGAAATAGGTACCGATTTCAAGGCTTTGCTAACGGGACAGCCTTCCTTGGCAGCATTGGCAAGTTCCTTAAATTGGGCTTCGTCCATACCTGAAACTTTACCCTTTAGGTCCAGTACAATACCTGTGATGGAAAAACCGCTTTCCTCTTTTTCCAGCGTTACGGTAGCAGTGGTATTGAGTTCCTCGGCTTTTAAATCTTTTGAGGCAATTTGAAAACTAAGTGCCATGGTGAAGCATCCGGCATGGGCCGCAGCGATCATCTCCTCGGGATTGGTGCCCTGCTTACCATCTTCATTTTCAAATCTTGCTTTTGCACTGTAAGGTGAATTGTCAAAAAAACCACTGGGTGAGGATAAAGTACCACTGCCATCCTTACCTGTACCTTTCCAAATTGCTGTTGCTTTTCTTTTCATTTCTATGATTTTATTTTACGAGTTTATTATAATAATTAAAGGTTTCAATGTATCAATTTTATGTCAAAATAACTAAAAAAGCGGTTTGCAATTTAGACCATCCTTAAACAATTGACTTTAAAAAACACTTAACATTAAATGATGAAAATATTATGGGCATTATTAGGATTTTTCTTAGGATGGTTTCCGGTAATCAGCCAACTATATTTGATACTGGAAAACAGCAACGTTTCTAAACCTGAAACCATTTTCAGGGTTTTATCCTTATCCTTTCATTGATGTGAATGCTTTGGGTTATGGTATGGTTTTTTTGAACAGTATAGGTCTTTATATTTTCTTTTTGGGAATTTCTTATGTTTACATTTCAATGGGTAAAAAGTGGGGGGAAATTTTGATCAATTGACTATAAAATGGTTGGTCAATGTCTCCTAAAATAAAAATATGCTAAGGGTAGAAGGTTTAATCAAGAAATACAGGAAGGAACTTGCCGTAAACGGCATCAGTTTTTCGTTGGATGGTGGAGAAGTGGTGGGCCTATTGGGTCCAAACGGCGCCGGCAAAAGTACCACGATGAAGTGTATCGTCGGTCTTTTGAGAAAAACTGCCGGAAACATAACCATAGACGGCCACGACCATCAGAGCATTGCTGCAAAAAAAATATTTTCTTACATCCCTGAGACACCTTATGTATATGATCTGCTGACGGTAAAAGAACACCTTCAATTTATCGCCCAAGCTTATGATGTTAAGGATTGGCGGAAGAAAGCAGATGAATTGATTCAAATATTTGAGCTGGGTGATAAAACCGATAAGCTGGGAAGGGACCTTTCCAAAGGAATGAGGCAAAAGGTATCTATTTGTTGTGCCTTATTACCGGAACCAAAAATATTATTTTTCGATGAGCCTATGATTGGTTTGGATCCCAAGGCCATAAAAAATACCAAAGGAATTTTCAAGGCCCTTAAGGAAGAAGGGAAAACCATTTTAGTCAGTACGCATTTGGTAGACAGCGTGGAGACCATTGCCGACCGTATCATGATCATGAAGGAAGGTCAAATCATAGGAAACGACTCCTTTTCAAACCTTAAAGCCACTTGGAGGTAGTATCCTTTTTATCTTATACAGCACAGCACAATTAAATGATGTCTTTGATTTTCATTTTGGTAACCTGAGCATCATGATATTGGGATTGGCGTTTTTCTTTTTCCTGCTCTCCTGTATCAGGTTTTTGATCTACACCCTCCATACCCGGTTTAATATATTGCCCTACATTAAAATCGGAGTAGGGAGTTTGACAATTGTTTTATCTCTTCTGATCTTCATCCCCGGATGGCGGGCTGAAAATTTTTGGGAGGGTATGTTTTTATGGATTAGTTCTCCCTGGTTGGATGCTTTTCCCATGGTGGGATGGAGCAGAAACCTGCTTACCTACCCTGGGCATCAAAACACCTTGGTTTCCCTTGGCTATATTTTTCTCTATGGTCTTACCTCTTATGTAGTAATCAGGTCAATCAAAAAGCATTCCGGTTATTATTATGAGGATGTATTGGAAGCCACCAAATCCAATGGAGTGCTGATATTCGGGATTCTTCCTACATTGGGACTTGGTTTCACCGCCTATGTTGTTTCCCATCAATTTGTTTATGCCCTTTCGGTTATAAGCATAGGGATGTGCTTGGTGACGGCGGTAATGTTGAATTTATCCCTGGATATCATCCGCAGGCTTGAATTAAAGGAGCTTGGATAAAAGATTATCCACCCCATCATTCCCTTGCCTATCTTCCCTTTGATCAGAGATCAGATTTGTATTGGCATAATTTGTTCCCGAATTTCAACCGATTATAACCTAATGTTTCCATTCGTCTAGAATTATTTTTGAATTTATTATTGATAAAATTGTGAATTAAAAAAGTAAAACCCTACCTTAAGAAAAGATTTTAAATTTAACCTGGAAAAAGATGAAATTATTTGTGTTGTCACTTATTTGTCTTGGTTTGGCATTTACTAACTCCATTGCACAGGAAATAGATCAACCGGAGGATCGGGAAGGCCGACAATTCCAGGAAGCGGATGCATTCCAATTAGCAGACAGTGATCTGGATCGGTTAAATCTTACAGCGGCCAATACCCTTGAAATCCAGAAATCCCCTATTATGACTCCTCCAATGGGAAATTACAAGGACTTCAAACTGAAAAAAATCGCTTTACCCCAAGGTGCTATCGTAAGAATTTACGACATGAACACATCTACTGAAATCCAATCCAGAAAATGTGAACAAAAAGAATACCTGATCATTAAGGAAAAAACCAATATCCGAAAAGATATTACCCAAAAAGATTAAAAAACCCTCTATCAAACCAACCTAAAGGTAACTTGGGATTATCTCCCCGGTTACCTTTTTAATTTTAAAGGCAAGCCTTTCCCTGTTCTTTAAGGATTGGATTCTACTTTTAAAATTATCGATTTTTTATTGCTTTCTGCTTTTTTCAAAGTATTTTAAAGCCTCAGCCATTTGAGAATTAAGTTGTTCAATCCTACGCTCCGGACCTGGGTGGGTGGATAAAAATTCAGGAGGCCTTTGGGCATCAGATTGGGCATTCATTCTATCCCAAAAACCGGGTGCATCCCTCGGGTCATAACCTGCAATGGCCATAAATACCAGTCCCAACTGATCGGCTTCCAATTCCTGGTCCCGGGAAAACTTAAGCATTCCCACTTGACCTCCAAATCCGATTGCCTGAAGGAAAAGGGTTTGCGTCAGACTTGGGTCCTCGCCCATAGCCACTTGGATGCCGCCCATTAATCCATTGGCTACCATTCCCTGGGACATCCTTTCCCTGGCGTGATTGGCTATCGCATGGGCTACTTCATGTCCCATTACTACCGCTATACCTGTATCGTCTTGGCAAATGGGCATGATTCCTGTGTAAAAAGCAACTTTTCCACCTGGCATGCACCATGCATTTACCTGCTCATTTTCAATTAAATTGAATTCCCAGGCAAATCCTTCCGTGATTTCGGAATAATTTTTTTCATTCAGGTATTCTTCTACTGCGGCAGCAATCCTCCTGCCAACATTCACTACCCTTTGGCCTTCATTGGTTTTGGTGATCACTTTGCTATCCTTTAAAACCTGATTATACTGATCATATGCAAGTGGAAGGATTTCGGAATTGCTCACCATATTCAGCTGCCTTCTTCCACTAAGAGGAACCGTAGAACAACCGTAGGCAACAAGACCTACAAAAAGAAATATTATTATTTTTTTTACCATAACCAAAATCATCTTATTCTGCAGCAAATGTTCAAAAAAGATGCCAGAATGAAATTAAATGTAAAAAAATAACTTTTCGATTATTGTATGTTTACGGAAATAAATAATAAAAAATAAACATTTTTAGTTGAAAGAAGTAAATTTTCATTTAAAAATTGATTATCTTATTCCAGCCAAATAAATGAAATGCAACAATGGATGAGGCCCAAAAAAAATTTATTCGAAAAATCACCCAACCCATCCCTTTTTTCTGGTTCATGCTGCTTAGGCTTCCCTCGGTGGCATTTTGGAATATCAAAGTGAAATCATTGACACTTAACCAATGCCAGACTACACTTCCCTTCACGTGGAGAACCCGGAACCCCTTCGGATCCATTTATTTTTCTGCTTTGGCAGGATCAGCAGAATTGGCTTCAGGCCTACTTTGTATGCTACACCTGGCAGGGGGGTCTAAATTTTCCATGTTGGTCACTGACTTTCAGGCCACTTTCCATAAAAAGGCCGTTAAAACAGTCACAATGTGCTGTGATGACGGATTATTACTCAAAGAAACTCTAAATCGATTAAAATCTCCCGGAGATACGGCGATTCAGGTATTAACCATAGAAGGAAAAGATTCAGACGGTATTCTTATCGGAAGCTTTAAGGTTACCTGGTCATTTAAACGAAAATAATATCATTTTATTAAACAGTTTGTCTCGTTTGTTGATCGATTACTTGTACCAATTGGTGAGCTGGCACCACGCCGGATTGCCTCCACACTGGCTTACCCTTCTTAAATAAAATCAAGGTAGGAACACCCTTCACCTGGTACTTGCCCGCAGCAAGGGGATTCTTATCCACGTCTATTTTTATAATTTTGGCTTTGTTTCCTATTTTTTCTGCCGTTTCTTTTAAAATCGGTTGCATCATTTGACAAGGTCCACACCAAGTGGCATAAAAATCCACCAACACCGGTTGATCACCATTAATTAATTCTGAGAAACTTTTTGTACCTGACATATCCATTTATTTAACACGAAACAAAAATAAGTAATCCTTTATTTGAAATCGGTAATAAAGATCACAATACGGATTACAGGATTTAAATCAACGGTACATATTTTTCATTCAACAACTGAATATGATGTTCCAAATGACCCAAACTGATATAAACCAATGCCCTCACTGACATGGGATGACCTCGCACCGTCCCGGTATTCAACCAGGATCCTTCGGGAACAGCTTTCATAAAATGCTTGAAAGATTGCCGGTGGATAATAAAAGCATCCAGAATGGCCTCCATCTCCATTTGATCAAAAAAGGCAGATTTCACATAGGCCTCCTGGTCAAATCCCGGAAAATCGGCCATCTCTCCTCTACAAATACACAATGCCCTAAAATGCATGATTTTTTCTGTGTCTACGATATGACCCAGAACCTGCTTAAAATTCCATTTTTCAGGGCCATAACTGAGCGAATGCTTACTTTTTTCCAAGCCTCCAAATAAGGAAGCCATGTATTTTTCCTGAATTTCCATATGCTCAGGAATAGCTGCCTCAGCCACCAGGTCCACATATTTTTTGTAAAAAGAATTGTATTCCCCAGGTTCAGGGGGCACCAGTCCGATAATAGTCTCCATAATTTTGCTAATTTTGTGGCTCAATGACAAATATAAGAATCAATATGAATCCATTATTGGAGAAATTTAATACCCCATTTGAAACGGCACCTTTCCATTTGATAAAAAATGAAAATTACCTCCCTGCCGTCAAAAAGGCAATTGAAGAGGCAAAGGAAGAAATTGAATTTATCAAGAACCAAAAAGTCCCTGATTTTGCAAATACCATTGAGGCAATGGAATATTCAGGAAGGAGGTTGTCAACAGTGGCCGGCATATTTTTCAACTTAAACGCCGCGGAGACAAATGATGAAATCCAGGAATTGGCAAGGGAAATCTCTCCATTGCTTTCGGCCCACAGTAATGATGTGTTACTGGATGCGGTGCTTTTTGAGAAAGTAAAAAAAGTTTACCCGCAAAAAGACCGATTGGCTTTAAATGCAGAGCAAAAAACCCTGTTGGATAAATCCTATAAATCATTCATCAGAAATGGTGCCCTTTTGGATCAAAATGACAAAAAAAGGTTAAGGGAAATTGATCAGGAATTATCTCAGTTAGGCCTTCGGTTTGGGGAGAATGTCCTAACCGAAACCAATAAATATGAATTGGTAATTACCGAAGAAAAGGATCTTGAAGGTATTCCTGAAGATATAAAAGATGCTGCTGCCCAGACGGCAGAAGAAAGGGACAAACCAGGTAATTGGGTATTCACCCTGGCTTTTCCAAGCTATGTTCCTTTTATGACTTATGCCAAAAACAGGGAGCTTCGAAAAAAATTATTTGTTGCCTACAATACCAAAGGATGTAAAGGAGACCACCTGGATAACCGGGATATCATCAGATCCATACTGAAATTAAAAAATGAGAGGGCTAATCTTTTGGGATTCCAAAATTTTGCTGCATTTGTTTTGGAAGAGCGAATGGCAACAGATGGCAACAAAGTGCTAGAATTCCTATACGATCTTTTGGAGAAAGCCAAACCTAAAGCTTTATCAGAAATGAAAGAATTGGGCGATTTTGCAAAAGAAAAGGATGGAATCAGCCCACTTCAAAAATGGGACATCAGTTATTATGCAGAAAAGCTGAAAATGATGAAATATGAGGTAGATGATGAACTGCTGAAACCCTATTTTGAATTGAACCGATGCGTCAACGGGGTATTTGAGACCGCTGAAAAGTTATATTCCATAAGGTTCATTGAAAACAAGGATATTCCTGTTTATCACCCTGAAGTAAAGGCCTATGAAGTAATCGATGAAAATGGGAATCATGTGGCTGTATTTTATGCGGATTTCTTCCCCAGGCCCGGCAAAAGGAATGGCGCATGGATGACCGCTTTCAGAGGTCAGCATCAAATGGGAAACAAGGTACAGCGTCCACATATTTCCATTGTATGCAATTTCACCCGGCCAACAAAATCCAAACCCTCCTTATTGACATTTAATGAGGTCACCACCCTCTTCCATGAATTTGGACATGCCCTGCACGGCATGTTAGGCGAAGGGAATTACGAATCACTGTCAGGGACCAATGTGTACTGGGATTTTGTGGAATTACCTTCACAAATATTTGAAAACTGGTGTTACGAAAAAGAATGTCTGGATTTATTTGCCAAACATTATGAAACCGGGGAAAAAATACCTGAAAACCTTATCGAACGGATTAAAAAAGCTTCCAATTTTCATCAGGGTTTCCAAACCGTCCGACAGATCAGCCTTGGTCTTCTTGACATGGCTTACCATACGACAGACCCTGAAAAAATCACGGATATATTTGAGTTTGAAAACCAAATCATGAAAGAAACTCAATTATTTCCCCCCGTAGAAGGGACTTTGATGAGTCCTTCCTTCTCCCATATTTTCCAGGGAGGGTATGCGGCAGGATATTACAGTTACAAATGGGCGGAGGTTTTGGATGCCGATGCCTTTGAACTTTTTCTGGAAAAAGGCATTTTTGACAGAAAAACAGCCCTGGCTTTTAAAAAGCATATCCTTTCAATGGGTGGAAAAGAGCATCCGGAAATACTTTATAAAAGATTTAGGGGTAGAAACCCAAAATCAGAGGCTTTATTGAAAAGGGCTGGTTTGGTTGAGAAAATATAATACAGAAAAGGGGCTAAAGAAGGGAGCCCCTTTTAAAAATTAATTATATAAAAACCTTTTATTTTTGTGGTAAAAATATTCAGGATAAAATAGTTTGTTTCAGGTCTAATATAATTTCATATAATGATAAAGCCGATTATCAACAACCAGATCAAGGCTGAAACCATTATGAGAATGGTAAACTGTTTATCTTTCATAGCTTCAAGATTTAATTTTTAATTGATGCCTTTAAGGTACAAATTCTTTGGTATAAAACCAAATTTTGTACATACAAATAGTATCACTTACATGAATTCAAAAAATCAAAAATTACGAAAATTTTAATGCCGTTAATAAAAAAACCAATTGGCAACGATTAAATTAACTTTTTATTGGGTTTTGATTAAAAAAATGAAAAAATATTAATCCAAAAATTTTAAACTTTTCTTCAGCTTACAAGTATTTATCCTGTTTTCCCTGAAAAGCATCGGTTAATTCATGGTAATGTTTTTGATTTTTTGACATATTGTTGGCTGTCCATTTTATGGTCTTGGATTTTGGGTGCTTTCGTACTTTGCAGTTTTTAACCTGACAATAATGACAACAGGATTCTGGTAAACAGGGATCTGCATGAACAAACACTTCTATGTATCCCGGTAAATGATCTTCCAAAACTTCCTCCACCAAATGGACCTCGTCATGAACCTGAATCAGGTTAAAGTAATAAGGTAAAGTCAAATGAAGGTCGATATGACTGTCCCCACCATATTGTTGTACCCGCATATTATGGATATCAATCCAATTGTCTTTCCTTTTGATATTTAAAACCTTTACGGTTCTATTAATGGCTTCTTCATCGCTTTCATCCATCAATCCGGCCACAGATCTCCTCACCAAATAATATCCATTATAAATGATGTATCCGGCAAATAGGATGGAAATAATGCTATCTAATAAGATCCATCCGCTCAGGTAGATGATGGCAATTCCAAAAATGAGTACAAAACTGCTGATGGCATCTGTGATGAGATGACGCCCATCAGCTTCCAGGGTAAGACTGCGCAATTCTTTTCCCTTTTTTTGCAAAATATAACCAAGGTATCCATTAACCAGTCCGGAAAATCCCACCAAAGCCATCCCATAGGGCAGCATGGCCAGGGTTGGAGGAAAAATAATGGAATAAACGGATTGGTATATGATAAAAATCCCGGCCAAAATGATCAGTGTTCCCTCTATTCCCGCACTAAAAAACTCGATCTTCCCATGCCCATAAGGATGGTTCCGGTCTTTAGGAATTCCACTTAGATGTATACTGTATAATGCAAAAAAAGAGGCAACAACGTTGACAATGCTTTCCAAAGCATCGGTAAGGATGGCATTGGATTGTGTGAGGTAATAAGAATAAAATTTAACAATCAGTAATACCAAACTGATGGTAACCGACCAGATGATAAGACGCCTCTTTTCTAAATTCACAAATTCTCCATTTAATCTTGTTCCCCAAAAGTAAAGTATTCCGGGCAAAATCTAAAAAACTAAAAAAAAAGAAAACAAACAAGCAGGCCAGGGAAGTTAACCAACAGGCTAAAGAAAGGCAACAAAACGCCAATGACTTAAAAAAAGAGTACAAAACCAAGGCCAAAGAAGCCAAGCGGATCAGTAAAGACGCCGACGATGCGGCAAAACAGGCCAGCAAAGCAGCTAAATATGAGAAAAAGGCCCAAAAAGCCAGGTTAAGAGCTGAAAAACAAGAGGAAAAATCAAATAAAGCCTCCAAAAAAGCAGACAAGAATTAAGCTTTTTTCAAAATACAGGTAAATTCAGGTTATTGAGCGGTTATTGAGCGGTTATGATGGGAGGCAAATAAACAGGTTGTTGCCATTTTTTTTAAAAAGAATTTTCATTTTTATTGAAAGACCAGATACGAACTTCATCGCATATTCCGGAATGGAAGAATTTCGTTGCCAAACGTAATTGTAGAAAATGTCATCAAAGGTTAACCTTAATGTACCTTTTTCACGGTTAAGTGTTATTTTCCTGCATCAGAACAATTTGAATAGATTGAAGTCTTTTATTCAGATGGTAGCCTAAAACTGATTTCAAGCCGAAATACCCAGATTTCAAAAACCAAATTATAAATTAACAAATTGATGATAATAAAGTTAGTTGTCAAAAAATGGATCTAACACAACAAATGTTTCAAATAATGGCACATATGAAACATTTTGAATTTAAATTCAAAATGACTTAAATTTTTCAACTGATTTGATTATTATTAGTGGTTAAACCAAAAACCCAAAACAAATGTGTTTAAAATCGTTTTTAATTGCCTGTTTTTTCCTCCAATTTTTCTTTTTATCGGCCCAAACCCCTTCCCAACAAAAATCCCCTGCCCTAACCAATGCGACTCCCAGCAGTGTGGGAATGTCCCCAGAAAGACTGGACAGAATCGACAGGATGTTGGAGCAGGCCATTGTGGAAAACACCATTCCGGGGGCAGTAGCGCTTATTGCCAGAAACGGTAGGATTGTTTTTCATGAGGCCTATGGCCAAGCCAATGCAAATGGAAAAAAACTGCAAAAGGACGCCATATTCCGCATTGCCTCCCAAACCAAGGCCATCACATCCACGGCCGTGATGATGTTATGGGAGGAAGGTAAATTTCAGCTGGATGACCCTATTTCCAAATACATTCCTGAGTTTGAAAATCCTGAAGTTCTAGTCAATTTCCGTTATGCGGATACGACTTATTCCTCCAGACCTGCCAATAAAGAAATTACCATCCGGCACCTGCTCACCCATACCTCCGGATTAGGGTATGGTGTGATCGATGGAGACGAAAGGATGAAGATGCTATATCACAAAACAGGCACCACCGACTTGTTTACTACAGAGGATGTATCCATTAAGGAAGTAGTGATGAAATTGGCCACTTTACCTCTTCATCATGACCCAGGGGAAAAATTCACCTATAGTATGGGTCTGGATGTGTTGGGCTATTTTATAGAAATCCTTTCAGGAATGACTTTTTCAGAATTTTTGGAGGAAAGATTATTTGAGCCTTTGGGCATGCACGATACCGGCTTTTACCTACCCGCATCCAAATCTGACAGGTTGGTGGCAATTCAGCACAAAGTGGAAGGAAATTGGGAAAATTATCCGAATACCTTCTATGACGTGAATTACCCAATACAAGGTGCCAAAAAATTCTTTTCCGGTGGTGCCGGTTTATCCAGCACCGCAAAAGATTATGCCACATTTCTACAAATGTTCCTGAATGGAGGTGAGCTCGATGGAAAACGTTTCCTCAGCAGGACCACAATCGCCAGCATGATGGCCAACCAAACAGGTGACCTTTTTGGAGGAACAGACCAACATTATGGCCTTGCATTTGGTGTTTTTACCGAACAGGGACAGGCCAAAGGCGGTCTGGGCAGCCCGGGGACCTTTGTTTGGGGAGGTTATTTCAATACCCAATATTTTGCCGATCCTCAGGAAAATATCATAGGCATCATCATGAAACAAACCCAGGGACCTACCGGGGACCAGACCGCATGGAAATTCAAGCAGATGGTGGAAACGGCGGTGGACGATTGAATGCCTCCTTGAAGTGAAATTATTTATTTCTCTTTTTCCAAATTTTTTTGTCTGCAATTCAACCCAAAGGTGGACTCAACCGCATTATACCAATCTTCATCCTCCTTTGCATTCCATTCCACCCATTGCTCATCATTCATAGATGCCCGCCAGTCCAAAAAGGGTCCCGCATCCGGTCCCACAGGATATCTTAATTGCCATGTGCGGCTTTCAACTATTTCCAGAATTTTTTCAGCGACCAATGAGGCGGGTACCGGGTTTTTAAGTGATTCGCTCCAAAAATCCCCAATACGGCTAACCTGCGGATATTGGGATTGATTATTGCGCGTAATATTGAAAGCCATTTCGGTATTGATTATACCGGGCTCAACCAAGGAAACACGGATATTATGGGATTTTAATTCCTGTGCCAAAGCCTCGGTAAGGGCTTCAAGTGCAAATTTACTTGCACTATATATCCCCAGTGGGCTTAAGGAAATTCTACCAGCTAAAGAACTGACATTAATAATAACACCATTTCTATTTTGCCGCAGGGTTGGCAGCACAGCCTTTATACATCGGATGGCACCAAAATAATTGGTTTCCATCACTGCCTTAATTTCAGTCATTGGCACTTCCTCTATCGATCCATGACGCTCAATTCCCGCATTGTTTACAAGAATATCAATTTTGCTATGGTCCCGCATAATGGTATGGATGCATTGGTTGACCGATTCATCCATATCAACGTCCATTTGAAAAATAGTAATTGGTAAGGATTCGGCTTTGATTTGTTGCTTAAAACCGGCAACTTTCTCCGGATTTCGCATGGTTGCAAAAACTTGATAGCCACTACGGCCAAAAACAAGGGCAGTTTCCAGACCTATTCCCCTACTTGTTCCAGTTATTAATACAGTTTTCATGAGGACTTTTGGTTAAGTTGTAAGAATATTATTTTCAATCATAAAACTACGCTCTCAACCAAGGTCTCTGTTAGTACGGATGTTACATAGGTTTGTACGTAGGTTACAAAGACTGAAATAACCGTTTCTTCTGAGGTAATTTATCTTGTTGAAAGCATTTTTGTCATTTTTTAAGGCAATTGTGTTTTAAATACATTTATTTTGAATTAAGGCGCTTAAAATATTTTATCCATCTTTAAAATTTTAATGATATTAAAACCTTATATTCCGTAGAAAAACTGTTTTAAATGATGTTAACCCTTCAGATCAACCAAATAAAAACCGGGATGAACAGGTGCCAGCTTCCACTATACCCAAGTTGTGTGCTTTTCATGCTTTTGTTCATGATGACATTGACTTATAGGTCAATAGCTCAAGAACGACCCAGTGAACCAAAGGAAAACCAAATGGTCCTGGTGCAGACCAAAGATGGAAATGAATACCTGGGTTTCATTATTTCTGAAGATGATGTAAAATTGACTTTGCATAC
This sequence comes from Cyclobacteriaceae bacterium, assembly GCA_040905165.1. Lineage (GTDB taxonomy): Bacteria > Bacteroidota > Bacteroidia > Cytophagales > Cyclobacteriaceae > Cyclobacterium. The sequence continues at coordinate 3,830 of JBBDSA010000029.1, read as the reverse complement.
CCAAAATATTGGTGAAATCATCATATACAGGTCGGATATTATCCAGATCAGTTCTATGGATTCCGGCAAATTGGTCAATGGCCAATTTTGGTTCTCCAATCCCCAGGCTACCCGGTACTTTTGGTTACCAAATGGATATGCCCTAAAAAAAGGTGAGGCCTATTACCAGAATGTATGGTTATTTTTCAATCAGGTATCCGTTGGCCTTACCAGTAATTTTTCAATTGGAGCAGGTATGGTTCCTCTTTTTTTATTCGCCGGTTCACCAACCCCAGTTTGGATTACCCCAAAAATTTCTTTCCCTGTCGTCAAGGATAAATTAAATATTGGTGCCGGGGTCCTGGCAGGAACAGTCATTGGGCTGAACGATGGCGGGTTCGGGCTGCTATATGGGCTTACCACTTTCGGATCAAGGGATAAAAATCTTTCCATTGGCCTCGGATGGGCTTATGCAGGGGGTGAAATTGCCAATGTCCCCACTATTTCTATTGGGGGAATGATCCGAACAGGACCAAGAGGATATTTTCTGACTGAAAATTATTTTATTGGTGCGGGGGGAGAAAATTTTGGTATCCTATCGGCCGGAGGAAGAAGAATTATCAAAAGAATCAGTCTGGATTATGGCTTATTTTTGCCGATAGCTCCAGATTTGGACATTTTTTTTGCCATGCCATGGTTAGGACTCACGGTACCATTCGGAAAAAATTGATCCATGAATTTTTAGTGTTCAAATCATAATGTCCATCTAACCCATCATCTAACCCATCAGGTGGATAATTGTGTCGGCATATTTCACCCAAAACCTAATTTCCCCTATCTTTGTGCGCTATGAGCGAGAATAAATTCAAGAGATATACCATAACTTCAGCCCTCCCTTATGCTAACGGCCCCCTTCATATCGGTCATTTGGCTGGATGCTATATCCCATCTGATATATATGTCCGGTACCTTAGGCTAAAGCAAAGGGATGTAGTTTATGTCTGCGGATCAGACGAACACGGCGTTGCCATTACCATAAAAGCTAAAAATGAAGGCATCAGTCCTCAACAGGTGGTGGACCGTTACCACCACCTCATGAAACAAAGTTTTGAGGATTTTGGGATCAGTTTCAACCATTATTCCAGGACCACTGCTGCCATCCATCACGAAACTGCCTCCCAGTTATTTTTAGACCTGTACCGGAAAGGGGAATTTATGGAACAGGAAACTGAACAGTATTTTGATGAAGAAGCGGGTCAATTTCTTGCTGATCGATACATAGAGGGCACATGTCCCCATTGTGGATACGGTCAGGCATATGGTGACCAGTGTGAAAAATGTGGATCCTCCTTAAGTCCAACTGATCTCATCGCTCCAAAATCAAAATTAAGCGGCAATACACCGGTATTAAAAACCACCAAACATTGGTTCCTGGACCTGGGCAGGTATACCCAATTCCTTAAGGAATGGATACTTGAAGGACACAAGCATGATTGGAAAAACAATGTCCTCGGGCAATGCAGAAGTTGGTTGGAAGCAGGAGAAGGATTACAGCCCAGATCAATGACAAGAGATATGGACTGGGGTATACCGGTTCCCTTAAAGGAAGCCAGTGGGAAGGTGCTCTATGTTTGGTTTGATGCACCCATTGGTTATATTTCCTCCACCAAAGAATGGGCCAAGGAAAAAGGCATCGATTGGGAACCCTATTGGAAGGACAAGGACACCAAATTGGTCCATTTTATAGGAAAAGACAATATCGTATTTCATTGTATCACTTTTCCGGCTATATTAAAAACCCTTGGAGATTTTATTTTGCCCGATAATGTTCCTGCCAATGAATTTTTAAACCTTGAAGGGGACAAAATATCCACTTCAAGAAACTGGGCGGTGTGGCTGCATGAATACCTGGAAGAATTTCCGGGTAAACAGGATGTATTGCGATATGTCCTGACAGCAAATGCTCCGGAAACAAAAGACAACGATTTTACCTGGAAAGATTTCCAATCCAGAAACAACAACGAACTGGTAGCCATTTTTGGTAATTTTATCAATAGGGCAGTAGTCCTCTGCCATAAATATTTTGAAGGTAAGGTACCGGAGGCAAAAAATCTGCAGCCCATTGACATGGAAATGATGGTTGCCGCAAAAGAATTTCCGGGAAAAATAGCCCAATCCATAGAAAAATACCGGTTCAGGGAAGCCTTGGCGCTGATGATGGATTTTGCGAGAACCGGTAACAAATACCTTGCCGATACAGAACCCTGGAAAACCATAAAGGAAGACAGGTTGCGAACAGCTACCATCCTCAATATCGCGGTCAATATTTCTGCCAATCTGGCCATTCTTTCGGCTCCTTTTTTACCCTTTACGGCGGATAAAATCAAAAATTTATTGGGCATGGATACCCTTCTCTGGAAAGATGCCGGCCATCTGGAATTGATTCCGATGGGTAGGACCATCGGTGATCCAGTGCTTCTCTTTGAAAAAATCGAGGATAAAATGGTAGAAGCCCAGGTAGAAAAGCTGTTGGCCACCAAAAAAGGAAATGAAGCGGCCAAAACCAAGGCGGATCCCATCAAACCTATCATTCAATTTGATGATTTTACCAAACTGGATCTTAGGGTGGTAACGATATTGGATGCCCAGAAGGTCAAAAAATCAAAAAAACTCCTGCAATTATCGGTGGATACAGGATTGGCCAAAAGAACCATATTAAGTGGTGTGGCAGAACAATTCAGCCCGGAAGAATTAATTGGTAAGCAGGTAGTCATGTTGATCAATTTGGCACCCAAAAAAATGGCAGGGATTGAATCTGAAGGGATGATTTTAATGGCTGCCGATGCTTCGGGAGACTATCGGCTTTTACAGCCCCACCTCCCTACTGATTCAGGAGCCTCCATCAGCTAGATGGTTTCAGAATGACCCGCTTTATTTGCAAAAACCGGACGGAGGCAAAATCTGGCCTCCGTTTATTTTTTTTTTATTTAAATTGAATTTACAAGAACCAACGTTTTTAAAATCGGTTTTTAAATTGGACTACACCAACTAACATCATCGAAATGAAAGGCTTCATGATAATTTCCCTGGCATTGGCAGGTTTTTCGTTGCTCCCGGACCCCATTACACTGGAGGATTTAAAATGGAAAAATAGAATATTATTAATATTCCAATCAGATAATGATCCCCCTTATCAGTTGAATCTCGATGAACGCCTCAACCAGGAAATTAATGATCGGGATCTGGTATATTTTATCTTTGGAGATTCCCTATTAACCAATTCAGCCCATACTTTTGAGAGCGCTTATGCTGAAAAAATCAAAACCATTTACAGGAGGGGGGAAAAATCAAGGGGTTATGTGCTGTTGGGTAAAGATGGTGGACCAAAATTAAGAAAGGAAGGGGAAAATCTGGATTGGGAGGACTTGTTTGCTACCATTGATGCCATGCCTATGAGAATACGGGAAATGAAAAATAATCAGGAATAGCCATTCGGTTAGGAATATAAACAGTTGACCCTCTCTATTGATTCACCAAATTTACTTTAAGAAGCGAAAAGTATCAGTAATCCTTATCCCTGAACCAACCGGTTATACTGAATCTTTCTTTTTGGGTAGGCATGACCTCATGGGGCACCTCACCACTGATAAATGCCACCAACCTACCCCCTATGGGAAAGAAATCTTCAGCCTTTTCCAATCCATCCTCACCTATAAAATACATCCTGAGGGACCCACCATCATCTTTATGCCAAGACGCATTGAGATACAAAATCACCGTCACTATCCTGTATTTTACAGCTTGAAACTGATCCAGGTGTCTTAAATAAAACGAGCCGGGTGGGTACATGG
>JBBDSA010000028.1:0-1452 GCA_040905165.1 Cyclobacteriaceae bacterium | reverse complement strand
GGCTTCTTGCCTTCATCTGCATGCCATAATCAAGGTACAATTCAAAAGGGTTGGTTGCGAAAACCGCATCCCCCACCCTTAACACATGGACTTCTATGGGCATTTTGGGTTCCTTTTTTTCCAATTCATATCTTTCCTTAACCACCAAACCCCTTTTTAACCTGCTGTGGCTGATGGTAATATCCCTGTACCACCTGGGTTCTTTGGTTTTTTCGGGATTTTCTTCGATATCCTTAAGCATTTCCTGATAGCGTTCCTGCCACACTTCCGCCTCTTTTTGTGCTTCTTCCACATCCTCCATGCTCAATAACCTCCTGGATAGTTGCAGGACTTCCATTCGGTGGGCAAACTCCGGGCTCCAATTGATATTTTCTTTCATCACAGGGTAGATGGAACTAACGGCATCGGCAATCCTCAGCGCAATCTGTTTCCTTTGCCCCAAACTTCCACGTCCGGTTCCATCCTCCTCAAAACCCAATAAGCGTTGCATTCTCTCCTCCGCCTTCCCTCCTACCATAACATGTGGGGATTGGTCTCCAGCAGCACTGGCCTGACCTAATATATGGATATCCTTTCCATAACGCCTTTGCAATTCCTCCCTGGTATCATGCCAAAAATCCCCTGACAATTTATAAGAGTGTTCACTAACCTGGGAAGGGGCTGCTACATTGATGATCAGTCCGGACAATTTTCTGTTTTCATCCCAGAAATACATCAGGTTAAGGCTATGGTCTTCATGCCCTTCAATATGGCTGAAGTCCTGATTATTGGTATTGCCATACATGACAGATTGGCCTGTATGAAGTGCCTGGAGACGGTTCATCCCCACTACAGCATGGGACAGACCCAAACTAACTCCCCCTATCTTTCTATTGTTCCAAGCTTTAACCGTGGCCTTTGCTATGCGATCAGCAGCAAAATCAATGTATTCAGCTGGTTGCATGGCATCACCTCCAGCCGCCATTTTTTCTAAACTTACCCCATAAACCTGCTCAATATTATCAATGGAGGAAACCAAAGGCGCAGCATGGGTATGGGTGGCATTAATGATGATTTGTTCGGCTGATAGGGAAGGTTCCAACCGGATGACCTCATTCCTGATCTTATCCCTGATATTGGCAGAACTTCTTGTTCCATCACTGATCCCTACCAGGTCGCAACTGATCCAGATGGCCTTTTGGGATGAGTTACCATTCCCGGATTCCATGGCTAAAATGGTAGCCTTCACTGGATCCATGACCCCTTCTGATAACCGGGCATGAAATTGCCCGGCTATCAGTACAGGTTTTTCAGGGGTAATGTCTGCAGTGGCCCAACCTATTCTAAAGGTTTGATCATAGTTGATATCATTGGCCAAAATGGGAATCGTGGTGAAGGCCAACCCTACCATAAAAAATATTAACTTTTTAAGAAAACCCATGCTGTAGATTTTAGTTTATAATTTGACAATTA
>JBBDSA010000027.1:0-47849 GCA_040905165.1 Cyclobacteriaceae bacterium | reverse complement strand
AGCAGGGGGCATATCGAAAATATAAATAAAAACGCTAAGTTAGCGCCATTACTTTACGGATGCAGCAGGGGTAGTGCCTGAAAATGCATTGGGAAGACACAGTATCAACCTAAGGCTGACCAATAACCTGACAGACAGATTGACACTGGATTCCAAGATCAACTATATCCGACAGGACATTAATAACCAATTGTCTCAAGGAGAGAGCTTCTCCAACCCCAACAGGCATATCATGCGGTTACCAAGGAATATATCAACAGAAGATATTTCCAGGTTTGAGTTTATTAACGATGCAGGATTGTTGCGCCAAAACTATTTCAATCCGGGCTCGAATGGAGGGGCCAATCCTTATTGGACCATCAACAGAAATCTGAGAAAGAACACGATGGACAGGGTGGTGGCCTTTTCCTCACTTACTTACGAATTGGCCGAAGGCCTGACTGTATTGGGTAGGGCAGCCTTAGACCGTTCATTTGGCGTCAGCGAAGAAAAATTGTATAACGATAGTTACATCATCGCTCAAAATGGAAGGTATTCCGTTGGACAGTCTGAAAACATGGAAATCAATACGGATTTTTTGATCTCCTATGAAAAAAACTTAAGTCAGGACTGGTATTTCAATATCAACGCCGGGGGCAATAGCCGGATCAACAGAAATTCAAGTTTGAATTCCAATACGGGACAGAACATGATCGTCCCCAACTTCTTTGCTTTGCAGAATACCCAACAGGTGGTTTCTACACATGGAGTAGGTTCCCCAAAAGATGTAAATTCCCTGTATTCCTTTGCCCAGTTGTCCTGGAAGAACGCTATATTCTTGGACATTACGGCCAGAAATGACTGGTCTTCTACATTGCCAAAAGACAACTGGTCGTTTTTTTATCCATCCGTAGGATTGAATGCAGTGGTATCTGATCTTTTGGAATTTCCGGAATGGTTCACCTTTGCCAAATTAAGAGGGTCTTTTGCTGAGGTGGGTAATGACACCAGCCCCTACCAGCTACAAAGGACAGCCTCTTTTGGAGCAGGCGGTTTAGGTGGATACCTTTCCTTAAGTACTACCCTTCCGAACGAAAATTTACTTCCTGAAACGACACAATCCATCGAATTGGGTGGTGACTTCCGCTTCCTGGATAATCGTTTGGGCATTGACTTTACCTATTATAAGACCAATTCCTTCAACCAGTTGTTTACTGTAGCCCTGCCGGTTGGTTCAGGTGCTTCGAGTTTCTTTACCAACGGCGGGGACGTTCAAAACGAAGGGATTGAGGCAATCATCAACATCACACCGGTCAGAAGGGCCAATTTCAACTGGAACATTACGGCCAACTTTGCCCGAAATATTTCCATGGTGAATGAGATCAATGATGAAAGACCCAGTATAGTGGTAGGATCCGATTTCCTAAGGCAGTTTAGGGTGGAAGAAGGAAAAATGTTTGGTGAGGTTTATTCCCGAGGTTACCTAAGAGATGATCAGGATAGGGTAATTGTAGGAGAAAATGGCGTGCCAAGAACTACTCCTGGTTTTACAGTTAGGGTGGCCAATTATAACCCGATCTGGTTAGGAGGTATCCAAAATTCATTTACCTATAAGAATTTCCGTGCCAACTTTACCATTGATTTCAGACAGGGAGGCAGCATTGCTTCTTTAACCAATGCGATTATTTATGCAGATGGTATGACAGAAGAAACCTTACAAGGCAGAGAGGGTGGATTGATCTTTGGAGAAAATTTTATGGCGCATGAGACAGCTGTAAGAGAAGCTGAGGATGGAACCTATGTTCCCAATGACATCGAAACCACAGCGGAGCTTTATTGGTTAAATATGGGAGGAAGAAATGCCCCTATTGGTGAAGTTTTCTCTGTTTCCGCTACCAATGTAAGGATGAGAGAAGCCGTCATTGGCTATACCATTCCCGCAAGCAAATTGGAAGGATTGCCATTGAATTCGGTGAGTATTTCTTTTGTAGGCAGGAATTTGTTTTTTTTCCTGAACGAAGCCAAAAACATTGACCCTGATGTAACAGTAGGAACTTCAGCATCTGCTCAGGGATTTGATTCCTTTGGTCCTCCAACTGCCCGGTCCTTTGGTTTTAATGTTAATTTAGGGTTTTAAAAAATTTTAAAGATGATAAAAATAGCTAAAATAGCGATAGGTTTTTCCCTTTTAGGCCTCACTTTTGGTGCCTGTACGGAAAACTTTGAAGAATTAAATACCCAGCCCAATGCCATTGTCGCATCCAATCTGGATATTGGCCTGTTGGGCCAGGCCTTTGCCAATGCACAGGGGAGGGCGATGTACCTTGCTCCAGGTGGAAGTACAGCAGGTTTTCAGACCGCCCAAAGTTTGTTTGCTGACCTGTACTCGCAATACTTTGCCACTACCCAGGTCAACTTTGACTCTGACCGGCACATACAGGTGGGAGGCTGGTCGAACGGTGCCTGGAATTATTTCTACGGACAGGCTGCACCGGTGATCCAGTTTGTGGAAGAATTTACCATTGAAAATGAACTTCCTTTGGAAAATGCCATGATCAAGGTGTGGAAAGTTCAGAGTTACCACCGCATTACCGATTATTGGGGACCCATTATTTACTCCTCTTTCGGAAATGGAGAGACCAGTGTTCCTTATGATTCTCAGGAGGAGGTATACAAGGATTTCTTCAGGGTCTTGGACGAAGCTGTTGCCGTATTAAAACAAAATTCAGGAAAAAGTGCCTTTGTGGGGCATGATCAGATTTTTGGAGGATCTGCAGACAAGTGGTTGACTTTTGCCAATTCCTTAAGGTTGAGGTTGGCGATGAGAGTGAAATATATTGATCCTGGCCTTTCAAAAGCAGAAGCTGAAAAAGCGGTAGCTGACGGGGTAATGGCCTCCAATGATGACGGTGCACATATCCAAACCACCATCAACTCCAGAAATCCCTATTGGATCATTACCAACTGGAATGAATTCAGGATGAGTGCTTTGATGGAAAGTGTGATGGTAGGGTATGATGATCCCCGTACTGGAGTTTATTTTAGTCAGACGGTCGATTACCGGGAAGATGGTGAAGGTCTTCCTTATGAAGGCTTGAGAAACGGACTTTCCAGAGAAGACCTGGGAAAGACAGGATGGAACGATGCTCACTCAGATATGGGTACTATCTTCTTAAACGAAGGCAGGGGAGGAAGCCCTGCCGGAGAACCTTGGAGAGTGATTAGTGCTGCTGAAGTTCAGTTTTTATTGGCTGAAGGTGCATTGGAAGGCTGGGCCATGGGCGGATCTGCCCAGGAATACTATGAAAAAGGTATAGAATTGTCCCTGTCCGAGCCAAGAATTGGTGCGGATCCCGCAGCCATACAGGCATATGTTACCAGTGATAATACGCCTAAAGCAGTTACTTACCCCAACAACCCGGATTGGAATCTGGATCCTAATTCTGATATACCCGTTGCCTTTCTTACCGGTGGAGAAAAAGAAAAGCAGCTTGAACAAATCGCTACTCAAAAATGGTTGGCAATATATCCGGATGGCTGGGAAGCCTGGGCAGAACTGAGAAGGACCAATTATCCGACCCCTTATCCAAGGCTTAATTCCGATAACGAAGACGTTCCAAAGGACATGGTTATGCCAAGGTTGATATTTGTTCAGGGTGAATATGATAATAATTCGGAAGCCGTGCAGGCTGCCGAGGAATTACCTGAATTAGTCAGTAGGGGGGGCAACAGCAATGGCACCAAACTATGGTGGGATGCCAAGCCTTAATACCATTTGTAAAATATTTTCCTCTATTTAAAAAGTAATGAATAAAAAAGTGCCGATTTATACGGCACTTTTTTATTTTTAAATTTATTATCCTTGGTTATAATGATCTATAAAATCAAATACCTTGTTCTTTTTACTTGGATGTTGTTGGCTTATTCCTGTCAAAAAGAAAATCCCGATGCACTTTTTACGGAATTGTCGTCCAGTCAAACCGGGGTTGCTTTTAAAAATTTGGTCAGGGAATCAGAAGAATTCAATGTACTGACCTACGGATATTTTTACCAGGGAGGAGGGGTAGCGATAGGGGATGTCAACAATGATGGGCTTCCGGACCTTTATTTTACCGGGAATATGATGGCCAGTAAACTTTACCTCAATAAAGGTGAAATGGTTTTTGAGGATATTACAGAAAGTGCTGGTGTAGCGGCTTCTGGCCTATGGAACACAGGTGTCGCAATGGCAGATATCAATGGAGATGGATTTTTGGATATTTATATCTGCAGGTCTGCAGCAAATGACCCCAATAATAGAAGAAACTTACTTTTTATCAATCAAGGCGACTTGACTTTTATTGAGCAGGCTGTGGATTTTGGTGTAGATGATCCCGGATTTTCTACCCAGGCTTCATTTTTTGATTATGACAGGGATGGGGATTTAGACATGTTTTTACTTAACCATTCCACCCAGGAATATGCCGGGTTCAGTAGAATTGATGGCTCTTTTAAACAAAAGACTGGACCGTATATTGGAGACAAGCTTTACCAAAACCAGGGAGGGAAATTCGTAGACGTTACCAAAGAAAGTGGTATTAATAATAATGTATTGGGATTTGGCCTGGCCGTGACAGTATCGGATGTGGACAACGATGGCTGGCTTGATGTGTATGTGAGCAATGATTACAACGAAGAGGATTATCTTTATATTAATCAGCAGGACGGAACCTTTAAAGAATCCATACGCGATTATATGGGGCATGTCTCCTTATTTTCTATGGGAGCGGATGGGGCTGACCTGAACAATGACCTCCATAGTGATATCATTACCATGGACATGATGCCGGAATATAATTATAACCAAAAAACCATTTTAGGGCCTGAAAATTACGATAAATACCAGGCGCTCCTCCAAAAAGGTTTTCATGCCCAAACCATGCGGAACATGCTTCAGTTGAATCAGGGAAATGGTTCATTCACCGAGATAGGGCAATATGCAGGAATTTCCCATACGGATTGGAGTTGGGCAGTGCTGGCTGCTGATTTTGATAATGACGGTTGGAAAGATATATTTATCACGAATGGCTATGCCAGGAATTATTTGGATATGGATTTTATGAATTACCTGGTAAGTGAAAGAATGAGATCCAATCAGGAGGAAAAGGAGGAGGCATTGACTGAACTCATTGACAAGATGCCTCCCATATATGTGGCCAACTACCTGTACCATAATAATGGAGATCTGACCTTTTCCAACAGGGCTGAGGAATGGGGCCTCGGTGCCCTTACTGTATCTAATGCTGCGGCTTATGCAGATTTGGATGGAGATGGGGACTTAGACCTGGTGGTAAGCCATACCAATGATCCAGTGAGCATTTACCGGAATAATAGTGAGCGGTTGTATGACCGGGCTTTTCTCAAGGTAAAGTTGGAAGGGAAGGATCAAAATACTTCTGGGATCGGCGCCAAGGTATTGGTATATGCCTCAGGTCAAACCTTCCATCAGGAGTTGATGCCTGTAAGGGGGTATCAATCTTCCGTGGATCACGAACTGGTTTTTGGATTGGGTAATTTGAAAGCCCTGGACAGTTTGGTAGTTTACTGGCCTGATGGATCCAGGCAGGTAATCAAAGAGGCAGAGATGAATACCACTCTCATTTTGGATCAAAAAGAGGCATTGCCTTACGAACAACCTTCAGAAAAAATTGTGCCCCTCTATATGCCGGTAGAAGATGCTTTGGGGATTGATTTTGTTCATAGGGAGAGCGAGGAGTTGGATTTTAAAAGGGACAGGCTGATGCCCAATACCATGTCTACCACTGGACCAAAAATCAGCCTGGCAGATGTAAACGGAGATGGGTTGGAAGATATTTATTTGGGTGGAGGAAAAGACCAGGCCGGCCAGTTGTTTCTCCAGGATCAGAGTGGAAAATTCTCTTTTTCCCAACAAAAAGCATTTCAAGCGGATAGTTTAAGCGCGGATACCGATGCGGTATTTGGAGATTTTAATGGAGATGGTTCACCGGATTTATATGTGGTGAGTGGAGGCAGTGATTTTTCAGAAGGCGATGTTGCTTATCAGGACCGGCTGTATATCAATGATGGCAGGGGAAATTTTTCCCGAAAAAATATATCCCTTTCTGATAAGGGGGTAAGTGGCAGCACGGTCACCGTGGGGGATATCAATGGGGATGGCCATTTGGATATATTTGTCGGAGGCCGGTTTAGGCCCGGCAGCTATCCTTTACCTCCGCGAAGCTACCTGCTTTTAAATGATGGAGAAGGGAATTTTCAAGATGCCACCCCGGACATGTGTCCTGAGTTGATGATGCCAGGATTGGTTACCGATGCGCTTTTTATGGATATCAATGGCGATCGGCACGATGATTTGGTCTTGGTTGGGGAATGGATGGGCGTTCAGGTCTTTTTGAATGAAGAAGGAAAAAGCTTTCGTCCAAGCCATCCAGAGCTTGCAGAAAAAACAAGAGGTTGGTGGTTAAGTTTGGAAGCAGCAGATCTGGATGATGATGGAGATATGGATCTGGTGGCGGGTAACTACGGAAAAAATATCGTGTTTAAACCAAAAAAAGAACAGCCCATCAGATTGACCTATAAAGATTTTGATGGTAATGGCAGTATTGATCCAATTTTAACCTATTATATGGCGGATACCAATGCCATTGCTTTTAGCAGGGATGAAATGATTGGTCAAATACCTATGTTAAAACGAAAATATTCTGATTACCAATCATTTGCCAAAGCCTCAACGGGTGATTTTTTTGAACAGTTGGGTATGGATGACGCCGACACGCTGAAAGTCAACATGTTGGCATCGGTTTATTTGGAAAACGTAGGAGGGAATTTTACCATTCATGAATTACCTGAGCAAGCCCAATTTTCACCGATTTTTGCTTTTGAATTTGATGATTTAAATGGTGACGGCCGACTTGAAATGATGACGGGTGGGAATTTAAGTAGGACCAGGGTAAGTACAGGGCAGCTGGATGCCAATCCGGGCTTTGTTTTAGCCGGGGAGGAAGATGGTGTGCTTAAATTGCTTCCACTTCGAAATACAGGTATATCCCTAAAAGGAAATGTGAGGGCGATTCAAAAGATAAGCATTAAGGATAAAAACTACCTGATTTACACCTTTAATAACCAAGGATTAAAGGTATTTGAGAAAAGGTAAAACTTTTCTTATCAATTTTTTGACAGAATCGGTTTCCATTAGTCTTTAGGCGGTTTTCGGTGCCAATAGGAGGCCAAAATTGAGCCTGTGATGTTCATCAGTGGCCCAAATATGGCAGGGGCCAGACCAACAGTGGCGATTTTCCCCATTTCTTTTGCCAGTCCCGAGGCAAGCCCACCGTTTTGCATACCCACCTCCAGGGCGACTGTTCGGGCATCTCTTTCGGAAAGGCCCATCCATTTGCTCACAAAGAAACCAAGGTTATAGCCCATCACATTATGGATAAAAACAAGGAGGATCAGCAATCCTCCGATATCCAGCAAGCTGTCCCTTCCAGCTGCGGTAATGATCACGATAATCACGCCGATGCCGATCATGGATACCAAAGGCATGGCATCATCCAGCCATTTTGCTTTGCCGCTCAAAAATCTGTTGAACAGAAGTCCCGCACCAATGGGGATAATGACCATTTTGACAATGCTCCACATCATTTCCAAAACGTTGATTTCAACAAATTCCCCCGCCAGAAATTTCATCAATAAAGGGGTCATAAAAGGAGCCAATAACGTTGAAATCGCGGTAATGGTAATGGAAAGGGCCAAATTGGCATTGGCCAGGTAGCTCATCACATTGGAGGCCAAGCCACTGGGAGAACAACCAATCAAAACCAGGCCGGCTGCAATTTCCGGGGGGAAATTACTGAGTGTGGCCAGTATAAATCCCAGAATGGGCATAATGGTAAACTGGCTGAGTAAACCAATAAAAACCCCTTTGGGCATTTTTACCACTCCTGCAAAGTCTTTAATCGCCATTGAAGTCCCCATTCCAAACATAATGATCTGAATCAGTGGTGTGATCAGGTTGCTGTACGAATAACCTTTGTAGGAGACAAAATATTCAGGGTAATACATGGCGGCTGTTACCCCAGCGAAAATCATGGTGGTATAGGTAAAGCCCTTCAGTTTACGGAAACCGCGGAAACCAATGCCTATAAATGTGAAAAACAAAATCAAAATGGGGCCGGCAGTCTCAATTTTCCCGGATAAAATTAAAATGATGGCAAGGATCAGGCATATCAATCCCGCTCCAACAATGGATTTAAAAATGTTTTCTTGTTTCAAGGCGCAATGGGTTTTGTTTATCCTAGCGGTGATTTACAATTAAATATAGGCGATGCAGTCCATCTCTACCAATGAATCTCCGGGGACACCACCATACGTGGCCACAGTGGTTCTAACGGGTGGTTTACTGCCAAATCTTCCTCTGAATACCTCGTTCATGCCTTTATAATCACTCAGGTCATGCAAGTAAACATTTACTTTCAGCACCTTTTCCATAGAGCTACCTGCTTTTACCAGTTCCTTTTCCAGTTCTTTAAGTACATGATCCGTGTGGGCTTTTATATCACCCTCAAAATGAGCCCCTTTTCCAGCAATATAGACCGTATTGCCCAATTTAGTGGCGCCTGAAAAAAGCGGGACATCCTGTTCTTCCTGTATGTTAAAAGCTTCCTTTTCAGAGGCGGAATGAGTTTTGGCATGGGCGACGGATCCTAAACCCACTATACCGGCCAGAGAGGCGAATATTTTTTTAATGGTACTTCTTCTTTTCAGTTTTTCCATGATTGTGAGCCAGTTTTTTTGGTTAAACGTTAAAACCATGGAATATATGGGAATAAAATTTTTTCTCCAAATGGTTCCTTTATTAAACTCTGGCCACGCAATCAAAAATCTTTCGCTGCCTAAAAATATTTAGACGATTGGATATTCTATTCAATGAGCAGATTTAGTCAATTTTTCACCGTAATATTTATTTTATTTTGAATATATTAGCCTATCAAAAGACTGATAGGGCTTTTTTGGTTTAGAATTATATATTGCGATCTAACTTAAATTTATCAGACATGTCAACATCTACCATTAACCTTTTATTCATTGCCTGGATATTGATGGTAACGGTTGGATGTTCTTCAAAGGAAAACCAAAATAAAATGGATAGCATGAAAAAAGAGGAAACTTTTTATCACAGCCAGCCTTTTACTGACCAAGGTGAATTTACTTCAGGAATCGAAGGCCCGGCGGTGGACAGCAATGGTAATCTTTATGTGGTGAATTTTGGGCAGGAGGGCACCATAGGTAAGGTGACGCCTCAGGGGGAAGTCAGCTTATTTGTTGATCTGCCCGAAGGAAGTACCGGAAACGGCATCCGGTTTAACCGGAAGGGGGATATGTTAATTGCAGATTATACCGGACACAATGTATTGATGGTGGACATGGCGACCCGGGAAATTTCAATCTATGCGCATAATCCCCAATTAAATCAGCCCAATGACCTGGCCATCATGGATAACGATATTCTCTTTGCCAGCGATCCCGATTGGAAAAACAGCAAGGGCCAAATCTGGCGAATAGGATCGGACAGGAAGTTTGTATTATTGGAGACGGACATGGGCACCACCAATGGTATAGAAGTCAGTCCGGATAATCAAACCCTATATGTCAATGAATCGGTTCAGAGGATTGTTTGGGCATATGACCTGAATGAGTTGGGAGAAATTTCCAATAAGAGATTGTTCCACCAGTTTGAAGATTACGGAATGGATGGCATGCGGGTAGATACGGAGGGGAATCTGTATGTCACCAGGCATGGCAAAGGAACCGTGGTAATACTATCTCCTAAGGGGGAATTGGTGGAGGAGATCGTTGTATCAGGAAAGAAACCCTCCAATGTGGCTTTTGGAGGCAAAGATGGCAAAACGGTTTATGTAATGCTTCAGGATGATGGTAATATTGATTTTTTCAGGGTGGAAAAACCCGGCAGGGCCTTTAAGCTGCAATCCCCTTCCAATAGAGATTGAAGCTTAAAATTGTTTTGCTAATTTTGCATTTTTAACTTAGGGCATGATGGTATCAAAGGGAGAGGAGAATAATTTATGGTCCGAGGTTTTGTTGCTTTCCGGTTTGGGAGCTTGGGAATTCAAGAAGGAGGATGCATCCATCTATCTCTCCGAACCTGGAAAAGAGATTTTGGGTTTGACCATGCCGGAGCCGGTGTCCATTTCCCGATTTTGCCAATTATTTACACATCCATTAAATGAAAGCCTAAAGCATTCTTTAATTTTATTTACGGCCCAAAATTTACCTTTTATTTTACGGCAGACACTTTTAAATGGGCGTTGGATAAGGATAAAGGGCTTTATGGTAGAAGATGGGGAAAAGCGCAGGTACTTGGGGACCCTAGAAGTTCTTGAAGTATGGGAAACGGTCATGGATTTCACTTTGGCTTCTCAACATGAATACCACTATTTGTTTGAAGATAATCCCATGCCTATGTTTATCTGGGAATTCAGTACTCTGAACATAGTGGATTGTAACCGGCAAGCCCTAATGAAATATGGTTATACCAGAGAGGAGTTTTTAAAATTAAATATTAGGGATATTCGGCCCGAGGAGGACATTCCTTTGATAGAAAAGTACACCAGTGGGGAAGATGCGTATGGAGAGTTCCACAAAAAAATATGGAGACACAAGACCAAGGGTGGGGATATTATGCATGTTGAAATTACAGGTCATTTGGTTGAAATAGACGGAAAGAGATGTTCTATGGTACTTATCCATGATATTTCAGAAAGGATTGAAGCAGAAGAACAATTGCTGGAAAGCCTCAAAGAGCTTTCCGATTACCGTTTCGCTCTGGATGAATCCTGTCTGGTGGTGATTGTCAATGCTGAGAAAAAGGTGGAATATGTCAATCAAAAATTCCAGGAAACCTCCGGGTTTGACACAGCAGGCATCAATGGGTCCTCATTACAAATTTTGTATCCTGAGGAGGACGATTCTTTGATCAGAGAATGCTGGGAGGAGATCAGATCCGGAAAAGTATGGAGGGGTGAACTGCGGGGCACCAAAAGAGAAGGAGGTTATTTTTGGGCCAATACAGTAGTGGTCCCCATCAGGGACAATAAACGAGCCGTTTATCGATACATTTGGGTGGGCTATGACATTACCTCAAAAAAATCCCTGGACCTGGCATTGGTTGAAGAAAGGTCCATCCTTAGGGCCATCATCGATAACCTGCCTATTCAGATTTATGTCAAAGACCTTCAGGGCAGACATATTATCAACAATAAATTCCAATACGAAAATTTTCTTGGCGCAACAACCGAGCAGGAAACCCTTGGCAAAACAGTAATGGATTATTTTTCTAAGGATAAAGCAGCGGATATGATGGCTTATGACCAAATGATCATCCAAACGGGAAAATCGGTACTGAACCTGGAGGAGCATTATTTTGATGAAGAGGGAGAGAAAATTTGGTTGCTTACCAATAAGGTGCCCTTGTTTGATTCCCAAGGTCAAGTTATGGGATTGGTAGGGATGTCAAAGGATGTGACCAAAAGAAAAAAGGAGGAAGAAAAACTAAAAAACCTTTACAAAGAGCTTGAACTAAAAGCCAAGGAGCTGGAAATATCCAATCAGGAATTGGAACAGTTTGCTTATGTTGCCTCCCATGATTTGCAGGAACCATTAAGAATGATCACAGGCTTTTTAGGGCTATTGGAGAAGAAATACGACTCCATTTTGGATGATAAAGGCAGGCAATACATTCATTTTGCCGTGGATGGTGCCATGAGAATGAAAAGTATCATCATAGATCTTTTGGCCTATTCAAGGGTAGGCAGGAAGGAAGAAAAAGCGAAGTTTATCAATGTGGGAGAAATTGTTGAAAACATTATAAAATTGAACAAAGCCCTGATACATCAAAAACATGCCAGGTTCAAAGTACATCCGTTTCCCAGACTTTATATTCCCATTTCACCACTTCATCAGGTTTTTCAGAATCTGATCAGTAATTCGCTGAAATACCAGTCCACTGAAAATACTCCGCAGATCGAAATAGGTTGCAAAGAGCGAAGGAAAGATTGGTGTTTTTATGTTAAGGATAACGGCATCGGAATCTCTACTGTTTATTCTGAAAAGGTGTTTGTATTATTCTCCCGGCTTCATTCAAAAAATGAGTATTCAGGAACAGGCATAGGACTGGCCATGTGTAAAAAAATTATAGAAAACCTTGGGGGTAAGATTTGGTTCAGGTCTTCAGAAGGAAGGGGTTCTACTTTCTATTTTACCGTTCCTAAAATTGCACCAAAAGACCCTCCAAGAATTCAGGGTGTGTAGAATATATTATATTTCTGGTTTTTTATTGGAAAAATAATGTTATTATATTTTAAAATCTTAATTTTATATTTAATACAAGTTTTTGATATAAATAATTGTTTTGAACAGCGAATCCAAAATAAAGTGAGGTGAAAAATGGGGTCGTCATCGATTTTAAGATTAGGCAAGTAGGTTTTTTTTGGTTTTTGACAGCATAATATGATCAAAGAACATGACGGATATAAATTATTGTTGGTAGAAGATAATTTAGGAGATGTTTTTTTGATTGAAGAATACCTTCAAGAAAAAATCCTGAACCTTGATTTATCGATAGCCAATACTTTTGCAGAAGCAAAGGCAAAGTTGGAAAAGGAAAACGTTTCATTTGATGCGGTGATCCTTGACCTGACATTACCTGACCTGCAAGGTGAAATATTGATCCGTGAAATTAAAAAGGTAGCCCTGGATGCCAGTGTGATCGTTCTTACAGGATATTCCGATCTGGTATTTGGGATGAGATCTCTTGCTATAGGGGTTTCGGATTATTTGCTGAAGGACGAACTTACTTCTACTTCTCTTTACAAAAGCATCATTTACAGCATCAGCCGTCATAAGATTTCACGGCAGCTGAAAGATTCGGAAAAAAGGTACAAGGAACTTTTTCAACTTAGCCCGCAGCCTATGTACCTGTATCATCTAACTACATTGGATTTTTTGGATGTAAACCAGGCAGCGATTGAACATTATGGTCATTCCAAAGATGAATTCCTGCAGTTGAACCTTCGGGATATTAGGCCAAAGGAGGAAATTCCAAAATTGGAGAAAGCCATTGAAGAGGTTAGGAAGGGCACGAGGCATTTTGCTCCCCGAATTTTTAAACACCTCAAAAAGAACGGCGAGGAGATTATGGTAGAAATCAGGAGTAATGTGATCAACTATGAGGGAATTAAGGCTGAAGTGGTTTTGGCCAATGATATCACCGAACGTTTAAGGTATATCCATGCCATGGAGGTTCAAAACAATAGGCTGCAGGAAATCGCCTGGATGCAGTCCCATGTGGTAAGGGCGCCCCTGGCCAGGCTGATGAGTTTGGTGATGGCAATGGACAGCCTGGAAAAAGATTTCGGAAAGGAAAATTTCCGAAAAATGATCATGGATTCCGCCGAAGAACTGGACGATATCATCCGGGATATTGTCAATAAAACCGATAAAGTCAATCTGGGGGTAAAAAAGGAAAAGTAATACAGGGTTTTTTTTAAAATCCGTACGCTTCTTGAAGGCAGGATAACAGGCATTCGAAAGTTGGCAATTATATGATTCCATTCCGCGTCAATTTCCCAAGCCCAAATGGGCTTGAATTTCATTAACCATGGGTGCAAACCCATGGAAAGAATTAAACGTAAAACATCCGGAACCCCGGGAGGGGTTCAAGATGAGCAAACACCCCAAATCTTTGGCCCATTAAAATCAAAATTGCCAGCTATAAATTTAGGTCTGGCTTGCCGAATTGGATTTTAGGGGACAAGGAAACAGGAAAGCTTCACTCTTTAGCCATTTGCGAAAGGGTTTAATTGTTTATTTGTTGTTTTCGTTTTTCAATTGTGAGCAATAACCATCTATACTGGATTGGATTTTGGAAATCATTTGCGTATTGTTTAATCGTTTATTTGTTTAATTGTTTAGTTATGTTTAATAACTCTAAACAGCTAAACAATTACCTAATCTTTAATCTTCCGATCAGTTAAACAGTTCAACATTTCAACAGTTAAACAATTAACCTCTTATCCCTTAACCTTTTAAAATTCGTTTTACGTTATCAGGATTGCAAACCCTGTTTATCTGGGTTCGGCATTACAAATACCGAACAGCGGGCCTTCGACAGGCTCAGGCACCGCAGGCGAAATGGTTGATAGGTTACGTGCCCTCATTGAATGATTTCCTGGGCGGCCAAACCATTCAGGTCATAGACAATATTCCCATCTTTAATGGTCATTTCACATTCAAGTCTTTGGTCGGTTTCTACCTTTTGGCCTGTGCGGTCCCATACGCCGAATGTACCTTCTCTTACTTGAAGGATGGCCAGATCGGCAATCGCACCCTCTGATAAATGGCCTAACTCGGTTCTCTTGATTACCTGAGCTGGCGCCCAGGTACTTGCTTGGATGACATGGGGCAATTCCATCCCCATGGCCAAAAAGGTAGTCATGACATTGAGCATGTTTTTCATGGCCGCATTCATGCTTCCCGTGTGGAGGTCCGTGCTGATGGTGTTGGGAAAAAGGCCGGCAGCCAGGGCTGGGATCGCTTGCCTGAACTCGAAGCTGGCACCTCCATAACCTACATCGAATATGATTCCCCTTTTTTGTGCCTCTAAAACAAAGGGCTGAAATGCTCTGGTTTCCCGGTCTACTATGGTTTCTCTGGACCCGTTAAGTTCTGCATAAGCATGTGTATAAATGTCGCCCGGCCTCATTCTTTCGAAAAAGAGTTCCTGGATAGAAAG
The DNA here is from genome assembly GCA_040905165.1 of Cyclobacteriaceae bacterium. Lineage (GTDB taxonomy): Bacteria > Bacteroidota > Bacteroidia > Cytophagales > Cyclobacteriaceae > Cyclobacterium. The sequence continues at coordinate 33,040 of JBBDSA010000027.1, read as the reverse complement.
GGGCTCAAACTGGGTAGAGCCGCCAAAATCGATGATAATCGGCATGTCTGCCAGTCTGCCGGCCTCTACGGCACGGTCTACGGGTATCCAATCTCTATTGCCATAATGGGCAACTTTAAACCCCACCACATGTTGGCGGTTTTGGCTGGCCACCATAGCAGAGAGTTTAGCATCCATATCTCCCGTATTTTGTTCCCACGCTCCTCCTCGCATTCCTTCCCCAACAATGTTCAAAAAAGCCAGTACACGGGTTTTGCTCGGGTCAATAATATTTCTTTTGAAGGTGTCAAAATTCCTCCAACCCGGCCCCCCGCAATCAACAATAGTGGTTACCCCTACCCGAAAAGTAAAGCCATCAGGGGGTACGGCGGTCAATCCATCACTTAAATAATGATTGGGCTGGGTGCCGTGAAATACATGTCCGTGGATATCAATCAATCCGGGGGTCACCAGTAGACCCTCCGCAGGAATTACTTTTTTGGCATCTTCTGACTGGATTGATTTCGCCACTTTGGCTACCTTTCCTTCGGTAATAGCAATATCCATTACTTCGTCAATGTTGTTTTTCGGGTCGATCAGCCTGCCTCCTTTGATAAGCAGATCGTAAGATTGTGCGGATACCAGACCAGTGGAACAGACCACCATCAATAGAATAATAAAACTTTTAACTTTCATGGTTTAGACTTTAGCATTGCTTAATTCTTCAGCTATTCTTTTGGCAACAATTTTTTCTTCTTTTGGCCTGAGCATAAAAACTGTCATGCTGATGGCATGATCCCCGCCACTGATCACTTCTATGGAGGGATTGCCCTGGCGAAGTTTTTCCTGCATTTGTTCCCGGGTAAGCGGGATTTTGTCAGGGTCCCAGGAAATTTTTAAGTAGGGGGTATGGTTGGCGATCGGTGGAACAGACATTTCGGTAGCCACCCCTTCCACTTTTTCTACCACTCCGGCCACGTAGTTAACCTTTTCTTCCCATTCATCCCATTCCTTATCGTGATCTTTTTTGATGTATTCGTCCAAAGCTACATACATGCCTAAAATTTCCTCTTTGTTTACTTTCATCCCCCTGCCGATATTTCCACCTCTAGGTGGAGCACTCAGTCTTGCCGCTGCGATTAAGTCTTTTCTGCCCATGAGTAATCCTGCGCTTTGGGGACCTCTTATGGCTTTTCCTCCTGATACACATACCAGATCAAAGCCCATATCATTGTACTTCCACAGGTTTTCTACCGGGGGAACATCTGCAGCAATATCGATCATGGTGGGAATGCCGTGTTTTTTCCCCAGAGCCACCCATTCTTCATGTTGGATTTTGCCATCAGGGGCCTGGTAGTTTAAAAACCACATCATGGCCGTTTTGTCATTTACCGCATGGTCTACATCTGCAGCCGTTTCCACTTCTACTACGGTCACTCCGGTATTTGTTATGGCATGGACATAACCCACATTGTGGGATTTTTGAACGATAACCTCAGATTTCATGCCGTCAAGATGGGGCAATTGGGTGATTTTTTCCCTATCTGTCCCTGTCAATATACCTGCCGTACCAAGTACCATGGCTGACCAGCATCCAGCTGTCACCGTTGCGGCTTCGGCATGACAGAGGGCAGCGATTTTCTCTCCCACTTTGTCCTGTACCTCGTCCAGCATGATATAATGGCGGGAAGAGAAATTAATGGTATCCATCACTTCTTTGGGCATCAGAGAGGCTGTCATGGCAGTATAGGTTCCAGCAGCATTGATAAAGCTACGCAAACCCAATTCCTTTATGACATCCCTTTTGGGACTTGCTTCTAAGTTGGCTGCATGGGCAGTGGAAAATGGAAGGCTGCTGCCCATTACCCCACCTACCAAAGGTAATGCGCCTAATCTTTTCAGTAATTTTCTTCTGCTTATCATGTTTATTTTTTTTTTAGAACTCTGGACGCATACTTGGGTTTGTTATAACCTGATGCACTCAGTATTCTAATCTACAATGAATTCAATTTCTTATGTTTTAAAATTAAAAAATTATTTAGGTAATGAATCAAAACTGTTGTTTTATTTACCGTTCCAGGCTTTACTGCCCAGACCATTAAGGTCCCAAACAATTCGCCCGGCTCTCAATGTTAATTCCGCTTCGAGTTTTTGGGTCCCGGTTTTATCTAAAGGAAGGGCTGGATCTGCACCTCCCAAATCAACCATTACGGGTATATTGGCTATTTTCCCTGCTTCAGCAGCCTTTTGGTAAGGTTCCCATTCGTTCCCCCGGTAATGGGCGATTTTCACCCCGATTATTTCAGGAAACTGTCCGGCTACCATGGCGGTCATTTTGGCATTCATATCTCCCTGATCCTGTTCATTGGGAACGACCCCACTCATACCATCTCCCAGGATATTGATAAAGGCCAGGACCCTGGTAGCGGACTGGTCGATGACCTGCTCCTTGAATAACCTGAAGTTTCTCCAGCCAGCTCCACCGGCATCAGCTACCGTGGTTACTCCTGCCCTGAAGGTAAAACCATCAGGAGGCAGGGCACTAAAACTGTTACTTAAATAGCGGTGGGGAACCGTTCCGAAAAAATGATGCCCATGGATATCAATAAGGCCCGGGGTAACAATCAAACCACTGGCATCTATGGTTTTTTTTGCTGTATTCGGATCGATACCCACTGCTACCTTGGCAATCTTTTTTCCTGTTATGGCAATATCCACCACCTCATTAATTTGGTTTTTTTGATCGATTACATGGCCATTTTTGATCAAAATGTCATATTCCTGGGCTTTTACCAAGACAATAGAGAAAAAAATGAAAGCGGTAAAAAGGCTGAATTTTTTCATGAAGATTGGGGTTATTGAAAGGTGATGTTACCAAAGAAAGCGGGAAGATGAAAGTCCGGCCTGTCATTGATTACCTCATTCCAGGTAAAATAATGCGGATTACTGGTTTTGCTTCCTGTTTTGTAGAAATTGGCTTTCCATGTCACCCCCGGGGCAGGACGGGTGATGGGGCGGTGCTGCTCCAATATACTTAAAGGCAATCTGAATTCGATGTACCAGGTAACGTCTTCCCGAAGTTCCGGATCTACTTTATCCGGCATGGTATGGGCAATTTCTATTTGCTCAATATCTTTCTGGTCCAATACCTTGTATTCTTTTCGGGGAGAAGTTACATAATGAAACAGGGGTACTCCGGAACAATTGATTTCCAAATTAAAGTATTTCAGAGGTGAAGAGACGTCGGGTGAAAAGAAAAACTCCACGCAGGAATCAGTGGAAACCGGACCGTTTATTTCCTGAACCAAACAATGCACATAGCGGTCTTCTACTTTAAAAATGCCATAGATATTGTTTTGGTCATATCTTAGTTTGACCTGTGTTTTGGGAGTAAAACGGGGCAATTCTCCCATATGGAAGGCTATTTCAGCAGCGGGTACTTCCTTCCACTCCTGTTTTTCCCAATTCCCATCGATGGTAATTGGCTTTTCTACTGACTGTACCAGGTATTCGGATGGCGCATTTTCAGAATGGTTCATGGGATTTGAATAAGGACTTTTCAAAAGGCCAAATGTTAGAATTAACGTAATTAAAATCACTTTCATTGGTGCACGAATTTAAATTATAAAGGAAGGGAACACATTTATTCCAATCCCTTCCGGACTTTAGCGACCTCAGATGCTGAAATACTGGAAGAATAATTGCCAAAGTTTTTTCTGATATAAGTCAAAACGCCCGCTACTTCCACATCATTTAAAAAGGAATGGGCAGGCATTATTCCGTTATAGGCGACCTCATTGACCTCAATCTGCCCTTCCATGCCATTTAGTACCAGGCTGATCAATCTTTTATTATCACGTGTCACCCATTCTGTTTCTGAAAGTGGCGGAAAACGGGTGCCATCACCTTTCCCGTTGGTTTGATGACAGGTAGCACAATATATATTATAGGTCTGGGCTCCTGTTTCCAAAAGTCTTTTTTCCAGGTTGTCTGCTTCCTCATCCGGGTCTTTGATGTTGGTCCTGGTGTTTTTTCGCTCTTCCAAATTTGCCAGGGCGGATTTCCCGAAATCCGATGGGTCTCCGGTATACATAACCCGCCAAATTTTTCCCTGTACACTTTCAGTGATATAAAGTGATCCGTCAGGTCCCATAGATAAACCCATGGGCCTTGCAGCCGCATCCCCGGTATTCACAATCGTATCCAACTGGGCAAAGCCGTCCGCAAAGACTTCCCAGGGACCTGAGGGTTTTCCGTCTTCAAAGGGTACAAATCCTACAAAATAGCCTCCTTGAGGATAGGGGCCCCTAATGGTACTTCCATGAAAAGCGACGAAGGCTCCGTTTTTATACCTTTCCGGAAATTGGTTGCCTTGGTAGAAAAAAAGATCATTAGGTGCAAAATGGCCGGGAAAACCCAAAAGTGGCCATTCCACATTTTCAGCGCCTGTCGCCATTTCTTTATCTCCTCCATATTCCGGATTCAGAAGTTTTTCTTCCTGCAATTGGTCGTAATAATAATAAGGCCAACCACCATCGGTACCCTCTTCCACGCGGAAAAGTTCCTCTGAAGGAAGAAGGGCTGATTCCCACCTGGAAAACAAATCCGGCCAGGTACGGTGGAAATTATCCCTGCCATGCTGAACTACATACAGGCAATTCTCCCTTTGGTTCCAGTCCATGGCCACTACACTGCGAATCCCTGTGGCATACCTGTAGCCGTCCTGCTGGGTTTGGTGGAGCTTATTGGCGTCAAATTTCCAGATGCCGGCATGCCACTCCAGTTCCGGGCAAGGTTTCAATCCCGGGGCACCGGGTTTTCGATTGAATTCCTGGCAGACATCACCCGGAGAGCCAAAGGGTACATACATGTTTCCCTCCTGATCAAAGGCAAGGGGTTTGGCAATGTGTTCGTATCCATATTCCGCATTTTTGTAATCATCCTTCATGATCAACTCCACCTCCCCTTCAGGAACCAATTTTTCCGGATCTATTTTTGTTCGGTAGACCTCCCCGGCAGTACTGAAATAAAGGTAATCATTATAGATTTCTATGCCAGTGCCATAATTACCGGTATCTGAATAGCCACCAAATGTTTTTACGATATCGGCCTTCCCATCTCCATTGGTATCCCGTAACGCTACCACTCCCTCATCTACATTATTCGGTACCCTTAACTTAACATAAATGTCACCATTTTTATTTACCGTCAGGTGTCTGGCCCTACCGATACTGTCCACCACCACCACTGCTTCAAAGCCGTCTGGAAGAAAAAGACCTCCGTTATCAGGGTCAGCAGCGGGTAAATGACTTCTGGATTGGCAAGCCGTAAGGCATACTATCATCAACCACCTGAGCATACCAACTGTTGGATAAAACCGGGTGTTCAATATTTCTTGAAACATGGAATGATCAATATGGGGAATATTAGGATAGCAATTAATTCAGTATAATTAAAAGCCAATTTAACCTGAATTGGTAAAATTTCCTTCTATTTTTCAAAAATATTTGATAAAGTGGATTTTGGAAGCTGGGTGGAACCTTCAGGGTTTGATTACATTGCGGTGCAAAATACGGAATTTAACCATCCGGAATATTAATTAAATTCTATAAAATGATTACACCTACCATTTACTTCACCTTCAGGAGAAATAGAAATGAGGCAGGGAAAAAATCATGTTTAATTATTTTTTGGCCTTAATTTATGAAGCTTTTTTTTGCGGCGTTTCCATGACCTCCTGTATCAATTCCCATATACCGGTTTTGGATATGGGCTTTAGCTGGAAAGAAAAAATATTGGAATAGGTACCCGCTCTTTGTCGGTATACGGGGCTGTCAGAAGAGGTAAGAATGATCACCGGAATTAACAATCGATGCTTCTCCAAATGATTTAAAATATCCCAGCCATTGATTTCCGGCATGTTCAAGTCAAGGAAAATCAAAGATGGCATTTCTTTTAGCAGGGCATTCATGGCCATTTGGGGATCCTCAAAATCCATAATTTCCAGGTTTTTCCCAATCTGAGAAAGGTACTTTTTGTTCACCAAATTGATGATTTTAAGGTCGTCTATTAAAAAAATTTTCATTGTACTGTTCATTAGAATTTAGCCAATAATGTCCCAAAAGTATCTGGGATGGTTTTAAAAAAATTGATTTAATGGAATAAAGTAACACAAAATTAAAATAATTAAAAAACAAAATATAAGAAATTTATACCGTATTTTATATTGTAAAAAGTAATTACATATTTTAAATAGTCAAATTTAAAAAAGTGTATTTGAATTTCCCATTAGGATTTATATTAGGATTATGTCTGAAAAATCCTATGTGAACAAATGCTTTCCAATACGGGGAAACATACCGTTCCCGGAACATTTTTTTACTAGTTAAATCCCCCTGCACCCTCCGCCGCGGCGGAGGGTGCAGGGGGATTTTTTCGGGAATTTCCACCAGTTTTCCCCGGTGGGACACCCACGTTAAATTAGGTTGAAAAGACTGACCAGGTACCTTTGGAACGGTAAACCAATTGTTCACCCTAAAAAACATCATTTCTCGAACCGACTGTTTTCTGACCACCAAAGGCTTTTTATAAAATGAGTCCGGAAAAATTCACATTTTTGCACTGTAATTGGGGGCTTCCCGGGTAATACTGATACCATGGGGATGGGATTCCCTCACTCCGGCACTGGTGATTTTTACAAACCGCCCTTTTTCCTGTAAATCGGCAATGGTTGCCGTGCCGCAATAACCCATACCTGCCTGAAGTCCGCCGACCAACTGGTAAAGTACTTCTGAAACCAACCCTTTAAAAGCCACCCGCCCAATAATACCTTCAGGTACAAGCTTTTTGATGTTGTCTTCCGCATCCTGAAAATACCGGTCTTTCGAGCCGGATTCCATGGCCTCCAAAGAACCCATGCCACGGTAGGATTTAAATTTCCTTCCTTCAAAAATGATGATTTCCCCTGGTGCCTCTTCGGTTCCGGCCAATATAGAACCTATCATGACAGAACTGGCACCTGCGGCCAATGCTTTTACTACATCGCCGGAATAACGGATGCCTCCATCGGCTATGATGGGTACATTTTTCCCTTTCAGTGCTTTGGCACATTCCAACACAGCGGAAAGTTGGGGCATACCCACTCCCGCAATGACCCGGGTGGTGCAGATGCTTCCGGGACCTACCCCCACCTTCACGGCATCCGCTCCGGCATTGGCCAGGGCAATAGCTGCCTCGGGGGTCGCGATATTGCCCACGATCACTTCCAGGTCTGGAAAATTCTGTTTGATTTTTTTACAGGCATCAATGACCCCTTTGGAGTGGCCATGTGCCGTATCGATGGAAACCACGTCCACCCCAGCTGCTTTCAATGCATCTATCCTTACTTCGATGTCATGGGTGACCCCCACCGCTGCGCCTACCCGCAACCGGCCAAATTCATCTTTGCAGGCATTGGGTTTGTCCCTTCTTTTCAGAATGTCTTTATAGGTGATTAAGCCGGATAGTTTATAGTCTTCATCTACAATGGGAAGCTTTTCGATTTTAAATTCCTGAAGGATTTCTTCTGCTTGCTCCAAACTGATCCCGGCTTTGGCAGTGATCAGGTTATCTTTGGTCATGATCTCCTTAATATCACGGTTCATGTCTTTGATAAATCTAAGATCTCTGTTGGTAATAATACCTTTCAGGTACCGGTCAGCATCCACGACCGGAATACCTCCGATATTGTATTCCCGCATGATGGATTCTGCATCCCTAACCTTTGATTCAATATCCAGGGTGATGGGATCCAATATCATTCCACTCTGAGACCTTTTTACCTTCCGTACCTGAGCAGCCTGCATCTCAATGCTCATATTTTTATGTATGAATCCCAATCCCCCTTCCAAGGCCATGGAAATGGCCAGTTCAGCCTCTGTGACAGTGTCCATTGCTGCTGAAACAAAGGGAATCTGCAGCCGGATGTTTTTGGTAAGTTGACAAGAAGTATTGGTTTCGCGGGGAAGTACCTCAGAATATCCGGGTACCAGAAGCACATCATCATAGGTGAGTGCTTCAAAGAGAAATTTATCTGTGTATGAATTCATGGCAAATGCGTTAGGTATCCGTATTTGCACGTCAAAGATACAATGTTTTTGACATGCAAATCCATTTATTGAAAAAAAGTACAATATTTTTATTAGGAGTGAAATAAAGACTTTTTTCGGTGATTTGTTGCCATGCACCAATCTGCCGTCCGCCCAATGTGGGCGCTAGATGATAAGAAATACCGATTCCAATTATCAGTACCCTTTTAATGGGGTTTTCTATTTTATCCAACGGTGTGCAGCCCAACAACCAATAGGGAAGCCTACCTATCAATTTTTGGAGGCTCCTAATTTTTTCTTCATTTTGGCAATATAAAACCCGTCAAAACCACTTTCATGGGAAAGCACCTGTTTTTCCTCAATTAATTCAAATTCAGAACCAGAGGGACTGCTTAAGAAATCCTGGACCTGTTGAGTATTTTCTGTTGGCAGTATGCTACAGGTGGCATAAACCAGGATGCCCCCCGCTTTGAGCATGGAAGGGTAATGGGAAAGTATTTCCTTTTGTAATTCCCTTACTTTTAGCAGGGTCACCGGGCTGATTTTCCACTTGGTATCAGGGTTTCTCCTAAGTACACCTAAGCCGGAACAGGGCACATCCAATAATAGCCTTTCTGCACTGTTGGCCAAGCGCTTGATGGTTTTATTGCCCTCGATGGCCTTGGTTTCAATAATGGAAACCCCGGCCCGTCTTGCCCTTAATTTGGTGTTTTGTAATTTCCAAGCTTCCGTGTCCAATGACAAAACCCTGCCTTTATTTTCCATCATGGCAGCCAGATGGAGTGACTTTCCACCGGCTCCCGCACAGGCATCAATCACCCGCATGCCTGGCTGGGCGTCCAGTGCTGCTGCCACCAACTGGGAAGAGGCATCCTGAACCTCAAAAAGACCTGCTTTGAACAAGGGTGTTCGAAAAACATTTTTCCTTTCCCGAAGTACCAGGGCATCCGCATATCCTTTTGGTGGGTAGGTGGATATTCCCAGTTCCTCCAACTGTTCCTGAAGGTTTTTCCTGGTGGTTTTAAGGGTATTGGTGCGGAGGACTACCTCGGCTTCCTGATTGAGGCTTTCCAATTCTTTCTCCCATTTTTCTCCCAGAAGCTCTTCTCCCATTTGATCCAACCAATCGGGTATGGACTGTAAAACCGCCCTATCCGTTAATCTTTCATAATGGGATTTTATTTTTCCGGCATCAATTCCCTTAAATTCTATCCAATCCGGAAGTGAGCGGCCGTTCATGACCCAATAGGTTGCAAAAACATGATAAAAATCCTCCGAAGGGCTCAAAACCTGAATCAGGCGCCACCAACGGACAATTTCGTAGACGCTTTCAGCAATGAAAGCACGGTCCCTGGCGCCCCATTTGGGATTGGATTTCAATACCCGCTCTATAACTTTATCAGCATAGGAGTGGCCATTAAAAATATCATCCAGGGCCTTGACTACCCCGTTTACGGTATTGGGAAAAAGCTTCATGAATTTTTTCTCTGGTTTGGCGCAAATATAAGGAAATAATCAGGCCTTAAGTGGAGATGGGAAAGGAAACCCAATATCAGAGCCCTTTTGATACGCAGCTTTTTTTGAAAGGATTTTGTTATATTTGGCGGATATGGGAGAAAAAAAATGCCCCCATTGCGGGAAATGGTCCAATTGGAACCAAAATTTGAGGGATGTCTGTGATGGGATGACCTGTTGGCGATCCCGGTAGTTCTTGGCATCACCCTGCAGGTTTTCAGATGGATTCATCCCGATAAAGCAGGATTTATTTTCACCAAAATGCAGGTAATAGTAGGTGTGGTTTATTTTGGTTTTATTTTTTAATCAATAAGTAACTGATTTAAAAAATAAAGGGGATGAAAGTAAGACTTTTGTACAAGAAGTACCGGGATGCCCTGACGCAGGTTTACCCCATGCAGGAGGCAGAAAGCCAAACCCTCTGGTTAATGGAGTATTTTTTAAAAATCAGTAAAAGGGATCTGCTGAAAGATGCGGTGATCGCCGCTGTTCCCGAAGGTCTCTCCAAAGCATTAGAGGAATTGTTAGGGGGGAAACCCATACAATACATTTTGGGTGAATCTCCTTTTTATGGCCGGAATTTTAAAGTGGGGCCCGGTGTGCTGATTCCAAGAAACGAAACCGAAGAGATGGTCCACCTTATTCTTGGAAACCATATCGAAGGGGCTAAGGTATTGGATATTGGAACTGGGTCCGGCTGCATCGCCATCAGTTTGGCCCTGGAAATGGCAAAAGCTGAGGTTGGGGCCATGGATCTGAGTGTTGCAGCGCTGGCCATGGCCAGGGAAAATGCCGCACAACTGAAGGCAGCCATAACTTTTTTTCAATCGGATGTGCTATTGGATCCTTTGCCACTTTTGGATTTGGATATTATTGTAAGTAATCCACCCTATGTAAGAGCCTCTGAAAAGGGTTTAATGCACAAAAATGTGTTGGACCATGAACCCCACCTTGCTCTCTTTGTCCCCGATGAAGATCCCTTGAAATTTTACAGGGTGATTGTGAAAAAAGCAATAATGCACCTTAAAAAAGGCGGATGCCTTTACTTGGAAATCAATGAGGTGTTCGGAAATGATACCCGGTCCCTTATGGAGGAGAGCGGATTTGAGGAGGTGAAAATTTACCGTGACCTGAATGGGAAGGACCGGATCGTATGGGGCAGGAAGCCGAATTGAAGAACGAGGGCCAAATTTGTTAAACAAAAAGCCTTACCTGAGCTTAAACTTTAGAAAAAGGCTCCGACCCAAAATATACGGTTGCTTTTTAACCATACCCCACCTTCTTCCAATTCGATAAAGGTGGCATGCTTCAGCGAAATGACTTCGGATCGGTCTGCCATTTGGATTTCTATAAACTGGCCCTCTTCCCCATGAAGTTGAATAGGGCCTTTAGGAAACCATTTATTGATCTGTCCGTTTTTAGCCGGAAAATACCTGATGGGGCCATCAAAAAAAACCAGGTCCAAAGTGCCCAGGTAAGCCTCCAAATGCCCTGCTTTTTGATGATCCCATTGTATGATATTAACTGCATGGTGACCACTTGAAACCAGGTAATTCAGACCGGATTGCAAAAAGGATTCCTTGGGAGAGGATAAAAATTTTACAGGATATTGTTCTTCCAGAAGTTGTTGATTGCCCGATTGAAAGGTTGGGTCAGCAAGAATCAGGTCCACTTTGATTCCCCAGCTGAGGGCCTTAAAAACTGTATTCTGGGTTACGATTACGGAGGGCGCCCATTCCAACAGGTCCGCTACCTGTTTAAATTTGATGTCCGTGGTTTCCAATATCAAAAGGGCCGGCTCTTGTTGTTCTTTGACGAAGTGGTGGGAAGACATGGTTATGATCGGAAATTTTACATAAAGTAAGGGCTAATTTTATTTATAAAAATATTTATCCTTAAAGGATATTTTCAAAATGAAGAAGTTCTTCATTTAAACTTCATTTTCTTGTATTTACTTCACCTTTAATTAGGAACATATTGAGATATTTAAGGCATAATCATGCTGATTATTCTGTGAATTTCAAAAATACGATGATTAAAATTTAATTTATATGAAAAAGTTAATGTTTTTATTCTTACTTTTATTTTCGCTGGGGGATGCTTTTGGTCAATCCGTTGAAAATAAAGGAAAGAAAATTCCCGTTGTGGAGAAAGTAAAACCAAGCCGAACACAAAAAGGTATAAGTATCAGTAGTGCTGCAAGGAGGAGAAGTTTGGTAAATAAAAAAATGGGCAAAACGGTTGAGGAGTCTTCTGACAAATCAAAGGCAAACCCTGGATCGGAAACTTCAGGCAAAGCAAGAAGCAACATGCCTGCTGGATCAAGAAAACCTTCCGGTATAGGAAGGCCCTCAATTACGGTGCCTGCCGCCAGGCCTACACCACCGGTGGTCAGGCCCTATGCGCCCAGGCCCAATACTACACCGGCACCGAAGGGGAAACCAAAACTGCCGGTGAAACCAGGGGGGATCTAAATATTTTTCATCTTAAGTGGTTTATGAGTTAAGGGAAGTGAGGAGAGAAGAAATTTTTTATCGATTTTTTGTTTTGACATTTTTGGTTTTTTGGACCTTGGCTGAGGGTTTTGCCCAAGAGAAGGATACCTTGCAAAACAACCAGGTAGAGACATTTGATTTTATCTTTTTAAATGGCAAAGTAATTGACCGTTTTACATTCATGGGCAGGGATTTCGGCAGAAAAATTCCGTCAGCCAATATGGATGTGATGTATTATTTTAATACTGGTTGGTACATTAATGCTTCCGTTTTTAAGTTTTTGGATCAGCGCGTCCCCTACCAATATGCCTTTTCATTGGGGTATCAAACCGATCTGTCCTCCATCATCGATGTGGACTTAAGTTATTCCCAATTTTTAGTTCCGGGAGGCAGTGAAGTCACTGGGATTCAAAACATGGGTGTCTTTGAAGGGACATTCGGATTGGACTGGAATTACCTTTATTCCACTTTACAATTGCAGGCCCTTTTAAGTGAAAAACCGGATTTGTTTCTTATTTCTAAGCATTCCAGGTATTTTGAGTTTGACCAAAAATTATTTAAAGTCATGACGGTTTCATTTGAACCTTCATTTTCCTTTGCCTTTGGAACAAGCAAATTTTATTATTTGGGAGAGTTTGGGGAAAATGAATACGAAACAACCGAGGCCATTGATCATTTTAATTTATTGAGTTGGGAATTTGATTTCCCGGTAAACTTTGAATGGAAAAACTGGAGGCTGGAATTTCAGACCAGGTATATTATCCCGGGTAAACTACCCGATTTTGACGAATCAGTTTCCGGATTTGTTTATGGCAGTCAATTAATTTTTACCATTCCGATAAAAAAAGAAAAATAAAATGAGGGTGCTTTTAGTTGAAGACGAAAAGTTGTTGGCCAAAGAAGTCATGTTTTATTTGGAAAAGGACCAGATCATATGTGATTGGGCTTCTACTTATGTGGAAGCTTCAGAAAAGCTTGCAGTTAACCAATATGACTTTGTTTTTTTGGACCTTGGGTTGCCGGATTGGGATGGCATGGACCTACTGTCAGAAAGCAAAATAAATCAAAAACATGCGCTCATCATCATATTGACAGCACGTTCAGATGTTAAAGACCGGGTGATGGGATTGGAAATGGGAGCAGATGATTACCTTTCAAAACCTTTTTCCTTTTTGGAATTAAAGGCCAGGATGCAGGCTATCCTAAGGAGAAAAAGCGGTTGGAATAAGGAGGAAATTAATATTGGCGGCTTTCTTCTTGACCTTGACAGTTGGACTATTAGATTCCAGGGAGAGAAGATTGTTTTGACAAAAAAAGAATTCAGTCTTCTGCATTTTTTATTGATACATCCAAACAGGGTGATCAATCGTTTCCAGCTGGCAGAACACATTTGGGGAGATCATTTGGAAGACGATTACCAGTCAAATTATATTGATGTTCATATTAAAAACATACGGAAGAAACTTGGAAATTTCGCTTCAGTAAAATGGCTTGAAACAGTTCGAGGGGTGGGTTACAAGGTCAAAACCTGATTGGGGATGTATTTATCCACGAAAATGCTTTTGTATAACCTCCTGGCAAAAGGGATAATTTTGCTTTTATTTTTAATGACAGGACCATTTTTATTGAAATATTTTGCCTTAAAGGATGTTGATGCGGAATTGCAGGATAAAAGAGATCAAATTCTTACTGTTATCCGTCAGAACGGAATGGCAGAATTCTTTCAAGAAGAGGATTCCCCCAGCGGTTTTGGAAGTTACAATATTCTGAGAGAAGAATATGTTCTTTTGGAGAAAATGGGAGAACCCTTCCTCCTGGACAGTATTTTCAACGAACAGAGAATTTTGGACGATGTTGCCGTATCATACAGGGTTTGTGCTTATGTTTTTTCTTTTGAGGGAGAAACCTACCTGATGGAAATCGGGAAAAGCCTTGAAACCATAAACCGTGTTTTTGATTTAATATCCAGGATTATCCTGTCATTGCTTTTGGCTTTTTTGGTACTTTCTTTCTTTTTGGACAATATCTTTGGCAAATGGCTTATACTGCCCTTTAAAAAAATAATTAGAGATAAAATATCCCATATTAATGAACCTCAGCAGTTTAAACATGACCCTATTGAGACATCTACCAAGGATTTTAGGATTTTGGACGATGCCATCAGCAATATGATGTGGAGGATACAAAAGTCTTTTAATCAAGAACGTGTTTTTATCTCCCACGCATCACATGAGCTAAAAACACCGGTTTCGATATTGCAGACCAAAATAGAGGCATTTTTTGGGGATGAAAATCTAAGCCAACGGGAAATGGAAAGGCTGATGGATATGCAGCAGACAATTCAAAAGTTTAAAAAAATAATAAATGCCCTGCTACTTTTATCCAAAGTAAACAACGCCCAATATTTAAAAACAGAATCAGTGTCCCTGGACACTATTTTGGATGAGTTATATGAAGAATGGAGTCCTCTTGCAGAAGACAGGGCCCTCAAATTGAACCTGGAAATTGAGGATGACTTTGTTTTTAGACCCAGTAATGGGTCCCTTTGCCAAATCATGTTGCAGAATGCATTGTCCAATGCCATGAAATATTCCTACAAGGATACCACCATTCAACTGGTTGGGAAATTAAGGTTAGATGAATACCAAATACAAATCATTAATAAAGGTCCTGGGATTTCACAAGAGTTGATTGACCAAGTTGCGGCTGGATTGGTTTTTTTAAAAGATGCAAAAACAGAGAGTTCGGGGTACGGATTGCAGATAATTTTCAAAATAGCTTCTTTTTTAGGAGTAAAGGTTCAGGTAGACTCCAATTCGTCCGACACAAAATTTATTTTTCGTTTTCCCATCATATAAAACAATGGAAATCAGAATGTTTTTTCCATGTCATTGGAATTTTAAACAATCTTCATTTAAACTTCATTTGAGTCCCGTTCATTTGTAGTATAAAACTTAAACTTTTAATATCATGAAAAAATTAAATTTTAATTTATGGATGTCAGCTTTCCTTTCCTTTTTTATTTTGGTGAGCTGTAATGATCAGGATGGCACCATGGATGGAAATGCCAAACTAAGCGTATCCCTTATCGATGCCCCGGCAGATTATGATGAAGTATGGGTAGAAGTATTAGCCTTAGAAGTACAGCCCAAAGGGAGTGATGAGGCCGATGAATCAGCTTGGTTCAGCATTGAAAACGAGTCCGACGAGAAGAAAATTGATCTTTTGACATTAACAGGAGGCAATGCCCTGAATTTGGGAACCGAAGAAATTCCGGCTGGTTACATTTCTCAGATTCGGCTAATACTGGGGGAGGACAATTATATTATGCAAGATGGCATAAGGATAGATTTGACTACACCGAGTGCACAACAAAGCGGGTTAAAACTTCAGCTTAATCAAGAACTTTTGGCTGGAATCCAGTATGATCTTATTTTGGATTTTGATGCGGCCCAATCCATTGTTAAGGCGGGGAATTCCGGACAATATATCCTTAAACCTGTTCTTAGGGTGGTTGCGGAAGGCAATGCTAGTATAAAAGGAAATGTCTTGCCATTAGAAGCTTCATCTGCCGTTTATGGTATCCAAAATGGCGATACGCTGGCCACCTTTACAGATGATAAAGGAGATTTTATTCTTAAGGGCCTGGAACAAGGGGAATACCGGGTAGAAATCCATCCAATGGCACCTTATTTAGGAGATACCTTGTTTAATGTACCAACCATTTTAGGGGAAATAACCCAACTTGATCCACTGGAACTGGCTGAGGAGGAAAAGTAAATTGAACTTGAAAAAATTAATTTGGTCCAGCTCAAAAATTTCTTTTGGGCTGGATTTTTTGTTATTTAACATGGCCTGCAAAATTTTGCCAATTTTGTATTTATTTTTGGTTTATGGAAGCCTATTGTTTTTATCTTTACATATCAATCTAAAAGAACTTATAAAGCCATGCCCATAATCCCACCAATTAATTTCCCCAAGTGGATCGAAGAGAACAGACTCCTGCTCAAACCGCCCATAGGCAACCAGCAGATTTACAAAGGAAATGAGGACTTTATCGTGATGGTGGTAGGGGGACCCAATTCCAGAAAGGATTATCATTATAATGAAGGGGAGGAGTTTTTTTATCAGGTTGAGGGGGATATTACTTTGAAGGTGGTGGATGATGGGGTAATGAAAGACATCAACATCAGGGAAGGGGAGGTGTTTTTGTTGCCTCCTAGAACCCCTCACAGTCCCAGAAGGCCTGCAGATACAGTGGGTCTGGTCATTGAAAGATACCGAAAGGATGGGGAAAAGGACGGTTTTTTGTGGTTTTGCGAAAACTGTGGCCACAAGTTATACGAAGAATATGAAGCCATCACGGATATTGTCGATCAATTGCCACCCATCATGGATCGTTTTTGGGCAAACCCGAAAAATACTACCTGTGAGAAATGTGGCACCGTCATGTGCAAATAAATGGTTTTAAAACGCCTTTCTTTTCAGCAAGGGGTTACCTGTCTAAGTTTTTATGCCTCAAATCCCATTTAGTTTAAGCCTTGAATTCGCTACAGAAATGGATGATAAAGATCCATTGAAGCATTTTAGGAATAATTTTTATATTCCGGAAAAAAATGGCCAACCTGTGTTGTATTTTTGTGGGAATTCTTTGGGCTTGCAGCCCAAAACGACTTCAGCCTATATCACCAGGGATTTGAAGAAATGGGCAGAAAAAGGAGTGGACGGACATTTTGAGGGAGAGGTACCCTGGGTGGATGCCCGCAAGCCTTCCAAGCCCCTTCTGGCTGAATTACTTGGGGCCAATCCAGAAGAAGTGGTGGCCATGAACAGCCTGAGTGTGAACCTCCACCTGTTATTGGTTTCTTTTTACAGACCAAAGGGGAAAAAATTCAAGATACTTACGGAAGCCGGCGCCTTTCCTTCGGATCAATATATTTTAGAGTCACAGGTAAGGTACCATGGGTTTCTTCCTGATGAGGCCATCATAGAAATGTGTCCCCGACCGGGCGAACACCTGCTCAGAACCCCAGATATAATCGAAAAAATAAAAGAGCACAAGGATGAATTGGCTTTGGTGATGATGTCTGGTGTACAATATTATACCGGTCAATTTTTTGAATTGGAAGCGATCAGTAGGGAGGCCTCCCAGCAGGGAATTAAAATAGGCTTTGACCTGGCCCACGCCATTGGCAATGTACCTTTATCTTTAAACGACTGGGGTGTAGACTTTGCCACCTGGTGCAGCTACAAATACCTCAATTCCGGTCCCGGAAATGTGTCAGGAATTTTTGTCCATAAGAAATATGCAGAAAATTACAGCCCCAGATTTGCTGGATGGTGGGGACACCGGGAAGAGGAAAGATTTTTAATGGAAAAGGGCTTCAAACCCATGCCTGGTGCAGACGGGTGGCTACTGAGCAATGATAATGTTTTGGGTCTGGCCGCCCATCAGGCATCCCTGGAAATGTTTGCGGAAGCCGGTTTGGAAAATTTAAGAAAAAAGAGTGAACTATTGACAGGGTATTTAGAGTTCCTTATTCGAACTATTGGTGGGGTATCGGGCCAATTTGAAATAATAACTCCCTCAAAATCAGAATGTAGGGGTTGCCAATTGTCCCTATTAATCCATCGGGACGGCAAGGCTGTTTTTGATGAATGGGCCAAAGAAGGAGTGGTTGGAGATTGGAGAAATCCCAATGTGATCAGATTGGCGCCAGTACCTTTATACAATAGTTTCAGGGATTTATTTGATTTTGGTAAAATATTGAAAACATCCCTGGGGAATTTAGACTAAACCTATACAAACTCTAAGGATGAATAATCATATCAATCTATTGGGAGCAGGCTTGATCGGCTCACTAATGGCTATATATTTAAGAAAAAGGGGTCTTGATGTTTCAATTTACGAAAAACGGGGTGACTGGCGAAAGTCAGAAAAATCGAATGAAGGCAGATCCATCAATATGGCTTTGAGTTACAGGGGCTGGAAAGCCTTGGAAAAAGCCGGGATAAAGGAAAAAGTGGCTGCTTACACCTTGCCCATGTATGGCAGAAAGATCCATGACGAACATGGAAATACCTTTTTCCAACCCTATGGAAAAGACAAACAGGCGATTTTTTCAGTGAGCCGGAATACCTTCAACCAGATTTTAATGGATGAGGCGGAAGCATTGGGCGCCCATATTTATTTTGACCACAAAGTGGAGCAGGTAAATATCAGTAATCGAGAAGTTTTATTTTCACTGAAAAACGGTAAGCAAAAAAAGCTTCAGGCAGAAACCCTGATCGGTTCTGATGGAGCCTATTCCTCACTAAGAAATGCTTTTCAAAGTCAAATGAGGTTTGATTTTAAGCAACAATATATTTCTCATGGTTACAAAGAATTGTCCATTCCTCCTACCAAAGAGGGTGACTTTGCAATGGATCCGGAAGCTTTACACATTTGGCCAAGAGGAAATTTCATGTTGATCGCTTTGCCAAACATTAATAAGTCCTTTACCTGTACTTTGTTCCTTCCCTTTGAAAACCAAAAGGTAAGTTTTGAAAATATCAGGGATGGTGTCGATGTTGAGCAGGTTTTCAAAACTTATTTCAATGATGCCTACCAAATGATGCCCAATCTGAAAAAGGAATATTGTAAAAATCCTACCGCTTCTTTAATCAATACGGAGTGCTATCCATGGACGGCCAATAAATGTCTTCTGTTGGGTGATGCGGCACATGCCATGGTTCCATTTTACGGACAGGGAATGAATTGCGGTTTTGAGGACTGTTTTCTATTGGATGAAATGATCGATAAGTATGGCACATCTTCTCTGGATTTGGTTTTTGAGAAATTTCAAAAATCAAGGAAGCCGGATACCGATGCGATATGCCAGTTGGCCATGGATAATTTCGTGGAAATGAGTGAAAAAGTGTCAGACCCCAAATTTTTGATCCGAAAAAGGATTGAAGCGAAGCTGCATGATGAATATCCCAATGAATGGGTACCCTTGTACAGTATGGTTACTTTCTCGGATATGCGGTATTCTGAGGCCTATGCCCAGGGTAAATTGCAGGATAAAGTAATGGATGAGGTGATGGGTAAGACCTTGACTACCCAAAATTGGGATAACTTGGATTATGGTGAAATTCTTGACAGGGTGGAGGTTTCCAGATCGATCTGATTTCCAGGAAGCCATCAGGGCAGGTTTGCAATGGTTGAGGAAGGCATCATAAATTCAGTTGATACCTTTCAGTGTATCCATCGATGCCTTGCAAACCTCCGGTGTGAAGGACTAAAATTTTAATATCCTGAGGGAAATGATGGTTTTTGATCATATCCATTAGCCCAAACATCATCTTGGAGGTATAGACGGGGTCTAATGGGATTTTGGTCTGATGATAAAATTCGGACATAAAACCGATCAGTTCAGGTTTATATTTGGCATACCCTCCAAAGTGGTACCGGTTAATGATTTCCCATTCACATTGGGGGCGGATTTGATGTGCTGACAAAAGCTGTTCTATTTCACGAAAGATAAAATCCCCCTTCAAAGAGGAAAATCCCATGACTTTTTGTTGGACACTCCCACGGGCGAGTAAGCCGCAAAAAGTGCCTCCGGTACCAATGGGTACGGTAATTAAATCGGCCTGCAGGTCATCGTTGGATAGAATTTCGGTACATCCCTTGATGGCCAGATGGTTGGTGCCTCCTTCAGGGAGAAGGTAAAACCTGCCAAATTTTTCTCTTAGCTGAGAGATAAATTTTTCAGTGTTTTTCTCCCTGTAATCTTCCCGGCTTACGGGCTCTAATTGCATGCCCTTGTCCTGGGCCTGGGATAAGGTCGGATTGAGAGGATATTTTATTTCTCCCCTTATCATTCCAATGGCTCTGAACCCTTCCTTCCTGGCGGCATGAGCGGTGGCATGAATGTGGTTGGAGTAAGCCCCGCCAAAGGTAAGTAAGGTATGGTGGCCCTTTTTTTTGGCTTCAATGAGATTGTACTTTAATTTGTAAAATTTATTTCCCGGAACTTCGGGATGCATAAGGTCAAGCCTCTTTATTTCCATCTGAACCTTTTTCTCCTGAAGTAAAGGAAGCTGTATGGTTTGGTAAAAGGGTGGTAAGGAAGGGCACAAAGTGAATAATTTTAATGATTTAAGGAGAAAATATCCAATAGTTTTCCATCAAATCCTAATTTTGCATGATGAATCAAGAAATAGAAGATGTGTTGCCGGAGGATGAGGCTTATTTTGAACACCTTAATTTGTTGGTGGACCCTGGACAGGGCCCGGTACGAATAGACCGCTTTATTACTGACAAGGTGGCCAATGCCAGTAGAAACAAGGTTCAGCAATCCATCGATGAAGGTGTGGTCAGGGTGAATGGAAACATCGTGAAGGCCAATTACAAAGTTAAACCGATGGATGTGATTACCATGGTATTGGAGCATCCCCGTAAAGAAACAGACGTGGTGGCAGAGGATATCCCCTTGGATATCCGCTATGAGGATGATTACTTACTTGTGATCAATAAACCTGCCGGGATGGTGGTACATCCCGCTCATGGTAATTGGACCGGAACATTGGTAAATGGATTGGTGCATTATTTTAACAATTTACCTGAATTACCCGGTAATACAGGGCGACCGGGCTTAGTACATCGGATCGATAAGGATACCAGCGGGCTTCTGGTGGTTGCCAAATCAGAAAAGGCCATGACGCATCTGGCCAAACAGTTTTTTGATCATACGATTCAAAGGTCCTACCTGGCCTTGGTTTGGGGGGAGCTTAAGGAAGATAAGGGCACCGTAGGTGTTCCCATTGGAAGAAGCATGAAAAACAGGAAACTAATGCAGGCCTATGCCGATGAAAGCCAGGGAAAAACAGCCGTTACCCACTGGAATTCATTGGAAAGATTGCGTTATGTCAGTTTGATCACCTGCCAATTGGAAACGGGTCGTACCCATCAAATCCGTGTTCATATGAAGCACCTGGGACACCCTCTATTTAATGATGCCATTTATGGTGGGGATAAAATCCGGAAAGGAACCCAGTTTTCAAAATACAAATCCTTTGTTCAGAATTGTTTCAGATTGCTTCCACGACAAGCTCTGCACGCCCAATCCCTGGGCTTTGAGCACCCCATTACCGGTAAACCAATGTTTTTTGAAAGTGAAATCCCCGAGGATATGGCGGTAGTGATTGAAAAATGGAGAAGTTATGTTCAATTCGAAAAATAAGGTGTTAACAATTTCACAATACATAAATTATACAGGGTTTATAATTTCCGAATTTGAAAATAAAAGCCCAAATTATTTAATTAAATGTAAATAAATCTAATTTTTGATGAAAATATTTCTTTAACCTGATGGTTTTATTACATTTGACCAATCAAAATTTAATTTGGCTATGCAGTATTTGAGAATTGATAACGTTCTTTGGTAAGGCCAAAGAGTTGATGCCGGGTTAAATACAATCAAGTAATATATTGTAGGATGTTGAAATTGGCAGACAAGCCCTCCTGTCTCGGGGGTGGAGGATCCAAATTTATTTGGTGTACTGAATAAAGCACACATCGAGCTCAATGTGTTGCCTAACAGCTCCGTGGAGGTTCGAATCCTTCTCCTACAGCAAAAAAAAGGTTAACTTTCTTTTCATTTTTAAAGAAGGTTAGCCTTTTTTGTTTTATAACAAAGTAGTCTGCATTTAATAGATGACACAAACAAAGGAAACATACGTTGAAGGCATCGAATGTCGAAGCCTTTCAGGGTTTGAGTTCGATAAGGAAGAGCTACCTGATATACCCAACCCTGGTAAGGGTTGAACTGTACTTGGTTGGAATGCTATAACCTTTTGGTTTGGGCAGGGCAATACATTTTAAAATTGTTTCTTAAAAGGATAATATGCCTTATCACCAACGGACTGGCGCTGTTGATTTCAAGATTTCATACCAGTTTACCACGCCACGAATGAAGCATGGATGTGATGTTGTAATTGATTGGGTACCCCTTAATAAATTGATCCAATAGCCCCTAAATACGCCCATTTAGAGGATCCCACTGATCTCGTTTTGTAGGTTATCTTCCTAATTGAATGCGCTAAATGATGGCAATTGAAGGTTTCCATGTCAGTCTTTTGTAGTTTTAATTATCTTTAATTTGATTTTTTGAATTATCTCCGCTTAATTTTGTATTCTTGAACTGAAAAATGGCAGCAATAAAAAATTATTTAAAACTAAAGAAAGGTCCCAGGCTCCTTTTTAAAGTCACCTCAATAATTATATTTACACTGGGGTTATTGCAGCTTGGACTATACTTCGGGTCAGATTGGTTGTTAAGGGGATACCTACAACAACAGGTTGAAAAGATGTCCGAAGGAAAATATTCCGTTGATTTTGACCGGTTTTATCTTTCTCTGATCCAGAGGGGGTTTTTTGTAAAAAATTTTACACTTTTTCCATTGGATACCGCTGTTTTTGAAGCGGAACAAACGCCGTATTATCAGATCATGGTGAAAGAAATAGACCTGAAACAGCTTTCTTTTAATAAAGAAAATAAGCGGATAGAGGTTGGGGAGCTACGATTGACCTCACCCATTGTACAGTCCAGGCAGGACCAGAATGTTTTGGAAGAGGAAAATATTTCTCCCCTACAACTTTTGGAGGCAGAAATTCAAAAATCCTTTGGACCCAATTTGGATGAAGTACATATAAAGGGGTTTTATGTGGACAATGCAGACTTACTGATGGAAAACTTCATCAGCCAAAAGTCAATTACAGCATCCAATACAGATTTGTATGTTCAGGATATAAGGGTAAGTAAAGAAAGAAAAGGGGAGTTACCTTTTAATGTCGGCGGCTTTGCACTTCACCTGACGGATTTCGAAATACAGTTGGCAGACAGTATCCACCGGGTATTGGCCAGTTCGGTTGGAATTTCTTCGCTGGAAAAGGAAATTTCGGCGGATAGGGTACAGATCCTACCCGATTTGAGTCAGGAGGCAGATGTTTATTATGAATTTGCGCTGGAAAACCTCAGGCTAGAGGATGCCGATATTTATAAAATGTTTCAGACTTCGGAAGTGGAAATCGGGGATCTTCACCTTCAGTCACCGAATTTTAGGCTTTATACCGACAGGACTGCGGGTCAGGAAAAAGAGCGGACCACGGATTTGTATCAACTGATCAAGGATGTGCTTACTTCTATATCCATTGATGAATTAAAGATTGATAAAGGTAAATTTGTTCAAAGAGGGGTGAAAGATCCCAATAAAAACAGGATAGAGGCAGAAGAAATCCGCTTTTTGATGGAAAAGGTGTACATCGGTCCGGATCTGGACATCAGGAAAGACAATTTCTTTTATTCCCAAAATGCGGTTTTGGAGATAAGCAGGGCAAAAATTGCCTTGGCAGATGAAATACATTGGATTTTGGGAGAGAAGATTTTCCTTTCTTCGTATGATGATAAAGTTTCTATTTCCAATGTGGATTTAATGCCACTTACCGAGACAGACACCCTTTCGGAAGCCACCCTTTTTGAAATCAAAATACCCCAACTGGATTTTTCCAATGCCAATTTAAGAAAAATCTATAATGAGAAAATTGTGGATATTGGAGAATTGATTATTGAATCTCCGGAAATTCTATTAAAAGATATTATTGGAAACCGCCAGGATACTACCCTATTTGCAGGGGCTTCTTTGCAGGACTTGAGCAAAGGATTTTTGAATGCAATCTATGTGGACCGGTTGGAAATGACCGATGGCAGCCTGGTGTTGGATAATAACCTTAGAATAAGAAAAGACAGCCTTTCCTTTGGGAAAATCAACTTTGTTTTGGAAAACCTTCAATTGGATGAGCAGCAAAACAAAGACATGGAATCAAGAATTTTCTTTGCGGATCATCTCCGGTTAGAAATTGAGGATTATGCCTTAAAACTCTCTGACAACCTACATCTTTTCGCTGCAGAAAGGATTTTGATTGATACCAGGGAGGAAATCCTCTATATTGACGGGTTCCATTTAAAACCATTTCTAACTGATGTGAGGCCTGTTTTGGAAAGATATGGAAAAACCACAGCCTTGGACATTGAAATTCCCCATTTTTCCGCAACGGGAGTAGATATCAACCAGGCTTATTTCGAGGATCAACTTTTTGTCAAACACATTGATATTCCAAGTCCCATCATTCAATGGACAAAATATATACCGGATCTCGATGAGGAGGAGTCAGAAAGGATGGAAAGAGGGGATATTTTAAATTTGATCACCAACTATTTTTCTGTAATACAAGTAGATTCTCTAACGGTGGATGAGGGAACGTTCGTTTACGATAACTTTGCCAATGAGAGGTTTAGGTCATTTGCTGAAAATGATATTGCCATCACGATAAAAAATTTCTATTTGGACAAAGAAACTGATCACCTGGACAACCGGACCCTTTTCTCGGAGGAAGTAGATGTCAACCTGAACAATTATGTTTTTAACATCGCTGATGGTAAATACAGTATCGTTGCCGAAAGGGTCGGATTCAATTCTGCCAGGGAAGAGATCAATACTTTCAACGTGAAACTGATGCCCAACCGGTATTTGGATTCCAAAGTAAGCATTGAGGCTATGATTCCGGATATGCGCATTAAAGGAGTAGATCTGGAGGCCTTTTTATTTGACAATACATTGTCTCTTTCCCAGCTTATCCTTTCCGACGCCAATGTAAGGCTTTCCATCAACAGAAATTTTGAAATGGAAGAGGAAAAGGAAGAGAATGATTCAGATAGACGTTCCCGGAAACTTCCGAAAACGATCGATATTATCATGATTGATTCCATTCTGGCAGCCAACGCCCGGTTTAGTGTAGCTTATTTTGAAGAAGGAAAAGACTTGGACTTAATCACCACCGGTATCAATATGTCCTTTTCTGATTTTTTATTGGATTCAGCAAGGTTGACAAAAGGGGATATCGCAGGTTTTTTTGACAATATGACCATGGAATTGGATGATTTTTCTCTGGCCCTCCAAGACAGTATACATACCATCAATTTTTCAAAAATTGAACTGAATTCCGAGGGTGACGAAATTATTTTGGAAAACTTACAGGTGAATCCGAATACCTATGTAGGTATTAAAGGAACACCTATTTTTAAGGGCCACATTCCCCAGGTTAAAATCAACACCCGTTCTTTGACCAGTTTTCAGGGGACAGGGCAATTCGATGTGGAAAGTATTTTTTTATCCAATCCGGATTTAATGATTTATGTGGATGAAGGTGAAGAAAAGGAGGAAGTCCTGGATGTGGAAGAAGAAATAAAGGAACTGGTGTTGGAGCGGGTGAACATCAATAATTTTGAAATTGAGGGAGGAAAGTTGGCCATCAAGGAAAAATCAGATACCACGGAGGTCAATTCTTTTAATAACTTCAGCATTGTTCTTAACGACCTTAAATTTGACCTGACCAGGAAACAGGAATTGGATACCGATTTTTTCCTGAGCAATGACTATGCCTTTGAGCTTAAGGATTTTGTGTATGATTTGCCGGATAGCCTGAACAGGTTGAGGGTGGGATTGGTATCCCTTTCCAAAGGCATGATGAAACTTCAAGATGTCCGCCTTTTGCCAAGGCTGGGTAAATTTGAATATGTAAGAGAGGTGGGAACCCAAACCGATGTTGCTGAGGTTTTTGTTCCCAATATTCTCATCACTGGGCTGAATGTAAAGCGGTTGATCAATAAAAATAGTATGGTTGCCAACAAGATGCAATTGATGTATCCTGAAGCTGAGCTTTTCCGGGACAAAAGGTTTCCTGAGGATGGTGATACCTCCAAGGTGATGCCCCAGGAATTGATGGTCGGGGCCGGAAGGCTCTTGGATTTAGATACCTTAATGGTGAGCGACGGAAAGGTGAGGTACCGGGAGTTTCCGGAGAAGGGTATGGTACCCGGTGAAATCACCTTTTCTGAAATGAATGCCTTGATGGTTCCTTTTCGAACAGGATCCAGGGATAAGGTGGATGAAAAATCCCGGTTAAGTGGCTCTTTTAAAATCAATTGTGTTGCTGAAATTAATTTGGAAGCCCATGTGGATTATCATCCCCCGTATCCCATTGCGGTGGAAGCCAAGGTAGGGGAATTCGAATTGGCAATGATCAATTCCATCCTTGAAAGCAATGCCTTTGTTACTGTTGAGCGTGGGTGGATAGAAAGTGGAGAATGGAATTTTGTAGCGGATAACCACCATGCCCTAGGTGAGATGACCCTAAGGTACAGGGATTTGAAAGTGAGGTTATTGGATGAAAGGACCTTGTTGAGAGGGGGTGGCAGGAAGAGCATACTTACTTTTGTGATTAATTTTCTGGCCTTGAGAAAAAACAATCCCCGCAAAATATTCAACAGATTGGTGTCCTCTCCGATTTATGAGGAGAGAGATAAAAGTAAGTTCATTTTTAACTACATGTGGAAAGCAACTTTTTCGGGTTTGATGGGAAGTTCAGGCTTGATGCAACCAAAAATACCGCGCAAGGAAGAGGAATCTAAAGAAGACAATATGCAATAGGGTGCTTAGGTTTATAAAAGGATAGGCACCTTCAATATTTTCTTTTAGATTTGTGCACTTAAAATACCTGAATCCAATGCAATCCGAAAAAATCGATCAGATCAAAGCCGAAATCCATGCTGCCAGTGCCAATAACCCTGATGAATTGGACGCTTTTCGAATGCGTTTTATCAGTAAAAAAAGTGTGGTGGGTGAATTGTTTGCAGAAATGAAAAAGTTGCCCAATGAACAAAAAAGAGCTTATGGGCAGTTGATCAATGGGGTAAAGGAATTGGCAGAGGAAAAATTCAAAAGTTTGATCGACCAGGTAAACGGACAAAAAGGTAAGCAAAAAAGCGAAGACCTGGATTTAACCCTGCCGCCGACTACCTGGCCTGTAGGAGGAATACATCCCCTCACCGCCACCCGTCAACGGATTGTGGAGATTTTTGAAAGGATTGGCTTTAACCTTTCAGAAGGTCCCGAAATTGAAGATGATTGGCATAATTTTACGGCCCTGAATTTTCCCAAAAACCATCCGGCCAGGGAAATGCAGGATACCTTTTTTATTGCCAAGAATCCGGATATAGCGCTCCGGACGCATACCTCCTCCGTGCAGGTAAGGGTAATGGAAGGTGAAAAACCGCCCATCCGTACACTGTCTCCCGGAAGGGTTTTTAGAAATGAAGCCATTTCAGCAAGGGCTCATTGTATTTTCCACCAGGTAGAAGGTTTGTACGTTGACGAAAATGTAAGTTTTGCCAACCTGAAACAGACACTGTATCATTTTGCCAAAGAAATGTTTGGCAAGCATACCAAGGTGCGGTTCAGACCTTCCTTTTTCCCTTTTACCGAGCCCAGTGCCGAAATCGATATTTCCTGTCAGCTTTGTGGAGGCAAGGGGTGTAATATTTGCAAAGGATCCGGATGGGTAGAAATCGGGGGCTCAGGAATGGTGGACCCCAATGTATTGGAAAACTGTGGCATCGATTCAGAAAAGTATACCGGATTTGCCTTTGGTATGGGCATAGAGCGCATTGCCATGCTTAAATACCAAATCAATGACCTGAGATTGTTTACTGAAAATGATGTGCGGTTCTTAAGTCAGTTCCGGGGTTTGTTATAGATTTTTTTGCAGGCTGAGGTTCATTCCTTATATTTATTGGTATAGCGCTGGTGCAGGAGCTGTTGCTCATTTTCCAAAACAATAGTTTTTCCATTCACAAAAGCATGAAGGAGATCATTGGACATCATGTCCAAGGCGTCACCTTTGGAGACGAAAAGCGTAGCCCTCTTGCCGGTTTCCAAACTGCCCACCTCCTGGTCGATGCCTAGGATTTTTGCCGGATTCAAGGTAATCAATTGAAGGGCAGTCTCCTTCTTCAAACCATGTGCCACTGCACTTCCGGCATAAAAAGGAAGGTTTCTTGCCCGGCCCAGCATGCCCGCATGTGATATAGCCACCATAACTCCTGCTTCGGTAAGCAAATAGGGAAGTTTGAACCTTTGGTAAATATCCTCGTCAGCACCATCAGATAAACCATGTACCGGCGGCAAAATGACGGGGATGCTGTTTTCACTTAGAAATCCGCTGACATCAAGAGCGTCATTTCCAGTGATCAGAACAATTTTTTTCACTCCATGGCCCTGGAAAAACCGGACCGATTCGATTATTTCCTTGGCGTCTTCGGTGTGAAGCATCAAAGCCTTTTCACCATTAAACAGCCCCTGTAGGGCTTCCAATTTCAGGTTATTTTCCTTTTGATCCAGTTGGGTGTAGTTAGCTGCTTCCCGTAATAGCAGGTCGAGTTGATCTACTTCCTTTTGGTAATCTTTGTTTTCCTCTTTTTGAACCACATTGGTCGAATAATCAAAATTACCCTTCCTTTTATTGGGCCAGTTAAGGTGTATGGCGATATCCTCTTTCAAAACCGCATCTTCCCAATTCCATCCCTCAAGGTTCATTACGGATGAAGTTCCTGGAATTCTACCTCCTTTCGGAGTGGTTTCTGCTATTAAAACACCATTATACCTAGTCGGGGCTATTAATTTGCTATCGGTGTTATAGGCCACCAGGCTTCTGACATTGGGATTGATATCCCCGGTTTCGTTGAAATCATTCATGGCCCGGATGGCGCTGACTTCCTCCAGCCCTAAGGAGGAATTGGCCAAGATAAAGCCGGGATAAACATGTTGTCCACTGATTTCTATTACTTTGAATTTGGACAGATCACCATTTTCGCCGTTGTTTTCTTCTACTAGGGTGATCCTTCCCTTCTCAAAGCCTATTAAGCCGTTTTCAATCACCTGGCCGTTTCCCACATGAATGGTCCCCCCTTTAAGCAATAGGGCTTGCTCTTGGGCTTTTGCAGGTTGTGGCACCTGGGCATGGACAAGGACTGCGAAGGATTGGGCAAGCAGGATTAACAATAGTTTTTTCATAGCTTAAAAGTTAAGGGTTTTGGTATCCACCGTAAGATCATCACAGTGGAAGTAATGTTTGGTTTTGCTTTTTGCCTTTTGTGTTGGGCCTCCTTCTTTTTTTATTTGATTCATTTTCTGGATCAATCTGGCTTTCTCGGCTAATATCCATTTGTTCATTTCGGCATCTTTATGGGCGTCATAATATATGGTTCCATCCAGGACCGTTTTTTCCACCTTGGCGTAAACTGAGAGAGGGTTGTCTGTCCAAATGACCACATCTGCATCTTTTCCCACCTTGAGGCTTCCCATAGTCTGATCCAAATGTAGCAATTTGGCAGGGTTGAGGGTGACCATCTTCCACGCTTCTTCCTGACTTACCCCACCGTATTTGACTGCTTTGGCCGCTTCCTGATTGAGTCTCCTGCCCATTTCCGCATCGTCGGAGTTGATGGCCACAGTCAGTCCTGCCTGATGCATGATGGCGGCATTGTAAGGAATGGCATACCTGACCTCCCATTTATAGGCATACCAATCAGAAAAGGTAGACGCACCTGCGCCATGGGCTTTCATGATATCGGCCACCTTGTATCCTTCCAGGATATGGGTAAAGGTATTCACCCGAAAGTCAAATTTTTCAGCCACTTTTAACAGCATATTTATTTCGGACTGAACATAGGAATGACAGGAAATATATCTTTCTCCCCGAAGGATTTCACCGATGGTTTCCATGGCCAAATCTCTTCTGGGAGCTAATTCATTGGATTTGGCTTTTGCAGATAAACGGCCGTAGGCCTCAAGTTTTTCCAAGTAGTCTGCCGCATTGGTGAAGGCATCCACATATACCTGTTCCACGCCCATCCGGGTTTGGGGATAGCGGACAGAATTGGTGTTGCCGGATCTTTTTACATTTTCACCTAAGGCAAATTTAATAAAAGGAGAAGCGGCTTTGATTTTCATTTCCTCCGGATTTTTACCCCAGCGCAATTTGATGATTGCAGACTGCCCGCCGATGGGATTGGCCGACCCATGCAATATCTGCACCGCAGTAACACCGCCGGAAAGGGCGGCGTAAATGTTGATATCAGTAGGATTGATGACATCGTTCATCCGGACCATACTGGAATTGGTGGCCAGGTCATTGATGGAGGTAGCCGCAATATGGGAATGCTCATCGATGATGCCGGAGGTGACATGCTTCCCCGTAGCATCGATGGTTCTGGCGGCTGGGGCGGATAAATTAGGCCCGATCCTCGATATTTTGCCGTCTTCAATCAAAATATCCGTTTCTTCCATAATCCCCTCCGCTTCATTGGTCCACAGGGTGGCATTTTTGATCAACAGGGATTCCCGTTGAGGCACCTCCAAATTGCCATGCCCAATAAAAGGATAAATAACTTCTCCCAAAGGTTTGGCATCTTTTTCATCCTTCGGCTTGGTTTTTTCCGGGTCGGCATCACCTGTTCGGGTGGCCATCCAGTCTACCCATGTACCATCAATGAGCTGTCCCCTGCCTGTGAGGGCGCCCTCCTCCAACCAGCCTGATAATCTGATGGCACCCTCTTCTTCCGGGGGAGAAAAGGCAAAAGTCACGGAGGCTTTATCCATCTTGCTGGAAACCGCAATTTCGGTGGTGTCGGAAACCCTGATTTTGGCTTTTTGATTGCCCGGCTCACCATCAATTTCCAGCGGATAGGTGTTTTGGCCGATCACCAGATCATACTTCCCCGAAAGATCCGGGTGCTCTAATTCCTTAAAAGCATACCGTTTACCCTGAACCCAGGTCTCCAGGATAATGGCCTTCTCTTCAAATATGGGTTTTGAGGTAATAATGAAGTTGGCCAACCTGTTTTCTTTTAAACTGCCCACCAGTTCAGCCGCATTTACCATGGCGGCTGGCGTATGCGTCATGGCTTTTAATGCCGCACTTTCCGAAAGGCCGTTTTCAATGGCTTTCCTTATATTGGGCAAATATTCATCTGATGATTTCAGCCCGTCAGCTGTAAAA
The DNA here is from genome assembly GCA_040905165.1 of Cyclobacteriaceae bacterium. Lineage (GTDB taxonomy): Bacteria > Bacteroidota > Bacteroidia > Cytophagales > Cyclobacteriaceae > Cyclobacterium. Next base: position 2,024 of record JBBDSA010000027.1, on the reverse strand, counting down.
GCAAAAGTCACATCGTTATTTTCAAGGATGGCCGGGTTGGTAGGGGCGAGCTCCCAATGCTTCATATCTCCCAAAGACACCTTTTGGGCATCCAGCGGATCCTCTACATCAAAAGGTTTGGGGAAATTGATTGGAATGATCAATGGGGCGCCTGTTGATTTTACCTCATTGATCCGCTGGTATTCATCGCCACCACCTTTGATGATGTATTGAACGCCAAATTCATCCCCTAACTTATCTGCCCGCAAAATTTCCAACCAGCCATTGGTATCAAATACCTGGGGCAGGGACTGGGTTGCATTCCAGGCTTCCAGGGATAAGTCTATAAAAGGGGGAGGGTCTTGGTTGGCATACCATTCAGCATCCAGGTAAGTTTGTCGGAGTAAAGCAATGAATCCCATTTTGGAAATCGGGTAAGTTTGCTTGGAACTGCCTTTGGTAAAGGAATAATGGGTGGCCGCCTTGGACATTAAAAGTGATTTGTTGTCTAATTCCGTATTTAAGCTTACCAAACTGGAGGTGCCTCTGGCCAATCCATCCGCTTGGAAGGTAAGGACTGCGCCAAAACCTGCCGCCCTGAGTTTAGCAGCAGATTCGTCATTGGAAGAGAACAATTCAGAGGCATTGGTTTCGGATTTAACGGCTTCGTTGGCATTGAATGCTCCTTTGGTTTTTGAGGTGATCTGTTCTGTTGCGGAATAGGGAGAACCTGAGGATGGATTTTCATTCTCCGAAATCCCATATTGGGTATAGGGATCTATCCAGGAAGGGTACACGTATTTGTCCTTGAGATCAATTACAGCGTATCCTTTGGGGATGGAAAGGTCTTTACCGGCTTTTTCTACGAAGCCATCCCGGATCAGTAAAACGGCGGTTTCGATAGTGGTTTGGTAATCCACCACCAAAGTCATGTTGGTGAGTGCAAATGCCCCTTCCCTATTGTCCCTGACATCGTTGGTGGGAAAGGTTTCCTGTGCCAGGAGGCCGAAATGCATGGATAAAAGGAGCAATCCGCAGAGGGTATTTTTAAACATAATGGATGTAGGTTGTTTTCCGTGGATGAAAAAATTGACATTTTAAATTATTCATGGATGCATTTAAATTGTGAATTTTCCTAATCGATCGGGTCAAAAGAATAATAAACTTTAAATATTTATAGCGATCAATAAATATAAACAATTTATATCAGTCTTTTATGCATCGGATGGAAAAGCCAAACTGCTATGTTGAAGTCGAGGAAGTTGATTTGATTTTAGGTAGCTACCAGACTTTATTCATTAAATGGAGTGAAAATCTAATCATGTCCATTTTATTTCAAAAAATGGACACATACTACTATTGTGTCCATTTTATTTCATTACACATTATCAGTTTGAAGAGATACACCCTTTTTCGGATGGTAATGGACGTACAGGACGTATTATAAATCTCCTGTATCTGGCCAACAAGGGTCCCCTTGACCAGCCCGTCTTATACCTCTCTAAGTAAATGAGGATTTGATTCGTATACTGGAAGGGTAACTTTTCTTTTTAAGTACCTGTCGAAGGTACTTAAAAGAATTGAGTCCTAAATTCGGGTCTACTGCCAGGCAAATAGGCTATGAAAACCTTACATATATTTATTACTCTTGGATGGAATTCTCGTGGGCTATTGGTTTCTGAAAAGATATTAAAGCCATTTATGATTTTGAACTTTACCTTTCGGTTGAGGTATCTACTCTTAAACTGTCCCTCATACTGTCCCCCAAAAAACAAAAACCTCAAATACGTACTGTAAGTGGGGTTTTTTGTAGCCTCGACAAGAATCGAACTTGTATCTAAAGTTTAGGAAACTTCTATTCTATCCATTGAACTACGAGGCCATATTATTTCAGGAAAATTCCCTGCCGTTAGGCAGGAAAAAGCCCGATTAATGAAAGTAAACACCTTGATTATTAGCTGCTTATATTTTAAAATCTGTGATCACAGGAGCTTATCCCCCGAAAAACACCGCAATTTAAACCATTATTTTGCTATAACGCAAAT
>JBBDSA010000026.1:0-47946 GCA_040905165.1 Cyclobacteriaceae bacterium | reverse complement strand
TCCCGACGAGTCGGGACAGGCATTCTAACCAGCTGAACTACCACTCCATTATTTTATTATCTCGTCTGAAGCAGCCTTTAGTCCCGATTTTTATCGGGATGAACTACCACTCCTCTTTTGAAGTGATGCAAAGGTAGACTATTGTTTTTTTACTGACAAGTCATGGCAAGAAAAAATAATTGATATCCTATTATCACTTTCATTATCAAGGAGATTATTTTGAAAATTTTCTATAAAAAACCCTTTTCCTTTAAAATTTCTCATTAAATTAAACATCCATACAATTTTACCCATTTTAGTGTTGAAAGTAAAAAAATACAAGGAATCAGAATTACATCAGGAAATCCCATTTTTCAAAAATTTACAGGATTATTTAAGGGAATTTGTTTATGGTGGTATAGATGGTGCGGTCACCACCTTCGCCGTGGTTGCCGGGGCGGTGGGGGCCAATTTGGACCCGGCCATCATTATCATCCTTGGATTTGCCAATTTGTTTGCCGATGGCCTTTCCATGTCCATAGGGGCTTACCTTTCTTCCAAATCAGAAAAAGAGAATTACCAAAAACACAAAAATGTGGAATATTGGGAAGTGGACAACCTGCCTGAAAAAGAACGGAAAGAAATTGAAGAAATCTACCGGGAAAAAGGATTTGAGGGGTCTTTACTCCAACAGGTGGTAGATGTCATCGTATCGGACAGGGAAAGATGGGTCGATGAAATGATGAAAGATGAATTGAACATGATTGAAGAAACCAAAAGCCCGTTTAAAATCGGCCTGGCGACTTTGATTTCTTTTGTCATCGTGGGCTTTATTCCGTTAACGGTATATGTTTGGGATTTCTTTTATGAAATAGCTTTTGATGTATTTTTGTGGACCTGCGTTTTTACTGGCCTGGCATTTTTGGTCATTGGAACATTAAAAAGTTGGGTGAACCAAACAGGACTGGCAAGAAGCGTAATGGAAACCCTAGCCCTGGGGTTTATCGCCGCCCTGGTTGCTTACTACGTCGGAGATTTATTGGAAGCCTTTATTCTTTCCAGATAGATTGTTTTGGAGCTTTATAAATGAATATTTGATTACAGAAAATCCAATACGACTTCCTAATAGGGTGTTCCCAAACGTTACCATACCTCAACCTCCTATATAAAGATTGATCCTATTATTTTTCCTACCATCAGCCCTGCCTAATTACTCCTGAATGGCAACTGGCACTACCTTTACAGTCAGCGAATCCACCACCTGAACTTCATAACCTAAATTAACTTCCAACTGATTGGACACTTCCTGAAGTTGGGCAGCACCGCTTTGACTCACCTGGGTATCCCAAACATAAAGTCTTTTTAAATTCTTTAGGCCTTCCAAGGCAACTAACCCCTGATCACTGATGTCCGTACCATAAATATTGAGAGACTCCAGGTAATTCAGGCCTTTCAGATATTCCAGTCCGGCATCGGTGATTTCGGTCTTTTCTGTTCTGAGCTTGGTCAGGTTTTTAAATTTCCCGATATGTACCATGCCCTCGTCCGACAAAGGGGTGTCTTTTACGTCCAACCAAGTGATTTGATTGGGAAAATCCGCAGCTAACCTTTCCAGAATTTCATCCACGGGGTCATTTTTATCCAAGGCCACCTGCAACCAATTTTCATCATTGGAAAGTGTCTTGATCATTATCCCCTCTTCTCTGTAAGCTTTCAGCTTTTCCGCATCCGGGACGGTAGTTCCCTCCGCCAGCAGAATTTCCACCTCCGTTTTATGGGCATTGGGATCTGTTAAGGTCAATAAAACTGCTTCCACTTCTTCATTGGCCTCTACTTCAGCCACCTTTTTATCAAAAGACGCCCCATTTTCGATCCACCATTCCATTAATAATACCTGATCATCTGTCAGCTGGGACTTGCCTTTAGGCGGCATATGGTCATCATGGTTTTCAGGCAAGTGCAACCGTTTTATCAATTCACTTTCTTCAGGGCTCCCGGCAACAAAAACAGGACCGTTTTCCCCACCTTTCAAAAGGGCCTCCTTGGTATGCATCTGAAGATCCCCCTTTTTTTTGCTGGTATTATGACAGGAATTACACCTGATTTCCATAATGGGATGAATGATATCCGTATATACCACTGCCTCATCCAGATTTTCAATTAACTGGGGCCCCCGGTTTTCAATGGGTATTCCAGCCAAGGTTTTCAATCCATCCGGCATATATTGGGTCAAATAATTGGATCCATGGGTCAGGGACCCACCGTAGTGGCCTGCTCCCCCCAAAAACAACATCATCAAGGAAATAGAGGCCAGATAGGCCTGATTCCAAATTTTGGTTTCCTCTTGGGATTTTTTATAATAAAGAAACCATGATGAAAATGCCAATACCACCAAAACGATTCCTGCCCATTGGTGGATAAATAAAAGGTCTTCACCATAATCGCCTGCCTGTGCCAACATTAATCCTAAAATGGCAGTTACCAGGGCTGAAATGGCTCCTAAGGCCAAAACAAATCCAACTGCCGGACGCAGATAAGTAAATTTTTCTTTTTTGGAGATCAACTCCATTAAAAATGCCAGGGCCAGAAAACCAATTGGCAGGTGAAGAAACAAGGGGTGAAATCTTCCGAAGAAGATAATAATATCTGATGATTGCTCCATTTTTTTTATGCGATAACTTTTTCGATTACTTTGCCTGACACATCGGTCAGTCTAAAATCCCTACCCTGCGCAAAATAGGTAAATTTTTCATGATCCATTCCCATTAACTTTAAAATTGTAGCCTGAAGGTCGTGAACATGTACTTTGTCTTTAATACCATAATATCCAATTTCATCGGTTTCTCCGTATGTAAATCCTCCTTTTACACCACCCCCGGCCATCCACACTGGGAAGGCTTCCGTATGATGGTCTCTTCCTTTAAAAGGCCACTCCCGGCCACCCCGGTTTTCCTGCATAGGGGTTCGTCCAAATTCGCCTCCCCAGACCACCAGTGTTTCTTCCAGCAATCCTCTTTGCTTTAAATCCTTAACCAATGCGGTCATTGGCCTATCCACTAGCCTGCACTTTTTTTCGAGCCCCACATCCAAAGACTCATTTTCTGAAACCCCGTGCATGTCCCAGCCCCAATCAAATAACTGTACAAACCTGACCCCTTTTTCCACCAGCCGCCTGGCAAGCAGGCAATTGTTGGCAAAAGAAGTTTTCCCGGGTTCCGTTCCATACATTTCATGGATATATTCCGGTTCATCTTTGATATCCATAATCTCAGGTACCGAGGTTTGCATCTTAAAGGCCATTTCGTATTGAGAAATACGTGTGAGGGTCTCGGGATCGCCAAATTCCATATATTCCTTTTCGTTAATGCCGTTGATGGCATCAATGGTCTGCCTTCTCAGTTGACTGTCCATCCCATCAGGATTGGATACATACAAAACCGGATCACCTTCGGACCTGCATTGTACGCCCTGATAAACAGAAGGCAGGAAGCCGCTCCCCCATACCGACTTGCCTGCATCGGGTGTTTTCCCCCCCGAAACCAATACCATAAAACCTGGCAGGTTTTCATTTTCTGATCCTAAACCATAGGTTACCCAGGAACCCATACTGGGTCGTCCCAAACGGGGTGAACCGGTTTGAAGCAACAATTGGGCGGGGGCGTGGTTAAACTCATCGGTGTGCATGGTTTTGACCAAGGTCACCTCATCCACCATACTTGAAAAATGAGGAAGGTGGTCCGATACCTCCATTCCCGACTGGCCCCGAGGCTTAAACGCTGCCTGTGGTCCCAACATTTTAGGTATGCCCTGAATAAAAGCAAATTTTTTGCCCTCCAACAAGGAGGGGGGGCAATCCTGCCCGTCCAATTTTTTTAATTCAGGTTTGTAATCAAACAATTCCAGCTGGGATGGGGCACCTGCCATGTGCAAGTAAATGATTCTTTTGGCTTTGGGGGCAAAATGAGGTAAATGTTCGACCAGTTTCTCCAACCCTTCCGGTATTTTATCTGCGGATTGGGTCTGACACCCCAGCATACTTCCCAAAGCGATCCCTCCCAATCCCGTGGTAAACTTTTTCAAGAAATGCCTTCGCGTGGTGGACTCTAGAGTCCTCATCTGATATTCTTCCAATACATTCATCACCTATTACGATTTCATAAGAAATTCATCCAAATTCATCAGGGCATTTGCCAATACGGTATAAACTGCCAGTTCGTTATCTTCCTCTCCGGTAATCTGACAAGCGGCATCCGGATTTTGTTCAAAATATAAGTTGGCATTTTCATACAGTAGTGCCAGGTCTTCCATCTTCTCCTCCTGAATCCCCCTGAGCATCACCATGCTGTACATGAGTGACAAACGATCTTCCCAATGCTTTGAACTGGAGCCCAAAACCTTTCGGCTCAAGGCCAAAGCGGCATCCAGGTAAACGGGATCATTTAAGGTAACCAGGGCCTGAAGCGGTGTATTGGTATCGATTCTCCTTGGTAAACAAAACTCCCTGCTAGGTGCATCAAATGCGATGATGGAAGGATATGGACTGGTACGCCTCCAAAAGGTATACAATGCTCTTCTGTAACGGTCTTCACCCTGACTTGTTTTCCATTCCGTCCCACTATAAACTACCTGCCAAATACCCTCGGGCTGCTCGGGCATCACACTGGATCCCCACATTTTATTACTCAATAGACCACTTACTGCCAAAGCCTGGTCCCTAATCTGCTCCGCCTTAAGCCTTAACCTTGGCCCTCGGGCCAAAAATTCATTGTAGGGATCCAAATCTTTTAAATCATCCCTAAAATGGGAAGATTGTCGGTATGTAGAGGACATGACCATTTCCTTAAGGAGTTTTTTAATGTCCCATTGGTGCTCATTGACAAAACGCAAAGCCAACCAATCCAGCAATTCGGGATGAGAAGGATCAAATCCCTGAGATCCAAAATCCTCCATTGTAAACACCAGTCCTCTGCCAAATAATTGCTCCCAAAATCGATTGACTGCCACCCTTGCTGTTAATGGATTTTCAGGACTGAACAACCATTTCGCGAGCCCAAGCCGGTTTTTTTCATATCCATCTTTGAATTCATTCCATTTTTCCGGCATCCCAGGAGCCACCGTATCTCCCAATACCATCCAACTTCCTTTTTCAAATACCCGGGTTTGACGCCTGTAATTGTCATCCAATTCCACCATAATCGGGGTGGTTTCCTGTTCTTTTTCAGAATTGAACAAATCATACAGCATCATCTCTGCCTCCTGGTATTGGGCATCTTCCCTTCCAGGAAGTGAATGGTGCAACATGACCCATTCCAAATTCAAAGTGGTTCCCGCTTTGCCCACTTCTTGAAGTACAAGGTAAAGGTCCCTTTTTCCTGTGATGGGACTGATAGGAATGGAAATCACCTCAGGAACGGAATAGATTTTGTCTTTCTTTTCCTCCTCATCAAATTCCGTCTTGGTCTTCCTATTTACTTCCCACAGCGCTATTTTTTCTCCTTCAGGATGATCCAATCGGAATTCCAATACCCCCACACTCGTATCAGAACGGATTTTAAACATTATCCGGTCTTCTCCATCAAATGGGATTTGCCGGGTCCTGGACGGAATGCTGTCCGTAACTTTAAAAAGGGAAGTTCCTTTAACAGGAATACCCTTATCCAATTGCTCAAAATAATGAGGATGAATCTTTGGGGTGGAAATTCGGACCAATTTCTCAAAATAGTTCTGCATTTCGGATTTTAACTCAGGATCCTTCACCTTGTCCCCTACCCAAGATTTCAACTGATTCAATTTTTCAATATCAACCGTATCTTTAAATTCAACCAAAACCGGAGATTCGCTGGGAATATCTGCATCGGCTGTTTGATTAAAAAATGCCATTGACTTATAATAATCTTCATGTCTGATGGGATCATAGGGGTGGCTGTGGCACTGTACGCATTCCATGGTGGTCCCCTGCATTACCGTCCAGGTGGTATTTACCCGGTCAATTAATGCGGCAATTCTAAATTCTTCATTATCTGTTCCTCCTTCATCGTTATTCATGGTATTTCGATGAAACCCTGTAGCGATAAGCTGCTTTTCAGTAGGGTCAGGTAAAAGGTCACCGGCCAATTGTTCTGTTACAAATTGGTCATAAGGCATATTATCATTAAAAGCTTCAATTAACCAATCCCTATATTTCCAAATATTTCTGGGTCTGTCCGCTTCATAGCCTTTGGAATCCGCATACCTAGCCAAATCCATCCACATGCTTGCCCAACGCTCACCAAATGCTGGGCTATCCAGAAGCAGGTCCACCACATTTTCATAAGAATTATAAGAGGTATCCTTTATAAATTCGTCTGTTTCCTCCAAAGTAGGCGGCAAACCCGTTAAATCAAAACTTACTCTTCTTAAAAGAGAATACCTGTCGGATTCGGGATTTGGTTGAATGTTCCTCTTCGATAATTTTTGGTAAACAAAATGATCTATTTCATTGGAAACCCAATTCCCACCCGATTCAGGTACTTCTTTGGGTTGTGGTGGCAGATAAGCCCAATGGTCCTGCCATGGCGCTCCCTGGTTGATCCAATCCGTGAACAACTGTTTTTCATGGTCGGTAAGCGGCTCTCCTTCCAAAGGCATGCGTTGCTCAGGATCATCTTGATTTATTCTGTGAATCAATTCACTTTTATTAATACTTCCCGGCACTATCGCACGTTTCCCTGATTCATTTACGGCCAAGGCCTCCTCCTCGAAAAGAAGGCTAAATTCTCCGGATTTTTTAACCCCTCCGTGACAGGCTATGCATTTATTATTGATGATCGGTCTGATATCCCTGTTAAATTCCACTTCTTCTCCCAACAAAATCCCGGGAACATACAAGTGTTTGTTTTCAATGGAGACATTCCGGATCACAATTACCAGCAACCACAGTAAGATGAGGCTGGAAAACACATAAGCTACATTTTTACTCCTAATCAACATACTTATCATTTCTACGGAGAGGATAATCGAGGAAACAAAGTAAATAAAAATGATAGCATTTCAAATACCTATTGGTATCGATGGTAATTTGTTTGATTTGAAGGTAAAAAAAAAGGTAAGTGAAACCACCTACCTTTTTAAAAAGAACAATTAAAAAATCACCAACTTACTCTTTAATAACGAATCCATTCACATTTTTTACCTTTTCAACCCCTCTATCTGTAAAAATGGAAAACCTAAAATTAAAATCCCGGTTATTCAAAAATTGCAGCGACGGAAAACCTTTATGATCTACCACCTTTGAAAAGGCGATTTTATTTTCTGTTGTAATAAACCTTTGATTATTTAAATCCTTCAATTTTGTGGGTTCACAACTGAATACAATTAAAAACACAAAAAAAACATCCGGAAGAAATAATAGTTTGCTTTTCATATTTTTTAACCTAAGCATTAACTGATCATACAACCGAGACGGCAGCTAAAAAGAAAATGTCCTGATTTTGGTCTTATTTTTTTAAATAAATCAATATGCGACATGGGAAAAACTTCGAAAAAGGGGATTATTTCATTTTTCTGCGCTCACATTCTGGTAAAAAAAATTAGAATCAATGAAAATAATCAGAAGAAAAGTTGGATCAGTTATTAAGAAGGGCGATTAATATTTCGTAAATTATTTATTCCCACGCAACCAATTATTTGCAATGGTTGTATAGACGGATACAAACCCTGCAATTGTGGAAAAATACCTGTCAACCAAGATATTGAATGGAATTTCCAAAGGTGACCGAAAGTGTCAGGAGTCGCTGTACAAACAATTTTACAGTTATGGAATGAGCATTTGCCTCCGTTATGCAGCGAATAGGGAGGAAAGTTTGGAAATTCTTCACGATGGTTATCTGAATGTATTTCAACATTTTGACCGATATGATTCCCAACGGCCATTTACTCAATGGTTTAGAAGAATATTGATCAATGGTGCCATAAATTATTATAATAAAAACCTTAAACACTCTCAAAATATAGGTTTGGAGCATATTGCAGAAATCCCGGATCTTGGAAAAAATGTTGCAGATGACTTAAAATACATGGATATGATCCAAATCATACAAGCCTTACCCATCAGGTATAGAACGGTATTTAACCTCTATGCCATTGAGGGATACAATCACCAAGAAATTGCCGATTTGCTGGGCATTTCTGAGGGTACTTCAAAGTCAAACCTCCATAGGGCACGACAAAAGTTGAGGTCCATGTTAACCGTAGGAAATCATGAAGAAGCAAGTATCAAAAATGAATGATAAAGAGCTGGATGATTTCTTAAAAAAATTATCCTCCTCTCCTGAAATTCCATATGTTCCCCAAGATTGGGGCAAGATGGAAAAAATATTGGCCAAAAATAAGGGGGCCATTCACCTGAACGGTTATAAGTGGATCCTATTGGGATCAATACTGATGGTCGGTATCCTTTTCACCACATGGTTAATAGCTACATTCAGTCATTTTCGGGAAGAAGAGAATAGAATATCCACCATTATTTCTTCTTCAGCTAAAATAGGAAGGGGTATTACACCAAATAATGAAATAAATACCCATGATTTAGAATTTCCTTTAGATGAATTATCCGGTAATCACAAGGCTCAAACCACTGAAATTAATGCCGAAAGTCTAAGCCAGAACCACCAATATATTCCTGGCCCAAAGGCACACCAGAAAGTTGAAAAAGCCCAGGTTCCAATACTTGTTGGAATTACCCATCCAAAAAGGAAAATATTTGAAGCCTTTAATCACATTGGCCCCATAGATAAAAATTTCAAAATCCAAAATCAGGCATTGGTTCAATTCAACACCCAACCATCGGTTAATCAGCATAATAAAATCGCCATTGGTCTATTGGTCTCTCCTGATTTCAGCGCTATACAGTATGATCAAATTCCAGCTTCCGGAAGAAACCTTGGAATCAGCCTGGAGTATTTCCTCAGTGAAAGGTGGAGCCTTGCCAGTGGAGTGATTCATGCCCAAAAAACTTACCGTCATGGTGAAGGATATTGGGGGGGATACAGTAGGGCCCATCAGGGATTGGAAGGAGACTGTTGGATCCTGGAGGTACCGCTAAACATAAGGTATTACCCAATGCAAGGAAAAAAAGACAAGTGGTTTGTAAGTTCAGGCTTGTCTTCGTATTTCATGATGAAAGAAAAATATTCCCTGTATTATCAAAATTACAACGGTAATCCATATTCTAGGGAAGTTGAAATCAAAGGAAATAACCAACATGTTTTTGGAATATTGAATATTGGTTTGGGGTATGAGCGAAAGGTAAGCGAAAAATTTGCTTTACAGGCTGAACCCTATTATCGATTGCCCCTGGTGGGTATTGGAGAAGGTAACCTGAATTTAAAAAGCGCCGGGATTTTCTTTGGTATCAAATATTATTTATGATTCAAATTATGAAATTTTAAAAATCAGAAATTATGAAAACGATCAAATCAACCATTAAAATGTTTTTGTTGTTGGGTCTTTTCACAGCTGCCTGTGAAAAGGATGATGAAACGCCTCAGGTTATCCAAAAAGAGTATGATATGAATGCTGTATCCGATCCAATGATCCAGGGGACCATCACTTTCACCAAAGAAAGTGAAACGAGCACGGTCATCCGTATTCAATTGGAGGGAACAGAAGCAGGTAATTCCCATCCAGCCCATATTCATCGTAATGCAGCCAGCGAGGGTGGAGGGATAGCGATAGGACTCAATGATGTGACAGGAGCCACAGGGATCAGCGAAACCACCGTCACCGAAATGGGCGATGGTACCGCCATCAATTATGACGGATTGCTGAACTTTGATGGTCATGCCAATGTGCATTTAAGCCCTTCCGCCATGTCCACCTTAATTGCACAGGGGAATATAGGAAGTAACAGTCAAGCCAGCAATACCAATGATCCCAACCCTGATAACAATAATAATGATGGCTACTAAAAATTTTATTATTTCAGGTTTATTGTTGATGCTTTCTTTCTCTTTCCTATCCTGTTCGAGTGAGAATGAAGATGATTTATTACCGGAAGAGCGATGTGAAGAGCAACCTGCCTCACTATCCGGTGATGTCATTCCGATTATCAACCAAAATTGTGCGGTATCCGGTTGCCATGTGTCTGGTTCTAATAGGGTAAACCTGTCGGTTAAAGAGAATATCCTTCAATATGCCAATCAGATTAGAAATTTTACCCAAAGTGGTTATATGCCACGCCAGGGTTCAGGATTAACGCTCAGCGATTCCGAAAAAGAAACCATTTTCTGTTGGGTGGAGAATGGGGCAATGGACAATTAAAACACTATGAAATTTATTATTTTTATTGGCTTATGTTTCTATTCTCTGGCTGACCTTAAAGCCCAGGGTTATAAAACGGTAACAGCAGAAGTTGAATTCTTCAGCAGTGCCCCAGTGGAGGATATCAAGGCTGACAATCATGCTGTTACCGGTTTATTCAATGCTCAAACCGGAAGCCTCGCCTTCTTGGTCCCCATTCAGGCATTCCGTTTTCCAAAATCATTGATGCAGGAACATTTTAATGAAAAATTCATGGAATCCCAAAAATATCCTGAGGCCACATTTGAAGGGAAACTCACCCGCTTTGATCCTTCCAAAAGCGGTGTCCAAAATGCCGTTGCGGAGGGCAACTTAATGATTCATGGGATTACAAATAAGACCAGAATTTCGGGTAATATTATTTTCAAGGGGGATCAAATTATAATGGAGGCCGTATTTCCCGTCAAACTGGAAGATCATGAAATACAGATTCCACAAATTCTCTTTTATAATATTGCAGAAGAGGTGGAAGTGACGGCGAACTTTGTATTTGAAGAAATAAAAAAATGATGGACAGATTCCTGATAATTTCCCTTCTCATTACCCTCCCATTTATCCCGGCCCGGGGCCAGGAAAATTTATTGGATCAACTCAAAACCGAAAATGTCACCGAATGGAAAAGCCCTAATTCCACTTTTAAAGCCATCAGGCTGATCAATGGGCATACGGTAGAAACCAGGAACAAGGGTAATCTGGAATTTTTAATTTCCCATCGCTTTGGAAGGATCAATTCTGGTGCCTATCAATTTTTTGGCATGGACCAGGCCAACATGAGGCTGGGATTGGATTATTCGGTAGAGGATTGGCTTACCCTTGGGATAGGTAGAAATTCTTTCAACAAAAGGTATGACGGATTTGCAAAAGTCAGTTTGTACCGTCAGGGAAAGGGTAAAATCAGACTCCCATTTTCTGTTGTATGGCTTTCGAATATGTCCATCCATACCATCCGGCGGCCTGAAATGCCAATGAACCTGCAAAGAAGATTGAATTATGCGCACCAAATTTTAATTGCCAGCAGGATAAATCAAATGGCTTCTCTGCAATTGATGCCTACTTACATCCACAGAAACCTGGTCCGTGAAAGAGAAGAAAACAATGGCTTATTTGCATTAGGAGTAGGAATCAGTCATAAAATCACCCAAAGCCTCCACTTTAATGTGGAATATTATCATCGGTTCTCACAACCTAATAATGAATATATGCATCCCATTTCCATTGGAGTAGACATTGAGACGGGTGGTCATGTTTTTCAGCTTCATCTCACCAATGCCCAGGAAATGACCGAAACCGGTTTCATTCCTTCAACTACAGGGGTTTTTTTTAGCGGGGATATCCATTTTGGTTTCAACATCACCCGTAATTTCCAATTGAAGAAAACCAAATGAATCAACCATGAATTTATTCGAGCATGGGATTGGCCCTTTTGCAAAACTGGATGGCCAGGCCCCAAGGATCTCTCATCATGATCAATCTTGTGCCATCCTCCAGGGTATCATCACTGATCAGTTTTGCCCCTGCATCAAGCAGCCTAGACTGATCGGCACCTGGATCTTCTGTTACAAAGGCAATATGTAACATTAAAGGATTCATTTTTGAAAAGTCCAGCACGGTAGATTTTGGATTGTTATACAGTTCAACCATTATTTTGCCGCTATCGTCAGCCAAAAATGTCATATACGGAGATTTATCCATTTTTTTTACCACCCTCAGCCCGAGGTGATTTTCATACCATTTGGAAACATTTAATGGATCAGTAACATTCAAGGCGATGTGTTCAATTTTCATATTAAAACGGATTAGATTAAATTTTTAGACTTAAATGGGAGGTTAGGTTTCATCAGCAAACACAAAAAACCCCTCCATCAAGATAATCTTTGAATGGAGGGGAAAAATAAATGCTTAAGCCCTGTCTGGACTTGGTTTAATATCGGAAAGATCTTCTATTCTTACAGGTTGATTGGAATGGATACTATTTCTGGCTGCTACACCTACTAATACCGACATGATTCCATCCCTTAATCCTGCTGAATGCTTGTAGGGATCCGCCGCTTCAGGATTTTTAAAGATTTTATCATGAAGCCTTTTATCACCACCTCCGTGGCCACCTCTTTCGCTGACCACTTGGATGATTTGGGGTTCTTCCCAGTTTTTATGCAATACCAAAGGCTCCCGGTGCATATCTTCCCCAAGATTCTGGTCCATTTCAGCGGCATGTAAAGCTTCCTGGTCCATGGTTTCATTACTCAGAAATGGGATGTCCAACCAGGCATCAATCCTTCCCTTTTGACCATTGAAGGCTTCGGCAACGCCATGCCATCTTCTGAAGTAGGAGGCACCATGATGGGTATTGAGGTACCAATGAAAATCCACAGAAGTGATTTCACCAATTTCCTTGTTTTGAAGCAGCTCTTTTATTTTCGTCATATAGGGGCTCCACCTGTAGTTAAATCCCACTATCAGATTTTTATCTGATTTTCTTTCCGCATCCAGGATTTGTTGGCATTTGTATTCATCTGTGGTCAGTGGCTTCTCGGTTAACACATCACAGCCAAATTCCAAACCCTTTATAATAAATTCGTGATGGGTGGAATCCATGGTGGTTACGATAATTAAATCCGGCTTGGTGGTATCCAGCATTTCATCATAATCGACAAAGGTGGGACAATTGACATTCATATACGTCTTCCCATAGGCCAATCTGCCGGGATTGATGTCGCTTAAACCTACAAACTCCAATATATCTGAATATTCATCTACCAGTCGCTTCCCCCAAAAGGAGGTCCCACGTACACCTGTTCCTACCAATACCACTCTAAGTTTACGTTTCATTCCGAATCCCGTCAAAGGAGCAGCCAGGGTTGTTCCCGCAGCCAACATACTGACCGAATAAAGAAATGACCTTCTTGAAAATTTATCTTCCATAGTCAATTTAATGGTTTTAATTGAATTCAATGTTAATTAATAAGGCACAAAACCAGGGTGCGCAATCGTATGAATAATAATCAAAATTCTATTGATAATCAAGTTTACATCAAATAAAGCCATCCGGGTAAACTAAACTTGTATATCAATAATTGGTATATTTTTCTGTTTTTTGGCAATAATTTGAATTAAACAGCTTCAATATTTCGGTATATATATAAATTTAAAATTAATGATAAATTCCTGGTAATTTTTCAGCCTAAGGTATCCTTTGCAATTTATAATGAGTTTATATAATAGAAAAGGTTTTCCAAACACAAACATAATTGATAAAAATTGAATGTGCTTTTGAAAGCGCTGATAAAGGGTATTTTATTCCATAAATCACTATATTGGAAAGGAAAAAAAACCTTAAAAAAAGATGATAAAAAAACTTAAATGGGGGATTTTGGGTGCCGCTAAAATTGCCAGGGAAAAAGTGGTTCCAGCCATGCAAAACAGTGACCTGTTCGAGGTCTACGGAATTGCCTCCAGATCAAAAACAAAAGCTGAAGCCTTTGCCCGGGAATTGGGAATCCCAAAAGCATATGGTTCTTACGAGGATTTGATCAATGACCCTGAAATCGATGTGATTTATAACCCATTGCCAAACGATTTACATGTTCCCTACACCCTGGAATGCATTGAAGCTGGTAAACATGTGCTTTGTGAAAAGCCCTTGACCCTAAATGTTGAAGAGATTGCACCGCTAATAAAAGCCCGGGATAAGCACAATGTTAAAGTTGGAGAAGCTTTTATGGTGGCCTCCAGCAGACAATGGATCAAAGCAAGGGAACTGGTTCAAAAAGGCTACCTTGGGAAAATAAAAGCCGTTCATGGCTTCTTCAGTTATTATAATGTCAATAAAGAAAATATAAGAAACATCCCTGAAAGCGGAGGTGGAGGAATTTGGGACATTGGCTGTTATCCGGTTTTTACCTCTAGATTTGTCTTAGCAAAGGAGCCTGGGAGGGTGGTTTCCATGTTGGAATATGATCCTAATTTCAGAACGGATAAATTGGGGTCTGTATTGCTGGATTTTCATGGTATTCAAATGACTTTTACGGTTAGTACCCAGCTGGTCCCTTACCAAAGGATGTTATTTTACGGAGAAGAAAAAATTCTGGAAGTAAAAATTCCATTTAATGCCCCATTGGATAAAAGTAATGAAATTTTCATCCATGATGGTAATTTCCTGGATCCAAGGCCGGAAATCATCTCCCTCCCTGTGTCCAATCAATATACGGAACAGGCCATTGATTTCTCCAATGCCATTTTAAACAATACCGATGTTCCCGTTTCATTGGAAAATGCCAGAGAAAATGCCAGGATACTCCAGGCAATTTTTGAATCTGACAAACAGGAAAAATGGATAGATATTGATTGATTTTCCTGGTTTTAATTTAGTGAAATTCCTCAGGGTAAGTATCAGCCCCTTAATAGATCAGCAGTATAGCCCATATTTGTACGCTAAAATCAAAAGGATCAAACCGGAAAACTTGATTTGGAATTCAACGGTTTGATCCTTTTTTTTCTGACCAGTTTTTAATTTAACTCAATATGGTATATAAATCTTCTATATACATTAAATTAAAATCCTGTAAATCAGTGTTTTAAACTGTCTTCCTTGATCAATTGGGGCTTTTCTCCTGTAAGGTGGCTCACTACAGCCACTATGCCCAGAATAATAAACAGCAATAAATCCAGTCTAATGCCAAAATACATGCTGGGTATCCAGCCTCCCAATGACATCAGGAATATGACAAGTCCCAATAGGGATATATAGATGATTGCTGAAGAAACTTTTCTGTTGCTTAAAATGCCCAAAATGATCATTGGACCCATAATCCCTGTTCCAGCAAAACTCACCCTGGCCAATAGTACCAATTGGTCGATTACGATAATGGAAAAGAAAAATGCGATAACAGAAAATACAAATATACCTATTTTGGTTCTGGTCATAATACTGTTTTCACTTCCTCCCAATAAACCTCTTAACTCAGAACCCAAGGCAAAAATCTGTGCGTTGGTGGTGGAAAGTCCCGCTGCAATCAATCCGATAATGGCCAAGGCAGCTACAGCATTGGGCTGATCATACAAAAACGCATTGGCAAAAAATTCATCTCTCCCGGCTTCCTGGTATAAATCCACCCCGTACATCCCTATAAATATGGTAGGCAAAATGACCAATATGGCAAAAGCGCCTAATGATACGGCCATCAATTGCATGGTTTTCATGCTCTTCATCACCACAATCCTGGTAGTAAATTGGGGTTGGGTTACAGGTATCATTAAAATGGCAATTAAAGAAGCCAATAAAAACTGTGGCGTAAATAATCCCTGAGGTCCAGGGGTAGAAAGCAACTCTTCCTGAATTTCCCCTACCCTATCGAACATTGGACCTATGCCTCCGAAATGGGACAAACAGTACCAACCAATGATCCAAATAACCCCCAATAACAATAATCCCTGAATGGCATCACTGAAAATAATGGCTTTCAGTCCTCCGATCTCACTGTAGATTAACATGATCAGGACTATTCCCGCAGACCAACCCCAGGTTGGAAGGGAGCCCGGGAAAGCAGCATCCATAAATATGGCAATTCCCTGGATCTGTATGCCAACATAGGGAATTAAAAATAAAAAGGCGCTTAAAAAAAACACATATCCTGCCCACTTGTTCTGGTAACACCTTCCTATCAATCCGGAAACACCCCTAAATTCCATTCCTTTAACCTTCATCCGGATATGATAACCAAACCATAGCAGAAAAAACACCATGGCTCCATCTGAAACGGCCAGAAATATCCAGGCACCAACGCCATTGATCCGGAAGAAATCCGGCATGCCCAGAAATGTAAACGTACTGAATAATGCCGCAGCAAATGTCAAAACCCCTAAGGTAAGCCCAACATTCGACCCTGCCATCATGAATTCTTCCGAGGTCCTGCCCTTTTTATAGGACTTCAAAGAGGCGAAGACCAAAAGTCCCGCATAAATCAAACCGAAAACCCAAACCCAGAAAATCATAATTCCTCCTCCTCTTTATGCATACCGGGATGGACCCTGGTACCGATATAGGTCAATACCACCAATAGAACCGAAATGATAAAGCTGGTCCATAAACTATAGGGAACCCCTCCTAATTTTGGGTCGGCTACGCCTTGGGGTATAACCAATGGGGTAAAAGTAATGATACAAAGCAATAATGCTGTCACACAACAAATATTCCAGTAAAGTCTCTTTTTTTTCATTTAATATTGGGTTTATAATTTAAAATGACAATATACAATGGATGATGGATTTTTGTCGAATAATTACTGAAATCAAATTGGCCGATCCACCATACCAAACATTTTGAATCAATTACAATCTAGGCAATGAAAGGCCTCCATCCACCATGATTACCTGCCCGGTTGAATAAGGAAACTCCCCCTTTGCCAGGGAGGCCACAGCCAGCCCTACATCTTCCGGTACTCCCCACCGGGGCTGTACACATAATCCCTCCTGAATCAATCGGTCATATTTTTCTTTCACACCGGACGTCATATCGGTAGCGATGACCCCTGGTCTTACTTCATAAACAGGAATATCAAACTCTCCAAGCCGTACGGCAAATAATTGGGTGGCCATGCTCATTCCAGCTTTGGCGACACAATATTCTCCCCGGGTAACAGAGGCAATGGTAGCCGATATGGAAGAAACGTTGACGATACAGGCCCTGAAATCCGGACTCTTTTTTTTCTGCCGGATCATCCAATTGGCCGCAAGTTGCGAAAGAAAATAGGCACTGTGAAGATTGGTTTTAAGAACATAATCAAAGCTTTCCTCCGTTGCTTCCAATATATCTTTTCTTTCCTTTGGGGCCACACCTGCATTGTTAACCAATACATTCAGCCTTCCATAGTGTTGATCAATACGGTCCATGATTCCCTGCCTATCCCCAGCATTTCCTACATCCCCTCTACAGTAAAGCACATCCACTCCCAATGCTTTCAGTTCATTAAGGCTTTCCAATGTATCTTCTTCCTTTCGCATGCCATTGATGGCCAGGTCAAAACCATTTCGGGCAAGACATTTTGCAATTCCAAGGCCTATTCCCCTGGAACCACCGGTAACTAAGGCTACTTTTTTCATAATCTGAATTTTAAAGTTCGGGAATATCTACCCATGCCCTTTTTTTCCAACTTTCCAATCCCTTTTCAGCCAGTTGTACCCCTTTTGCCCCTTGTTTCATGTCCCAAGGAAAAGGATCATCATTGACCACATGTTTGAGGAATAATTCCCATTGAACTTTAAAGGCATTGTCAAAGGGTTCCTGCTCCGGAACCTTTGACCAGCCTTCATAAAAATCAATTGGCTGCACAATGTCAGGATTCCATACCGGCTTAGGGGTATTGCCGTAATGCTGAATGTAACATTCTCTCAATCCGGCTACGGCAGAACCTTTGGTCCCATCCACCTGAACCGTCAATAAATCGTCTCTTCTAACCCTTACCGTCCAGGACGAATTGAAATGGGCAATGATATCACCTTCAAGTTCAAAAGTTGCATATGCGGCATCATCGGCCGTACAGACATAAGGTTTTCCCTGTTCATCCACCCTTTCCTTGATATGGGTAGCTCCTTTACAGGAGACCGCTTTGACTTTTCCAAAAATATTGTCTAAAACGTAACGCCAATGGCATAACATATCCACGATGATGCCCCCATCATCTTCTTTTCTATAATTCCAGGAAGGCCTTTGTGCCGGAATTGTGTGACCTTCAAATACCCAATAGCCGAACTCCCCGCGAACGGAAAGCATTTCGCCAAAAAAGCCGTTTTCAATCAAACGCTTCAATTTCCTTAAACCGGGAAGCCAGAGTTTATCCTGCACCACTCCGTGCTTTACACCGGCCTCCTGGCAAATCTTATACAGGTCCAATGCCGTCTGTGTATCCACAGCCACCGGTTTCTCACAATAGACATTTTTGCCTGCTTTGACGGCCTGTTTCACTGCATCAGCCCTTCTTCCTGTGGTTTGGGCATCAAAATAGATGCTGTAGTGTGAATCGTCCATAAGACTGTCCAAATCGGTGGTATTTTTACTTACCCCGGACATTTTACTTAATGCATCCAATTTGGCTTGATTTCTCCCTACCAATATAGGGTCGGGCATGATGGTATCTCCATTGGGCAGCTTCACGCCCCCCTGCTTGATGATTTCCACAATGCTCCGCATCAAATGTTGGTTGGTGCCCATTCTTCCGGTAACACCATTCATGATAATACCAATTTTATGTTCCATGTTTTAAATCTTTTTTGACTAACATTGATAATAACTTTGAACAATCTTGTCCAAAAATTCATTTTGGTCGGAAGCCCAATGCCTATCGGAAAATATTTCCACTTCGTTAAATCCAGTAAATCCGGCCTCTTCTGCCCAACCCCTGATGGCCTGTATATTGATGCAACCTTCTCCCATCAATCCACGGTCGTTGAGAAAATCCACCGTTGGACTCATCCAATCACAGATGTGAAAGGCAAATAAATGACCGTTTTGACCGCACCTTAGCATTTCTGCTTTCAGATCTGGATCCCACCATAAGTGATAAACATCTGCCGCTACACCAACATGGTCTGATCCGATTGCCAAGGCCATATCATTGGCCTGCTTCAAGGTATTTATAGCAGAACGGGAATCGGCATACATAGGATGAAGTGGTTCTATGGCCAATTTTACACCATGTTCTAGGGCATAAGGTAATATTTTCTCAATGCCTTCCTTAATTTGGTCCCTTGAGGTTTCCAACGATTGACCTGGATCAGCGCCACATACCAATACAATCATCGGGGCGCCCAATGCAGCGGCCTCATCCACAGCCCTTAAATTGTCTTCAATGGATTTTTCCCTTTGCATTTTGGATACAGAGGGAAAAAAACCTCCCCTTACCAATGAAATGATTTCCAACCCATGGCTTTTTAGCCTATCTCCTGTCTGGGCTATGTTACGGCCTCCCAAATATTGCCTCCATACAGAAATACCCTTAATACCCACCCTTTCATAATTTTCCGCGGCCTCTTCTATGCTCCATGATTTGGTAGTAATGGTGTGGACACATAGTTTACTGAGGTCCTTTATAGGTTTTGGATTCATAATAAGCAATTAAAAAAAGTGTAATAGGGATCTTTATTGATTATTCGCTGAACATATAAGGCCAACTCCCTGGCATGGTAATCTCCCCACATACTGGATTCCCCACAGGCAATTTTCTGACCTTTAGGTACGTGGTCCCAACCATTGGGTTGGTGGTAGATGGAATGCAACAAAATCCCCTGGTGACTTTTTTCTGTACTGAGATAAGGCTCCTGAAGTAAGGATTTCAAAACAGTTAATCCTGTCTGCCAATATTTCTTGGCTTTTTCGCCTTCACCCTTTTTTTCCAGATAATGTCCCAGACGCAGCAATCCTTGTGCGCCTATGGCTGCGGCAGAACTATCAACCGGTTCATAATCATTAAAAGGATTGGATGGTTTGGATAGGTAATCTCCCATTTTGTGGAGATTGGGCGCCCCGGTGTCCCAATAAGGGATACCATCTGTTGGGGTATGTTCTATAAAAAAATCACAACTTGCCTGGGCTGCCTGCAGCATAAAAGTTTCAATTTCTGACCTACTGCCATAAGCAGAAAGTGCATTATCAGAAATGGTTTCGATATATTCCAATTCTTCCGCAAATCCACACATGGCCCATGCCAATCCCCTTGTCCAGGTAGAAAAACCCGTATACCCCTGTTGGGAGTTGGGACAACGGAAATTTCCATCATTGATATTGAATACACTCTCATGGGCTGTCCGGCCCCAAAGGTCATATCTATCCCTTCCCTTGCCATAAAATACGGAATAATCAGCCGTGGCTTTGGAATGTTGAAGACCTCTGACCAATAAATTTACTTTTTTATCATTTTCCTGCTGCAAAACATGTCCCAGACTATGGCTCAACATCAAGACCCTCACGGTCCTGATGGTATCCACAAAAAGGGAATGAGGCCCATTAAAAGAGTACATAAAACCACCCTCCTGAATATCTGTCCAACGGCTGGCCTGCACGGCTCCTGATATTTTCAAGGCCAATTCATAAAAGTTTTTTTCCCATTCAACAAAGGGAATCTTTTCTTCTACCATCAACCGCAGCAGGTTTCCATAAGTGCTCACATTATTGAACCCATGGTCATGAACACCAGTATGGCTGATGTGGGGGGCCATCAACTGCAATGTTTTCATTTTTCCTCTCTCCAGAAACGCTGTTTCTCCCGTTGCATCAAATTGTAAAAGGGAGGAACCAAATTGAAAACCCTGAGTCCATTCCGTCCATCCACGAGTAGTATATTTTCCCTCAACCGTAAAAACCGGGGAACCTTGGTTTTGAGGATATTCCTTTTCTATGGCTTGGATTTTTTCAGAAGATAATTCCCAAAACCGCAGTAAATCTTTCTTCAGGTCCTGGGGTTGAATATCGAAATCAATTTTTATCATAATCGCAAGGATTTGGGTTTAATATTAACAATCATTTTCCTCAGTGCTTAGATCATATTATTTATTGTAAATCAGCACTAAAAAAATTGTACTTTTTCACTCGAACATAAAGGTAAATGATCTCTTATTAAAATTAAAGGGATTTATGAGTCTAATGCTGGTACTTTTCGTTTTCTGATTTTCTGAAGCGGGAAGGGGTAAGCCCGGTTTTTTTTTTAAATATTCTGCTGAAATAGGAAGGATCATCGTAATTAAGTCGGTACGCAATTTCCTTGTGGGAAAGGTCTGTGTATATTAGGTACCTCTTAGCCTGGAGTATCAGCCTATCCAATATAATTTCTCCGGCGGTTAAACCAGTGATTTTTTTTACATGTTTATTTAAAAAGGCGGGAGATAAACCCATTAAATCCGCATAATCCTTTACCAAGTGCACTTCAAAATACCGCTTTTCCACCATTGCATTAAATTGTTGAACCAGTCCAAAATAAGGATCCTTTGTTTTCTTTTTTTCAGCAAAATAGGACAGGTAAAATTGGTTGCACTTTACCAAAAAAATCTGAAGGTAACTTCTCAGGATTTCCGCAGACAATTCCTTCCAAAACAGGTATTCCTTTCTCATAGCTGCTAACAATTCCATCATTTCCTTAAAATCCTGGCCATTGAGATTAAGGATCGGAATAAGGGTAGGATTGTTAAAATAGGGCAGTTTAAACAAAAGGTCTTCATGAAAAGTATCCAGCGTATAAAAATCTTTTGAAAAAACGATCAAATAGCCAAGGTAATCGTTTTCCCTACTGATTAAATGAACCTGACCCGGAGAAAGAAAGTGGATGCTGTTTGAATGAATTTTATGGCTCGCAAAATCAATATCGTGCATGCCGGCACCATTCACAAAAACGCAGATTTCATAATATTTATGGCGATGTGGCCGGTCAGTTTCATGTGGATAAGTCCTGTTTTGTATGGTTTTACCTTGCACCTCATAAATTTGAAAAGCCTTTTTTGTGCCTTGCGCAGGCATTTCATACGTTTTTATTGGATCAGTCATGCCTTGCCAATTAAATTCACTTCAAAACAAAAATAAAACATCCATTTTAAAGATTGTCAAAATGTCAATGAAAAACAAAAAATGAATTTTTCAATTACATTATTTTTATTAGTAGTGGTTTTAAATTATATTAAACGTAATTTTTAAAATATTTATTAAATTATTTTTAATATTTAGGATTTTTGATTTACCTTTGAAGTATCAAAAAAAGACAAATGGTCTTTTCATCACGGAGATTTATCTTTGAAGTGATTTTTAAGTAATACTGTAGGATGATGAAATTGGCATACATACCCTCCTGTCTCGGGGGTGGGGATTATTAGAATAAAGCAAATAGCGAGCTCGTATTTTGCCTAACTACCCCATGGAGGTTCGAGTCCTTCTCCTACAGCAGGTTATTTTGGGTTTATTGTTAATTGACTAAAGCTATGGAACAGTGTTTCATAGCTTTTATGTTTTAATGTTTTTTTGATTTACATTTTTTTCCAAATATTATATGTTTTTAATTTTTAATCCACCAGGATGACCAAATCATTTGTGGCCCTTCATTTCAATTATTCCTGTCGCAGCGATGTTTCCGCATTCACAGGCTTGTATTGAAACCTGCATTCGCCATTTAATCCAATTTTACTCTCTTTAAAACGCAAAAAAGCAGGAGAACCTCCCCTGCTTTTTATTTTGAAAACTAAACCAACTATTATTTAACTACCATAATACAAACAAAATTAATAATAACTGCCATAAATCAAAATTTCAGAGAAAAAAAGTATTCCAAAGTTTAATTTTTGTTGTCCACTTTATACAAAATGCCCAACGCAAGCCCTTGACTGTATTGAATCCCTGGATCCTGATCCAAGTCATACAGACTTCTTCCTGTTAAGGTCACATTGATGATATCCGAGATTTTAGCTGTTATGGTAATATCCAATCGATGGTCAATGGTGTCCCATTTCAATGTCTCATAATTGGCGAACATCATATATCTGGATTTGAGGTTCAAATTTTCTGAAAGATCGGTATCCAGATTGGCAAAAAGTTGCATAGCCAACCACTCCACCCTTATATTTTGTCCCGCTGGAACCCCATAATTGGTGGGAACGTTGTCGAGGATGGTGGGATCATTGACGAAAGTAAATCGGGGAGATAGTGGGCCTATACGCAAGGAAAACGCCTTACTTGGTTTATACTCAAAACCAAAGAAGAGGTAAGGAATCCCGGGGCCATAAAATTTGAAATCAGAGATTTTGTTCCATCTGCATTGTATTCATACCCTTCTACAAACTGTGTTAAATAATTTAAAGAAAAGAAAGTCGACCAGTACTCTGAAAGAAGGTAACCCAATTTGGAATCCAGGAAAATCCTGTCATTGGATTTTCTGGTCTGATCGCCTTCATTTCTTACAATCCCAAACAACAATTCGAGTTAATTGTCCCAAGAGAACCTATCCTTTTGATAAAAGGCTTTACCCGCTACAATACTTCCGAAAGCTACGGAGTTCACACCCCCGGCTTTCCAATTACTTCTGAATCCTGCCTGGTTGAAATTTAATCCTGCACTGAATTCTGAGATTCAAAAAGTGGTGTCGGGTTCTACAATGGGCACAGCAGTTTCAGATTCCTGGTTTTCCTGGGCAATGGATGGAATTTCTAAAAGGAATACGGAAATGGCAATGAAAAAAAGGTTTTTCATGTTAAATTTGAATTTTTCAGTTGAGAAGTTCATTAAACATAAAGAATAATCATTAAAATTGTTTTTAAAATTTTAATCCATTTGTGTCATTTGAGCTAAATAAAATCTATAATTTAATATTTATTATAAATAAATTACCTAAGGAGAGGGTTTATAATTATACAATCCAACAAAAATATGGAAAATCAAACTAATGAAGCACTGATTGTCCGGGATTTTTTGGCGAGACAAAGAACCAAGTTGGCCAATGACAGGACATTATTGGCTTATATCCGCACAAGCCTCTATTTTATCGTTAGCGGAACTGCTCTGATCAAGGTGGAGGATCTTGAAAATGTTAAGGGATTAGGCTATTTTTCTTTTTTGATAAGTTTATTATTATTGGTATTGGGATTTATCAATTTTTTTAGACTAAAAAGAAAATTACAGAAGGGAAAATATGAAAAGATGTAAGTTTCCCAATTAAAAATCTAAATCAAAGAATTTTTGGTAAGTTTTTTGTTGAAGATAAGACAGACCAAATTTTAAAACCATGAAAATAATTGGAATTGTTCTTATAGTAGTCGGAATCATCATGTTTTTAGTGACCGGTATTTCATATACCACAGAGGAAACGATAATTGACGCAGGTCCTTTGGAGATAAATGCAGAAGAAGAAGAAAGCATCAATTGGCCTCCTTATGCAGGTGGTGCCGCGGTCATTGCCGGCATAGCGCTGGTAGCGCTTGGAAGGAAAAAATAAATGACCCTGGCCTTTCATTAAAGGGAATATTGATAC
Source organism: Cyclobacteriaceae bacterium (assembly GCA_040905165.1). Taxonomy (GTDB): domain Bacteria; phylum Bacteroidota; class Bacteroidia; order Cytophagales; family Cyclobacteriaceae; genus Cyclobacterium. The sequence goes on along the minus strand of JBBDSA010000026.1, from coordinate 23,635 downwards.
CACTTTAAATGGATCGGTATTCCCTTTTTTTGTTTTAAATTAAAATTTTGTAAAATAAGAAGAAGTTTGAAATTAGCTGCAGTAGATATAGGATCCAACGCCATCAGGTTACAAATTACGAACGTTACTCATTATCAGGGAGTTTTTCATTTTAAAAAATTGGAATACCTCCGTTTTCCCTTGCGGTTGGGAAAGGATGTTTTTCAGCACCAGGAAATCAGCCTGGAAAACGAACGCAAATTTATAGAATTAATGCGGGCCTTCAAGATCCTGATTGACCTCTATGAGGTAGATGATTCCCTGCTATGCGCCACTTCGGCAATGCGCGAATCTAAAAATGGCCGGGAAATCGCCAAGTATATTTTTGAAGAATTAGGTCTAAAAATCGACATCATAGATGGCAGCCAGGAGGCAGAATTGATCAACAAGGCCTTGGGAAAATTTATTGACCACAAGACCTACCTACACATTGATGTGGGAGGGGGCAGTACTGAGTTTAACATTTACAAAAAGACAATTAAAACTGCGAGCAGTTCCTTTAAGCTGGGTTCGGTAAGGTCACTGAATGAGGACATCCCCCCTTCCATATTGCAAAAAATGAATCAATTTTTGGAGGAAAATCTGGTCAAAGAAAAACGGGTAATTTCTTTGGGCACTGGTGGAAACATCAACAAAGTATTGGAACTTTCCAAACCACACAAAAACAAAAGGTTTTTGGACCTGAAAAAAATCCGGGAGATGCAGCAATTCCTGGAAAGTTATGATTATGAGGAGAGGATAAATATTCTCAACTTAAATGCAGACCGGGCCGATGTTATTATTCCGGCAACTAAAATCTATATTCAAGCAATGGAAGCCGCCAATTCCACTAGAATGATCGTGCCCGATGTAGGTTTAAAAGATGGAATGATGAATTTTCTGTTTGAAAAAAACACCAGCAGTGGAAAGACCCGTTTTTCAACTGCTTGATGATCACTCTTTTAAATCAATTTAACATCCTCAATCATTTCAGGAAGTAGTTCAAAAAATTTTTGATGGATATTAAATGGTTCTTCCCCTTCTTTGGGATGTTTACTGCTATAATTGCCATCCTCCTGCATCACGTATGCATTCACGTTATCTTTAAGATTATACCCTAAAATATTCATCAGTTGCTTTTGTAAGAAAATATTTTCCACCCTGAACAAAGATTCCAATCTTTTATCGAAACTTCGGACCATTGCATCTGCACTGCCTACGTACGTTCGGTGATCTCCGTTATTATGGAAATGATAAATTCTGGAATGTTCCAGGAAATCACCTACAATGGAAATGACTTCAATATTTTCGCTTAGCCCATTTCTATTAGGCCTCAGACAACAAATGCCTCTGACGATCAATTTTATAGGTACTCCAGCTTGAGAAGCCCGGTAAAGAGCAAAAATAAATTCGGAATCTTCCAGGGAATTGATCTTGATAAAAATCCCAGATGGCAAACCTTTTTTTGAATTATCGGCCTCCACATCAATGAATTCTATCAGTTTATTCCTCATGTCTCTAGGGGAAGTAATCAGGTTTTTATAGCTTGTGGGAGAGGAGTGCCCCGTGATTACATTAAAGAATTCTGACACATCATTGGCCAAGATCTCATTGGTGGTCAATAATCCAATATCCGTATATATTCTACTGGTTTCCTCGTTGTAATTACCGGAACCCAAATGCACATACCTTGTAACCCTGTTTTCTTCTTTTTTAACAATCAACATTAATTTGGTATGCGTTTTAAAGTTGGTCACTCCATAAATCACAAAACACCCTGCTTTTTGCAATTTCTTGGCTTCCCTAATGTTGTTTTCCTCATCAAATCGTGCTTTGACTTCAAAAAGCACAGAAACATGTTTTCCATTTTCTGCTGCCCGGAGCAGGATACCCACAATTCTGGAATTTTTCGCCAGGCGGTAGATGGTCATCTTTATGGCCATGACATGGGGATCATCGGCAGCCTTATCCAGCAGGACCAGGATAGGCTCCATGTCATTATATGGATGATGAAGCAATACATCCTGATGTTTCAATACCTGAAAAATATCCTCTGTGGCTTTTTCAGGGTAGGAAAGTGGAGGAACCGGATTGGGGGGCTGGGAGATTTTATCTTTAAACCGCCTGTTTCCTATGATCTGCCACAATCCAGTGTAATCCATTAATCCCTTCCTGTCAATTTTAAATATACTGTCATCATTGATCGTCCAACGTTGTTTCAGCATATTGACCATCCATTTACTGTAGCCATCTTCTATTTCTATCCTTACCACCCTTCCTGTTTTACGCTCATTCAATTTTCGTTTCACTTCTTCCAGAAAATTGGAATCCATGTCTTCACTTTCCTCCAGGGTAAAGTCTCCATTACGGGTAATCCTGAAAAGGTTAATGGCTTCGATATTTACATTTCGAAAAAGAGAAACAATATGTTCCCTGATCATTTCTTCAATGGGAATGTAGATCATCATATCTTCCCGCTCCAATTCAAAAAACCTGGGAATATTGGAGGGTATTTGGACAAATGACAGCTTCCTGTTGTCCTTTTTTTCACCCGGGCCTATGGTGATTACCCCAAAAATCAACAATTTATTCATCAGGATGGGAAAAGTATGGTATCCATCAAAAACCATAGGGGTAAGCATGGGATATACCGCTTTATAATAATAGTCCTTGATGGTTTTTTTTTCCTCCTCTTGAAGGTTTTTTACATTGCTTATTATAAAACCAGATGCCATAGTCGACGGTAAAAGTTCTTTTAAAAAATGCTGTTGCAGCCTTTTATGAAAATGCTGTGATTCCGTCATTAATTTCAATTTGAAGGCATCTTCCCGCAAACCTGAATAATCAATTCTTACTTTATCATAGTCCAGGTAATTATAAAGCGAACCTACCCGAATCATAAAAAATTCATCCAGATTGGATGCGGCGATTGCCAAAAATTTGAATTTTTCAAAAATGTTTCTTTTTTCTTTCTTTATCTGATCAAAAACCCTATCGTTGAACTTTAACCAACTCAAGTCCCTGCTGATAAGTTGGCTGTTATATATCGTTTCTTCTACTTTATCATGTTGGATCAATTTCATATCATCATTGGTTTTAACATTGAAAAAATCATGGTAATGTTACTAAATAAATGAGAGAATAAAAAAAGGGACCATTGCCCCCATTTTCATTCTTTAATAAAAACCGGATGGATGATCAGGTGTCTATTTTGGCATATTTAGCATTTTTTTCTATAAATTCCCTCCTAGGTGCCACCTCATCTCCCATTAACATGCTGAACAGGTGATCTGCTTCAGCAGCAGATTCTATGGTAACATGTTTCAGCGTCCTTGTCCCCGGGTCCATGGTGGTGGTCCACAATTGCTCAGGATTCATTTCACCCAAACCCTTGTAACGTTGTATGCCGACGCTATCAGTTTTTCCATCAGGAGCCAGCTCAGCCGTAACTCTTTTACGTTCCTCCTCCGTCCAGCAATATTTTTCCTCTTTGCCTCTTTTTAACAAATATAAAGGAGGCAGGGCGATGTAAACATAGCCCTTTTCGATGAGGGTCCTCATATACCTAAACAGCAAAGTGAGAATGAGTGTTCTGATATGTGATCCATCAATATCCGCATCTGTCATGATAATGATCTTATGGTACCGAAGATGGGACAGGTCCAGCTCTTTCTCATCATTCATGGTGCCTATCTTAACGCCCAAAGCGGTCAGAATATTTTTAATCTCTTCATTATCATATATTTTATGTTCATGTGCTTTTTCTACATTCAGAATCTTACCCTTCAGGGGAAGAATGGCCTGAAAATCCCTGTCCCTGCCCTGTTTGGCCGAGCCACCGGCAGAGTCGCCCTCCACCAGATAAAGTTCACATACAGCAGGGTCCGAATTGGCACAATCGGCTAATTTACCGGGAAGACCTCCCCCTCCGAGGACATTTTTCCTTTGCACCATCTCCCTGGCCTTTTTGGCAGCATGTCGGGCCTGAGCAGCTAAAACCACTTTTCCAACAATGATCCTGGCTTCCTTGGGATGTTCTTCCAACCAAAATTGTAATGCTTCGGAAACGGCCCCATCAACAGCCCCGGTAACATCAGAGTTTCCCAATTTTGTCTTGGTCTGACCTTCGAATTGAGGTTCTGCGACTTTTACTGAAATGACGGCCGTAAGTCCCTCCCTAAAATCATCTCCTGCAATCTCAAGCTTCACCTTATCCAACATGCCTGATTTGTCGGCATAACTCTTCAAAGTCCGCGTTAGGGCCCTTCTGAAGCCTGAAACGTGGGTTCCCCCTTCATAGGTATTAATGGTGTTCACATAGGAAACCACGTTTTCAGAATAAGAATTATTATAGCCCATGGCCACCTGCACAGGCACTCCATTTTTTTCGGTATCAATGTAGATGGGAGATTCAATTATTTTCTGCTTGTTTTCGTCCAGGTATTCTACGAATTCCACCAATCCACCTTCAGAAAAGAAATCATCACTTCTTGCATTCCCCTCTTCGTCTATTTCCCGAAGGTCTTTTAAATATATCCTTATCCCCGCATTAAGAAATGACATTTCTCTCATCCGGGTTGCAATGGTTTCGTATTTATATTCCATCACCTGAAAAATTTCCTGATCAGGCTTAAAATAGATATGAGTGCCTCTTATATCAGTGGTCCCAATTTCCCTTACAGGATACTGGGGAACTCCCCTGATGTACTCCTGCTCGTAAACCTTCCCCTCCCTGTGCACTGTGGCTTTAAGATGGGAAGATAAGGCATTGACACAGGAAACCCCTACGCCGTGCAAACCTCCTGAAACCTTATATGTGTCTTTATCAAATTTTCCTCCGGCATGAAGGACAGTCATCACCACCTCCAGGGCCGATCGGTTTTCTTTGGTATGAAAATCTATTGGAATACCTCTTCCATTGTCCTCTACATTGATGGAATTATCTTCATTGATGGTGACTGAAATGGTGTCACAGTGGCCAGCAAGCGCTTCATCAATTGAATTATCCACTACTTCCCAAATCAAATGATGCAATCCCCTCACACCGATGTCACCGATGTACATGGCAGGCCTTTTTCTTACGGCTTCCAATCCTTCTAAAACCTGGATATTTTGGGCTGAATAGGCGTTTTTTCCCAACTCTTTTTCTTTACTCATAGAATAATTTTTTGACACAAATTCTTGTGCCAATACTATTAAAACCAAAAACTAAATTGACCACAAAAATACAGAAAAAAAACCAGACTTTATATTTAAATCATACTCAAAACTGTCCTGAACTTAACATGACCAGGTTACAAGCCGAGATTATTTGGATGTGATTTGATTCCAATAATTCCATAAATTCCTTATTCTCCGTGCCCGGATTGAAAATAACCCTTTTGGGGCTTAAGGATAAAACATAATCATACCATTCCGGTTGATTTTGTGGGCCAACGTACAAGGTAACCGTATGCACATCATCGATAACCGGCCTTTTTCTAAGATCCAGAATTTCTTCCCCAAAAACCGTCCCCTTTTTGATGCCTACAGGTACAAAATCAACACTATTCTCCTTCATCATTTGGGCTGCGGTATAGGCATACCTGGCCGGATTGGGTGATGCGCCTAAAATAACGGTCTTTTTATGCATAATAATTTTTCTTACCCCTCAGATTCAGCAAGGTTTAGGCCAGACTTCCCTTAAAAGGATTTAATATATTTTCCCACCAGTTTTTCGGCACATCTTTCCCCATCCATGGCAGCAGAGACAATCCCCCCGGCATAACCGGCCCCTTCTCCGCAAGGAAATAACCTTCGGACCTGGGGATGTTCAAGACTATCCTTCTCCCTCGGAATTCTTACAGGAGAAGAAGATCTGCTCTCGACACCAATAAGCTGTGCCTCATTGGTAAAATAACCTTTCATTTTTTTATCAAACAGGGGTAAAGCCTGTCTCAATCTTTCTGAGATGAAATTAGGCAAGACGGTATCCAAATCCGTTGCCGCTAAACCAGGCTGATAGGAGGTGTCCAGTAGTGAATTGGAGGACTTTTTTTCAACAAAATCAACCATGCGCTGTGCGGGAGCAGTCTGGCATTTTCCCCCGGCCATCCAAGCTGCCTTTTCAACTTCCTGCTGAAAAACCAAGGCCGACAGCGGACCATGGTTCATATATGCCTCCAAATCTTCCAATTCCACAGCCACTACTATTCCCGAATTGGCAAATTTTCCATCTCTCCTGCTTGGGCTCATTCCATTGACAACCACTTCTTCCTGTCCCGTGGCTGCAGGAACCACAAATCCGCCTGGACACATACAGAAAGAAAAAACCCCTCGCTGTTTTTTCATAAAGGTGGTTTGTTGCACAAGGCTATAAGAAGAAGCCGGCAAATAAGGCCCCCTATCCCCATCGCAATGGTACTGAATGCTGTCAATTAAAGATTGGGCATGTTCGATTCTTATCCCTAAAGCAAAGGGTTTGGCTTCTATTAAAACCTGTTTTTTATGGAGAAAATGGAAAACATCCCTGGCAGAATGCCCGGTGGCCAAAATCACTCCAAGGGCTTCGACCCGGTCTCCCGCAGCTGTAATTACCCCTTTTATTTCATTATTTTCAATAATCAGGTCTTCCACCCTTGTATTAAAGAAAATTTCCCCCCCTGATCTTAAAATGGATTGCCTTAATTCCTCTACCAAATGTGGCAATTTATTGGTGCCTATATGCGGATGAGCATCCACTAAAATATCCTGATTGGCACCGTGAGCAACCAGTATTTCCATAATTCTTCGGATATCCCCCCTTTTTTTGGATCGGGTATAGAGTTTCCCATCTGAGTAGGTTCCAGCCCCTCCCTCTCCGAAGCAATAATTGGAATCCGGATTGACTACGTGATCCTTATTTATGGCAGCCAGGTCCCTTCTTCTGGATCTGACATCCTTGCCTCTTTCCAAAATAACGGGTTTTGCCCCTAATTCTATTGCCCGTAAAGCTGCAAACATCCCAGCTGGACCCGCTCCTACGATAATCAATGGATCAGATTGGCCTACATAGGGATAATCTTTTTCAGAACGGATGAGGGGAGTCGGCGTTTCCTGGATAAAAACTTCCAGTGAAATATTCACTTTTACTTTTCTCCCCCTCGCATCAATGGATCTTTTGACAGGCCTGATGGTAATGGATTCATCCTTGGAGTCCAAGCCGAATTTATTGGCAACGGTTTGACGAAAAAGGGATTCATCAAAGGCCTCTTGTGGACTCAGCGTAATCTGAACTTCCTTTTTCATATTTTTAACCCCTGAAAACTTCCTGCTCTACCCAACTTTTTCCCCATTCCGCTATTTCGTCTTCGGTCCATAATTCCGGATAAAAAATAACTTTTTGAAACCTGGGTGGAAGGTATTTTTGCCAGTTGGTGCCTCCTGTGGCGGCAATATCGGATGGATCATTTTGCAGGTACCTCACAGCGGATTTATAATGTGCCAAAGGCCAATTAACATTGGCTTTTTGATCCAATTCCTTCATCAAATTGGTGAGATCATCATCTTTTTCATTCAGGTAGAGGTACTTTTTCCACAAGTTATTATTCCTGAACTTTGCAATAAGTTCTTTCAGTTTTTTGCCGTATTTTTTTTCGAAGGATTTTAGTGTCAAGGTCTTTTCACCTGTAGCTAGCTCCGTTGCACCATATTGCCAATATAATATATCAAACAGGCTGTCAATACTGGTCAGGTTAATATCCTTATAGTCCTCCCTTTCCTGTAAGTAAACCAGGTTTTGGATATCCGTACACATGATTTCAATCATTCGGTACTGAGCACTCTGAAACCCACTGGCGGGAAGCAATGACATTCTGAATTTCATGAATTGTTCCCTTTCCATACCCTTTGACATTACCGCAAAGGAAGAAACCAGCAAATCAAAATACATGATCACTCTTTTGATCCGGGTCTTAAAAAATCCGACTTCTATCTTTTCTACAGCGGCTATCTGATCCAATTCCCAAAGAATCAAGTTGAAATAGAGTTCAGTAATCTGATGGTAAATAATAAAGATTCTTTCGTCTTTAAAAGAAGTTCGGGGTTGTTGAAGGGTGAGTAAAGTATCAATATTTATATAATCCCAATAATTGAGGTAATCTGCATGCAATAAGCCTTCCAGGTAAGAAGAAAGATCCTGCCCCGAGGCCCTGAATTTTTCCTCTAATAATTTTATTTTGTCTATAATCTCTCTGTCAGGGTAATCCTCATTCATATTTTTAACGGATAGTAAAGAGGTAATCAATTATTATTCAACATCAGGTTAAAAGTATTATCCAGGTGGTTAACAGCAAAATTCCATTTATTATGCCAAAATAACAAGTACCTGGATTTAATTTAGCCTCTGCTCCGCTAATGGTTCAACTGCAAAAATTAGTATCCTGGCCAATTTTTGGCTGGGAAAAATTCCAGATTGGGATCAATCTATCCTACTTTTTATCAAAATGGTTCTTGTCGGGTTCAAAGGGTCATTGCTGAAAATAGTAAGTGTCTTGTGATCAATTCCTCTCCTTCCCTCCGGCACGAATTCCAAAATCAAATCTATTTTTTCCCCCTTTTCCAGATCATATTTTGGCAGGTCAAAAGTTAAACAATCACAATTGGTTACAATTTTCCGGATATTCAGACTTTCGCCTCCTACATTTTCTAAAGTTAGCCTTTTTTGGACCTTGGTATGGGATTTGATCTTTCCTAAATCCACTTCGGCTTCCTCCAATTCCAATCTTGGCACGCTGTCAATTTTTGAAATGGGTACGGGCTCAAAATGCTCATGCAAAGTGGCCACAAATTGAAGGGATACATCAAAACGCTCAGAAGAAAGAACAGAAAGTGAGATTTCTTCTTCTATGAAACCCAATTCCTTTTTAATGTTAGGGTCATAACCAATTTCCAAAACTCCTCTTTTTCCAGGCTGTACGACAGCCGGTGTCATCTTCACTAGGATGTGTTCAGGTAAACCTTCCTGAATTTGATTGAGTTGGATGGGGTATTCGCTAAAATTATTAAAATCCAAATACTTGGTTTTTATTTCATTGGAAAATATAGTACCTAAATTATTGACTGGAAAAACAAATCCCAAGCCGCCCTTTCTAATTTTATAATGTTGGGTAACATCATTCGGGTAAGGAATGTTTACTCCTTCTAAAAACAGTGAATCACCGGCTGTGTTGATGTTTGTTTTGACCAAAATCATTTTTGAAAATGTACCCCCACGATATTGTGGATCAAATTTAATTTTCACTAAGCCTTTGTTATCCTGAAACAAAGTATCTGTTGAAAATTCAACGGTGGTGCATCCACAATCTGCAACCACCTCTTCAATGATTACGGGAAAATCCTCCTTATTCTCAAAAAAATAATCTACTGTTACTGCGCCATTTTCTTCCATCACGGCTCCCAGGTCCAGTTGATTATCCTCCCACCTTAAAACATTCTCTTCAACTCCCTGACTACTACACTCAAAAGACAGGAATACCAACAACCCACCAACCAAAATAGATAATACTGTCTTCATCATAATTGCAAATAACGGAAAAATTGACCCAAATTATCTCTTTAATTATTTAATTTGCGTCAAAAATTTATCAATGGCCAGAGTATTAACAGGAATTCAAAGTTCAGGAAAACCCCATTTGGGTAATATTTTAGGAGCAATTCAACCTGCTATCCGACTGATTAATAGGGATAACAATGAATCTTTTATTTTTATTGCCGACCTCCATTCACTTACCACCATTAAAGGAGGCAATGAAAGGGAAGAAAATGTGAGGGCAGTGGCATCAGCCTGGCTTTCCTTTGGCCTGGACATCAATAAAACCGTTTTTTACCGCCAATCAAGGATCCCTGAAGTAACAGAGCTGACCTGGTACCTCAGTTGCTTTACCCCCTATCCCATGTTGGCCAATGCCCATAGTTTCAAAGACAAATCCGATCGGCTCGCAGATGTGAATGCCGGATTATTCATCTACCCTGTTCTTATGGCTGCCGATATCCTTCTTTACGAAGCAGACATGGTACCTGTAGGAAAGGACCAATTGCAGCACCTGGAAATCGCCAGGGACATTGCCAGCACCTTTAATCACAGAATAGGGAAAGACCTGCTTACACTCCCTGAGCCCAAAATCAACGAAGAAGTCATGATTATTCCAGGTACTGATGGACAGAAAATGAGTAAATCCTACCATAATTATATCGATATATTTTTGCCGGAAAAACAATTGAAAAAAAATATCAATACCATCATCACAGACAGTACCCCATTGGAAGAACCAAAAAATCCGGATACCTGTACCGTGTATAAATTATTCAGTTTAATAGCGGACCAGGCTGAAACCCTTTCTTTAAGAGAAAGATATTTCGCCGGAAATTTTGGGTATGGGCACGCCAAAAATGAATTACTGTCTCTGATACTGGAAAAATACAAGGGTGAGCGGGATCGGTATCAATACCTCATGTCCAATCCAGGGGAGCTGGAATTAAAATTATTGGAAGGTGAAAAAAAAGCAAAAGAAAGTGCTTTGGTTCTTTTAACCAAAATAAGAAAACATTTGGGGTTTGGTTAAGGTTTGAAGACCTCCTTTATGGCTTCCAAATAATCAAACCCATGGCCGACGGTGGGTTCAATATGATTGCCTTCCAGGTATTCATTCCAACAACAGACCATTATCGTATGGCCATTTGTATTTTGGTATTGGTCACTCACCGCTTTGGCATCTTTTAGCTTTGCTTTAAAAGTTGTTTTATTGCTGATCACCCTGTCTTTTTCAGGTTCACTGGGAAATCCTGTTTTTTGAGGCCAGGTGCCTCCCGCCGGTCTCCTGTCCCAACCCATAGCAACTGGAATTTGGTATTCAAAATCCGGGTCGTTTTTAAAAAATTCGCTCCATTTCTTCCAATGACCAGCATATGTTGATCTCATGTCCTGGTAACTCTTGTTGTTTTGGTCATAAAAATCATGGTAAATATAGGCCGTCAACCCATCAAATCCCATTTTTTTTAACCTGGGAACATAATCTTGAAACAACCTTTTCTTGCCATATTCTCCTCCTTCCCAAGGCCGTGATGGGTTTTTTGGTTTCCATCTGGTGGGCATGGCATAAGGTTTCATCACAGAGGTCATGGCGCCCGAAGTAACCGCAATAAATTTTATTCCCTTGAATCCTGCTTTTTTGGCAAGGTTTTTTGACCTTTCCAATAAGTCACCCAGCCCCACCCCATAATAGGATGCCCTGGATTCCGTATCATGGGGAAAATAAAAATATACCACAGGTCTTCCCTGTTCATCTTTCAAATAATCATCCCTTTTAAAGTACTGTTGGATCCACATCAAAGTGATTTTGTCATGAACCTTAAGGTAAAGCTGCTTATCCGGAGATTCCCCGGGATAATTGATCTTTGCCTCGATGTTTTTCGGTGAAGCCATTTCCAACCAATTTAGCCATCGCTCATTACTGTCATCGCACCAATTGATCGCGAACTTCATCCTTTTGTTTTCAGGCAACTTTTCATTTTCTGCTAACAAAACCTTTAACTGGCTGTCCCATTCCTCCACTCCCGGCACTTTGACCCTGCCATCCCGACTTTGATCCGTGTCCCATCCATTGGGATAATATATTTTGGATTGAGGCGCAAAATTTTTATGGTAATAATAATGTCTTCCAAAATACCAGTTGTAGGCAAAAAAATCTATACCATAGGCCTTCATATATTGCAACTGCATTTGGGCCACCTCAGGATCATCTCGCTTATAAAAACCCTTTAGTTCTGGTATGGGTTTTTTATCCAGAAAAGGGCCTTCATAAGGGTAGCTTTTATTGTAAATTCTTCCTTTAGGGCCCCAGGCATTGGGATCAGAAAGGAACCTGCAATCACCTCTTCCTCTAAGACAAGACCAGAAACTGTCCAAATCCTGATTTGAATTACCGGAAACATTCCATGAAGGCATAAAATATACCCCAATCGTTGTTTTGGACAGTTGCGAATTGCTGTTTAATTCAGAAGGTAAGACCTTAGAAGATTTATTTTCTGGATTTCCCGGAAGAATGGAGACCTCTTCATCAGAACTGCTTTTTGGAGTCAGTTTTGAAAATACATCGCATCCCATATGAAGTGACAGGATGTAGACTAAAAAGTATCGTAACAAGGTATTCATGGCTTTGATGGAGGTGAAATTAAAAAATGAATTCGTATTTCATCGTGATCTCCACAAGTCTTTTAAGGATTTCCCATTGATTACCATGACAAACCTGACTGGATTGGGTACCAGGGCAATTCTAACATCCTGTCCGTCAAAATGTTCTGATTCTATAGGGACACCCTCACTGCCCTGTACTTCATAGGTAATAATTCCCCTGGAATCAGGTAACATGGGAATATACTTATTGGCCAGATAGGCCGAAGGAAGCAGAACATCATTATCACAGGCCAAGGTAACATAAATTTCTTCCAATTTATTTTCCAATTCCTCACCAAATTCTTCATTCAAGGTGTCTTCCAGATCATGCAATTCCTCTTCAATCTCATCATAATCCAAATCTGCATAAGTGATCTGGCTGAGTCGGTTTCTCAATTCCACGATCTTTGTCAGCGCCTTGTCCATTTTATCGAAATCCATAAAAATAATCTTTCCTTTATTCTTTGCTGTTTTTAACTAAATAAACTCAAAGGTAGAAATTCTGAAAACATAATCCAAAATCCAAAATTTTCAAAAATCCTTATACTTCTTATCAACCGGTTAAATACTGCCCATTTTTCTCACTGTTTTGTCCCTCTTCCCACCAAGGCCAGGCTACATGGTGTATTTAAAATGTTTTAAACCCAAAAGCATCATTAACAATTACTTTTATCATAATTGTTTGGATCAATCTAAAAACGGCCTGTTTTATTCAGGAATAATCCATTTTAATTGCTATATTTTGGCTTCTAAAAAACTATATAAACTTTTTTTATATGACCGAGACATCAATAATCAACAAAGCCCAAAGCTGGCTGAAAAGCAACATTGACCCCGAGAGTAAAAAAGAAATAGAAGCCCTACTTGCCACTGAGGATGATTCAGCTTTGATTGATTCCTTTTACAGGGATTTGGAATTTGGCACCGGTGGGTTGAGGGGTATAATGGGAATAGGTTCTAACAGGATCAATGTTTATACCATTGGCATGGCCACGCAGGGATTGGCCAATTACCTTAAAATGAGCTTTCCTGATGAGGAAATAAGCGTTGCGATCACCAGTGATTGCAGGTTGAACAATACCCTGTTTGCAGACACCACTACCAATGTTCTAACGGCTAATGGTATTAAGGTAAAATATTTCAGGGAGATGAGACCTACCCCTATGTTGTCCTTCGCCATCAGGCAATTCAACTGTAAAAGCGGCGTAATGGTGACCGCCTCCCATAATCCTAAAGAATACAACGGGTATAAAGTGTACTGGGATGATGGGGGGCAGGTAGTCGCTCCACATGACAAAAATATCATCAGCGAAGTAATGAAAATCAAATCGATGGATGATGTCAAGTGGAATAAAAATGATGCCTTAAAAGAATATATTGAGGAGGATTTTGATTTGATTTACCTAAATGAAGTAAAAAAACTCTCCTTATCGCCAAAGGCCACTCTAATACATAAGGACATGACCATTGTTTTTTCACCCATACATGGTGCCTCTTGGAAAATGGTTCCTGCTGCATTAAAAGTCTTTGGTTTTGAAAACATTCATTTGGTAAAAGAACAGTATGAACCTGATGGTAATTTCCCCACCGTCATATATCCCAATCCGGAGGAAGCAGAGGCCTTGGACCTTTCCATCAGGCTGGCAGAAAAAGTCAAAGCTGAATTGGTCTTGGCCTGTGATCCGGACGGAGACCGATATGCTGCCGTAATTCCCAATGAAAAAGGGGAATATGAATTATTGAATGGAAATCAAACAGGAGCTTTGATCATCTATTATTTATTGAACCAATGGAGAGAACTGGGAAGGTTAACCGGTAAACAATTCACCGTAAGTACCATCGTCACCACCGATTTATTGGGTGAAATCAGCAAAGGCTTTGGGGTGAAATATTTTTCGGTGCTGACAGGGTTCAAAAATATTGCTTCCGTCATTCTGGCCAACGAAGGCAAAATGGAATTTATAGCTGGGGGCGAAGAAAGTTATGGCTTTTTAATCGGGGATTTTGTTAGGGACAAGGATGGGATTTCCGCCTGTGCGGTGGTCGCAGAAATGATGGCCTACTACAAATTAGAAAGTAAAAATTTCATTGATGTTCTCGCCGAAATTTATATGGAATACGGTTTTTACAAAGAATCCCTTATTTCTATCACCAAAAAGGGGAAAGATGGGGCCGAGCAGATTCAAAAACTGATGCAGGGTTTCCGGAACAATAAGCCCAAAGAAATCAACGGCGTGAAGGTTTTGAAAATATTGGATGTTCAGACAGGCATAGTTTATAATATGGTGGATGGGTCTGAATCCCCTTTGGATTTGGAAAGATCCAATGTCATCCAGTTTTACCTCGAAGACGGTAGTAAAATTTCTGCCAGGCCCTCTGGAACTGAGCCAAAAATCAAATATTATATTTCCGTTAATGATCACCTTCCCAACCGTGAAGCCTACAGAAAAGTAGAAGCTGATTTGGAAGACAGAATCAATGGTTACAAGCAATTTTTCGGTTAAGGAATCTTAAAAGAGGGTAAAGAACCAAATAGTTTTGGATTTTTACCCTTTTTGTTTCTAATATGGGCTCGGGAGATGATTATTAATTTCTTTTATACCTGAATTAATAAAGTGGTTATAAGGCATTCTATAACCCAAGCCCGGATGGGCTGGAATACCAATAAGCATGGGTTATCACCCATGGTAAAAAACAACCTAATACATCCGGAACCCTGGAAAGGGTTCAATATAGGCATGGAGCCCAAACCTTTGGCCATGTAAAATCAAAATTATTAATTAAGGCATGGCTTGCCAGATTGATTTTGGCGGTCATGTGAACAGGAAGGCTGCACTCCATGGTCACACTGGGACATATTCAAATCCTCCCGGAGTTGCGGGAGCCGTATTCCTATTCCAACTCCGCCTTGCCAGGCGGGGCCATTGATCTTCAGGCCTTCCCAGGGCTGGTCTTTCAAAATTGCACTTTTTACTTTTTCTTAACCCTTCCTTACCACTATTTTACCTATTTCCTTATGTACATTTGGCTCTTAGGAAACAATTCAATTCAGTTATAGGATGATTTTTAATTAACGCAAACACAATAAATATACCGCCTTGCAGGTTTTGGCGTTAAGAAATCTGGCAGTGGGAAGGCAAAGGTTTTTTGAGGAAAGGGTTTTAGAAATCCCCGTAATCCATCCTAAAAGTCCCTAAAAACAAAAAGGCCGGAGCCTCATTGTTCATGAAACCCCGGACAAACCCTACATTAAAAAATAACCAACTGACCTAACCAAAATCAAAGTCCCAATTCAACGCTCTTTTCCAAATCTCCCAACCGCAATTGGTCATGTCAAAAAAACCTAAAATTCAAAACCAAAAATTTCTTTTAATCTTATTCCTGTTTGATGAATTAAAGGTATTAGGAAATAATTTGTAATTATAATAAATTTCAATATATTTTACTTTAAAAATTAACAAAACAATTTTTTTATTTTGAATTACATAAATTACAGTATAGATTATTTTAAAACCTCTATTTTGCATTTTCTATGGTAAAAAAACGGGTTTATCCAGAAATAGGGTTTTAAAATCTATAAATTACATTCCCACACCATAAAAAAATTAGGATTTTGATCAGAAAAGCAATCCAATTCCTTTTGATTTCCATGCAATTCCCATTCCCTGTCTATGTCCCCGCAGACAGCTCTGGTTTTCCTGGTCCTTGGTTAGTCCTGCCCCGGGTCCAACCAGGAGACAAGTCACAATAAGATTAGCCGCAAATGCACAAAATAAGAGTACCTTCGTGCATTCGTGGCAACAAAAAAGCCGGCCACCTTAGGGTTAAAGAATAATTATTTACTGATCTTTCATTTCGGAAACGTTTAGACTCAATACCGGTTTGTTTAAATAGGTAATCAGGTTCTCTGTGACCGAAGGCGAAAATAATTGTTGAAGATCAGTTTTTCCATGGGTAATGATCGCCACAGCATCAGCTTGGATCCTGTTGCAAAATTGAATAATGCCCCTTTCCACATTATAAGCACTGTAAATATTAATTTCATGAGGGTAAAAGGCGTGATTTTTAAGGAAGGCCTGCCCCAATTCATGGATATGCTCATCTTCCATAAAATTGGCCGGTGTGTTGACGTATAACAATTGGGGTTCTCCACCTAAAAGCCTAATGATATCGGTTAAGTATTGGAAAGCTTTTCCAGATGCTTCTTTAAAATCAATTGCCAATACCACCTTTTTAAATTGAATGGTTTCTGTTGAAGGTTTTACGACAAAAACAGGAATTCCTGATTTTCTCAAAATGGTATAAGTATTGGAACCCAAAACATGGGCTTTAAAACCATATTTACCATGGGATCCCATCACAACGAGATCAATTTTTTCTTTATCAAGAAAGTTAATCACCTGTTCTTTCCCATCCGTAAAATGAATTTGGGATTGGACCTCAATTCCCTTCTTTTTGATTTGGTCCACTCTTTCCGATAAATGAGCTTTAGCTTGTCTAATAGCTGATAAGGTGTCCGGAAAGAGGCTTTCCTGCTCTTTACTTAATTTGGCCCAATTCACAGGCGTCAACAAAACATGAAACAGCATGATTTCCGCATTTTGGTTCACCACAAGATTGGCAGCAAATTGCATCGCCGTATCGGCATAGGGAGAGAAATCGGTTGGAACAAGAATTTTTTTCATGAGGGTAGCATCAAGGTTATTGAATGATTTTAACCCAAGTTACAAGTCATACCATAAAATAATCGTAAGGCAAATCATTTCCTTTTATGATAATCATCATAAAACCATCCGCTAAAACGAAATCTTAAAATGAAAAACGCTTAATCTGGCCACTTATGGAAATTGACCTACAAATGGAATTTATTGGAAGGATGTAAGGGATTGGGACATTTTAATGGCCAGATCAGGTTCCTCCAGGATTAGATTTTGACTTTCGGTAGAATCCAAGTCTATACGGTAAAGTTGGCCCATAGGTCCATCCTGTTGCGGTTTTTCAAATTGGGGAGCCGTAAAACCACCTGATCCTAACCCATCAATATATTTATATTTTTCATCTCTTAAACTGTACATGCCTCCGGAAGAATGGTGTACCATTGAAGATCTGACGGGTTTATCATGGTTGCCTTCCAGCACATGTAAAAAGCTGAAACTGTCCTCTCCACTTCCCGCATTTTTTTCATGTCCTACCAGTTCTGAAAATGTAGCAAAAAAATCGAGTAGGCTGACCAAAGGCTTGAAAACCGAGGGGTTTTTAATTTTGTCCGGCCAGGTGATGATCAAGGGTACCCGATGACCCCCTTCCCAAACATCTCCTTTTTGCCCCCTTCGTCCCCAATTGGAATCATGCGAGTGGAGCCGGATCTCCTCTTCGGGCCAATAAGCTCCATTGTCACTGGTAAATACCAAAAGGGTTTCCTTATCAATGCCGTTTTTAATCAATGTTTCTTGAATTTCGGCCACAGCATGATCTATGGTCATCACAAAATCACCGTAAAGTCCAATGGGAGATTTCCCTTTTAAATCTTCAGTGGGTACCCATGGAGTATGGGGCCCGGTTAGGGGTAAATATAGAAAAAATGGTTTATCAGGTTCGTTTTTAACCTGAGTTTCTATGAAGTTTAATCCTTCTTTAACGATTTCCTTGTGGCAGTTTTCTATTCTAAATGAACGCGACATTTCACCCTGCCTCCACCAAACTCCTTTTTCCCAATAAACTGCCTGTTCATTGGAATGTTTCTTATCCCAGGAAAAGGTGGTATGGTCCTTTCTTCTGGGATAGACCTCCGTAGTGAGGATCATATCGGAATCAATGGCCCGGTGGTTTCTTAAAAAAACATAAGGAGGGATATCCAGAGATGCGGGATGAATAAAGGAATAATCAAAACCAAAGTCATTGGGACCTGTACCTATTTCCTGTCCAAAATCAACATTGGAATATCCGGTCTCCGCATTAAAAACCGGTGTGCTTTCCCCATCTTCGGTTTTCCATTCCAATCCCAAGTGCCATTTTCCGACAACACCGGTTACATAACCTGATGTTTTGAGTAGGGATGCAAGGGTTTCTCTTCCGGATTCAATAACAGGGCCGGCAAAACCACCAATTCCAAAAGCAGCTTCCTCGGATTTAAATGCATATCTTCCGGTTAACAGACCATACCTGGATGGGGTGCAAACCGAGGCACTGGAATGGGCATTGGTAAAACTGATTCCCTCCCGCACCATTTTATCTATGGAGGGAGTTGAAACCTTTGAATCCGGATTCAATGCAGAAACATCTCCATATCCCATATCATCGGCCAGGATAATGATGATGTTCGGGTTTTTCGGTGTTCCGGTACCCTCCCGTTCTGAAGAACAGGAGCCAAAGAAAACTATTGTGATCAAAGCAATACTAAAAGGGGTAGAAAATTTGAATTTATTAAAATTCCTTATCATGGTCTAGAAGTATTCGTATGAATTTAATGTAAAAAATATTTGAGCCTTCAATCTAATAAATTAAAGGTTTATTGCAACAGGCAATCTTTTATTCCTGTTGTATGTTTTAAAATAGGAATGATTTAATTTAGGATAGGATAATTGAAGACAAGATCGTAGAACTGTTAGGTATAAAGTTATTTGGATAAAATTTGATATACCATGACCAATTATTGATAATCATTCCCCAACAAACTTTCCAGTACCGATTGTTGCCAGGTGCGGAGTTCATTTTCCATTTCCTGGGCAAGTTCAGGCTTAGAGTCGATGATATTATTTTCTTCAGCCGGGTCTTCCACAATATCGAACAATTCCCTCTTGGCCTCAGGTCCTGTACTTCCATGGATCACCAATTTATATTGTTGGTCCAGCAATGCTCTTGGACCTTGAAAATCCTGCTCCTGAATGTCAGGATGATGGAAGTTCTTGAAATTACGGGTAGCGATATCCCCCATCAATTTAACAAGGGGGGTAGTTCCCTTTTGAAGCTCGGGGTCAATATATGGTTCCTGCGATTCCTGGTCCCTAGGTCTTCTGTTCCAAAATTCAATAGGTTCAGGCCTTTGGGTCATATTTCCTTCAATCATCGGCACCAAACTGATTCCATCCAGGATACGATCAGGCAATGGTTGATTGGAAATTTCGCATAGGGTGGGCAAAACATCACTGCTGACGGCATTCATCTGACTAACCATGGGTTCAGTGATTCGGGCAGGCCATTCCATGACGCTGGGCACTCTGGTACCTCCTTCATAAACACTGCCTTTCTGTTCCCGAAATGGCCCTAAAACATTGCCTTCCTGCGGGGTACCATTATCTCCAAAATACCATAAAAGGGTATTTTGCCGCAGTCCTTCATTTTCCAAATAATTTCTTAATTGTCCTATGGATCTGTCCATCGCGGTAATTTCCGCATAACGTTCTCTCAGCACTTCCCTTTGCAGCCGTTCCACCTGACGGCCTGTTTCATTAGAAGTTAACCTGACTTTCTTGTCTCCAAGGCTTTCCGGAAGATCATCATATAGGGCCAAATCCTTTTCAAGGCCACTGTAAGGCTCATGGGGAGAACCATACCAAATTACAACAAAAAATGGTTTTCCGTTTTCCTTGGCATCTTCGATAAAACGGATCGCCTCTGAAACGACGATTTCTGAACCTTCTCCCTTGAATATTACAGGTTCTGCTCCGTTTCTGGAAAATGGAGGATCCATTTCAAAAAAATTGTCATGGGATAACCATTCCTCAAACCCCATGGCACCGGGATTGGTTGGAGATGATGCTTTCACAGGACCCAAATGCCATTTTCCAAAATGCCCGGTATGGTATTCTGCTGACTTCATCAATTGGGCAACACCTATTTCTTCAGGACGAATGGAAAACCCAGGTGTAAAAGTGCCGTATCTATTGGGGTGTCTTCCGGTGATCACACTGCCTCTTGTAGGGGAGCAAATTGGGGAGGCTGAATAAAAACGGTCCATTCTCAAACCATTTTTGGCCATTTCATCCAAAAAAGGCGTTTGTAAGTAGGGATGTCCATTATACCCTGTTTCATACCATCCATGATCATCCCCCATCAGAAGAATCACATTGGGTTGGGAGGGTTCTTGCTTTTCCTGCTTTTGAGTTTGGCAGGAAATACTTACGATAATAGCAACTAAGATTAATCCATTGTAAAGGTAATTATGATAATTTTTCATGGAGGAATTATTTGTATTGGGATTTAGCAGCCTCTGTTTTCTCTTGTCTTTCAACATCATTTTTAATTTCTTCTTCTGTGAGCCTAAAGGGTTCATAAAGCTTTTTTACCAATTCAGGATTGGTTTGGGCAAGGTCCCTAGATTCGGAGATATCATCCCGAATGTTGAATAATTTCCATGGGTCCTCCGGTTTTTCCCTTAAAATTTTATAATCCCCCCAAATCAAGGCCGCATGGGATTGGTATTTGAAAAACAAAGCAGCATGGGGTGAATGGGTAGTCTGACCGGTGAGGACCGGAATGGGGTTTTTACCATCAATAAACCTATCCTGAGGCAATTCCGCTTCTGCCAGATCCGCCACCCCAACAAAAAGATCGGGGGACCACAGCCGGGTACTGATGGTGGAATTGGCTTTGATTTTTCCCGGCCATCTTGCTATGGCAGGCACCCGAATCCCACCTTCCCAAAGCGTAACGCCCGCACCATTTAAGGAAGCGTTGGACTGAATATCCAGATATGGATAAAAAGCGCCGTTGTCCGAATAGAAGAAAACAAATGTGTTGTCAGCAATTCCCAATTCATCCAAAGTTTCCATTACCCTACCTATGGCCATATCAATGGCGGTGACAACGGCATTGAATCTTTTTTTAGGGTCTTTTTCATCTGGGCTAAGGCCATAGGGCTCAAAAGCATCATCCGGAGCCTTCCAAATATTGGGCTTTCCGGGATCAATGTTCCTGTCTCCCGGATGGTGTGGTGCATCAAAGGGAAGGTAAACCATCCAAGGTGTTTCATTGGAGGATTTTTCTTTAATGAAATCAATGGCTGAATTGGCGAATAGGTCTGTGCTGTATTCTCCATGGCGATTGATGGAGGTCGTATTGTGGTATAGGTCATGCCTACCTGCATAGACATGGCTGAAATGGTCCGCATTTCCGGAAGCGATTCCCAGAAATTCATCAAATCCCCTTTCAGTTGGCCTGGATCCCGGAGCAAATCCAATGTTCCATTTTCCGAATGCACCGGTAACATATCCATGGGGACTGTTTTTCAATACTTTTGGAATAATCACTTCGGATTGGGAAAGGCCGATGCCATAATTTCCCGCAAGCCCTCCCAGTTGGTAATCCAGCTGGTTCCTTTGTGGTATTCTCCCGGTCAATAAGGTAGCTCTGGAAGCAGTGCATGTGGGTGAGGCAGTATAAAAATCCGTCAACTTGGCACCTTGCCGGGCCAATTTGTCCAGATTGGGTGTAATAATCGGAGATTGATCGTTGAATACCCTAAAATCCCCATACCCCACATTGTCTACGGTAATGATCAAAATATTCGGTGGCCGATCATTAGGGCTGGCCTTCGAAGGGTAAATTATTCCTAAGGTGATTAACAAAACCAATAAAACTGAAAAGGGCTTTAAGGGACTGGATCTTATTTTCATTTTTTATTTTATATTAAAATTCAATAATCTTCTCCGCGAATACTTCGGATAACCGAATTTTGCCAGTTGGTCAAGGCATCCTTCATTTTTTTTACCCTGTCAGGAAATTGCTCCACCAAATTCTTTTCCTCTTTTGGATCTTTTTCCAAATTATACAATTCAAAATCAGGACCGTTTTGATGCAATTTCCATGCTTCATCGATCCATGCAAATGACCCGGAATAGGGGTATTGGTCCAATCCCACATAATTTAGATGGGGAGGATTAAGTAATCCTTCATTAAGGGAATCCAATGGCATTTTACCCTCCAATACCATTTTATATTCCTGGATAATTTGGTCGCTTTTCATACCATTTCCCCTAATTTCCTTATAATCCCAAAAACCAAGGGGTTTTGTTCTTTTGTCCATTTTACCCTCCATTAAAGGAACCAGACTCTGCCCGTCCAAAGGATAGGATATGTTTTCGGATTCCACTTCAGCCAATTCCAATAGGGTAGGAAAAATGTCCACTGAGGCCGTTGGTACTTTAGATACGGCCGGTAGGATTTTTCCTGGCCACTCAATGATAGAAGGAACCCGGATACCTCCTTCATACAGCGTGCCTTTTTGGTCCCGCAGAATGCCGTTATTACCCTCTGGAAATTTTCCGCCGTTATCACTTGAAAACCAGAGCAGGGTTTCCTTTTCAATGTCCAGATTTCTTAATTCCTGCCGTAATTTTCCAACCGCCAGATCAATTCCCGTCATTTCACCCAAATAATTTTTCATGTTTTCAGGTTGGGAAGGGTAAAGGTTTTTCAAATAATCTTCCGCTTCATGAGGTAAATGAGGGGATCCCAGCCAAATGAAAACGAGAAAAGGGTTTTGTTTCCGGACCGCACTCTGGATATAATCTAAGGCCAATTCAACGGTAATATCCGAACTTTCCCCTTTTAAGTGAACCGGCTCTCCATTTTTACTCATCCAAGGATCATTTTCATAAAAATTGGCTGCCGCATACCAGAATTCAAAACCATGGGCCGTGGGACTGGTGAAGCCTTCTTCCCGAATAGAGCCAAGATGGTATTTTCCAAAAAACCCGGTTTGATAACCACTTGCTTTAAGGAAGTTAGCGATGCTCTGTTCCTCTGGCCTTAAAGCATGTCCCCATGAAAATACCCCGGTCCTGGTGGGATACCGTCCCGTAAGCACACTGGCCCTGGTGGGGGAACATACTGGAGCGGTATAAAACCGGTCTAATCTCAATCCTGCCCGGGACATTTCATCCAAGTTCGGGGTAATGATGTCACTATTTCCCATATATCCCACATCTCCATAGCCTTGATCATCGGTCATAACTATGACAAAATTTGGTTTTTGATCCGATTGAGGTATGGCATTATTAAAGATGAAAATCAGAAGAAAAGTAATAAGGGTTTTAATGATAGATCTTTTAAACATGATTAGTTCCTATTATTAATTAATTTTTTTCCAATTCTAGATAATTCTGGATTTCACTCTTTTTTTGGTCAAAAGCAGCACCCAACTTTTTAACCAGGTCAGGTCTAAGGGAGGAAACATTGTCCGTTTCGGAAATATCTGTTTTAATATTGTATAACTGCCACAGATCATCCTGGTTTTCTTTGACAATTTTCCAATCCCCCCAATGTAACGCATCAAAGTTTCCCATCTCGAAAAAGAGTGAAGCATGTGGAGAAATATCCGTTTGTCCCAAAAGCACTGGCAATGAAGCCCGTGGAGATTGCTTCCGATTGACCGTCATCGGTAGAACTAACATTTTAAAAAACGCAGAAATCGGGATGACGATTTAA